>JAHECO010000012.1 GCA_024641705.1 Candidatus Kryptoniota bacterium
GTGAACAGCAGAACGAACGGGTGGGGAGTATCTTGCCGGCGCTTCGGCGGAACCGACCGCGTTACTGTCGGAGCGGACGACGCCTGGATGTATTCTACAACCGGCAACGCGCGGACCTGGAAATCACGGATGGTCAGCGCTTGGCGGGCTGAGGTGAGGGGCTCCTAATCCCCGTGTAGTGGTACAGTACAACAGGGCCTTTTGAAGCGACCAGGCTCCAGCCAGCATCCCCGGGGTCTTTGCCCAGCACATCGGGTATCAGTGTGCTCTTCCAGTCGCACAGCCATTCTATGTGTTGACTGCGAAGGTACGCCGGCATATCGGCCATGTGTGCCAGCGCCGCAGGATTAACCTTCCCGTCGAGGTTCACGACACCGTCCCGGCAATATCCAAGAGTTCCGCTTTGCGGCGCACCGACGGTGGCGCTGTCCGGAACGTACTCGCGGACAAGACCAACCTGCTTCTCGAAGTATTCGTTCGCGACCTTTCGCTCGGCGAAGGCATAAACGACCAGACAGACGGGAATCGCCAGGAGGAATGGGACTACCGAGCGGGCCTTGCCGAGATTTCCGGCGATCGCGTAACCGAACATGACGGTTGAGACGGCTGTAAGCGGCGCAACGTACCGAACATAGAACCAGGTTGACTTGAACGTCAGCGTGTACCAACCGAGCAGAAGGAGAGACGTGAGAAGAATTATCCCGGCAAAGCCAACGGTTCGCGCGGTCAGCCATTCGTCGGGCCGAGACGGTTTGCTGAAAACCTCTCTCTTCTTCCAGAGAAGAAACAATCCGGCCGCAAGGAGAAGGAAACGGACCACAACGGCTGCGGTTCCTTCAAATTCCAACTTTCCCCAATAGATATACGGGACCGCGACCTGCAAGAGAGAAGATCCTGCCCGCCAGACTCTTCCCCACGAAAACAGCAGGCCCTCCTCGGATGTGCCGCTCGTCGGCATCAACGATCCGAAACGAAGAATATTGTACACCCACCAGGGCAGCGACACGAGAAACGCCGTGCCTGCCACGACCACGGACCTGCCAAGCCTTTCAGGAAGCGGCCGGCTCCGCTCTCGAAGCAAAATGGTCGCGGAGATAATTATGACCAGAAAAACGGCGTCCACCCGTGTAAGGACCGTCAGCCCAAGGAGGAAACCGAAGATGAAGAGGCCGCTCCACGACTCATGTCTCCCCAGCTGGTAGTACCGCCATGCCGCCGCGTAGAAGAACATCAAGCATCCGGTTTCCAGACCGTTGAACGATGCCATAAAAATCCATGTGCTGGCAAGATATAGGAACGCGGTCCACCAGAACGCCTCGTGCGCGAGAGCAGGAGAACGATCTTTAATTCCGTCCCTGGCCACCATGCCCAGTAGCCAGGCTGTACCGAGATAGAAGAGCCATTGCAGGAGGAGTACGTACCTGAGAGCGTCGAGACGGCGACCATGAGCAATCCAGTATGCAGGCACAGTCATGAAAGTGAAAAGCGGCTGAAAGCCGTTGGTGAGTGTGTGGCCGTCGATCGTTACACCACGACCTCCAGCAATGTTTCTCGCTACGGTCAGTGCGTAGTAACCGTCTTCACTTATCGGCCTGCCGATGAGATCCTTTGCCGGACGGAACACAAGAGACAGCGCTGCTGCCGCGACCAGTACTGCTGCGCATTTCACAGCCAGCATCGCGAACTTCCTATTTGAGTGCGAGGCATCCGGGTCTCCGTCATACCCTCGCATAAACTCGACTCCCATGTGCACCAATGTTAATAATCACGCGGCAATATTTCCACGACATGGTAATTGACGATTTTGATTTTGCATTGTCTGCCGCCTTTCGTGCCGAAAGCCGGCATTCCTTGCAGCGAAGTCGTCGGTCCAACCGCCGGCCGCAAGATACAGGGAGTGCGGCCTATCCGGCTCCAGGGGAGTGAGCTGTTCGAGGAAGAATAAATCATCCGGTAGCCGATGGCTCGTAACTCGTAGCGGCATCCGCGGACATAGAAAGAATACGAAGAATACGGAATGAACGAAAAGGCGGCGTGGTAATGCGCCGCCTTCTTCTTTTATGTCCCACACGATTAAGGTGCGTTACGGAAGTGTGTACGCAACACCGAGCGACAGCATCCCCTGGACTCAGGTGTTGCCCGATACCCTCAGCGAAGGTTATGCAATCGTGGCTCTTGACACGAACGTATTCGTCGCCACGATGCGCGGAATTTATTTTCACGGCGGCATTAGTTCCGGATGGGTAGCGAGAAACAACGGGCTTCCGGTGAGCGACACCACTTGGCTGGCATCGTGTCTTCTGATGGTGCGGGACAGCGTGGTGGTCGCGTACATTTCATCCAGTGGCAACACCACTTATTCAAACGGTCTTTACATGACATCAGATCTGGGACAGGCATGGCACCCCGTCGACGATTCGGCCCTCGCGGGGACACCTGTCAACGCCGTCGCCTCTAACGCTGAATACCTCTTTGCGGGGACACAAACGGGCGCGTGGCGCGTACCGATCTCAGACGTAATAACCGCGGTGAATGCGGGTGGCCCGCAATTACCTTCGGAGTATTTGCTTGATCAAAATTATCCTAACCCGTTCAACCCGACGACGGCTATCGGCTATCAGCTGTCGTCCGCCGCAGGCGGACACGTGACGCTTAAGGTTTACAACGTGCTGGGGCAGGAAGTTGCAACCCTTGTCAGCGGCGTTAAGCGGCCGGGAAACTACACGGTGAATTTCGACGGGAGCAGGCTGTCGAGCGGCGTCTATTTCTACAGTCTTCGGGTGGACGGGTTCAGCAAAACGATGAAGATGATGCTTTTGAAATGAAGCATCGGCCGGAGCTTAGCACCGCCGGGAGAAATGAGTTGGCTGATTGGAGTTCAGATCTCGCCGTGCGACTTGTTGAATCTGACTTAGCTCCGGCATACATTTGAGCTCCAGTCGGTTCCGGAGCGTTGCTTCGCGTGGAACCGGGGGATCGGGTGTTTAACCTGGAGAGGCGGGAGGGTCAGGGTCATGAAAGCGGGACGGTCTGCATTTATTCTTGCTCTTCTTCTGTCGTGCTCGGCCGCGCAGGCCCAGCAGTTCGGGGCGTTCACATCCTTTCAGCATAACGAAATCACGCCGGGGCTCTACATAATATTTGCCGGTGAGAGGGTCGCGTACCAGTGGAACATGAGTATACCCATCCTTCCACACGATCCCTACAACGGCAACAGGTCCAACGCCTCGTTCTGGTCTGTGTACATGGTCGGCATCGCGGCACTGGATTACTACGGAGGCATGGCGATCGAAAGCGACTCCTCCTTGACGGGGTTTCTCGCGCAGATATTCTTTATGATCCTTCCGGTCATATCTAACGGGCAGCTTCACCTCAATCTCCTGCCGGCAACTTCCGTCGATATCACCGGGGCGCAGGCATCCGCCTTCATCGGATGGGACACGGCGCTGTTTGAGCTGAGAGATATACAATGGTTCAGGATCGCGCCGAAGGCCGGTGTCGCCTGTTACAAGGTTTTCGGTTCACCCGAGAGCGGTAAGACGAGGCTAAGTCTGGGGCTGCAGATCGGCGTGAAGATGAACATCGATTCCCGCGGACACGGGCGAAGCCCTGTTATCGGGTTCGTCACGTTGGAGGCAGGTATATACTGACCTGAGACCGCTGTGGGAGCAGATGGGAAGGAATCGCGATGAGGTCGCAGTGCAGACTCAGGTGTTAGGTAGTAAGGGTTAGTCAGCTGCAGCACATATCATTAAGCTTACGGCACGGTTGTGGACTTGACTCGGGAAACTTTCCGCAGGACTTGACTTCCACGGACGCACCGGTTACATTGTTCCCGATGAGGGAGCGTTGCGCTATGGTAAATTTAGGGAACATTGCCCAGAAGGCCTCTATAGGTGAAGGTTATTGGAATAACAAAACTCGATGAGTTTGCAGATAAACATGGCGATGTGCGCGGACAATTGGCATCTTGGCTTGGAGAAGCCAAAAAGGCGGAATGGCACACGCCTGCAGAAATCAAAGCACGATACGCTTCTGCAAGCTTTCTTGCTGATTATCATGTCGTCTTCAATCTGAAAGGCAAGAAATACAGGCTTGAAGTCGTAGTGGGCTACAAGAATCAAATAATATCGATAAGCAGAATCGGCACACACGCCGAGTATTCAAAGTGGTGAATCAGATAAAATGACAGATTCTGTGAAAATGATAAAAACACGATCAGACTTGGAAAAAGCTCTTTCTGAGGTCGAAAAACTTCTGGCTCTTGACCCGGATCCAGATTCCAAAGAGGGTGAAACACTGAAAATGCTTACTCTTCTTGTGGAGGATTACGAGAAAAGTGTTTTGTGGAAGTTTCGGCCCGATCCGATTGATGCGATAGTGTTTAGAATGGAACAGCAGAATCTTTCGCAGAGAGACCTGATTCCTTTTATCGGCAGTAGAAGCAAGGTCTCAGAAGTCCTCTCTAGGAAACGTCCCTTGACCCTATCCATGATTCGGGCTCTTCACAATGGACTTGGCATACCGGCGGAATCCCTAATCCAGGATCAGGATGATACGAAATCAAGCGACTTTAAGATCGAATGGCAGAGGTTTCCGGTAAAAGATATGGCCTCGCGTGGCTGGTTGAAGCCGTTTTCCCGTGCAACAAAAGACGACATAGAGGCGGTAAAGAAGTTTTTTGATGAATTGAAGCCAATTCCGTTGGTTCAGGTGCTATACAGAACTTCGAATCACATGCGTTCGGCTCGGAAGATGGACCAGTATGCGCTGGCTGCTTGGACAGCAAGGGTGATAAATGTTGCTTCTGCAAACCCGCCCAAAGCACCCTATGAAAAGGAAAGCATAGACGATGACTTCATGAAGGCGCTCGTCCGCCTGAGTGTTTTTAACGATGGCCCACTCCTCGCTTGTCGCTATCTAGAAGAACAAGGGATCTCCATAGTGATTGAAAAACATCTTCCTGGCACTTACCTAGACGGGTCCGCAATCATGATAAAGCAAGAGCATCCTATCATTGCACTCACCTTGCGGCACGATCGATTGGATAATTTTTGGTTCAGCCTGATGCACGAACTTGCGCATCTGCGCCTTCATTTGGGATCGGAGATTGATCAGTTTTATGATGATTTCGATGTTGATTATCAAGGTGATTTGCGGGAGGATGCAGCCGATGCACTGGCCAGCGAAATTCTCATCCCAAAAGATGTTTGGAAAAAGAGTCCCGCGAGCAAACTGAAAATGCCAGAGGCGGTTTCAAGCCTTGCGAAGACCCTAGGTATCCATCCTGCAATCGTGGCCGGAAGAATTAGACACGAGACCGGAGATTTTCGTATCTTGAATAATCTCGTGGGCCACAGGCAGGTAAGAACCCTCTTTGGGGAGCACGGTTGGAACTAAGCTTTGGGCCAAATCATTATATGCCGGTGCTTCATTGGAAACCAGCGGAGGTGGGAGCACTATCCAAGCTTGCAGATACGACAAGAGAACACATAACACCGCTGCTTGAATTGTGTCCAACGATGTTCGTCCAGAAAGAGGGGATTAAACGAAAGAAGCGTGGCCCCAAAAAAGTCGAAGATATTCTCCTTTCCAGAATTGAAGAGCTGAGGCTCGCTGTCACGGGAAATCCATTCTTAATTGACCTTAGACACCTGCCGGAATCCCTAACCTGCTCAGATGGTGAACATATGTGGGATGCCCTTAGCAGAAAAGGAATCTCTCTTGGCTTAGTGGCCGTCCCCGTTACGGGTTTCTTTGGAAAAGGGAAACCCCATCAGGCAAAAATTGCGGAAATAGCCGAGAACTTCGGGAGAGGACTCGCGATCCGACTTTTCAGAAGAGATCTTGAAAGGCCGAGTCTACCCAGAGATGTTCTAACTTTGCTCGAAATCTTAAAGACCGACATTGGACGCGCCCATCTGCTGATTGACCTCGAATTAGTCAGCGCCGACTCTCATTCGTTGGATTCTTTGATAACGAGAATTCCTCAAGTAAATGACTGGAGAAGTGTGACGATCGTAGGGGGTTCATTTCCCCTCGATCTCCGACACCTGAAGGCAAACGACGTCTATGAACTTGACAGACATGAGTTCAAACTGTGGAACGATCATCTCTGCTCGCTGATGCAGTCTCGATACGGCAGAACACCTTCTTTTGGCGATTACACGATTCAGCATCCTTTCTACAACGAACCAGTCAAAACTCCGCATGTGAGTGCAAGCATCCGTTACTCTACGCCTGAATCTTGGACTGTCTTTCGCGGGGAGTGGATTGGAAAGAAAAGCGGTGCGGGTTGTGGCCAGTACCCGGCCGAGGCACAACTCCTTATGAAAAGACCCGAGTACGCCGGGGAAGATTTCAGCTTCGGAGATAAGTTTATAGCGGAAAAGGCCCGGAACGGATCAGATCATCCTGGAGGTCCAGCTCAATGGTTGCTTGCCGGTATTAACCACCATATTACGATTACAGCGGAAACGATTAGAGCCATCTATGAACCAGCAGCGACAACCGAGGTTACTATTCCGGTTGCCTCAGCGGTTGCGAAGTCATCTTAGCTGGGCAGAAGCAGCGCTGCATTGCCGGCGCAGGCTGGCCCAAAGAGAACGTGATTCTTGAGGCACCTCATTCATCTCCTGACATTTGACAGCATGTATCTCCTCAGTGTCCACGAACCCGGAGAGATAGCCCCCCTTAGACTTCAACGCTCCCTTACTGACTTCAACCGTCGAACCGTTTCAGGAAGGATCCTGTCATGAAAGCATTCCAGATCATCCTCGCTCTTCTGTTTGTGCTTCCGGTCTTGTTGTTCGCTCAGGAGCAGGAGACGAGTTATGCGATATCGATAATCGCCGGGGAAAGCCGGGTGATTCTGACTCGTGACAACACGCCCATCATGGAAGTTGACAGCATTCAATTCAACTTCATAACCCCGTCACAGATGAAGGTGAAGCGGCAGAGCGCGGAGAGCACAGTGCTGGAGTTTTTTTACAGTAACGTGCCGGACCCGGGGAAGGTGAATACCGCGAATGATTACACGGTGGACATAAACATCGACAGGATAGAAGACGGCTGGCACATCCATGCTCACCCGGAGTGGGGACGCGACGTGTCGATTTATCTCAAAGATCTTCACGGACATTATTTCGGAATACGAGAGAACCTTGTCCCCGACAACAGCAAGAGTCCGGATATTACCGGTTCGGTCCAGAATTTCGTCGTGAAGGGTGAAGACACCAGGTACCACGAGAATTATGCCTCAGTATGGTCGGCGTTTTTCTTCAACAGCCTCGGCTACGCCTCTTTCTTCGATACGTTCGCGGAAGGTCAGTATCAATTCGCGATAAACGGGAAGACGGAAATCTATCACAGGACGGGAGATCTCGACTGGTATATCTTCACCGGGGACAGCGGTGACGAGATAATGAAATCATATTACAACGTCATCGGTGCGCCGAAGCACATCCCCGCGTGGGCTTCCGGCGTGACAATATGGCGGGACGAGGATAAGAACGGCAAAGCGGACATACTCGACGACGTGGAACAGATGACCGCACTCAAGATTCCGATCACCTCGATTATGGTTGACAGGCCCTACAGCAACGGCGTAAACGGGTGGTCGAAAATGGATTTCAATGAGAAGTTCAGGAACCCGAGGGCTTGGATATACACGCTCAATGCCGACTACAACCTCCGGTTCATGTCGTGGGTGGCACCGTGCACGTTCGGAGATACGAGCATCGTTCACGGGATGCCCGGCGACCACGGATATATCGACCTCAGCGATCCGGAGAGCGTGTCGGAGTTCGATAATGCGTTGACGAAGAATCTTTATGCTTACGGTGTTCAGGGGCACAAGATGGATCGTGCCGACGAGGTGTTTCCTGTCGAGCAGACCTGGCACGACAGGACCCCGCCGTGGGAGCGGAGGAACAAATACATTTACCTTTACGCGAAAGTCATAGATTCCGTGCTTGCCGCGAAATGGGGGAAAGATAATTTCAACTACTCCCGGGGCGGAATGCAGGGGAGCCAGAAGTACCTGAGCGCTTTGTGGGGCGGGGACTCGCGGGCGAGCTGGGACGGGCTTGCGTGTAGTGTCGCGAACGCCATGCGGGTCGGATTTATTGGTTTCCCGGATTGGGGAAGCGACGTCGGCGGGTACCTGGGCGATGTCGGGATGGAGCCGGAGGAGCTTTTCAGCAGGTGGCTGCAGTTCGGGACGTGGTCTGGATTGTTCGAAATCAAACTCGACGGCGCGGGCGGAAGCGGTAATGACAGAGCTCCCTGGCATTACGGCGAGACGCTCCAGGACAACTTCAGGCGTGCATGCGTGGAGAGGATGGAGCTCGCGCCCTACGTCTACTCGCAGCTGAACACGTCTGCCGACAACGGCGTGCTCATGAAACCACCGGCTTACGTCTACCCGCATGATCCCGCGACATATGATGTCTGGAACGAATATTTGTTCGGCAATTCATTCCTCGTCGCGCCGGTGACGCAACCCGACCAGTCGATGCGGAATATTTATCTCCCCGAAGGAACATGGTACGATTGGTATTCGCCGGGAAGATCCTACGCCGGGGGAAAGACTTACACATGCGTGCTTTCCGCGACGCATATCCCCGTCTTCGTGGAACAGAACGCCATATTCGTGACCGGAGATAACTGGCTTACGGGCAACTCGGTGAAATGGAACGGCGACGCGAAGCCGGAGTTGATAGTGAACGCTTTCCCCGGCGACAGCGACTTTACGAACAGGTTCACATATGTCGACAGATTTGCCGGGGACAGTCTGAAGGTGATAACGATATCACAGAAGGGGAGCGGGATCGCGATTCAAGTTCCCGCTATTGGGTGCGAAGCGAAGGTGGTCGTCTACAACGTGGTCCCGAAGGGACAGGTGATGGTGAACGGCAAGGCGGTGGACGCCAGGATTGACGAAGAAAGGAAGACAGTGGAGGTTGAGATCGGCAGGGGACTGGAGTACCGGATTGTGGTTGGAAGATGATAGGAAGATACGTGGCTGTAGCAAAACAACGTTGGATATTGTTTGATGAAGATTCTGATGTGGTTTCTATGTTCACCGAGGAGTGCGTTGCCCCCTATGGAGCCGGCGCACGAAAGAACAAGAGCATTTCGTTTGGAGGGGGCCAATAGAGGAGACGGCTTGCATAGGTCCCGCTGCCATGGGGAGTTACGTGCTGTTACTATCGGTTGGCCGACTTTGCAGAACCTGCCCACATACCCGGAAATTTGACTTTTCAGGATTGGCCATTTATATTCGACAAGCTGCAAAATGACTGATTTCATGATTCCAAGAATTCAACTCTAAAGTTAAGACGGCTTATGCCGATAAGAATCCCAGAGAACCTAAAGCCGATTCTGAACGTTGAAGAGGAGAATGACAGCGTGTTGCAGGCCCTCGCGTTGAGAAAAAATGCAGTTCTACTGGCGCTGATTGCTCCCTATGTGCCCGAGCGTATATCTCCAACCGAGTATGCTTCGGCATCGCTCGGTGTCTCCGAGGAGTTTGGAATTGAGACGGTAATATCTCACATACGGCAGCACACGAAATGCAAGAACCTGTATTTGGTTATACACAGTCCGGGTGGACTTGTCCATTCTTCTTATAAGATTGCTAAGGCGCTTAGGTCTAACTTTAAGGAAATTACCGTATTCGTGCCCTATTTGGCCGCTAGCGGAGGGACGCTAATAGCACTGACCGGGAATCACATTGTTATGGGTTTGATGAGTTATCTTACCCCAATTGATCCACTTTACGGATCAATACCGCTGAATTCGCTTCCAAGGGCATTCACCAGATTGGTGAATTATTTTGAAAAGAGGGAGAAGGACGAGGCATCATATCCGTGGATCGCTTTGACCGAGAAGATCGATCCAATACAGCTTGAAACCTATAGTGGCGAGATTGATGCGGTCCAACGATACGCTTGTGAGATCTTGAGCCTAAGTCACCCGAGTCTATCGAAGCAAGAGGTCGAGAAGATAGCGAAGGCTCTTATATTAGAATTTGAGTCGCATTCCACCCTTATTGGGTTCAAGGATGCATCGCGGATAAACCTACCTGTGACGAACAACGTTAGTCACCACAATGAGTGGAGAATATTGAGGGAGTGGCTAGGAAGGTACCTGTTGAAAAGTGAAAGCCAGCATTTTATCCGTTGCGTTATACCGGGTAGAAAGGCAACAAGGAACTCGAAGGGGAGCAAGAAATGAAGAGAAGCAATCTCTTGAAAGATCGACGAATAGGAGACGCAATCGCATTCCAGAACGCATTTGAAACCTGGAGGAGCTTGGACTCCCGCGAAGCGTTTAAACTGTGGAGATCACTTGCCAATCGGAAGAGCAAGACTACCGTCGATAAGAGTTCAAAGGGAACAAAGAGGCGTCGCGTTTCTCGCCCGGCCTCGAACGGATTTGGCAGCGAACGATAATGTTTTGACTGGTTGGAGCGGTTGGGGAGCGGGGGGACGAGTGCCCCTTTTCACGAACTCACGAGCAGAATACCTGCGTTGGCCGGTGGGGAGTGGTATTTTGAATTGGTTTTCCGATTGGCGATATCTGATCTTATTTTGAAGGCCGCAATTAAGGGATTCTCTTGCATAAGGTTGTCTTAGAAGCGTTTGAGTCTACAAACTCGAAACGCTTCTGGTTGTTCTTACTTTCCGGGTGGGGATCTATTGTAGCCATCCTTCTGTTTGGCAAGAACTTCGTTGGTCTCAATGTGGTTGCCTCGTGTATCTTGGGTCTCCTAATCGTCGTGGCTATATGGCTCGGTAGATTTCTATTCTTTCTCTTGAAGTACTCTTTGAAGTACTTGAACTCTAGGTACAGAGAAATAGCCTATGCCGAATCGATATTGATCCTGAAAGACGCCTTTGCTAAGGTGCATTGGCTGCGGAAGAACAGTAGCGTTACAGATAAAGATTTCAAAGAAGCCATGTTGTATCTCTGTGATCGGCTAAAAGAGATATTTGCGCGACTAACGCGTTCAACTTGCTCGGTTTCAATAAAGGTCGCGGTGAAGGGAACCGTCACGGCTATTGCAGAAGTTGCTAACCTCTCGAGAGACCAAGAATCACGCGCTAGAGACACCCACGCCTACAAGAGCGTTCAGCATTTGATTTTCAAAAACACATGCTTTCTTCAGATTTTCACTAATTTTACAGACGGCAAGAAAGACAAATTATTCTATGTCAATAATGATATTCCAGCAGACAGAAGTTACCAGAACACGAGTCGGGAAGCATATTCAGACGGGAAGCTCCCCTATGATAGTGAAATTGTCGTGCCGTTGATTCCATTGATTAGAGACGAGGAAAACAATTATAATCTTTTGGGGTTTCTCTGTGTTGACTGTAAGGACAGAAATAAGTTTGATGGGAAGTATCATGTTGGCCTGCTCCAAGGTGTTGCAGACGGAATTTATGATCTGATGCTCCAGCGAATTGAAGCAAAAGGACGCCAGTCAAATTCTTAGGAGGTTTAGGATGGCAATCGAACAGAAAAAAGAGGATGCGTTACTAGATACCCTTCCGTTCACGGTTGAGGAAGAAACGGATCACATAAAATTGGTTTCTAAGAAATCTGTGAGTACCGGTACAAGTGGTCCACGTTCATCGACGTCCAAAGGAGTCACCGTAGAGGTTCATCTGTTTGACAGGGGAGACCTGGACAGATTAAACGCCATTAATGTGGATCCGCCCAAGAAGGTGCGGTTGCTTGACAGAATCATAAGGCGCATCAAATAGGTCGGTGGCCGTCGATACCCGAATCTGTTGTGCTGTTATCGTATTCACGTTAATTCTTCCGTTGTAATCTACTTACAGTGCGTCGCTCTTACCGGGGGCAAGCGGTGATGATTTCGCCGTGGCTCCGTATCGAAATTTCCCATTGTACAAGATGTCGCTTTTAGTCATCCGAAGCCAATCCTTCCCGTGACGGATAATATTGAATCGGCTAAAACAAGGCGATGCGCAAACCCATGCACCGCTCGACCGGATTTTGGTGAACGTAGCTCAAAGAGAAGGACGCCTCTTGTTGCCCGCATCAAGCGGAAGAATAAATGCCCGATCTTGACGACCGATGGAGGATCTGTTTTAGGTACGTGGATGGCGATGCTTATGATGTCGGCATCGAAGATTATCATTGAGGAGTATACAACATGAAGAAGGTAAAAGAGAAGATAGAGACTCCCACGGTTGGTGAAATACTGACAGAAGAATACCTGGAGCCCAGTGGGATTACTTCCTACAGGCTTGCGAAGGAAATCGGAGTCTCGACAACCACGGTTCTCGATATCATTAACGGGAAGAGGAGGGTTACGGCTGACACCGCCCTGCGGCTCTCTAAATTTTTCGGTACCTCCGAGCGATTCTGGCTGAATATCCAGAACGATATAGACATCCGCACGCAGAAAGAAGGACTCGGTGCCAAACTAAAGAGGATCAGGACCATCCCCCGGCAGGAATAGAAATACTAGGTCATTGTTCTCGAAGCGCCGTCGGGCAGAGCGCCCGTGAATTGGCTTACCACGAACGCGTTATCTTTTCCGTTTCATCTTCCGCTTCACATTTTCAAGCAGCCTCCTTGCCCACACGAACTCCGTTCCCAGTATCGCCAGCGCGACCGGTATAACGATGATCGCAGGTCCGGGGAGGACTATCATAACCACGCCTATCAGGAGGAGCGTGAAGCCGACGACGGCCACAGCAACCCTTCGTATTTGCTTAAGAGTCTTATACATGTATTAAATTAGTACGGAAGTCGGGAAGATTTGTTTGTCTCTCTCCCGCCCTGTCCACGGCAACGCGTGTCATGGACAACAAGCGTAGCGCGACCCCATCGATTGACCTTCCCAAGCACCAGCTTATATGTGTCTGGAGAACCCTCCCGTGCGGCATTAGCCCGTGGTTGAAACCGCATCGCACCACGAAAAAGCAAGAAAGAAACCGGAAGCCACTGATAAATCCGTAAAACGTTTCGGCGGTCTTAACCCGCCGATATTGAAGCGCTGAACCGCTGCAAAGTTGCGAAACCAAACGTTTGTAAGGGAGGATGAAGAATGCAATCAATTAAGCTTCTTATTCAGGGTGCCCTTCCGGCTGATGAGGTTCGCCGCCTTCTTAGCGGGCCGGACAGTGGCATCGAACTCGCTGAGGGCTTCCGGGAAGAAAGCGGCCTGAACGTTTCTTCCCGTGAGCCGCGGCGCTCTGCTGTCGGCGATGTTCTCGTCCTTGCGGGCATCATTGTCAACATAGCACAGCTGTCGTTAACGATCTATCGAATTTACCAGGGGCAGAAGAAGAAATCGGAAGGGGGAAGCAAACCTCAACCCGTTCCTGTACAGATCATCACGGCTAAGGGCACACTGATTGTTCCTGTTGCCACGCTGGCCGAAATTGAGGAGTCGATTAAGCAACATGTCGTCGATGACAAGTAACGACCTGTACGGGCAATTCCGCGAGGTACTCTGCACATCGGGACGCGAGCGGCAGCGTGATCCGGTTATGGGGGAATTTGATCCGATGAACATGATATTGAGACTCAGGTGGGATATAGGAGCGCTGGCCAGCGTCGGGCCGGAGGCTATCGCAAACGCGCGGTTGACGGATTGGCGGACTCTGTTCGCCCGGTACGACCCGGCAAAGGAGTATATGACGTTTCTCCCGGATGCATTTCCCGACGAGATATCTGCCGACCTTCTGCACAGTCTGCCTTTGATCGTCGCGAGTCCCGGGACGATGAACGAGCCCAAGGCATATGCTGCTTACTTTCATGAAATGCTGCATTGGTGGCAGCACGTCGGCACAACATCTGGACTCCTTTACGGTCTGGCGATCCCTGCGGTTTGCCAGCAAAACTACGAGCACATCAGAGCCGCCGTCCGGCAGGCTCGCCCTTTGAGAAAACCCCTCTACCGTTACTCAATGGTCCGGGCGGGATCGCATGCCGCGGACCTCGAGATGAATGTTAATACAGCCGTGAACAACTGGTTCGATGTTGAGATCGGTGCGTTCCTCTTGAGCAGTCCTGAACGTGCGGCTAAACTTCAGGCAAAGCCGGCTGTGCTGTTCTTTGACTGTCTGGGGCATTCCATTGAGATGCTGCTCACTTATACGGTTGGCAATCTTGCCGCCTGTTTAGATGATCGCCGACGCCCTGTCCTGCCGGACACGCGAGGATGGGACGCGGGGTTCAACAGCTTGCGCGACAAAGGAGAGCCGGGCTTCCAGCACGGTGAGCCGCTCCGCTTGCCTCCGTTCGGCATGCAAAAGATCCAGGAAGGACAGGCTCACCTGCTCGAATTGCAGTACTTGCATCTGGTCAGCGACGGCAGACTCTCCTGGCGCGACTTTCATAAGGACGGATTGTTAGGGGATGAGTACATGCAGGCATTGGTATACTTCTGCGAGGCCACGGGGCTTGAATTTCCCTCACGCCCAACAGGCGGTGAGGCAAACCTGTTCCTCATCCTCTGTGATATCTCGCTTAACCCGAGTGCCGGATACCCGGACGAGATGGTTAACTACCGCGGATTACTCTTCGAGATCAGCCCGGGCATTCGGTTCCTGCAGGGATGCGAGATTCTTGGCCATCAACACGATCTTTGCCGGAGGCTGTGCGGTGAGGTCAGGCCATTAGACGGCGGCGCATACGACAAGGTTTCGCAAGCGATATGCAGCGTCATGGGTGTGAAGACGCCCCGCGAGACCGCCCGGACAATCGTCGAGCTTGCAGCACGGATGCCGTCAGTCGCAGCCCTCAAGAAGGATTTCACGGGAAGCTGCAAGTTCGAACCCAACAGCGCGGGGAGCATGCCGATACGCTACACGTTCCTCAAACATTTACTTCTCATGGAGGACAAGTCGATGCATCCGGAGATTTTCTGCTGGCCGGCGTGGCATTTCGCACTCCTGGGTCGTAAGTCGCGAGAGAGTTTTGATTCTGCAAAAATGTTGCTCCGGCGTCATGCACCACCGTTCGTCTCATATGGTATGAAGAGCCCCGTGAGATACACTCCGCAAGACGGCGCTGATCCTGCCGGACTGGAACGCGTGGTCGCTGCTTATTTCAAATGGATGGTCATCTACGATCTCTATACGCAACTGATCGCGAGAGACGGGAAGTTCTGCTTCAACTACGCCTGGCTCGATTCTACCAAAGACCAGGAGTGGTATCGCGGGTGGGCGGCAAAGAACTTCAGCGACCTCATCGGCTGTGATATTGGTGCGATTGAGACGTGGTGAGACTCGCTGCGCAAGGAGGATCGGACTGACCGATATCATCTCCTATAAGGACTGGAAGTGCGCTTCAGTGAACCGGCCCTGAGCGATTGTGTTTGTGAGTCACTGCCCATACGACATCGTCAGCATCGGCGCACGGGCGCTGCGAGCGCCGGTCGCTGAGCTTGGACATTGGGCTTTCTTCTACATATAGAGGAACGTCTGAAATAGCGAGATCTAATATGGGTGCCATCTTTGAATGCGAACACCTCGTCAAGCGATACGGGGATGTTGTCGCCGTCAATGACGTCAGCCTCAGTATCGAAGAGGGAGAGATATTCGGGCTGGTGGGGCCGAACGGGGCTGGCAAGACGACCCTCATCGAGATGCTCGAAAGCCTGAGGACGCCGGACAGCGGTTCTATCAGGATACTTGGGCTAGACCCAACCAAGGAGGCTGATGAATTCAAGGAGAAGATAGATAGGCGTTCAGCTCCAGACAACTTCTATCCAGCCCAATATCAAGGTCAAGGAGGCCATGAAGCTCTTTGCCAGTCTATACAGGCGGCCTCTCTACAATCCTGAAGGACTCCTCAGAACCCTGTCCCTGGAAGACAAGGCAGACAGTCGATTCAGGACGCTCTCCGGAGGGCAGAAACAAAGGGTGGCTATAGCCTTGTCTCTGGTAAACGATCCGTCGTTGCTTTTTTTCGATGAGCTTACTACCGGTCTGGATCCTCAAGCGCGACGCAACATGTGGGAGTTGGTGAGAGAAATACAAGGGCAGGGCAAAACCATTTTCCTCACCACTCATTATATGGAGGAAGCCGAGGAGCTGTGCGACCGGGTGGGAGTCATTGACTACGGGAAGGTGATTGCGCTCGACCCCCCCCGGAACCTTGTCAGAAATCTGGGTGCCGAGTCAAAGGTGCTCTTCAGCGTAGAAGGTAAAGAAGCAACCGCAGCCGGATTCAACGGGCTGTCGGCCGTAAACAGGGTGGAAGAGGCTGAGGGTGGTTTTGTCCTGTACACTCGCGACGATAGTGTGGCTCTCCAGGAACTGCTCAGGTTCGCAGATGCGCAGAAGTTACGGATAGGCAACATACGTACTGAGCTTCCCAATATGGATGACGTATTTCTTACTCTTACGGGAAGGGAGTTAAGAGAATGAGAAGCCTGCTGCAGCTTGCCTGGACGGAGTTCAAACTCAATCTGAGGGACCCGATGATGGTCTTCTGGTCACTTGCCTTCCCCGCACTCTGGCTGGTGTTCAATGCCGTAATCTTCAGGCAGCCCATACCCGGTTCTGGCTATGCGGGGTTGAATTACGCCAGTTTTCTGCTCCCCGGGGCGATCGGGATTGTTATTCTCAGCGCTTCTTTCATCGGTGTGCCTATGACCATGACCACCTACAGGGAGACCGGCGTCCTCAAGAGGCTGCGGGCAACCCCGGTGAAGATCTCAACACTGGCTTTGAGCTACTCCATCAGCAATTTGGTCTTCGTCATCGCGGGGGTGTTCCTTCTGTTCGTGGTCGGCAGGATCTTCTTCGACATACAGGTCCTCGGCTCGTGGGCGGCTTTTGCGGGGATGACATTCTTTGGCATGATCACCTTCCTCGCCATAGGCAGCGCCATCGGCAGTATCGCCCCCTCATTTCGCGCAGCCAGTATTATTATCTGGTCCCTGTTTACACCACTGCTCATGCTTTCCGAGTTGTTCCTGCCGATAGCAATATTACCTGCCTGGCTCCAGCCGATCGCCAGAGTCCTCCCGCTTACGCCGCTGAATACGATGCTGAGGGATATCGTCTATGGAGTCCCCATAGAAGACCTATGGCGGCTGGGCCTGTTGGCTGGTTGGGCAATCTTTGCCAGCATCATCACAATCAGATTCTTCCGGTGGGAGTAGTTTCTTGAGTGCTTGATGTACCGGACGGCACCAGCGCGCAAACAACAACCCTCAGAAGAAGACGAGAATATATTTGAAGTCTATTATTCACAAACATGGGCACAACCTGACCGGCGGCCGCGCTCTGTCACAAGTTTTTATGTACGCTCGGGTGGCCGACTCGATCCCGAAATCTGTCTTGACGATCAACATGACAATGATCTACTCCAGTCTAGTTTCTTTCCGACAAACTCGGCGTATCTATTCACCGCATTCTCCACGGCTTGCTCTTCTTCCTTCGTGAATTTCCGGAAGCTTCTCGCTTCTAACACAACGCTGTCATTCTTAAATGTCGCGTTCCATTTGCCGACAATCCGTCCGTCGATCATGACGGTTGCGTCTGGCATTCCGCCGTTCCTCAATCGTTTCGAGACAGCCGCATCAATAGAAGCGCCTCGCTCCTTGTAGCCCAAAAGGTACTCATCAAACGGAGGAAGCAGACAGACAACAGGAGAGGTCGATTTTGGGAATTCCATTTCCGCCGACATCCAGTATGTCTTGTCGGCGATAACCATCTGGACTAATTCCTGCCTGACAGATTCCAAACCGATCTTTGCGTCTGTCGCGGCGAGTCCCGACCACCACATGTAATCCTGCAACGTTGCCGGACCGTGGCTTGTGAAGTAACGACGCGTGAGTTCGGCCAGAGATTCTTCCCGACCGATCCGTTTCTTTGTCGGCACCCATTCATCAAACGACGCGTGAGTGTGTTCCTTTCCGCGCGTCACACCGAAGCAAATGACTCTGTCAAGTGAAGCGCGGTGCAGAATGAAAATCATCCGCTGTCCTTCGCACGAAATACCGTTCTTTTCGATTATCACTTTAAGTTCGCCGCGTGTGAGATGTCTGTTACCATCCAAGGCTTTCGCGAGACTTGATTCGGCCTTTTTGAATGTGGCGGAGTCCAGGTCCAGATCTCTGTAGCGCCGCGCGAGGCGCAAGATTATTCCGGGTGCAAGGAGCTCGAGGACCCAGCGTACGTCTGTCCGGGCAAGAAAATGGAGCGTCCCCCGCATAGCCCACGTGCGGACGATCTTTCCGTCGGAAATCGCTTTCTTAATATCCGTCAGCTTCGAGCCCGGCAGCCTGAGCCCGATCGACCACTCGCCGCCCGAATAATCCTGGCCCTGTATGCCGCAGAGATGTCTTACTATGTCTGCGGGAGCCCTTGCGCCATGTCGCAAGAGAAGCTGATTGACCAGACGCAGGCGGGCGATGTTGGGTGTCGTCATCGGAGAGTCGCACCGTTGTCGCTACGTTGTTTGACTAATTAAATCGTTGGGACTCGTTTGGAGCTTCGCGTTTGGCCCCTGGGACATGTTACTTGACTGCTGCGAACGATATTGCGTCGGCCGACCACTCAGGTGAGCTCTCGATTGCCTTGATTACGTCAGCGGGCTCGGAGACGACCGTCCACATCTCCCGGTGCGTCTCCGCCATGAAATTCTCGCGAATGCTCTTCTCGAGCATCTCCATAAGCGGGGCATAGTACCCGTTGGTGTTCAGAATAACGATCGGCCTCGTATAGAGCCCGAGCCGTTTGAGGGAGATGGCCTCCAGGAGTTCTTCGAACGTGCCGCTTCCGCCGGGAAGGGCGATCACCGCGTCCGTTCCTTCAAGAAGCTTCTTCTTTCGCTCGTGCATATCGGACACGACGTGTATCTCCTCGACTTCCTTATGCTGCCACTCGACCTCGGTCATGAATTTCGGAATTACCCCGACGACGCGGCCGCCGTGTTTGATCACGGTGTCCGCGATGCGACCCATCAGCCCGGCAGCGCCGCCTCCGTAGACCACGGTAACATTGTGAGTTACCAGCTGAACGGCGAGTTTCTCCGCCGCGTCGAAGTATGACTCGTCGATTTTGCTGCTTGAAGCACAGTAGATACAGATTCTCTTTATCATGGTTGCGCCGGTGATTTACCTTTCTTCTTAATTGGTCTCCTGGTACTCACTTAATTTAACCCATAAATCTTTTCCGCAGACAGTCCTCGGGGAAAATCTTTCTTAGCCTCTTCGTCTTCGCTTCACTTGACGCTGAAATGCTTGAAAGGTATCCGCAGGCGATCACCCTGCGAGCGTCCTTTCAATGCGTCGGTCGGGTATCAGCCACATTACCGCGACGAACACGTACAGCGCGCACGCGATCCATTGGGTGAAGAGACAGGATACGATAGCGGCAAGATAGATGACGACGGATATCCTCCCCTTGAAATTCTTTCCGAGGGCTTTCGCGATGACAGAATCCCGGCCGTGAAGACCGACGAGCGACTTTGCCAGTATGAAATAGGCGACTGCGGCAAGGAGCAGGATAATACCGTACACCGCGACGGGCCAGGGCGCAAAGCTGTTCTCACCCATCCAGGCAGTCGCGAAAGGGAATAGCGAAAGCCAGAAGAGAAGATGGAGGTTTGCCCACAGGACGTGCCCGTCAACCCGATTAACGGCTTGCAGGAGGTGGTGGTGATTGTTCCAGTAAATGCCGAGGTTGAGAAAGCTGAGCACGTAGCTGAGAAAGACCGGGATCAGCGGAACCAGGGCTTTCGGCGTGTCGCCGCGCGGTGCGGCAAGACCGAGAACCATTATGGTGATAATGATCGCAAGGACTCCGTCGCTGAAAGCTTCCATCCGCCCTTTACTCATTATCCGGACAGCCTTCCCTGGTAGGGGGCGCTGGACGGTCCCACGCATCGCCGGGGTCGGGCTGTCACAAGCCGGCCGTCACACGCAACTCCAGGTGTCAAGACGACCGCCTGCGGGCCCACGGTTTCTCCTGATTTTCTTCCGGGAAGCATTACATAGTCTAACCGCTCCGAATGAATATATCGTTCCCGTTCGGCCGGGTTTTCGCCGGATCCGTGTCGGGACCGGCAGACTACTCTACCGTCAGATCGTCTGCTTCCAGGTGGGTCCCGATGTCTTCCCGGTCAAGAGTATTCTTGATTTCCTTCCTCAGCCAGGACGTGTCTATGCCGTTTTTGTCCGCTACCGACTTCAGCCATTTCTCTTCCTTGTGGTCGAAGTGTTTATCCGACAAAGCAACCACAAGTCCGTCCCTGATGAACATCATGGCAAGCTCTTTTGAAGAGAACTCCGGAGGGGAATCTTCGATGTACCGGTTCTTCAGAATTTCCTGAACGGCCGTATCGCAGAACTCTTTCTCGAAACCGAGCTGCTTGCCGACTCGTGCGATCAGGGCGATCTCGGTTTCCGTCACCTTGTGGTCCTTTCTTATGAGGAGCAGCAACCCCTTGAAGTACTTGCCTGCGTCTATCATACTGATTTTCATCTGGCGACTCCCGTGAGGATGATCAAATGGGACCGGAATCCGATGAGAGTTTAGCGACAGTAAAGGCGAAATTCAAGATGACGATTCTCCATGCGGCATCCTGGAGTTGCAATCCATTTTACCAGCGACTAAATTTCCGGTGCAGTAATAAGGGAGGTGCGACGATGAAGAAGTCGTGCATATCGTCTCTGGCCTTTCTCTTCGGGCTATTTGCGGGCATAGGGTTCGCCCAGCAGAGTCAGCAATTCGATGTAAACGCCTACAAGGCTTTCCTTAATTCCAGCAAGGACATGACAGCGGCGGAGCTGCTTTCGCTCCACCCGGCCGGATTGTTCAAGGCGAAGGCGCCTACCGACGTCTACTCGGCAGCATACTTCGACAGCGTTTGCGAGAAGCTTTCGCTCACAGGCGACGAAAAGTCTATGATTGCCGCGAACGGCTTCGTCGTGACGGAGCGCCTGAGCTACGGGTCATTCGGCAGTGCGCTGGGCGACGTTTATCATAACGATCTTCCGGTGTTCGTGTCGACGGATGCGATCCTCCACACGATACACATGTCTTACGACGACATCCTCATGACCGTAGAGGCGCAGATCCTCATCCCGAAGCTTGACACACTTCTTGCCGGACTTCACGAGGCCTTGCCGCTTCTGGCGAGTAAGTACGCATCGCATCCTGAAATGACCCGGATGCTGAACGATGTGGACGTCTATCTCACCGTGCCGCGGGTTCTCTTGGGAAGCATAACGGGGCCGCTCTTCGGTGATAACACCGGGATGGTCGATACACTTCTCGGGTTAATCGCAGATGAGAACGCGGTCGAATACCCGTTGTTTGCATCTGTCCGAAGAAAGATAGATTTCAGCCAGTTCACAATACGGGGACATTACACGCAGTCGCCCGAACTGGGAAGGTACTTCAAAGCGATGATGTGGCTGGGGAGGATAGAGATTTATCTGACAGCACCGGTCTCTGCGGATCCCAAGCCTTCCGACGCGGATATCCAAAGGCAAACGATAGATGCCGTCCTGATACACGAGCTCGCCGACACGAGCTATTCCTTCCGCATCCTCGACGACATGGACAGCATCATTAAGTTCTTCGTCGGCGAGTCAGACAACATCACGCTCGGGAATGTTGGCACGATCACCGATGAGATCGGGCTTGGGGATGCGAGCGATCTGCTCGACACACTGCGCTGGAAGGCGTTTCGCGATACTTTGGCGTCCAAGCCTTTCGCATTTCAGAGGATCCTCTCGCAGATACTCTATTCGGACCCATTCGATGTGGAGAAGGTCCAGCCGGCTTCCGCGTTCCTCTTACTCGGGCAGCGCTTCATCGTCGACTCCTACGTGACGGGGAATGTGGTCTATGATAAGGTCCCGACAAGAAGGATGCTCCCGTCGCCGCTCGACGTTCTCTTCGCGACTGGCAACGACGCCGCGGCCCAGCTGCTCCAACCGGAACTTGAGCAATATGAGTATGCTCCGAACCTTGCCGCGCTTCGGTACCTTGTAGATTCCTACGGCGACGATTTCTGGCGCGTGTCGATATACAACGCGTGGCTCGAGGCGATCAGGTCGCTCAATCCGCCGTCCGACCGGAGCAAGCTGCCGGCGTTCATGCAGACGGCGGCGTGGTGGCAGGAGAAAATGAACACGCAACTGGCTTCATGGGCGCAGCTAAGGCACGACAACCTCCTCTACGCGAAACAATCTTACTCGGCTGGCGTCATTTGCTCGTATCCGGAAGGTTATGTGGAACCGGTGCCGGAATTTTACGATGCGATCGGGGCGTACGCGGAGATGGTCAAGTCAAGGTTCGAGCAGCCTCCGCTGGATCGCATCGGAGCCGCATACTATTTCGCTTATTTGAAAAACGTCGCGGACACTCTCGGCTCGATTTCCAGGAAAGAATTGTCGGGCACGCCGCTCTCGGCCGCTGAGAAAATGTTCCTCAAGACGATACTCTACGACACTCCGATGTGCGGAGTCGTATACGACGGTTGGTATACGAGGCTCTTCTACGGGACAAAGTCCGTGCTTGATTCGGACATGGTCGTCGCGGACATACACACCTCGCCCACGGATGAAATGGGCGCTCTTGTCGGCTGGGTGCTTCATGTCGGTACGGGCCCGATCAACATGGCCGTGGTCGTGACGCCGCTTCCCGGCGGAAAGTTGACTGCATTCGTAGGTCCGGTGATGAGCTACTACCAGCACCTCAGCACTGGGTTCAAGCGTCTCACCGACGAAGAATGGGTGACCGCATACGCTCTTTCGCCGTCGCTGCGGCCGTCGTTCGTTAACCTGTATCTCGCCAACACGTCCGGCATGTCGCGGGGAGAGGGAGCATCGCTTCTCACTGCGGTCAAGGGGCCCGGCGTACCCGGGCCGCTGCCGTCAACTCTTGAACTCGCCCAGAACTACCCGAACCCCTTCAACTCAACGACGACGATTGCCTTCACGATACCGGCCGCGCTTTCCCGTGTCATGACGGAAGTCGCGGTGTATAATGTGACCGGGCAGGTTGTGAAGCGGCTCGTTTCGGGCGAGCTCCCGGCGGGTAACTACACCGTCTGCTGGGACGGAAAAGACGATCATGGTACGGCCGTCGCGAGCGGAGTTTATTTCTACAGGGTTATCGCCGGCGGCGCAAGCGCATCAGGCAAGCTCATCCTGCTCAAATAGGAGAAACGATGAACAACCGTGAATCCGAACGGCTCACATCGAGCTTTGTCGCGGGACTATTCATCATCCTGGAGTCCTTCATGTATACCGGCATCTCCCACGGGCAGTGGGTTACCAACCACGATCCCGTCTTTCAGCCGAGCATGGCGAAGCCCGCGGCAGGAGTGGTGTTTGCGGACCCGAAATTCGGCACTGAAGTCCGCAGGCTCACCGACGCGCGCAGCGCCGGCATCGCCAGTATCGTCCCGCAGTACTCTAAGAGACAGGCCTGGAATTCGGACCAGTCGCGCCTTCTTCTTTTCACGGGAGACGGAACAGCGCGCCTCTATGACGGGACAACCTACACATTTCTGAAGACACTGGACGCGGTAGGCGGCGAGGACGTCTTCTGGCATCCAACGGACCCGTCTCTCATTTATTACAGCGCAGACAATGTTCTCTATTCGTATGATACCGGAACGGAAACGAGCGCGCCGGTACATACTTTTGACGGCTATACGTGGGCAAATACGCGCGGAGAAGGGAACATGTCACTCGACGGGAGGTATTATGCTTTCGTCGGGCAGACTTACGACACCGACACGCATTTCAAAGACATTGTTGTCTACGATCTCCTCCTGGACAGCGTAATATCAAAGATGGCGCTTCCCTCCACTTTGTCTGATTTCGACTGGGTCTCGATTTCTCCGCTTGGGAATTACATCGTCGTCGATTACGCGACGATGGACACGGGCAGGTACCAGGGGATCGAGGTTTACGACCGGAATCTGAATTTCATCTGGCAGAAGGGACTCGGTGCCGGCCACAGCGATCTCGGGATCGATGCGCAGGGGAACGAAGTGCTCGTCATGGATTACTATGATTCCGACCTCAATTGCGGGATCGTCAAGAAACTCAATCTCGCCGACGGGTCCTCCACCGATCTGATTCAGGTCTCGGTATACTTTGATATGCACATCTCCTGCAGGAACGAGTCGAGGCGCGAATGGTGCTTCATCAGCACGTTCGATGCGGAAGGCCGCCTGTCCGACGACAGCCTCTCATGGTTTCCGTTCGAAGACGAGGTCTTCGCGTTAAAAATGGACGGGAGCGGCGACGTGCAGCGGATCGCCCATCACCACAGCAGGCGCTTTTCTCCATCGACACCCGACCGGGACAACAGCAACTACTGGGCTGAGCCGCACGCGACCGTGAGCAGGGACGGAATGCGGATGATCTTCGGCAGCAACTGGAGGGAAGACGTCGCTTCCGATTCCAGCGTCGATGCATACGTGGTCGACTTCCGTTCGTTCCTCTCGGTCAGCGATGGACCCTCACCCGTTCCAGGTCGATTCACTCTGTCTCAGAATTTCCCGAATCCATTCAACCCTACAACGGCGATCGACTTTCAGCTTTCGGCGGTCAGCCACGCGACCGTTATTGTTTACGACATACTCGGCAGAAAAGTGGCCACGCTTGTCGACGGGCTGAAGCGACCGGGGAGCTACAAGGTGAACTTCGACGGGCGGGGATTGCCGAGCGGAATATACTTCTGCCGCATGAGTGCGGGTAATTTCACCGGTATAATGAAGATGGTATTGATCAAGTAGTACCGGATATTGCTCCGCGCGCCGACTCAAACCTGTCCGGCTTGGCATCCCCTGCGACACCCTTCCTGTTCACGGGAATTTCATCTCGCCCGCGTAATTTGTTTGACAAGCACATTGCAGGGACGGAATGAAGAGATATCTTTTACTTTTCCCGATTTTTCTCTCGTTGGTTACCACAGCTGAAGCCCAGAGCCGAATGGTCGCCAGCGTACTCGACAGTGCGACGGGGAAACCCATCGCCGGGGCGAACGTGCTCGTTGAGGGAACGACGATAGGAGGCACAACCGGCATCGACGGTACGGTAGTGGTTCCCGGAATACCCGACGGGTGGCACACGGTCGTGTTCTCTTCTGTCGGGTACTTGAAGCGGAGCTCAAGGCTGCGCTTCCCGCTGAGCGTCGACACGGTAGTAGCAACACTCATAGAATCCAACGTGACGATGGAGGGGGTGACGGTCACGAGTGCCCGGACGAGTTACCATCTTTATGACGCACCGGTCCGCATCGAGGTCAAGGGCGAGGACGACATCCGCGAAACAATGATCGACCACCCGTCCAGCATATCCGAACTGTTCCTGGAGTCGACGGGAATCCAGGTGCTCCGGACATCGGCGGTGTCCAATTATGTCAGCGTGAAGATGCAGGGTTTGGACGGAAGCTACACGCAAATACTCAAAGACGGTTTCCCCCTTTATGGCGGGTTGTCCTCCGGCCTCAGTGTTACCCAAATCCCGCCGCTTGATCTGAAACGAGTCGAGATTATCAAAGGCCCTTCGTCTTCACTTTACGGAGGGGGCGCGATAGCCGGGCTGATAAACCTTATCTCGAAGACCCCCGACCCGAAAGGGGAGACAACTATCCTTCTGAATGGGGAGAGCGACCGCGGTATCGACGCCGGCCTGTTCTATTCGAGACAATACGACGACAGGCTCGGCGTGACGTTGACGCTGAACGGAAATTCACATTCCGCTTACGACGCCGACGGAAGCGGATTCTCCGATGTGCCGAAGAAGACATCGTATGTCATTAACCCGAAAATATTTTATTCGCCGAGCGATAACACGAGAATAATGTTAGGGTTGTCTACCGGCTTTGAGGATCTCGAGGGCGGCGACATGACGGCTCTGGGTTCCGGTGCCAGCAGCGAACATCCGTACCTCGAGAAGAACAAGTCGGACAGGACATACACGCAGCTCGAGCTGAATTCGACGCTCGGCGGAATATCGGTCACGTTGAAAAACAGCCTTGGCTACTTCTCGCTGAACAACTCCCTCGAATCTCTCGGTTTCTCCGGGACGCAATGGACGAGTTATACGGAGCTGACGCTGCAATCACATACCGTGGAACATACGCTTACCGGCGGGCTGAATGCCACGAGCGACCGCTTCACTGAAAACCATCCGACCTACGGACCGGACAGGAGTTACTCAAGATGGACGGTTGGAATGTTCGGACAGGACGACTGGCGCATTGCGCCGCCCTTTACGGTCGAGACAGGGTTGAGAATCGACAAGCCGAAAGGGTACGGGCTCCAAGTCCTTTCGAGGATAGGGGCCGTTTACAGGCTGAGCGAAGAAGTCGGACTCAGAGCAAGCGCGGGGATGGGATATAAAATCCCGACGATTTTTTCCGACCAGTCGGACCCGTACGCGGTCTACCAGATCCTTCCGACAAGCGGCAACATGGTTCCTGAAAAATCGGTCGGAGGCGAGGTGGACGTCACATATAATGCTATTCTCTTCGAGGAACTTTCACTCAGCATCGACCAGGCGTTCTTCTATACCCGCGTGAACCACCCGTTCGCGCTCCTTCCGGTTTCGGCCCGGCTATTCCTGTCAATGATAAATGCGGATGGATACTTGTCCAGCCGCGGGACGGAGACCGACGTGAAGTTGACCTATGCCGACCTGCAAGCCTACATCGGCTATACCTATACCGATGCGGAGAACAGTTCCGCCGGATATCAGGGAGAGCTCTATTTGACGCCGCGGAACAGGTTCGTGACAGATATCGCTTACGACCTTGAGGGTTTTGGGGAGGCGGGGATCGAGCTGCGATACACCGGGCCGCAGCTTCTGCACGGCGGGTCGAGATCGCCGGGATACTGGATAATGGATCTGCTCCTGGAAAAATCATATCACGACTTCACATTCTTCGTCGCAGCGGAGAACTTCTTCAACTACAAGCAGGCTAATTACGCGCCGGTATTTTCGGGGTCGGTTGACAACCCGGAGTTTGCCGACGTCTGGGCGCCGCTCGAAGGAAGGGTAGTGAACGCGGGGATAAGGATTGATTTGAAGTAGCATTGATTTGAATAAAAGAAAGGCGGCACCGGGTGATGCCGCCTTTCGAGTTTTGAAATACGAGACCTCGAGCTTATTTCATCAGCACCATTTTTCTGGTGCGGACGTAACTCCCGGTCTGTATCCTGTAGAAGTACACGCCGCTTGCAAACCTCGATCCGTCAAACACGACGCTGTGAGCACCCGGCGACTGCACGCCATCGACCAGAGTAGCTACGGATCTGCCGAGGATATCGTACACCCTCAACGTCACGTGTCCGACAGCCGAAAGCTGGTAGCTGATAACTGTCGACGGGTTGAAGGGATTAGGATAGTTCTGTGCCAGGGCAAAGCTCTTCGGCGTCGCAGGGGGTTCATTGACCGGCGTCAGATTGGGATTGTAGCGAGCGAACCTGTAAGAAGGCTTCCCTCCCGCCAGGTTGAATAATCCACCTACATAAAGATCTTCATTCATGCCGGTCGCGATGGCGCGTACTCCGCCATCGGTTCCGCTTCCGACCGTGGACCATGTCTTGGAGGAGACATTCCACACGGCAATGGAATTTGCGGTCAGCAGGCCCGCGGTGGAGAAGTTTCCGCCCACGTAGATCGTATCTCCGCTCACTACAACGGAGCGGACGTCGTTTGAACTTCCCACCCCTCCGGATAGTGTCGACCAACTGTCACCGGCGATGCTGTACTTGGCGATACCGCTCGCGGGTGAACCGCCTGCGTTTGCAAAAGTGCCTCCGGCATACAAAGCGGTATCTCCGCGGACCCCAATCGCGTAGACGACGTTGTCCGTGCCGGGCGTGGTTCCGAGGGCGGCCCAGCTGGAACCGTCCCACGAGGCTATATGGTTTACCGTGTTACCTCCGGCAGTTGTGAAATTCCCGCCGACATATATCTTTCCTCCCGCCAGGACTATCGCCCTGCCGCTGGTCGAGAGGCCGGTACCCAGTGCCGACCAGGTTGTGCCGTTCCACTGTGCGGCATAGTTTGCCGCGCTTCCACCCGCATGGGTGAAAGAGCCGCAAATGTATAGATTCGAGCTGACCATCGCCATGCCGTATACGGTGCCATCGGTGCCCGATCCGAGAGCGGACCAGCCCGCAGAGGGATTCCATTTGACTATGTAGTTGGCGGGAGTAGTTCCGGCATGAGTGAAACTGCCCGCGATGTAGACATCGCCTGTAGCGGTGGGCAATATTGAGTAAACTGAGCCGTCTACTCCTTCGGCATTTGGGGTATTATCGAGTGCAGACCATTGTCCTGTTGCTTTGTCCCAGACAGCTATGTTAAGTGCCGGTGAAGTCCCTGCCGTCGGGAAGCTTCCTCCCACAAAGACGCTGTCTCCACGCACGGCAATTGCATTGACGCTGCCGCCGACACTTCCGTTTCCGCCGCTGGGGGTGAGAGCGCTCCAGTTCGTGCCGTCCCAGGACGCCACCGCGTATGCACTTGAAGTGCCTGCCTCGGTGAAGAAGCCTCCGACGTACACGATGCCTCCTGTTGCCATAACGCTGTAAGCGTAGCTATTGACCCCGGCGCCGAGTGCCGACCATGAGGAGCTACTTATTGTCCATTTCGCAACATTACTTGCGGAGACTATTCCCGCGGTCGAGAACCCACCGCTGACATAGAGATTGTCGCCGTCGACCGACAAGCCGTAGGCAACGCCGTTGACGCCACCTCCGAGTGCCGACCATGAGTCTGTGGCTATGCTGTATTTTGCGACGTAACTGGCGGGAGAGCCGCCCGCTTGCGTGAAGTTTCCGCCAACATACAACACACTATCTCCGCACACTGCGATGTCAACAACCTCGCCGTTAGTCCCCGGCGTGCCGGAACCGAGTGCGGACCAGATCGTGCCGTTCCAACTGGCTATGTGGTCCACGGTGGTTCCACCCGCCGTCGTGAACGTGCCGCCTACGTAGAGATTGCCGCCGACCGTAACCAGGCCGAAATCACCCTGGCTGTTCAGTCCGGTGCCTAGCGCGGACCACGCACTGCCGTCCCATTTTGCTATGTGATTCGCGGGACTACCGCCGGCTTGCGTGAACTGCCCGGTGACATAAAGGTTTCCGCCCGAATACAGCATTGACAGCGGAGCTCCGTTCAGCCCGGTTCCCAGCGATGACCAGCCTGATGTGGAATTCCACTTGGCTATGAAATCTGCCGTGGTCGGGCCTGCGGTCGTGAATGAACCTCCGACATAGACGTCGCTTCCTTCGAAAGTAATGCAGTAAACGGTTCCGTCGGTGCCGACACCCGCACTATCGACAGGAGACCACGTCTTGGCCGTCAGGTCGAACTTCGCGATGTTGTTGGCGATGACGTTTCCGACTGCACTGAAAGATCCGCCGACATACAGATAATTCCCGTTTATTGCGACCGTGTACAGAAAGCCGCCGACGCCCCGGACTATGAACGAGTCATCCCAGTTGACGTCGTTCGGATCTGAAGAGACCTTCCGGAACCGGGGGGTGCCGTCCTTAGACAGGACCATCGTATACCCCTTTGTATTGAAGCTCCCGTTGGAAGCATTCGCCTTGATGGTTCCGTCCGGGTTCAAAATTGACCGGATGGAAACCGAAGACTGAGCGGATGCTGCCCCAAATGTTAGAACGAGCATCAGTGCGATGCTTGTTGTGAGCCGGTATAAATGAGCCGGCCTGATGTTGTTGAGATGGATCATCTCTCCTCCTATTTATTAGTTCTTGACAAAAATCTGCCAATCGTGCGGCGCACGAAATGGCAATGCGTGCCGTGAAGCCGGTTCAACCGGCCTTACGTGCAAAAGCCTTGATGTAACTAACCCTAAATTCTGATTGGGTTTCCCGGCGGAATAATTGCGGCGATCTGTTCTGTGGACGGACAGGCCGCACTGGATGTACGTTTGTCAGGACGTCTAAACGTAAACCCGCATGGACTGACTATGCCGTTAAGCATCTCTCTCCTTCTTATCACGTTGACCCGATAGCGGCGCAGAACCCTTCATTTTTTCTCCTCATGATGCCCTCTCCGTTTACTGTGCCCGGGCTATGTTCCTCTATTCTTTTGTCAAGGTAAAGCAATACACCGAGGAAGACATATGACGATAGTCACATATCCCCGAGGAATTTGAGCTGAAAGAAAAGCAGAATGAGTGGGAGTAAGTAAAGTCTTGGCAGAGAAGCTTCATCCGGAACAGCTGCGAGGGCCTGGAAAAAAGAAAGCGGCACCGAGTAAGTGCCGCCTTCCGGGGATATCCGATCTATAAAACAACCTACTTCATCAGTACCATTTTCCTGGTCTGGACATTGTTCCCCGTGACGATGTGGTAGAAGTATACTCCGCTTGCTAACCTCGATCCGTCAAACACAACGCTGTGTACACCGGGCGACTGAACACCGTCAGCTAGAGTAGCCACCGACCTGCCGAGGATATCATACACCTTCAACGTGACATGTGCCAAAGCCGACAGTTGATAGCTGATGACGGTAGTCGGGTTGAACGGGTTAGGATAATTCTGCCGAAGAGAAAAATCTGCAGGGAGCAGCGGCCGGTTTAGCACCGTGAGTCCGGTCGTGATATAGCCATTTGCCTTCAGTCTTGCAGCAACTTTGAGATCATCCATTAGATGGGCGGAATCAGCCGCTACTGCAATTGCCAACTCGAATCGCTTTGCCTGTCCGGGCTGCAGGGTGAACGGTCCTGACGACAGCCACCAAACCGAGTCCCCGTCATAGGTGTCGGGTGGATAGGTAAGGTTACTGAGCGGTCTTCTCGGTCTGAACGCAATTTGGTAAACTAGACTATCCTGGGAATTGAGAAGATTTCCGTAGTGCACAACATAACAGCTGGTGACTCCCGGAAGATTGCCCGCGTCTCCACTCGGAGTTTCCAGGACGACTTCGCCAAGCCATCCCGGTATGACTCCATTCCACGCAGGAATGGTTGCACTCCCTTTGCCATTAGTCGCAAACGAGTACACTATACCTGAGTCGATCAGATCAGTCCGCGTGGTGTTGTTTTCGAAATTGTCACTTCCTCCTACGCTTCCATCGCTGAAGAATCCGAAGAATGCATTTGGTATAGGCTTGGTGTTAATGTTCTTGAGGACATATGTGAGAAACAGGATGTCCTGAAGCGCCGAGTCCGAGTACCGGTAGGTCCTGGCAGTGATCTGAACCCCCAGGCCCTTCATGCCGGGCGTAAGCTGTTCCAGCGAGTCGTTATTTCCATAGCCGGGAGTTGTATCTTGATCCGTCATTACGTACATCGTTTTCAGATTTGCCGGCGTGCTGTCTGATTCTGGATAGGCACTGTCGCCTGCCCAAGTCTTCCAACCGAGGGGCCATGAGAAAGGATCGATGCTCGATGCGAAACCGTTCATATCGGAGGCGTTCACGAAACTGTCGTCCGGTTCGAATCTACCGGTCCCGCCATCCTGAATCCCGTCCTCAATGAGCGATACCGAATCACCATAGATGTTCTGTATGCGGGCTCCGACAACGGGTCCGAATTCGTATCCGTATTCTCTGCCGCTGAGAGCCGGCCACTCGATCTTGGGGCTGTTGTACGATTTGGGGCCGCCGATGGACCCGAAGTTTGAGAGTCGCGTCCTTATTTTGTTTCCCGCGATGATCATCGAACGTCTGTCGGAATATGATAATGGTTCGGTTGCGCGACCGGATACTGTCTTCACATCTCTAATCTGTGCACTTGCTGTCGTAAGCAGGGCGAAAAGAATGATCGTGACAATGCTTCCGCTGCAGTTGGTCCTTACTACCCGTATCATATTTGATACTCCCTTTTTTCAATGTCGCCAGATCTCGGACCTCTGTCAAGGCCGAACCGATCCAGCATATTGACTACCTTCCTCGGACAATCACCGGCCACGGCGCAGTTCGTTCCGGTTTGAGCGCTGGTTGCATGTTCTGGCGGAGTCGCGAAATTTCCCGCAGGGAGCACTGCAACCCTCGGCGCTCCTTCGCATCAAACACAGTGCATGGAAAGAGTCACCGCTCAAATCACGATCGAAGAGCTTGTTACGGAGCTCCCCGCATCCGTTAATTATCTCATGGAAAAAGGAATCAAGTGCATAGCCTGCGGCGAGCCGATCTGGGGAACACTCGAGTCGGCCGCAAGGGAGAAGGGGTTCGACGATAAGGAGATCGCCGGCTTCGTGTCGGATCTCGATCGAATGGCAGGTAATCCGCAGCCCTAGGCCGTTCCTCCGGCGATCATCCCCTTGAATGTTCTTCCATTCCGGTAGCATGTCTCGTTGTTGAAGAAAACGTAGACGTCCTTTGTCGGGCCCGGGAGCGAATCGATCTTCTCGCGCAGCCGCCGGAGCTCCTCATCTGAAAAATTGTACCTGTACATGGTCGGCGTTCCGAATCCGTGAAGCCTGAAGTAAACCGTTCCTGTCGCGCCGGTGACGAGCTGTTCGTTCCTGAATGGATCGACGCAGTGTACGAGGCCGTTTTCCATGCAGACCCGCTCGATCATACCCGGGTTTTCGTACCAGGATCCTCTTGGTTCCCAGACCGCGGTGAGCCCACCGCGGTCGATGGTCTCGAAGAACAGACGCATGCTTTCGATGTTGCCGTCGCTCGGTTTGAAACTCGCCGGCGACTGGAAAAGCACGCGTGTCGCGCGAAGGGCGGAGCAAACATCCCCGATCACCCCGAACGAGTCGAGAGACTGTTTCTTGCCGAACCGGTGAAGATGCGTTATCCCCTTGAACGCTTTGACTGTGAACTCAAAATCAGGATTGATTTCATCCGCTTCCTTGCGCCATTTCTCTGCGGTGCTGATGCGGGGGAGCCTGTAAAAGGTGGAGTTGATTTCGACCGAGTCGAAGAGCTCCGCGTACGCCTGCAGTGTGGACGAGTATTTGCGGGTGATCTCGTCCCGGAATTCGCCCGCGTTAAGGTAGCTCCACCCGCAGCAGCCCGTGTGAATCTTCATGGGAAGCTCTCCCTTGTTTCACACAGATAACGAGGAGGCCGCGGGGAGCAGGGTTCTCTCCGTGACCTCTCAAAACACATACTTTCCGGATATAAAAAGCCGATCGCTCTCCTGGCTGCTATGAGCCATCAGCTATGAGCTAACGACTCCTACTTGACCGTGAAAGTGACGTTCTTCAGAACGTCGCCCGACTGCGTCGACACGGTCACCGTCCACTCCCCGGATGCTGTCATCGTCTTATACGCCCAGGTTCGCCACGAATTGCTGCCGATGTGTATCGTGGTACTGTACGTAATTTCGGCGTGCTTCCAGGTCACGACTATCGAGTCGTTTGCCGCACCGGTCACTCTCATCCAGGCATAGACTTTCTCGCCCATGTTGAACGTCGAATCCTGTCCGACGATTTCCCTGTCCTGGACCGAGGTGCCGAGTTTCAGCTGCTCCACCGCCGGACCGCTCTGCGCCTTCATCTTCATCTCCTGAGCCGTTGCGGCGGTCGCCAGAAGGAATACAACACCGATGAGAGCCGTAGAGCCTAATAGGATCTTCTTCATGGTAGAATGCTCCTTTCTGTTGTGTCACGATATCCCGCGGGGGTCTCCACTCCCCCGTTGGTCAGATGTTAAACAATCCGCGCGTAATTCACAACCACGCCGGGAGGCGAGGCTTTTCAATTCGGCTATGTGACCTACATCGGGTCGCTTACGCGGCGTGCTCTTTTACGAAAGTCCCTCTTTCCAGCTCTTCGAACGCCGTCCTCAACTCCCCCTCGTGGTTCATCACGATCGGGCCGTACCATGCGATAGGTTCGCCGATGGGCTTTCCCGAGAAGAGGAGGAATCTCACCGGTTCGTCCGCGGTGCTCACCTCCACCGCTTCGCCGTCGTCGAAGAGTATGAGGCTCTCGTTGTCGATGATCTGTGTGCTTTCGGCCTCGGACCCGTCGGAGCCTTCTATTTCATACGAGAATAGATCCTTCTCGCGCGTGAAGTAACCTTTTCCATCGATCACGTACGCGATGACCTTGTGCCCTTTCGTAGTGGGGAGGTCGAAGCTCGCGTTCGCAGGCATCGTCACGTCCAGGTACTGCGGAGTGATGACTATGTCGGTGACGGGCCCTTTCACGCCCTCCACTTCACCCGCGACTATCTTTATCTTCGTCCCGTTCTCTCTGGTAACGGTAGGGAACTGCCCGCTCTTCACTTCCTGGTAGCGCGGGTCCATCATCTTGTGCGTCTTCGGCAGGTTCGCCCACAGCTGGAATCCATACATTTCACCGGCGTTGTCTCCCTTAGGCATCTCCTGGTGAATGATGCCGCTCCCGGCAGTCATCCATTGAACGTCGCCGGCGGAGATTACTCCCTTGTTTCCCATACTGTCGCCGTGCTCCACGTCGCCTTTGAGCACATATGTGATCGTCTCGATGCCCCTGTGCGGGTGCCAGGGAAAACCCTTCAAGTACTGCTCGGGATTGTTCGACCTGAAGTCGTCGAGCAACAGGAACGGGTCGAACATCTTGACTTCGTGAAATCCGAAGGCGCGCTTCAGATGCACCCCGGCACCTTCAAGTGTCGCTCTGCTCCTGAAAACCCTCTTGATCTTTCTATATTCGGTCATCTTTATCTCCTCTCTGCGGATGTTTGATGCGGTCCGACTCTGTCGGATTCACAATCTTAACAGAGAGGCGAAGGTGCGCGGTTCCCCCGGGGAGAAGGTCGCGATCGGTTATTCCCGTTCGATTAGGAACGCCTTACCGTGCGATGTTATCTCTCATCGGCGGATCGGCACACAGATCGACTACCAGGTGGTTGACTTTCCCCGCACATTCAAATATATTTTTATTGCATTTTGGGCAGCGGATAGGAGATCAGTTCGTCACAAGAGATTTTCCGCCGTAGGCGGACCGGACGGAACAGTCCGGACATAGACCGGCAATGAAGTTCGCGATATATACAAACCTCCCGGTTCACGCTCCCGAAAGGGATTACCCGCCGTAAGACCGGCATTAGGATGAGTCCACCGTGTTAGAGGAGGACGCTTGAGTCAAAACACCGTCACGTACTAAAATCATCCGGGGCTCGAAATGAAAGTCAAAAGTATTCTTTCCGGTCTATCGCTTTTTCTTGCCGCGCTTACATCCACAGCGGTTGCACAGACGGATTCAATCACCTTTCAGGTCAAACTGGAGACGGACCTGCCGCAGGGCGAGACAGTATGTGTCTATCTGATGGAACGCGAACCTACAGGCGAACAATTTGTATTCCCTTTGACAAACACATCTGCGGGTACCTGGTCAACCACACTGCAGTTCGACAACGGCTGGCTGTCGGTGGGGGCCACGTATCATTATAAATATTGTCGGAATTATGTTTATAACGGCGCCGACGAAGCCGTAAACGGGCAAGACCAGGGGCTTCGTGCGGCGACCATTCAGGACAATAACGCCGTCGTGGCCGACACGATAACACAATGGAGATGGTGGCCGACCGACGGGCAGATCCCCGATATAGATACAAGCAATTACATTCACACTCCGCCGGCACACCTGCCGGACTCGACCTTTCAATGCGGCATAGGATTGCCTGATTACTGGGACCATAACTTCATCAATTCTGTCGCTCCCACTCTGGATAGAATTGTGTCTCAGTGCAAAGCAAAATACGTGGAGTATAATCCCGTCCCGGAAATAACCCAGTTCTATCCCACTCCCATAATAAAGAGGGAAGGAAACAACGGTACACCCGAAGCGGATCTCATTAAGATTATCACCGAGGCAAAGAAGCGCGGGCTGAAGGTTTATTTGGATCCCTTTCCATGGGCATTGAATACGACCGATACTTCTTCAGATTATCATACAAATGAATGGTGGACGGCGTATGAGGAACAGTGGCGCCCCATAATCCTCTATTACGCACAGATAGCTCAAGATTATGGAGTCGACGTCCTAACCTTCGGCATGTGGCCGAGCAGGTGGTCCGTGTCACAGCAGGAAGCCCCGATTGTCGACTCGCTCGCGCAAAAACTATTGCATGATGTCGGACAGATCTACACCGGGAAGATTGCTGTGGAATTTACCCCGTGGGGACCCGATCTGAACCTGTACAGCGAGGGGGACTATCTTAAATTCAATATTTCGGCATTCTGGCCTTATCAATTGAGTACGTCCAAAAGTCCTACGGTAGCCGGAATGGTAGCGAACTTGAACACGGCGCTGGATGGTCTGTACGATGAGGCAACTGGAAAATGGGGAAAGCCAATCCTATTGTCGCAGATCGCCGCTTCCAGTTACGACGGTACGGTCATAAATCAGCCGGACTGGCAGACGGAGTTGTACTATAACCCGGATGACCCGAACGTACCCATCGATTTGCAGGAACAGGCGGATACATATGAGGCCTTCCTCCAGGTATTTACGCAAAGGAACTGGATTGCCGGTGTCTACAGTTTCAACTACAACTACTGGAATTCTCTTGACAAGGCCCCGTCGATCCGTTCGAAGCCGGCGGAACAAGTCGTCGCCAAATGGTATCATTGGATCAGTCCGCAAAGCTTGACCGGAGTCCGAGGCAATTCGGGCGCGGTGGATAATTTCAGGCTGTACCAGAATTATCCGGATCCGTTCAACCCGACAACGACCATAAACTATTCCGTTCCAAAGCGGGCTTTCGTCAGCGTGAAAATATTCGATGTCCTGGGAAGAGAGGTGGCAACGCTGGTTGAAGGTCAAAGAGCGGCGGGAAGTTACAGCGTTCAATTCAATGGAAGCAAGTTCGCGAGTGGAGCATATTTCTACAGGCTCCAGGCAGGAACATTCAGTGAGACGAAGAGATTCCTGTTGTTGAAATAGTGGAACGTGTTAGATGGCGTGGGGAAGAGCGAGACTGAGCCATCACGCCATCAAGAAAGCACGTATTTGCTTTTGTCGCAACGGGTGATAAATTCACACAAAGATGATCGGATCATCCGTACCCGCTTTTCATGCACGGATGTTTTTACGATAATGATATCAACGCTTGGTCTAAAGCGGGCGTGTTCAGGGAACGTTCAAGTCAAATGACAAACAGATGTCTGTTCTGGCTATGGCTCAGAGGAGGCGGGCCACATTTGGAACGGCAGGCTCAACAAGACTAAAAGGAAGTGAGTGAGTCATGAAAAAATTCTTCTTATTAGTTCTACTTCCCCTCGTCATCGCGGGCTGCAAAAGCAGCACAGGTCCGGACAATGGCAGCAGTGGAGGCGCGAGGATTGCAATTAAGGGGACGATATCCGCTGGGAGTCTCTCAAAACGTGGTCATCCACGATCCGTCAACTCGTTGTCGTTATCGGATGCAAGAAAAGTGCTCGTCTTCAACGGGAGCTCTTATCAGCTTTTCGATATTACCGACAGTGCCTTCACGGCCTACGCGCAGGCGGGAACAGCGACTGCTCTCGCGTTCCTCGACGCAAATAATAAGTACATCGGGAATCTCTGTGCGGGCGGCTTGAACGTCCTGCCGCTCGTAAGCCTGAAGGACGGCGCGAATACCGTCATCGACCTGAGCACTCTTACTTTGGACAGCACGAGTGTTATACCTGCGAACAATCCTATCGGAAGTACGATCAATATGAGCCCTGCGGATGTCGAACGGTTCAAAGAGCTTGGCGGGTATTACGAATCGTTATCGAAGAACATCGATGCCGATAACGACGGCGTCCCGGATATTCTCGATAAGAAGGACATCAACATCAGTACCATTTATTCTGTCTACGTCGGAAGATGGGGCATAAACGATTCTTTGCCTCTGCCGATCGATACGTCGAGATTTTTCGTCAATTACACGCTTCGCATCCAGGGAGACAAAGCTGTGATCCCGGCGAGCCATGATGTGACGCTGTCAGGACCTGCAGAGCATCCATATACAGATATCCAGCTTTCGTATTACACCGACACCACGGATTGTTTTATCACGTTCTTCCAGCGGGAAACACAGGCGCCGCCTGGATACCCGTTCGGCTCCGCATTTCTCCCTTTTGAAAAGGGAACATACACTCTGACGCTCAACGGGACTGAAAATTATACGCTCTCCTACTCAGATGTCAACTCAAGATATTACATGGTGATCGCTGAGCCTACGGTGCATACCGACAGCCAGGGCAGGATTACTTCGATTACGGTCGAGTACAAGCTTCCCGATAATTCGAGTGCAAACCCTGCAGACTTTGTCAATACCGTCGCGATTCAGCTTACCGATGCACAGGCAAATCAACTAGGTCAGGTCGGTGCGCTCTGGGGCGACACCGGATCGCACTCAGCATCGGACATCTACAATTTCACCCTAGATTCACCTATCGATTTGTCAAGGCTGGCACAGGTGGACGTGAGTTACACGGATTTGATAGGAAACGTTTACAATATTATTTGGAAGTAATTCGTAAAACAGAAAGACGACGTCGTGTCGCGTTTAAAGTGGTTGTTGCAATTGCACCATAACAAATGACCTTAACGGAGGTTAAAATGAAAAAATTACAAGTTATGCTTGGGATCTTGATAATCGGATTCACAAGCAGTTCATCGAATGCCCAGACAAATGTGAGCGGGGTTATTTCAAGCAACACCACCTGGACGAAAGGAGCAAGTCCATACATTGTCACAGGTAATCTCCTCGTCAATAATGGCGTTACTTTGACGATTCAACCGGGAGTTGTCGTACGATTTGACAGCGCCCTATCCATGCAAATCGATGGAACGTTGCTTGCACAGGGGACAAGCAATAATGAAATAACCTTCACCTCCAACACCGCAGATACCGCCGGTGCATGGGGATATATTTATTTCAGCGATGCAAGCACCGATGCCGTTTTTCAGAATAGTATTTACGGAGATTACGTCAGCGGAAGCATCCTCGAATACTGTACCATCCAGTATGCAGGCGGGGCAAGCGTTGACAATAACGGCGCTGTGCGATTAAATGCTGCTCATCCTTTCGTGAATCATTGCACTGTATCAAATAATAGCGCCACAGGAATTACTGCTTATAACCTTACAGGAAACCTGAAAATTTCGAATTCTACCATTAGCAATAATACATCACCTGATAATGGTGGTGGTGTTTATATTGGAGGTAATTCCAACGCGAGTAGCAATACACTTATTTCAGGTGATACAATAACACATAATGGATCTTTTGACGGTGGTGGTATTATCGACGATCCCTCCGGTTATAACCCCAATTTAATTATTACAAATAATATTATTTCATATAATACTGCTTCTAATGTCGGCGGCGGTATTAGAGTTAGTGGAGGACTCGCGACCATATCGGATAATGTAATAATGAACAATTCAGCATCTTATAGTGGAGGTGGCGTTGCCGATGACGGCGATACCGTAGTCATATCTCATAATGCCATCATAAACAACATCGGGGATGAAGGAGGAGGTGGTATTGCTATTATCACCGGTACCGCTGGCACAATTCATAATAACATAATAGCCGATAATATTTCATCAAGTAGCGGCGGAGGAATTTCTCATAGTTTTAACACCACGACACTGCTTAATAACCATATTATCAGAAATACTGCTCTTGATGATGCCGGCATGATTATTTTAAGCAGCGGTAATTCTGTTTATTTCAGTACCAACACCATAGCATATAATAAAAATATCGACTTCAATAACAATCTGAACACATGCATTTATATAAATAACAGTGCTGTCCCCGGTATTATTTATACTTTAGATAATAATAATATTTTCAATAACTCCGCTTCGTATGAATTATTTAATGGCAACGCACAAGGAACTCCCAATATTGCCGCAACCGGTAATTGGTGGGGAACAGCAAATGATTCTAGCATCCAGGCAATGATCCACGACTGGCTTGATGATAATACATTAGGCGTGGTCGACTATAGCCCTTTTCTATCTGCGCCTGATACTGCCGCTCCTGTTTCGCCTCCTGCGAATGTAATCAAAACGGACATGGGGGGAGGGCAGGTGCAAATAACCTGGAACCATAATCCCGAGACGGATATTGCCGGTTATCATATATACCATGGCGGCTTTACCGGATATTCGTTTACTAACGTCACTGATGTGGGAAATGACACTTCATACACACTTACGGGAGTTTCTTTTACCGACACGATTGCTGTTACAGCTTATGACAGAACCTATAGTCCAGCAAACGAGCTTGATTCCACGATTGTTATCGATAATATGACCAATGGGAACGAAAGCTGGTATGCTTATGCGGTAGATACTTCTGCAACCGTAGTATCGGTTCACAAAAAGGGGACGCCTGACATTTACAGACTGCAGCAAAACTATCCCAACCCGTTCAACCCGTCCACGGTAATCAGTTATCAGTTGCCAGCGAACAGCATGGTGACATTAAAGGTCTATGATGTGCTCGGAAGAGAAGTTGAAACCTTGGTGAACGAACGCCAGAATGCAGGAACTCATTCGATTACCTTCGACGCAAGTACATTGCCAAGCGGAGTATATTTCTACAGGCTGCAAGCGGGGACATATAGTAACACAAAGAAACTTTTGCTATTGAAATGAGTGCCAAGGTAAACTGTCCTGTTTCTATTCGGATGAGAGGTTCCGGAGACAGTAAGACTCTGCGGCTGTGTAGTGAGGAGTCAGTGGATGATTGGAAACGGTTGTTCGCTAAGCGACTCGACAACGTAACCTATAGGGTACTACACGAAAGCTCAGGTTGTAATGAAAATGAACGCACAGGTAGCCTCGTAAAGAGTAGTGAGATGGACGAGACTCTATTTTATAGGCGAAGTCAGCATATCATGTTGAGAGCAGAGAAGAGCGGCATCGTACATCTCCGGGGTGCTAGCGGCGACATGAGCAGACAGAGACAGGACGGGACTCGGGAGGCCCTCGCCAGCTGTTCGGTCAGTAAGGATGAACAAAAACACTACGCTTATAAGGGAACAAAGTGGAGAAGTGCTGGCAGGGAGTCGGATGAGGCCATAGTACTTAGGATGAGTATGCAGCGAAACATACTCGGAGGGAAGGGCCTCTGCTGAACTCGGGGATTCAAAGAACGGACGAGATGTGTATTATCCGTCTTTGGCGGATTACCAAACACGAGTATCTCAGGAAGTTTAGAGAATGCCGCCCCGTCTATGGAGGGGTCAAGGTTCAGGAAAGCCGTACCGCGTGGCGCGGCAGGCGCTATGAGGGAAACCCCCATGTACGGTTTGACGAGGGGGCAGGAGAAACGGAATGATGGTCTGCTTGAGTGAGACACTTGCTCGAAAGAGGAGAAACGTTTCGGCTCACATGACCTGTACATCACTGCGCTCTTGTCCTACTCTACAGCAATGCCCGGCGGGGTAGTGCTCGCTGCGTGGCTTCTCTTCGGTTCCCTCGCGTTGCCCATGCGCGGCAATGTCATCCTCTGGGCGCTGGTTGTCGTTCTCGTGGGGATTAGCACTCTTGAGCCGTTTGCCCGTGGGTCCCGCCGGAGGGATGCGAGCTGATCTTTCCCCAGCCCTTGCCGGCCCCCTCCGACACAAGACCCCGTGCATCCGACCTGTTCTCCACAAGAACCGATTCTCCCGCAACGTTGTTAGGATAGCTATCGGGAACAAAACAACGCCGGTCATGTTGCTCGGCGCCATCATAACACGGAACTTATCCGGAAGGGAAAGCCTATGATCACGAAAAACAACCTGCTGCAACTGTTCAAGAGGGAATTCGCGACGACTCTCAAAGTAATGCGCGCCTTCCCGGAAGATAAACTATCGTTTGCACCGCACGAACGGTCATCGAACGCTAGGAAGATCATGTCGACGTTCGTGTTCGAGATGTACCTGGTCGATTCATACGTCATGGGAAAACACCTGGACAGGTCGGTCTTTCAGGCATACTCTCCAGACAAAGTGGCGACACTCATCTCCGATTTTGAAAGGGAATCGGCAGACATAATTTCGAAATTAGAGAAATTGCCTGAGGCCGACCTGAACAAAACGGTCGAGTTCGCGGGAAGAAAGATCCCCGCCGACGAATTCATGCTCATGATGCTGTTCGACCAGATCCATCACCGCGGACAAATGTCCGTCTATATTCGCCTGGCGGGAGGGAAGGTGCCGTCGGTTTATGGACCATCGGCGGACGACAGCGACACGAACCTGTAAACCACAGTCGGAGCTTTATCCCCTGCGCTTTTTCCCGGCTGGCGTGTTGTCGCAGTATCGGTCGATCGCCTCGTTGAGATAATCTGCGAGTCCTGCCCGGTACTTCTCGAAATAAGCACGGAAGCGCGGGTCTTCCACGTACAGCTTCCCGAGACCGCGGTACATGTTCGGCTTGACCTCGTAGAAATTGTTCAGGTAAGCGTAGTGGCGTGTGACAAGTGCCTGCACCTTGCGATCTTCGACCGGAGTTCCCATAAGGGCCGCAAGCTGCCTCAGGATCTCGTCGAGTTCTGCGTTGACCGCTTTCCATTTTTCCTTCGACCACTTTTTCACATTCGCATTGGCGTTGTCGACGAGCTTCGGGTCCCATCTCCGTCTCGCTTCTTCGGCGTACGCATTCGCCTGCTCTTTCGAGAGTCCGCCGTACAATTCTTCGTCCGACATTTTTATCTTCTCTCCTTTCAGTTTTCTTATCGTCTTGTCAATTGTCTTTAAAAGCGCATCAAGGCGTTCGGCGCGTTTCTTCAACTGTTCCCTGTGTGCCTCCAGGGCCTCAACCGGGTCGAAGCCGGGACCGTCGAGTATACGCGCGATGTCGTCAAGACCGAAGTCGAGTTCCTTGAAGAACAGAATCTGCTGGAGCCTGAGGAGTTCGGATTCGCCGTAAAACCTGTATCGCGCGACGTTGCGGGATGAAGGTTTGAGGAGCCCGATATGGCCGTAATGATGCAGGGTCCTCACGCTTACGCCTGCGATCTTAGCCAGCTGTTGAACGGTGTATTCTTTCATCAAATTCTCCGGCAATAATATACAACCCTGACGTTCCGTCAGAGCAAGGGGAAAGTGAAAGAAAATTTGAAGTGTTTCTTATGTATCCGATTAATTCAGAGAAATCACCACACGGCGTGCAGGGTGACTCCGAAGGCACCCGGATAGTAGAAGGGTTCAAGCCGGATAGCGGCCGTGTTCTCCTTCTCGTAAATCGATCTGCCGCGGAGGGCCTTCCAGTGCATCGATATCCGGTTCCAGTCGAGGACTATGTCTACGGTGGCGAGCGTGAGAAGTGCCGTGTAAGTAAGGACTCTCCAGCCGTCCTTTCTTCCTGCGACAACCGTCACGAAGTTGTCGATGTCCGAGCCGCTTCTGCCGGCCAGGTTGAGCAGCGCGTCCTGCAGTACGTACCGGGGAAAGTCGAACCTCGAGAGAATAAATGTCATGGAGAAGAATCTCTCACCCCAGTCGGGGAGGTGCACTGCCTTCACGAAGGCGTCCGAGCCTTCCGCCAGCCCTCTTGAAAAGAGGACGCCGCCGATATCCGTCAATCCCGACCCGAATGAAGACAGCGACCATTTCTCTCAGGCTGTCCAGCCGATCTCGTAGTCTGTTTTGGTGGGAGATATATACACGGTCCTGTAGAGACCCATTCTTGGATTCTGCGCGCCGCAGAGCACGGCAAAAGTGTAGTGCCCTGTTTCGTGCACCCAGAGCATGGTCAGGAACGAGGGAACAAGATAAGCGGCGTCCGTAAGGATAACGACACCTTCAGGGTCGTGATTGATTGATTGGTCTTGCGCGAGCGCGGGACTCAGTACTAATGCTTGTGTCAACACGACGAACGCGATGCACAGCTTAAGGTTCATTGACTGCATACGAAACGTGCCTCCCCATCATAAGGCTGTCCAGAAAGTCTTGTCTGTCATGCTGAACGAAGTGAAGCATCCATTTTTCAGAACGAATAAGTGGATTCTTCAGTCGCTCCGCTCCTTCAGGATGACATTTTCCTTGTTTTGGGACAACCTCAGGTTGTTATTTCAGTCTTTCGAGTATCCCCACCGTGGCCGTACAGCCGAACCGCGTGCACCCGAGCTCTCTTATCTCGATTGCGCGCTCCAGCGTCCGGACTCCGCCGGCAGCTTTTATCTGGATCTTCGGATCCGAGTACTTCCTCATTATCCTGATGTCTTTGTCTTCAGCCCCGCCGGTTCCGTATCCGGTCGAAGTCTTCACGAAATCGACGCCGACTTCGTTGCATATTCTGCACGCCGCGATGATCTCTTCCTCGGTGAGATAGCAATTCTCAAATATCACCTTGATTAGAACGTTTCTGCGATGAGCCGTGTCGGTCACGGCTTTGATATCCGATTTGACAAAATCGTAGTTCTTCGATCTTAGTTTGCCGATATTCACCACCATGTCGAGTTCGACCGCGCCGTTGTCGATGGCCTCGTTCGCCTCGGCTACTTTTGCCGCGGTGGTCGTCGTGCCGTGCGGGAAGCCGATTACGGTTGTGACAAGCACCCCCGTGTCTTTCAAGATCTCTGTTGCGAGCCTGACGTCCGACGGCCTGACGCAAACCGACGCAACTCTGTATTTCGCAGCGAGTTCGCAGCCCTCCTTAATTTCCTGGTCGGTGAGAGTCGGTTTTAGCAAGGAATGGTCGATCATTCCTGCAATTTCATCGTAAGTGACCATTGTCGAGCCTCCCTTCTTTCGCTGATCCCTGGAACGTCCCCGGTTGCGGAGTGGGCGGCGTCTCTCAATCTTGGAAGTGCAGCCGGAACTCTGCTATCTCTGGATTCGCGACGATCCTCAGCGGCGGGCCCCACGTGCCGACGCCGGAAGAAACATATATGTGCGTGGAGCCCTTCACGAGGTAGCCGTAAGCGAGTTCGTAAACCATGTCGGTAATGTAATTGAACGGCCACATTTGTCCGTAATGTGTGTGACCGGAAAGCTGCAAGTCGACGCCGTTCTCCTCGGCCTCTTCGAGACGAAACGGCTGATGGTCCATGAGTATTACCGGGTATTTCCTGTCGACATTCTCCATGAGCTCAGAAAGCGGCTTCCTCTTTCTTGCGGACCTGTCCTCGCGGCCGACGACATAGAAACTGCTGTCGACGAACACCGTGGAGTCCCTGAGCATTTTCACCCCGTGTTCCGTTATATACTTGCATGCCTTCTCCACGCCGCCGATGTATTCGTGGTTGCCGGTGATCGCGTAAACTCCGAGCGGAGCCGTTATCTGCCGCAGCGCTTCGCCGAGGTTCTGTTGCACTACAGGGTTCAGATCTCCGTCGACTATGTCGCCGGGGAGAAGCACGATATCCGGCGAAAGCGAGTTGATCTTGTTCACTATTGCGCTTATGCGGCCGTTGTTTATGATCGAGCTGAGATGTATGTCCGATGCCATGACTATGTTGAGGCTCTTCCTTCCACCAGCTTCTTTCGGGACATTTATGTCGAAGCTCCGCACGCGGATGATGTGCGCGTTGATGAAACCATAAACGACGACGAGCGCGACTAAAGAAATCACGGTGTACGCGGTTATCTTTGCCGTGCGCTCCGGGTTCGAGTAGAGGAAAGAAGGGAAGTAGTGAATGAAGTAGTCGGCGACCCTGGCGAGATCGATTACCGCGAGTACGAGAAGGAAGTATATGAACGCCCCGAGCCAGAACGACCCGATCCAGCTGAGCGGCTTGCCGATGGAAATGATGTCCGCGCGTTCAAGGAACATCGCGGCGATGAAGGACACTGCGAGGAAGATGAACGCTACGATATAGATCGTCCTGACGGCGCCCGTGGGCCGCAGCGCATGAAGTCCGCGTATAAAGATGAAGTAATTTGCCAGGCCATATATGGAAAAGATGAGGGAAACAACGACAATGATTATCAGGGTGCGCGTCACGGTTTCACCGTTTCATGAGTTTTTGATTTGAACAAAATATAAAGATTTCCCGTTTCATGCATCGTGCGCATGCATGTACCGCCCCAAATCTTAATTTTCCAGCCCCGATTTAACAGGACTTACTTCAGCAGGACCAGTTTTCTGGTCTCGGAGTACAGGATGTTCCGTTCATCCGAGGTCCCGCGGACGAGGAGACGGTAATAGTAGACTCCGCTCGGCAGTCGTGAGCCGACAAACCTGACTTTGTGGTTTCCCATACTCTCAACTCTATCCACGAGAGTTGCCACCTTCCTTCCAAGGACGTCATAAACGTTCAGCGTGACGTGTCCGCCTGCGGCGGACGGCAGCTGATAGCCGATGGCCGTCGTCGGATTAAACGGGTTGGGGTAGTTCTGATTCAGTCTGAACCCGGTTGGATGTCCCCCAGGACGGTTCATTCCGATGACCACGCTTTCGTACGCGATGGCTGCGTCGAAGACCTCATCCACAAGTTGCGGCGCGACGATTTCCGTCGCGGCCGCGTTGGGATGACTGTCGTCCGTGCTCGAGGCGTATTGGGCCGGGAGTTTACCGTCGGCCCCCGCAAGCTTGTGGAAAAAGTCGAAGACGTAAACGTTCTGCGGGAATCCGCCGAAGAGGGGATCGAGCCCGGCCGCAAGCGTGTCCTTCGCCCATCTGCAGAAAGCGTCGGATAGGCCTGCCTGCTCGTCGTTTGTCTGGCTCGCTACGAGCGGAGCATTCGTCCACACGACGAAGAAGTTCTTCGGATGCTGCCATTACCTTATGGATGCGCGCGAGGCGATCCGCGCAAACGGGGACGCGCCCGGGGCCGACAACAACCATCCGCCGGATATGTCCTACTTCACCTCTTGGTTCACAAACAGCCCGCTGAAAACTAACGCTGCCCTCCGATATTGTCAAACACGGGTGGGAATATCGAACGGTCCGCAGCGCTTACCAGTAATTGTGAACGTGATCCCTGATCTTGTTTTCGTACAACTTGTGGATTTCGGCCATGACACTTTCTGAAAGCGGCGGGAGATCGGCAGCCCCGACATTCTCTTCGATCTGAGACGGCCGCTTAGCGCCCGGGATCGCACACGTAACGGCGGGGAACATCAGTATCCATCTCAGCGCGAACTGTGCCATGGTCTGGCCTGGAGGCACCAGCGTTCGCAGGCTTTCGACGGCCTGCAAGCCGATGTCGTAGTCCAGACCGGAGAACGTCTCGCCCCTGTCGAACGCCTCGCCGTGCCTGTTGAAGTTCCGGTGATCGTCCGCTGCGAAGGTGCTGTTCTTCGTGAGTTTGCCTGTGAGGAGGCCGGAAGAGAGCGGTACTCTCGCCAGTATCCCGACGCGTCTCCGCTGCGCCTCTTTGAAGAACAATTCTGCCGGGCGCTGCCGGAAGATATTGAAGATTATCTGCACCGTCTGAACACCCGGGTACTCGATGGCCTTAAGCCCCTCTTCGACCTTCTCGACGCTCACGCCGTAGTGGCGGAGCTTGCCCGCTATTACCAGGTCGTCGAGCACACCGAAGACCTCGGGTGTGTAGTACACCTCTGTCGGAGGGCAGTGCAGCTGCAGAAGGTCTATGGAGTCGGTGCCGAGGTTCTTGAGGCTGCGGTCGACGAATGCCGTGAGGTTCTCCCTGTTATATCCGCCCGCGACGTGAGGGTCCAGCCTTCGTCCCGCCTTGGTGGCAATGTGGAACTCCTCGCGGCGTTCTTTCCGGAGCTGTCGCAGCAAACGCTCGCTCCGCCCATCTCCGTACACGTCGGCGGTGTCGAAAAAATTTACTCCAAGATCAAGCGCTCGGTGGAGTGCGGCCAGCGATTCTTTGTCGTCGACGTCGCCCCATGTGCCGCCGATGGCCCACGCGCCGAAGCTTATTGCCGATACTTTCCATCCTGTCCTGCCGAGTTCGCGGTATTCCATTTATGTTTCTCTCATCCTTTAGTTGTTCTAAGATCCAATGTTGCGGCAGAGTGCGGCGGGGAAGTCCTTAGATTCGTTTCTCCGCCAGTGTCCCCTGGTGAAAGACGATCTGCCAGCGGCCCTTGGTGAGCTGCCAGATCGAACTTCTCAGTGAGCGCGTCGCTTTGCCGGTCCGCTCGTCGCGTGATATGATGCTGTAGTTCGAGAGCGCGACATCGGCGGACAGCGACCTGACGCGGAAGTCGCCGATCTTCATCTCCACGGCCGCCGCGTGCGGGAGCTCTTCGAGCACATCCTTCTTGCTGTAGACGCGCCCGCTGCTGCCGAACTCTATGAAATCTTCAGATATCAGTTCCGACAGCTCCGCGACGCTCTGCCGTACCTCGTACTGCAGGAGCTTCTCTTCGAGTTCCTTGATTTGTTCTTTGAGCGCTAGTGCCATTTAGTCCTGTCTCCTTACTACCCGGTAGTTGCCCATGTTGTCCCGGACCAGCGTGTAGTGGTTGTCGAGCATAAGCGTCCAGCCGCTGCCGCTTATATTCCCTCCGTCGATCTTCGTCGGTACGCTGACAGTTATCCTGTCCCACTTCGGGCTCATCAATGCGCCGTCCTCAACGTTGAGGATTCCCCAGTTGTCGGTAACGCGGATGGTCGGATATACCGTGCCGTTCTCCCCGAGGGGCATGAGGTTTCTCGGATCGAAGGATATCTTCATGCTCTCGAACCTTATTATGAGGTGCGGGCGGTCGACGAATTCCTGCCGGTACCGTGAGATCATTTCCTTCCTCGCCGCTTCCCTGGTCGATTCCTCCGCCGCGATGACCTGGCCGTCGTACCGGGCTTGCAGCGAAGCGACGGCCGCTTTCAGGTCGGTGGGAATTGCGACGCCGAAGGCGCGTATGAAATAATCCGTGAGATTCGTCTCGCCTGAAATATCCCTGTTCCAGTATCTGTCGATCGTGCTGAGGAGATAGCCGTATGTCGGAGTCGTGACGTAGGCGAACGACCTGACATATGTCGGGAAGCGGACGAAGTCGTTAATGCTCTTCTCGAAGTGGTACAGGGCGGCGTCTCCGCTCCTCCCCGCTATCACTGCGCCCGTATATTCGGCCAGGCCCTCGTTCAGCTCCAGGAGGTTTTCCGTTACACGGGCACGCGGGTAGAGCTGGTAGCGGTACTCCCTGAAAGTGATGGCGTCCGCAATGTGCCGCTTCATCTCGGATGTCGATGTGGCCTCAAGTGCCTGCCGCAGCGCCTCGAGCTCGAGCTGCATGTAAATTCGTCCGTCCTTCTCGTCGAGCTGGCCGTTGTCGGGACTGTAGCCGCGGAAGCCGAGCGACGGCTGGGCGACATGGAAAAGCTCGTGCGCCAGGAGGTTCACCCTGTCCTCTTTGTTGTCTGGGAGCGGGAGCATGACCATTGCCCATTCTCTGCCGTTCCAGTGGACTTTCGTGTTAGCGATGTTGATGTCTTCGGGGAGGTGACCGACATAGACGTCGCCCTCGCGTTTCAAAGCGCCTCCTCCGTCCGGGAAGTTGGAGTATACCTGTCTCGTCGACGGATTGACGAGGAGTATGGGGCCGTACATGTCGCGGTTCCAGAGTTCGAAGTGTTGTCCCTCAGCGGCTTTCACCTCGCTGAAGTAACTCGCGAACGCCTGTTCGGGAGAAGAGAAATCCTGCGCTGCCAGAAATTGTGCGGGAAAGAAGAAGAGTACTGCCGCACTCAGTACCAGTGAAAACCGTGAAATCATTTCCAAAAAACTAAGCGGGGATGGTCGAAAAACCAAATTCCCGCGGACAACGAAGGTGGAACGGTGACACGAAGAGGAGAGTCAGAGTCGGAGAACGCTCGAGATCTGCCGTCTCGATCTAACCCGTGTTCTTCTTCTCGAAATCGAGGAGCCACCTCTTGCGCCACAAGCCGCCGCCGTAGCCGGTCAGGCTCCCGTCCTTGCCGATGACGCGGTGACAGGGGATAACTATTGAGATGCGGTTGGCCCCGTTTGCACTGGCGACGGCCCGGATGGCTTTCAGCTTGTTGATTGCGACGGCCTGCTCCTCGTACGACCTGGTCTTTCCGTACGGGATCGTTCTGAGCTGGCGCCAGACCGATTTCTGGAATTTGGATCCCGGGGTGACGAGGGGGACATCGAAGTCCTTTCGTTTTCCGTCGAAGTACTCCGCCAATTGTTTTTCCAGCCGTGAGATGTGCCCGTTATCCCCGTACACGAGGTTTGCCTTGAGCAGGCGGCTCAGGTCCCTGAGTTCAACTTCGAATGCGCGTCTCTCGGTAAACTCGAGAAGGCAGATCCCTTCATTCGTTGCGCCGGCTATCATCGGCCCGAGTGGCGTAGTAAGCCGGCGGATGTTGATGACGTTCACGAGTTTGCCGGCTGCGGGGTTGGTGCCCACTATTTTCCTGAAAGCCTCGGAGAAACCGCTGAGGGAATCGTAGCCGTTCTCGAACGCAGCGTCGGTCACGGTTGCGCCGTCCTGCATCCTGTGAAGCGCGCCGTTTATTCTCAGCATTCTCTGGTAACCCTGGAATGTCAGGCCGTGATTCATCTTGAACCAGCGTCTCACGCGGTTCGGCTCTATGTTCATCTTTACGAGATCGTAGTCGGTGATTTTCCTGGAAGGGCTGGTGCCGAGGATATCGATCAGTTTCTGTATGTAGTCGGGCGTAGCACCCAGCGGCTCGAGCGGCTTACACATCTTGCAAGGCCTGTATCCGTTGAGCAGTGCGTCTTTCGCGGAAGGATAGAACTCGACGTTTTCCCTTTTGGGCCTGCGCGCGCCGCAGGTCGGTCTGCAGAAGATACCGGTCGTTCGCACGCCGACGAAGAAGAGCCCTTCATATGAAACGTCGCGCCTCATGAAGGCGTCATACATCGTTTCGTCGGACCAGATGCTTGTATTGTCTGTCGATTTCATGTCCCAATGTAGCTCGGTCGTACGATTGTCCGCAACCGGAAAATTGACAGAGATGTTTGTCTCCGGCAAACCGTTGAAACGGTTACCGGGTTGTTGTTGGTATCTCAGCCCCGCGATTAATCGCGGGGCTGAGATGATCAATTGCGAGTGAATCGATTTACCGATTTTGGCCGTGATTTTGTTCGTCCATTTCCATGTTCGAAATGTTGAACCCGAGTGATGACAAAATGGCCTCAAGTTCCTCGCCGAATGATTTTTTCCTGTGGTGCTCGTCCTGGTTCTTGATGTACTCCCTCACTGTGCCGACCTGTGACGGGCTCACTGAAAACGCGCCGTAGCCCCGCTGCCAGCTGAACTTGGGATGAACCAGGTTCTCTGCGTTCACCCAATGAGACGACTCTCCCTTTATGAGTTTTGCGACGTCATCGACTTTCTGGTCGCTCCTCAGGCTTACCAGCGCGTGCACGTGCTCCGGCTGGATTGCCAGCGAGTCGACGCGGATGTCGTTGAGCTTGCAGTACTCCATTATATGCTGGAAAAGCTGCCGGCGTAGCTCGTGCGTGATGAAACGCTTCCAGTTCTTGGTCGACCATACGAGATGCACGAAAATTTTCGCGTACGAATGAGCCATATCCGTATCCCCTTTTCCTGCAAACCGCTGAGGCGATTTGTCGTTTGCTTTCGTTACTACCCCCCGCGATGAATCGCGGGGCTACCGTTCCACGCTATGCTAGTTATATCCCGACAGAATGTCAACCGTTGCGATTTGCCGCGCTAGGAAATCTGAGCTTCCCGGGCGCCAGGAAGGATGGAGCGGAAGATGAGTGATGTGCCGAGGTTCTCTGTTTGTCCGTCTACCTAATAAAAAAGATGAGACCCATGAAAGCCACCGCCGCCGCGATGATCGATGTCGCGAGCATCCCGAAGACCGGTACTAAGAACAATACCGCTGCGACAGACCCGACGCTTCCGCCCACCAGATCTGCCGAGTAGAGCCACGTCATGGATTTAGCGCGGTTGTCGACCTTGTTCAGGCTGATGAACGCGAACACCGCAGCAACAAGGGCTCCATCAAGTATCAGCATGAGAGATGTGAACGCAAGGGAACCGAGGGGTTCGGATCTGAGGGCAGAGAAGACGATAAGGTTCAGGGATCCCATCCCGATCATCAGAGCCGTCCCCAGCCAAGTGTGTCGTTTTCCGGGTCGCTGCTTTGTCGTCATGTACTTGCTTGCCGCAAACGCACCCAGCGCGAGACCCACCATGAAAGTCATCAGGAGAATTCCGATATCCTGGTACAGAACGCCGCTCCTGTTTTGGTAGTTCAGGAGGAGCACCGTTTCACACACCATACCCGCGGCTCCGGCCAGCGACATCGATATGAACCGCCGTGCCGCGGCGAACCTCCTGGCGATCGCGATGACAATCGCAAGGGCAATCGCCAGCCAGAAGATCGGGGAGATCAGTATCGAGGATGCCTGAAAGGAGTGCGCATCAGGGAGCGCGAAACCGCCCAGGAATTTCGACAACCATAATGATATCGTATAACCGTAACAGGCGGGTTGAAAATCCGAGTTGGGTACCGGTGTTCCGCCGGAAAGGATCTCTCTTATGCCCCGAAACCTGTCGTTCGTATAGAGGTAGTCGATGTACTGCGGCGATACCAGCCGGCTCGCTATCCTTCTTGCTTTGAACCGGTCCGCGAGGACATCGGGATTGGTGGTCAGCTGTAAAGTTGAGGCGGTGAAGATATTTGTGGCGCCGGGTATCACGACGACGTTTCCGAACACCGACTTGAGCGCCGCGTAAACACTTTTGTTCCTTCTCAGCAGCTGCGGCGTCCACAGATTCTCCGCGGACCGGATCGGGAAAGCGAGCACGCCGTCCTGAGTCAGCGACGTCGAGCACTCACGGAAGAATTCTTCGGTATAGAACCGGTTGTTCTGTGCGGACATCGGCTCGGGCATTGCGACGAGGATAGCGTCGTAGAGGCGGCGCTGACAGAGGAACCGCCTCGGATCATCATAGGTTATCCTGACCCTGGCGTCGCTGAGTGAACTTGCGAGCCCGGGAGGAAGATGATTTCTGAGCAAGTCGACCGTAGCCTCGCTTATCTCGACGTAGTCGACTTCTTTCACGGGCAATTTCAGAAGTTCGAATACGATGCCGGCAAACCCTCCGCCTAACACCAGAACCTTCTGCGGATTTTCTGACTGAAGCATCGACAACTGCACAAACTCTTCCGCCGCCGTGGTCTCGGTTTCATAGGAGAGAGCGTCGTTTTCGAAAACCGATACCTGCTCTTCGCTCGCGGTCAATGTGACGCGGCCGTACGGGGTATCGCGCGAATCGATCAGGTACGGATGATTCCACGATGTCATCCACCTGTCGAGCGGCGGTGAGAAAGCGGTGAGCAGGAGGACAATCGAGAGTCCGGCAACCGGCAGGATTTTTTGCGGCAGGCGTCCGGCTTTCCATGAGTAAAACGACACGACCGCCAGGGAGCAGGCACAGCAAAGGAGTCCGGCCGCGAGATTCTGGACTCCCCATATCAACAGAAGAGTGGACAGCAAACCGCCAAGAACCCCGCCGGCACTTTCAAGCGAATACGCTTCAGCCAGAGTCCGGCCCTCGGACAGGAACCTCTGTGCGGTCCACCTGAACAGGAGGCCGGTAAGAAAACTCAGCGGCATGATTGCCAACACCAGCCCCGACATTTGTGTCTCGAAAGGAAGATATCCCCCCGGCACACCTCTGCCCATGATCCTGATGCCCCTGATGACGACGATGTCCGCCGCAAGGGCGGCAGACGTAATTATGAAAAGGCTGTTTATCGACCTCTCTTGCGGCGCATCGGAGCGGCGCCCGACGGCAGCTCCGATTGCGGTGCCGAGGAGCCAGACCGCGAGCGACAGAATGTAAATAAGCTCTATCCCGTAGAACGCGACGTTCAATTCACGCAGCACGACGACCTGGCCGAGTATCGAAACGAAACCGACCGTTATCAGATACAGTTGTGTTGAAGAACTCTTCCACATATCCCCGTCCGGAATTCTTCTGCAAAAATCTCAATCGAGGATGACGCTAGTACCGCGAATTCGAACGGCCATGAGAAAGGTAGACTCCATCGTCTATGGGAATCTTTTCCACTGGCGTCATCTGTGTTCTGTACTCCCGAACTCCGACTCGCTGAAGACATCGGCCTGGAAAGTGAACAACTGAGCCGTCTTCCAGTCTCCCTTCTCCAAACCCGCCTTGTAGCAGAGCTGGTCGAGGAACACCTCCTTGCTCCACCCGGTTTCGGTCGCCACCTGCGGGAGGAAGACTGCCTGCCGGTTTCCCTTCCTGACGACGACACCGTCGCGCCCGAGAACGACCTCATCGGCACTCTTCACCTCTGTGAATGGAGTGAGAGCGGAAATCTCGATCTCAACCCGCGGCAGTTCTTGCTCGCCGAGCGGATCGAACCGCGTATCATTAAACGCGGCCTGGAGTGCCATGGCGCCGACGACGGTACCCAATGGCCTGTCGCCTGACATACTGCCGATGCACCCGCGGAGCTCGCCGTTCTTCTTCAGCGTGACGAATGCCCCTCGCCTGACCTTAAGGCAAGCGCCGAGATTGCGGGGAAGAGGAACCGTTTCGGTTGTGAGAATCTGTTCGATAGTTCTGCGTGCGTAGCTCAGCAATGCTTCCTTGTCCGACGAAGTAAGCTTATAGAACGGGTCCACTTCGGTTGTGTCAATGCTGACCGCCGTGGAAAGCTTGCCTCTCCCAATTACGACAGCCCCGTAGCCTACGACCTGATCCGCCCTTCCGACCGGACTGTACCCCGAATTCGTGTAGCTGATCGTCGACGCATAGTTGGCGCCAAGCTCTTTTGCCGCCGCTATCGCAGCCATGATCGGCGCTTCTCCGCACGCGCAGGTCGAAAGCTGTGGCGTGTTCTTTCTGAGTTGCCCACTCATGTAAGATTCTATCCTGTCGATGTCCATGCTCTCGATGGCCGTAAGAGTTGCGTGGTCGATGCTCAACGCATCATCGAACCTCGGGTAATGAGACAGGTCGGAGCTCGCCACGATAAGAGACCGCTTGTCCTTCAGGATCCCGGCGAGTGCACGGCCGAATCTGACGCACATGTCGGCATCCGGTTCGCCCACCACGACCGGGATTATCTTCGCATGAGGGAACAAATATTTCACGAACGGTATCTGAACCTCGATGGAGTGCTCCCTCTCGTGGACGGCAGGATTTGCAGTTACGTCCCGATCGCTTTTCATGAGTTCTGCAGCCGCGCTGTCGTCGACCGCGGCGGATCCTATCGGAGTGTCGAAGGACCCTTTCGGGTAAACCGAGATGCCGGTGAATCCGGCCGTCGTGTGGTTCGTCCCGAGGATTACGACCAGATCATAGCGGTTGCCTTTGACCTGGTTATATCCATCCGCCGCTATCTGTCCCGAGAAGATATACCCGGCATGCGGGACGATGATTGCCAGAGGGTGGTCGCTCTTTGCGGGCTTCGCATCGTTCAAGAACGCAGCGATCGCCTTGCTCAGCTTCGTCGAGTCCGCAGGATAGAATTGTCCCGCGAACTGGGGCGCTCTCGCGGGACCCGATCCTCTGTCGCTTGAATTTATTTTCTGCCCCTGGCACGAATTGGCAAGGAGCAGAAGAGCCGTGAAAAGTAGAACCTTTTTCATAGGTGCCCTTTCTTGTCTTGACCTTCGGGACCTCGTGAACCCTCCAAGGCTTGTGACTTTTCGGGAGCCGACGCGGCCGCGGTTTCTCTGCAATTGTCCGCGGGTCATTTCCACACGCCGGCGATCGCCCGACCGCAATATTCGCAGCGGCAGTCCTTCAAATGGAGTTCTACCACGAAGAAGCCGGTGCGTTTTATCACCGTCTTTCCGCAGGACGGGCAATAGGTCGAGTTTCCCGGATGTCCCGGCACGTTCCCTACAAAGGCATAATGGATCCCTTTCGACATTGCGATGTCCCTCGCTCGTTCGAGTATCGAGATAGGTGTCGGCGGGAGATTCAGGACTCTGTAGTCGGGATGGAACCTGGTGAAATGCACCGGCACGTCGGAGCCGACTTCTCCGGCTATCCACGATGAGAGGTCGTTCATCATCTTGTCTGAATCGTTCAATGTCGGAACGACGAGGTTCACGATTTCCAGATGGGCTTTGCTTTTCGAAACCTGTTTTATGCTACGCAGGACGGGCTTGAGCTCCGCGCCGCAGACTCTCCGGTAAAAGTCCGCACTGAATCCTTTCAGGTCGATCTTTATGGCATCGAGGATGTCACACATCTCCCGCAGCGGTTCGGGGTTCATGAACCCGCAACTCACGAGGACGCTCCTGATGTCTTTCTTTCGTGCGAGTCGCGCTATGTCTGTCAGATACTCGATGAAGACCGTAGGCTCGTTGTAAGTAAATGCGATAACGCGGACATCCTGTGACCTCGTGTCGCGGACGATCTCGTCCGGCGGGACGGACTTCACCGGATAGTCTTCCGGCCTCGCCTGTGAGATTTGCCAGTTCTGGCAGAACTGGCAGGAGAGGGGACATCCGGCGGTCGCGAGAGAGTATGCCTGGCTGCCCGGCAGGAAGTGAAAGAAAGGCTTCTTCTCGATCGGGTCGACATGGATTGCGATCGGCTTGCCGTAGACGAGACTCCTGAGCTTGCCGTCCACGTTCATCCTGGCCCTGCATTTTCCATGCTCGTTTTCTTCCATGACGCATCCCTGCGCACAGAGGAGACACTTCACGAATTTCTTCTCGTGGTCGAAACCGGTCTTGTCGCCGACTTCGGAAACCGAATGGCACTTGAGGTAATCCACGTTTGGCGAGTCAGTTGAAACCCAATATCTGGCAAGCGGGATGTCCTGGTAAGATTTTCCATGGGCGCTCACCGGAAAACCGTCGATCCATGCGACGAGTTCTTTGAGAATGGGAGGGCAGGCGAGTGCGGCATAGCTTCCGCCGATTATCAAACCGGACTTCGAGATGAAATTACGACGCGTGAGATTATGCCCGCACATTTCCTGCGCACTACTTCGCGGACTTCCCGAATCGATAACGGACGAAATTTTGTTCATGACAGAACCACCATGACAAAGTTAGTTTCTCTGAACACTCGTCGTGCGGATTATCTCTCGAAGCCCTTGACCCTGACGGAACGCAACTCAAGAAGGGATAGTTACGGCCATGCCTCGCAAGAATGTAAACGTATCTTCCTGGAATATCAAGCAAGGGTCGTCCTCGTCCAGGTTTGATTCTCTTCGGCAAGTTTCCTAGAATTACAGAACAGTCTTATGGATACAGCAGCGATCTATCGCGACAAGTCGCCTTCTCTGAAATCGAAGGCCACGCTCGCACTCCTTCACCTTGCCATCGTTACACTTGCGGTGTGGATCCTGTTCTGGAACGGCGCGACGACCATCGAAGGTATTTTCGGGGCGGGCCACACGGTCGCCATACCGCTGCGTCGCGCGATGCTCGCGGCGGTGGCCGTGCTCTACTTCATCCGCGTGCTGGGAACGCTTTTCATCTTTATCAAGCGCCGCGTGCCGTGGAGCGAGGTCGCGACGATAGCCGTGTGGGTCGGCATGATCGACGCGCTCATTGCCTACTTCGGAGGCCGCAACCCGGCCGGCGTCGGAGTGTGGGAGGCGATAGGAGCGTGCCTGGTGATAATCGGATCGGCGACCAATACCGGCTCGGAGTGGCAGCGACATGCATGGAAGCGGAACCCCGACAACAAAGGGCACCTCTACACCGGCGGACTATGGAAGTTTGCCCGCCACATCAACTATTTCGGCGACCTCGTTCTTTTTACCGGATGGGTGTTGATGACCGGCGTGCCCGCACTTCTGGCAATTCCCGTGCTGATGGTCTTCGGATTTGTTTTTGTTAACATGCCGGCGCAGGACCGCTATCTGGTGGAGCGCTACGGAGACGAATATCGGTCGTATGCCGGCCGCACGGCAAGACTGATCCCGTTCCTTTACTGAGACCGCACAACCGCGGCATCACCTCGACAATGTGCCGGCCGGTCGTGTCCGTAAATGAGACTTCTTCTCAGATGAAGATCTTCACGCTTTTCCAGATCTCGGCGATGGGCCGTTTCAGCCCTCTGCAAATGAAAACGGGGAGATTGTTTTCGTAGGGCATTGCGTACTGACTTCTTATGACCGCAGCCTGCTCGGCGGAATTACACGACTTGAGATTGTCTTCCTTATTTCCGCCGATCACTATGATGGTCGTGTCGGTCGTGTCGCCGGGTCCCCAGTACCAGTAGTTGTTGTGTCCGCATATGACCCTCGGCAGGGGATACTTGCCTCTGAAGAAATCGATTGCGCCGGCTTCGCCGTAGTTCTGCGCAAAGACGACCGTCTTCTCTCGCTCTTCCGGCGTAAGGGAGAGATAAACCTTCGAGACCGTTGCGGCCATGTTCTCCCAGCCGAACATGTCGGCGTAGAACTGCGGAAGCTCGACGAGCCGGTGTGCTTCCGGTGTTGAAGGCGTGATTCCAAGTGCCTGGGAGTATTTGATGAAAGTCTGTACCGGCAATACCGGAAGAGCGAACGGCAGGCTCACGAGGCCGAAGAGGGCAACGAGTGCCGGCATCGCAAACTTCGTCCAGCCGAAACCTCTATGTGAGGCTATTTGCTCGAACATGACGCCGCCGGCCGCGAACAAAATGGGGAACGCGGGGGCGATGTATTCGGGTTTGGAATGCCAGTTCAGGATCAGAACCAGGAATGAGACGAGAAAGATGTATCCGACCAGCCTGAAGTTCTTCCCGTCTCTCTGGAAGAAAAGAAAGTAAATTCCCGCGACCCACACGGGCAACGAAAGGATGTTCATGTTGTTCACGGTTCCAAGAATGAAAGTCACCGGGTTTTGAGAAGAATATTTGAGCGTAGCGGCATTATGGATGAACTCGAGCGTGGCGAAACCGTGAGTGATGTTCCAGATTATGTACGGACTGAATAACAGAAACGCTATGGCACCGGAGACATACGGCCACCGTGTCCTTAACATCCTCCTGTGCGGTGTGAGGAGAAGTCCGACGAACAGACCAAATCCGAACCAGAGGAGGTCGATTTTGTTGAGGAGTCCGAAGCCGAGTATGATTCCCAGGAGGATCCAGAGTCTGTCTGTCGGAATGTCGCGACGGTCGGATTCGACGATGAGCATGACAACATAGGCTCCGAGCGACCAGAACACCCAGTCGAAGGCGTTCATGGAGTAGATGCCGGTTGTCCCCAGAAATTCGGGAGCGATGGCAACTGAAAGGCACGCGAGCACAACCGCGAATGTGCCTCCGCTCAGTTTCCGCGTGATGAGACCTGCGAGGCATACCGTTATTCCGGATGCGATGGCGGGGAGGAGCCTTAACGTGAATATAGAATCGCCGAAGAGCTTGATGCTCGTGAAGAGGATGAAGCTCGCCAGCGGCGGTTGGTCGACGTAGCCCGCGGCGAGGTGCCTGCTGCAGGCGATGTAGTAGAGCTCGTCGCGGAAGTAGCCGTATCCTCCAAAAGCGTTCGTGAACAGGTGAAGCAGGACTTCCGCCGCTGCGAAGGCCAGTATGATTTGCGTACTTCGGCGTGCCATTGCGTCGGGTAGTGATTCGTTCATTTATTCCTCTCTTAATTATCCTTCAGACTTGTCAGTTTGATCCGGACGGTACGATGACGCCGCCCGTGTGCGAAGATTTCAAAACACCGGTCCGGCCCGATGTTGATTAAAAACGAAAAATGCGAGGAAATGTTCCGACTGAGGTTGTCCGGTTTGCATTCGGGTATCATGTACACGGCATCGATTCTTAAGTGAGCCGTCGGTTCGAGAATTGTCCGCGCACTATCCTTTTATCGTCAGCACGATCGCAAGGGCCGCCCTGATCCGATCGATGAGTGACTCGTCGAGTTTACCGATGCGCCTCACGAACCTGCGCTCCGATATCGAACGCAGCTGGAAGCAGTCTGCGGCCGATTCCTTGCTGAGCCCGTTGCCGTCGGCGGGTTCGATCTTCACCATCCACGGCGCTATCGCGAAATGGTCCTTCCAGTCGGTGATCGGGACAACCATCTTCAGCGGGAGCTTTCCGAAGTTGTCGTCGTTGACGATCACGCAGGGGCGGGTCTTCTCGATCTCGGCGCCGACCGTGGGGTCGAGCGTTATCAACCAGACGTCACCTTGGTTCATAGAAGTCTTCCATGTCAAGGTCGGTGAATGACGTCAGGTCCCTATCGGCCCGATAATCCTGGAGCAGTTCCCGCACTGCTCTCTTGATTTCCTCCGTACCCCCCTCTTTACGCAACGATTTCAGCACTTTTTCGACGACGAGGATGCGGTCCTGTAAAGGAAGCTCTTCGATCGCCTTCAGTATATCTTCTACGTTCTTGCTCATGCCCACTCTGACGGAGTAAGATAAGACTTTTTTATCCTAATCTGCCAACCGCAGAAGCCAATCAAACGTTTTGCGCATTCGACCACATAGATGCGTAACGAAATACCCAAACGTTCCAATCCCCACTGTAATTAATAGAATCTGCAACATCAGTTCGGAAAGACGGCCTTTGGCCCGGCACCGCCTCAGAAGAGCAACCCCACTATTTCTTCCGGACCAAGTCCGAAGATTCTTCTTTCTCGACTCGAAATCCGATAGGCCTCTTGGGCTTCTCGGGCGGAGTTAGAATTTGCCGGATTGCATCGAAAACGACCCTGAATTGTTCGTCATATTTCTTTTCAAGAGCATCCAACCTGCGAGCCAGTTCTGCATTTGATGCAAGCATCTCTCGCAGCCTGACGAATGTCCGCATTATCGCAATGTTCACCTGAATAGCCCGTTCACTGTTTAGAACGCTCGAGAGCATGAGAATCCCGTGCTCAGTAAATGCAAATGGACGATACTTAATGTGTTCGCCTCTCTTTAAGGTCACAATTTGTGACCTTAAATGTGAGCTCATGGAATTCTTCCACCATGTTTGCGCCTCTTCCATAGTGAGTTGGAACATGAAATCTTCCGGGAACCGGTCAATGTTCCGCTTTACAGCCTGGTTCAACGCTTTCGTTTGCACTCCGTAAAGGGCTGCCAGGTCGCGATCGAGCATAACCTTTTGCCCCCTCACTAGTAGGATAGCGTTTTCAATTCTACCGTCTGGAACAAGTGACACATCCTTCCGCATTTTCTCACCCCCGAAATTCGTTTCACAATCCGCTTCTACCGATAAGTATCGAATTACTACTTCAAAATCTCACCTAAATCCGCAGTCCAGGTACACCCGGGGTAGTTCGCGCAGCCGGCGAAGAATCCTCGCCGCCCTTTCTTTACACGGATCTTCCCGGCGCAGATCGGGCAAGCCTCTCCGTTCTCTTCCAGTACGGCCTCTATTATCTTCCCGTCGGCCGCGACAGTCACGCACTGGTTGTCGGCGCATTGCGCGACGATCATCCCCTTCATCTCCTTAAGCTCCATCTTCCCGCCGCATACAGCGCAGTGCACATCGACCTCGCGGCTTCCCGTGCCGGTCAACTTTGAGTTCTTTCTCGGCAGGATATAATCGAACACCTTCGTTATCTCCGGTACGCCGATCCTCAGGCTGAAAGGTTTGTCCCTGCCGAGTATATCGAAAACGTGCAGCGTCTTCTTGTCTATCATCCAGTAGAACTGGTCCGATTTGTCGGACGTTATCAGGTTGGTGTTCTTCAGCTTCTGTTGCAGGAGGCTCATCTCCAGCGCCGCGAATTCCTTCGACGACTCGACTTCCTTGTTGAGAACGTATTTGAAGAACTGCAGCTTCGCCTTCAACGGCTGTATCAGTTTCAGTTCCTCCGAAGATTCCTGTATGTCCCTGAGAAGCGGTACGGTGCAATCCACGAAGCCGTGGTGAACGGCGAGCCCGGGGAAATTCTTTCCGACATAATCCTTTGCCTTGCTGTCATCCATCTGGATCTGCTGCACGACTTTGTCGCGCTTCAGTTTGCCGAGCACGAACCGGAGGAGCGAGTCTTCGCTCGACCTGACCGACAGGTATTCGTAGTTGCCCACGAAGAGGAGTCGCTTCTTCGCTCTCGTCATCGCCACGTTGAGCAGCCGTTCGCCTTCCGAGATATCGTCGCTGTCCTCGCGTTGATAAGTCGAGAGGAGGACGCCGAGCGGGAGGGGGTTGTCGTCGACGAAATCGAACACGATGACGTCTCGCTCGTTTCCTTGGAACGTGTGGACCGTTGCCGCGGATATCACGGCGCTGTCGAGGTTCATGCTGTTGAGCACGCTGCGGAGGAACCTTGCCTGGGCCCTGTAGGGTGTAATAATGCCGACCGTCTTGGCGCCGCGCTTCAACGCGTCGACCGCCAGGTCGATCGCCGTGATGCCTGAAAGTATGTTCACCCGGCTGTTGGAGGCCGCCTCGCGGAACGCTCTCGAGTTGAGCTTCGAGGTATCATAGAAAACAACCGGCTCCTGTTTCGGCTCGGTCGACTTGATCTGCTGACTGGCCTTCAGTTTGCCCGCATAGATTCTGTCGTTGACAAGTTCCATTATTGCGAGCTGCATGCGATACTGTACTTCAAGCGTGCTGAGGCGGGGATGTTGTTTGGCCATATAGCGGTGCATCTTCGTTTCCCGGAAGATGTCTTTTGCAAGGACGTTGAGGACTTTCGTCGACGCCTGCGTGATGGGAGGGATCTGCATGAAGTCGCCGAATATCGCGACGCGCTTCTTCGCGAGCGACGCGGCATATACGACATACGGCACATAAAGCATGCTGGCTTCGTCAATGAGGACGGTATCGAACCTCCGCGAAAAGACCTGCGATGAGATTGCCGCCTTTGCGGCGGTGCATGCCACAAGGTCCGCCTGCTGCACTATCTTGCTCTCCTTGCTGTAGGCTTCCTCTCTCAGAGTCGAAAGCTGGTCGCGAAGGTTGGAAATTTTTTCCTGGTTCGCCCCGCGCCTCGACCTGGGGTTTCTCATGCGGGCCATTATCCCGCGCATGTCGGTCTCTATCTTCTCGATTGTGGCGTACAATCCGGGGTGCTTGTCGCGCGCGATGTACGGCGGCAGCGACCATGGAAAGTCTTCCAGGCCGGGGAGCCGGGGTATCCCGAACCGGATGAATTTCCCCTCAAAGTACTCGTTTTGCTCCTGCAGGTACTCGAGAGTTTTCTGAAGCGCGACGTCCACCGCGATGTTCGTGTTCGAGACGATGAGGACCTTCTCTCCGAGAGCGACGAGGTTTGCCGCGGCGAAGGCGAGTGTCTGCGTCTTTCCGGTGCCCGGGGGCCCCCAGACAAACGATACCGGTCTCTTCACGACCGAACGGGCCGCTCCAACCTGAAACTCGTTCAGCTGTTTTGGGTCGAGGGTGAGGTCGAATTCGAACTCGCCGTCCCTGTCCTCGTCGAACAGCGTTTCTATCGTCTCCGCGTCCTTGTCTTCCAGGCCGTCCAGGCGTTCAATGAGTTGCTCAAGCAGGAAGAAGGGAGCCGTCATGAGAGTCGCTCTTTCGACGCTGTCGCCGATCTGGTTCTGCAAAAGGAGGACGAGCCTGTCTCCTTCGACGGCAACGACCGTGCCGTGCGTGACCTCATCGCCGATGCTTATCTCGACAGGCATGTCCTCGAGGATCCTTGTGTCATCCTCGAGTTTGAACTCATAGAGGAATTCCGTGTCGGCATTGCCGAGAAACCTGCCGGCAGCGAGCGAGTAGTTCCGCGAGGAGTAATTGCGAAGTGCTTCGATCTCGTTCTGGAGTGCGGTTATATAAAGTGAGATTCGCTTCTGGAGAGCTGTGTGATTTTCGGTAAGATTCATTTGTGACTAATTTAGCACACGGATGGCACTGATTGGACGGATTTTTCAAACATTCTTTCTCTCACGGCAAGCGCCTTTCGAGCATCCGCTTTTTGAGGTCACAAATTGAAACCTCAAAATGTCCGTGGCAGGCTGTGAAGGAGTTCAACACCCAAACCTGTAATCATCTCATCTTTTTCGCCACCACTACCGGGGCCTTGTACGTCGCAAGCGAGTTTCCATCGGGACCCGTTACTTCCATGAATAGAATGTACAATCCGAACCTGACAATCTTGCCCGAACCGTCTCTGCCGTCCCACACGAGTTTGCCGGCTGAGGGAAGGACGGCGTTATCTGTCGGGGTTGCAATCAGTCGTCCGACGGAATCGAAGATCCGCATCCTGATTTTTACTGACGTGACCGGAAACGAGTAGCTGACGAACGTGAAGTCGTCGTGGCCGTCGGCGTCGGGGGAGAACGGATTCGGCGCGACCAATATGGCTCCCGCCGTCTGCCCGGCATCCACGAAGAGGCTGTTCCTTGCGCCGGGCGTTCCGCCCGATTGCGAGACGCATGTGGACCAGCTGGCCTTCTCGTTTGTGGGGAGGGAAGGGTTGATCTTCTCGAGCGAACGCCCGTACGTGCGCGCGATATCAGCATTGTGCCATGACGGCAGGTAGTAAACGCTGTCCGCGACATTCCCTCCCGGATCGCTTATTACGATGCAATCGCCGTCATCCCGTAAGCTCATCGACCTTGGGACGTGGACCCGCCCGCTGTCCCGGACAACTTCTAGAATTGAGGAGTCGGAGGCTACGACAAAGTAGCTGCCCGGTTCGAGGATGCGTTTTCCGGTTACGTCGCCGATCGGTTTCATGTCCGACGAAGAGGTATGGAACTCCCATCCTGCCAGGTCGATGCGGTCACCGGAAGCATTGAATATTTCGAAGTACTCGCCGGAAGATCCGCTTGTGAACATGATTTCGTTCAGGACAACCGACCTCGCCAGGTATGCAATGTTCATCTGAGTCGAGATTGTGTCGTTCCAGGAACGGGGATCATTCACCAGAGCGGCCCTTGCCTCAATCGTGTAAGTTCCCGACTTCTCGGGAGTCCATCGAAATGTCACTGCACCGCTGTCTTTCGGGGCCAGCGCCCGGTTGAGTCTTTTGGTCTCGGAGTGGAGGGAGGCGGAATCCGGTGCTCTGAAAATGTTGACCGATGCAGATGCGTTTTCGGCGGCGTTCCTTCCGCGATTGGCCAACACAATTGAAATTATCCCTGTTTCGCCGGGCGCCTTCGGTGCCGCGGAGAGATCGATCCTTCTCACAGCCGCGTCGTATGGGAGGATCGCTACGCTGTTGCTCGCCCCAGGAGTAGCTCCCGTGCTGTCCACGGACTCCTCCCAGTTCGTCGGGTCGTTTCCCTGGAGGTAGTCGACTCTCTCCAGAGATCGCCCTGAGCTTCCACCGTAAGAGGGAAGATAACTCATCGTGTCGAGTAGATTGCCCAGATTATCGTAAAGGGCGACTCCGTCTCCGCCGTTATTCAACGACGGTGTCGATTGAATGACAAGGTTCGCTACAGGGTAATGAAGCCCCGAGATCGAAGAGTCCTTGCAAAGCACTATGAAACCGTTTGGAGCGATGACCGAGCCGGTTTTGATCTTCACGGAAGCGCCGTGGGTAGCAATCCTGAAGCTCGACAGATCGATTGTGACACCAGAGGCGTTTAGCAGCTCGACCCACTCTTGTTCCGGCTGCTTTGGCGCGTACATCAGTTCGTTAATCACGATCGTTGCGGACGGGAGACCGACATTCAGCGCAGTGGTTTTTACGTTGTCGGATTCCCGTTCGTCATCGGGGTAATTGACGAACACACCTATGCGATGTGTGCCGAAGTTGAGCGTTCCAGTATTGAGACTCACCACCGTGGAGTCGCCGGCGGGAAGCGGAGGGGTCGCCGAAGAATCAATCCCCTCTTCGGAATCACAATATCCGTCGCCGTCCATGTCTTTGAACAGGATCACTGTTGCGTTGCCGGACGTCTGCATTCCGACGTTTATAATGCTGGCTGTGATTGTGGCCCTCTCTCCGGACTGGAGATGTGCCGGCGTCGAGGCGATGCTGCCTACTGCCAGGTCCCGGTCACGCGGGGTGACGCTGTTTATCCTTCCGGGCGTGCTCTTCGATGTATCGCTGCAGGTTTCGAAATTTTGCGGATCGTTGGAGCCGCCTGCAGGAAGTATCCTCTCGAGCGACCTTCCTCCCGAGTTGCCTCCCCATGACGGCGAATAGGCGACACTGTCCATTGTTCTTCCGGAAGCATCGCGCACCACGACCGCGTCACCCGTGTTGTTCAGCGAGGGGAGGGCAACGACGATAACCCCGTCCGAAATCCCCGGATAGAATTGGAAAAAGGACGAGTCGTCAGCTATCACGGCATACCCCGACGGCGCTAACAGGCGATCGGACTCGGGCAGCGTGGCTTTTGTGCCGGAGTTGTCGGAAAGCGTGAATCGTCCGAGCATGATCGAATCCTGCGAAGTATTGAACAACTCAACCCATTCAGCGTCCGGTGCCATTTTGCCATGTGACGTTGGCCGCGAAAAAGCCTGAATTCAAGCTCCGGTACCCGCCACCGCCCGTCCTCAAGACCTGGGGCGACCACATCCGGAAACGGAGGATAGAACTGAAGTTGTCGAGGGAAGAGGTCGGCAAGAGGGTGGGGGTGTGCGTGTACGCCGTCAGGAATTGGGAAAACAACATATCGAATCCGAACCGCCGGTATCACACCGCAATCATCAAATTCTTGGGGTATGACTCGAAGGTCAGGACCAAGGAATATTACGGGGAGAGGATCAAGGATTACCTGAAATCCACCGGAATATCCAGAATAAAGCTTGCGTCTCAGGTGGGCGTCACGCCGCAGGCGGTGCACAAATGGATACATGACATGAGCATGCCGCCCAAGGGGCTCCTGGACAGGCTGCTCTCGGTCCTTGACGGAATCCCTCACGAACCAAAGGAACCTCGGCAGTGAGTTCACGTCCGAGGCTGGTCTCAGGGCTTTCCCAAGTGTTATCTCGACTCCTAGTCCCCAAGATCGGACAGCTTCCGCGAGCGGAACGACTCTTCGTTGACGCTCTCCGCTTTTTGCATTACGCTGAAAGCGGTAAATTCAAAAAGGAGAAAGTCATGGAAGCGAATGAAACACTCGCCCTCAAAGGCAGGGAGATTTACGACAAGAATCTCAAACAGCTCCTCGAACCGAAATCGAAAGGCAAGTTCGTGGCCATCGAGGTGGAGAGCGGGGATTATTTCCTGGGTTCGACCATCACCGACGCGGTCACCAAAGCCGAGCGGAAGCACCCCACGAAGTTGTTCTACGTGATGAGGGTCGGCTACAAGGCGACGGTCTCCCTGAGGAGGATTGCATCATGGACACGATAGACGGCTATGTCGATCCCGCGACCGTGTATCCCATGGTGGCTCTTGATTTCCTCGACATGCGCAGCCGGGAGTTCAGCGTACCCCTCATCGTCGATACGGGATTTAACGGGGAGGCCATCCTGTCCGAGAGCGAAGTCCGTGGGATGGACCTCGTATCCCGCGGAATGATGAGCGGCGAGACCGCGACCGGGGAGGTTGTCGAGGTGAACCTCTACCGGTGCCGGTTGCGCCTGTTCGATGAGGTCAGGGAAATCGCGGTCGGCGTCACCGGCTCGGAAAGCTCCCTTCTGGGAACGCTTTTGCTCGCCGACAGCGAACTTGACGTGAACTTCAGAGATCACTCGGTGCGAATCCAACGGATCAGGTGAATCCGGCAAACCATTCCATCGACCGCTACCAATGGGATAATATTCTCTAACCAGCCTCAATCGAACGGGCTGGTTTTTTGTTTGCCTCAAATACCATCCTTGTACCATGGTCAAAGCGATCATCTCCGAAGTGCTCCATCTTACTTATTGCCGTACCATCTCACGAACGGAAGGTTCATGAGTGGGCCTGCATCATTATGGCATGACGGGGTAAACTCCGGCAGGACTCCACAAGATGGATGCTCGCTTTCGCGGGCATGACAATAGATACCTTGCGGCTTGCCGCGAGGTCATTCATTTCGATTGTAATCCCTCAAGTACTGCATTGGCATTCAAGATGTCATTTGTAAACAATCCATCCGCCCCTATTTCCTTTAGCCATATAACATCGGCAGGATTGTCGGCGAAACCGCCGAAGATTCTTATTCCGAGGCTTTCGGCGCTCTCAACCTGATTTTTAAATCGTGGGGCCAATGACGAGAAGAGCCTAAAGTGATTTACATTTTTCCATCCGATGGTGATGCTGTCAGCGCGAGCTATCTTAGCTCGATCGGAAATATCAGAGAAGGGCGATAGGATTATAGCGTTAGTTCCAATTCTCTTATCCAGTTCTTTGCTGTATTCCAGAAGGTGTCGGCGCGAGTGAAATGTTATGATGGTAGCTCTCTGAATTAGATCGTACTCTGATATACTTTTCACTAACTTTTCAATCAAGTTTTGTGAGTTCTCCTTCGGTTCGATAAATATTTTGGCATCTTTCTTCTTTGCTAGCTCTAAGACATCGTATAAGAGAGGAATGCGATAGCTCTTCCCGTTTTCCGCAAGTGATAGGTTACTGATTTCAGTCCAGGTAAGTGAACGTATCCCTTTTTGAACGTGCCATGACGTGGGAGCTTTATCGTCATTGAACGGGGTATGGAGAACGTACGGTTCTCCATCTTTGGATAGCCTGACATCGCACTCAAACCCGGTTGCTCCATTTGACAACGCTTCCTCAAACGCTTCGAGTGTATTTTCCGGCGACTGTAATGACGCACCTCTGTGAGCTATGACCTCGAATGGTTTTTTGACTGAGGGGTATATCATGCTTGATTGGTTCGTAACCTACGCTGAATAATTCCGCCTCCCGCAATGATTAGGTAAATAGCGACGAAAATCATAGTGTTGCTTAATGTTAGCCCATTTATGGCGAGAGCGCCAATCAAAAGCCATAGCAAGAGCCAAGTAAAGAGGTTGACAAGGCCTTTTCCCATCGTGTGGAAAGTTATTTTCCAATACTCAGACAACTGATAACCCGTGACGGTATGTACGTAGACGGTCACCAGGAAACCTATGAGAAGGGGACTCATAAGTACAAAAACAAGACTAGCAGTTGCATCCATTATAAGTAGATAAATCACATATAAAACTAAAAGCCAAGATGCAAGCGGGAGAACCGCCCTGATTACGGCGTACTTGTTCACGATATACCATGTCTCCCACACAGGACGTTGCATCGTCCAACAGTTCTTGGCTGCAATCTGCATCTTGTTAATCCAAAAACCGAAAACCCCTTTCTCATGAGATTCAGCTTTGATAGCTTCCATAACTCCCAAGACGAGACCTGTTGTAATGACATACATTAATAAGATGGCCACTCTTAACTCAAAACTGTAATGAGATGATTTGATTAAATCATCGAAAGGAATAGTTACAATTGAGAAATGTCCCATTCGAATTGTTAGTTCACCAATCTGGTTTGCGATGAATGGAATCTTGATAAATGAGTATAGCGCAAGCAGGTCAATGGGCAGGACTATCCCAAGAGGAATCCATATGGCGAACCCATGAATTTTTCCGAATTTGTCGGAAGCCACAAGGATGCCGCCGATGAAGATTAGAAATGAAATGGCAACAATAGGACCGACAGAAAAGAAATCAGCAACACCATTTTCACTCAGAAAAAAGTACACTACGATTGCAACCCCGGAAATCCATTTAATAGCTCGACCAAATTTGACAGGGAGGACTTTCTTGAAAGTCAATATTGAAATGAACTTTGCAGCCCAGAAAGAAAACCAGACAAACAAGACTTCGCTCAACGATCTATTCAAAACTTCCACGTGGTACGTCGACGCCGCTTGACACAGGAGCACGAACAGTGCGGAGGAGGACCAGAAGAACTTGTTTACATGATGTGGCGCCCTTCCGCACTGTCGGCAAATCACGTCCGTCTCGTAGTTGGCGCTGTGGCCGCATCTATCGCATTTGAGATTGTGCCACTCACTGCTGGGAGTCCAATATTTTCCAAAATCCTTTCGCAAATCTGTTGCTGTTAAGAATTCTGAAGCGGGATGCACAATATGGCTACCATCCCGTGGTTCATCGGAAGGATCGGTGGACTTGCCCTCCTTTTTGCTCTCTTCCGTTGTTTCTTCGGCTTCTTTCATTTCCGCTCTCTCCTTAACGTTCTCAAATTTCTCTTTAGGTCGTAGCGGTATTCTTTTTTTTGGCTGCCGTTTCTCAATTATATCTGTGTATTTATTGATACCTACTTTCTTGAGGAGAACCTTGCCTTTGGTTGTAGTAATCCAATGATTTCCATAGTCAGATAGTCCCATTTTCTCGTCATCTAGGATTTCTCCTAGATCATCTTCAGGATTTGCCGGGCCGTTGTCTCGTATGAGATGACCATCTTCTTCTCGGTATTCAGCCATTTATCTTTTCTTCATTTCAATGAAGTCCATATTCAAAATTATATGTACTCTCATTTACTAAGTTCCGATTCTTAGTCGGCAAATCAACATAAACTTACTGTTTCATTAGACCATATTCAATTTTCCGAGCAACGTTGAAAAATATCATCGGATGTCGAAAGCCTACGACCCTCCAATGCCCGTGCCCTCCTAATTGAGTGGCTAATCGCCGAGTTGTCCCTTCGGTGAATTTTGCCCGCCTTATGCCATCGATTCTACCCTGATACGATGACCTCAGTTCATCAAAAGAAAGGAGTTGAAAAAAATGGGAATCACGATCCACTACGCAGGCAAGGTGAAAAGCCCCGAAGCTATCAGTGAACTTTCTGAAGTTCTGGTTGCAAGAGCGGAGGTGCTTCATTGGCAGTTCAAGTTAGTTGACCAGGATTTGAAAGGGAAATTCTACCCGAGCTGGGGACATGGTTATGGTTACGTCCCCTCGGCTGAGGAATCGAGGCGCCACAACATCGAATTCTTCCCCAAGATGGTCACACCGGAATGCAACGGTTTTTTCAGGATATTCGATACTCAATACGCGGAAGGAATACGGGAAGGGTTCAGGGCCGGATTGTGGCCGAAGTTCCGCATCGACACCCACCTCAAAGGCATCATCCTCTATCCTCGTGAGAAGTGCGAGGAACTCAAGTTCGTCTTCAATATGAAGTCGTTGGAGCTGGCCAATTACGAAGTGCATGACCATATCACGAATGTCATCTACGGCTACAACTCATGCTGGTCAAAGACTCAGTTCGCCGGATTCAGGATTCACGTCATGGTTTGCGAGACGATAAGGCTTGCTGAGAAGTACGTCGATTTCTCCATGATCAAGGACGAAGCGGGCTACTATCACTCAAGAGACCTCATGGCCGGAATCAAGAACTTCAATGAGATGATGTGGTCCATAGAAACACTGGAGAAGTTCTTGGAAGAGATCGGCAAACAGTTCGGATTGCGGGCAACAACAGGGGGTCCCGACCCGTCGAGATGATTGCTCATAGCCTCACCGTTTTGGTGGGGCTATTGTTGTTTCACTCATTTCCAGAGGCCATTGAGTCACCACCCCAGATGGATAATTCTTACGAGTAGTAGTTCTTCTTTTAGTACTGACACTAAAGTTGAGACATATGTCGTATGCACCTCAAACTCTGGGTTACGTGTTGTCTAACATTATTCGTTTGGGTTCAAAAGTAAAAGAAGGTAACCTTATAAGCTGGGCAACAATGTAGTGGGACGGCTGCTCACAGCAAACATAAGCTGTCATTGACATTTGTTCAAACTTTTGTGAAATTTAAATGTTAGTTTATTTTACGTTTTGTTGCGCCGAGGAAGCTGAGGACAACTTGGCTGAGAGGGAGCTTGTAATGCGGCTCCGACCTCTTGAACCTGATCCGAGTAATATCGGCGGAGGGAAGGCGTTTATATAAAGAAGCTTCGTCAACACCTCTTCTTTATTTTCCTTTCACCCGGGTTTCCCACATCCTCACGAGTAAAACATTCGGCTTAATGTGATAAAGCCATGGATCAAAAAAATCTTAGGAGGTTGCTATGACACAGCTCGAAGCCGCTATGCATGGGAAGATTACGGACGCTATGCTTTACATTGCCGCGAAGGAGAGAAAAGATCCTGGCGAAATAAGAGAGCTTGTGGGATCAGGAAGAGTAATCATACCCGCTAATTCAAACCATGCAACGCTTTCAAACTTCACAGGGATTGGGGAAACACTTTGCGTGAAAGTCAACACCAATATAGGGACTTCATACGATTACATTAACGCCGATGAAGAATTAGAAAAGGCTAAAGTGGCAATAGAGTATGGTACAGATACGCTAATGGACCTTTCAACCGGCGGTGATTTGAAATTCATAAGAGAAACAATTCTGGAGATATGTAGTGTTCCACTCGGAACCGTACCGATTTATGAGACTGAATTCAGAGTAGCCAGAAAGTCATCTGTGTATGATATGACAGCGGATGATTTGTTTGAGGTCATAGAGGAGCACGGCAAGCAAGGTGTCGACTACATTACAGTTCACTGTGGTGTGACATGGGAATCCCTGAAAAAATATCGGAATGAAGAGAGAGTCACAGGGATTGTTTCGAGAGGCGGAGGTCTGACAGCTGCATGGATGCTGAAGAATAAAGAAGAGAATCCTCTTTATAAGTATTATGACAGACTTCTTGAGATTGCCCGGGAGTATGACATGACACTCTCACTGGGTGACGGTTTAAGACCGGGAAGTCTTGTCGATTCAACCGATAGGTCTCAGATTTCGGAGCTGCTGATAATGGGTGAACTTGTTGAACGGGCACGGAAAGCCGGTGTTCAAACAATGGTTGAAGGTCCTGGGCATATTCCTTTGAATGAGATTCAAACGAATGTACATATCCAAAAGAAGCTTACGAAGGGTGCACCATTTTACATACTCGGGATGCTGCCGACTGATGTCGCGGCAGGATTTGATCACATTGCAGGCGCTATCGGTGGTGCCCTGGCAGGCTGGCACGGTGCAGACATGCTTTGCTATATAACTCCAGCTGAACACTTGGGACTTCCGACAGTGCAGCATGTAAAAGATGGTGTCATTGCGTTTAAGATTGCCGCCCACGTTGCAGACATAGCAAGAGGAAACAAAGCCTCTACCCAAAGAAATCGGGAAATGAGCGAAGCGAGGTACAGGCTCGACTGGGAGAAGCAATTCGAATTGGCGCTGTTTCCAGAAGATGCAAGGGGCATCTTCGGAGAAAGGTCCAGCAAGACCGAAGCATGCTCGATGTGCGGTCCATTTTGTCCCATGAACCTGGTAGAACAGACATTAAGAAAAAACAAATTTGCGGAGGTGTAATCCATGAAAAAAGTCGAATTCCCGGCGATCGGCAAAATAAGTCCGGAATTTTTTGATAGTTACATTTATCCCCGGCTCGGTGTCAAGCGCAGCGATGTGATGGTTGGTCCCCAGCATGGCGTCGATATAGGTGTAGTCAAGGTGTTCGATGGAAAGGTTATGGCCGTTACTACTGACCCGATTTACATTGTCCCTCAGTATGGATGGGAGAAAGCAGCATGGTTTGCCTGGCACATACTGGCGAGTGATGTTACAACCAGCGGATTTCCACCGGCTTTTGCGGTGTTCGATTTTAACCTTCCCATGAGCATCACCGAAGATGAATTTGAGAAAGTATGGGAGGTCATGCACAGAGAATCCGAGAAATATGGAACATCCGTAATAGCAGGCCATACAGCGCGATATACTGGTACAGACTATCCAATGGTCGGCGGCGCGACATTCATGTCTGTTGGAGCTGAGGATAAATATCTGACTCCGAACATGGCTAAAGAAGGAGATGCGGTGGTCATTACCAAAGGAGCCGCAATTGAAGCTGTTGGCATCTTTTCGAATACATTTAGAAACCACATAAGAGAAAAGTTGGGAGAGGAGACTTTTTCCAAAGCCGAGAACCTGTTCTATAAGATGAGCACTGTCGACGATGCTTTAGCTGCCGTGAAAATCGGCGTGAGAGACAGCGGCGTTACGGCGATGCACGACGCAACTGAATGCGGCGTCATAGGAGGAGTCTATGAAATTGCACAGGCAAGCAACAATGGAATTCTAATTCACAAAGATAAAATTCCTGTTTCTCCTGAGGTCAAAGCCGTCTGTGAACTGTTTGGCATGGATCCATACATTTCCATCAGCGAAGGGACACTCGTGATAACTGTTAGACCTAATAAAGTCGATGAGCTTACAAAAGTCCTCAGCGAAGCCGGAATAAATAGTGCCGTGATAGGCGAGATTCTTCCTTTACAGGACGGCAGATGGATTCTCGAAAATGGCGACAAAAAAACTCTTGCCCATCCAAGAGTCGATCCTTTCTGGCAGGCGATTGCAAAAGCCTTCGAAATGAAGTTGAGTTAATTTGAAAGATATTCCGACGGTCTTAACAATAGCCGGCAGTGACAGCGGCGGTGGTGCAGGCATTCAAGCTGACTTGAAGACGTTCTTGGCATTGAATGTTTTTGGATATACCGCCGTGACTTCTGTAACAGCGCAGAACACGATGGGAATATACGGCATTTATGAATTGCCCGGCAATTTTGTGTATAGACAGATAGAGGCCGCGGCACAAGATACGGGGATAGATGCGGCGAAAACCGGTATGCTTTCAAATACTGATATAGTTGTGAATGTCGCAAAAGCCGTGAGATACTTTAAGATTAAGAATCTGGTCGTCGATCCGGTGATAAGAGCAAAGGACGGATCATCGCTTTTAAAAGATGATGCATTGGAAACTTTCGTAGCCGAGATTGTCCCACTGGCGCTTGTAATAACGCCAAACATTCATGAGGCAGAGATTCTGACGGGTGCAGAAGTAAAATCTGTAAATGACATGGAACAGTCAGCGGAAAAAATAAGCAAACTCGGAGCTGAAGTTGTGGTCGTAAAGGGAGGCCACTTGCCCAAGGATGGGAAGGTTGTTGATGTCGGCTACATAAATGGGAAGTTTGAGTATCTTGAATATCCTTACATTGAAACACGAAACACGCACGGCATAGGGTGCACCCTTTCGGCAGGGATCGCGGCAAACTTAGCTAAGGGTTATGATGCTTTGACCTCCATAAGATTTGCACGGGACTATGTCCAGGGTGCTCTTCAAAATGAGCTGAAAGTCGGGAGGGGTTGGGGGCCACTAAATCATGGTTGGATATGGCAAAAATAAGGGGATTATATGCCATAACTGATGAAAAGTTAACGCCGGATGAGAAACTTGAAGATTCTGTCGAGAGAGCAATACTCGGCGGTGTCAATTTAATTCAAATAAGGGATAAGGGCTTTGATTTTGAAAAGAGAGTCACGAGAGCAGTCAGAGTCAAAAAGATCACCGAGAAACATGGCGTCCCGCTAATTGTCAACGACGATACAATCGTTGCTCTTGAAAGCGGTGCCGATGGTGTTCATTTTGGAAAGGAAGATCTTGGGGAAGACCCGTACGGAAACTTTAGCTATATAAGAAAAACAATGACGGACAAGATAATTGGCGTTTCTTGCTATGATGATTTGGAGATGGCGATTGATTTTGAAAAATTGGGAGCAACGTATGTAGCTTTCGGTGCCGCCTTCGCCTCTAAAACGAAGCCCGAAGAAAAAGTTCTTCCAACGCTCGATATTTTCCGGGATGCCAAACAAAACTTGAAAATCCCAGTTGTCGCGATTGGAGGTATAGACGAGAATAATTATAGACTTTTGTTAAACCGCGGCGTGGATGCCTTAGCCATGGTATCGGCTATTTTTAATGGGGATTCTTATGTCAACGCCAAGAAGTTCCAAGTTTGAAAGTTGCCGGAATGGTGTTATTTGTTTGCCTCAAATAATACTCGCGTGAAAATGGGTCAAGAGACTCTATCAGTCCGATGGGATCGATGCTCGATGAGAGTTGTCGTGTAGTTGCCGAAAATACTCATCGCCGATCTCTAATCGAAAATTCAAAACAACCCATGGCACCTCGTTCCACGTTGCTCTTCCCTGTGGCCTACGAGGTCGCTACGCTGATGCCTCCTGAGCATCTCACTTTTTGTGTTCTTTCTCTACCTCCCGTATTTGGATTGTGACTCCAGAAGTATCTCTTCGGCAGATGAAGTTGCTGACGTCTGAAGCTGAAGTGTCGTAGCATTGAATAGCTTGGAGGATACAATCATTCGGAAAGTTATTAAACGAGATCGGTAAGGATTTTGGTTTGCAGGCGACAATGGGGAGCGATCTGTGATCACAACGCGGCCTCATCACTTAGGTGGGGCTTTTGTTTTTATTTGGGTTATCAGCTTCACCTTATGAGAGAGCCATTAGGGCGCGCGTGGGAATTGTCACATTTGTTTGTTAATATATTCCGTCGTGCTTTCAAAACTCACCAGTGCAGCCACTTACGGCGTGAGCGCGTTCCTAGTCGAGATCGAGACGCATATCGAGGGCGGGCTCTTCAATTTCTCAGTCGTCGGACTGCCGGATAATGCAGTCAAGGAGAGCCGCGAACGGGTTTCGGCAGCGATCAAGAACTCCAACTTCAAGTTTCCCCGCAACCGCATTATCGTCAACCTCGCACTGGCAGATATCAAGAAGGAGGGAAGCGCGTTTGACTTGCCAATAGCAGTTGGAATCATATCTGCAATCGGACAACTGGATCAATCAGAGTTCGTGAATTTCGTCCTTGTCGGTGAACTTGCGCTTGATGGGACGGTGAGACCAGTCCATGGGATCCTACCCATAGCCGTTGAAGCAAGGGACAGAGGGATATCGTCTTTGATTTTACCGAAGGGAAATGCAAAGGAAGCGGCAATGGTTGACGGCATCAACGTGTATCCGGTGGAGAGCCTGAGCGAAACAACCCAGCTGCTCAGTGGTGAGTACAAGCTTCTTGAGCCATTTCGCGTTAACAAGGAAGAAATCTTCGGACAGACCCAGTATTATCAGATTGACTTTGCGGATGTAAAAGGGCTCTTTGGAGAGTTGGACAGTTGGATACGAATGCGGCTACGATGCTTTCTGGAAAAGAAGAAAGCAGTGAAGCACCCCCGCATCAAGAACAGTACCTTCGCGTCAATGGGCCTGGTCTCTTTAGAGGCTTTGAGAACTGATTACCTGTTGCTCCCTGAAATGGGGCAACCTTACAGGAAAGCCGTATACGGGAAATCCGTCCGTACGGTTTGATGAGGGGACGGAGGTTCTGTTGAACCTCCTCCTACTCTATTTGGCTTGAATTTAAATTTTACCCAAGAATCAAAACAACTTCCTTTGCTTTGTGTCGGATTGCCTCACTGCATAATCCACAGCGTCGATTCGCTGATATTTCATTAATATCTCGCCCTCAACTTCTTTTCTCGACCTCCCATATTTAACTTGTGACATCTGAATTATCTCTTCGGCAGACGAATTGCCATCTCTCTCGAACGGCAGCGTCGTCGCGCTGAACGGCTGAGATGTTACCCCGTCGATCATGAGCCTGAGATAAATGTGATAGTTTGGTAGGTTCATGAGATCGGTCTCCTCGAACGTTGGACGGAACTCCCTTGCTAAGTACTTGGCATCTTCCGCTCCGACGCGGAACGTAATAATGGATGCGACATTCCCAAACACCGCGTCCCTTACCTTTTCGTGGAGCTGGTTTATGTACTGGTTCGCGAGCACCAAATTCAAACCGTACTTTCTGCATTCACTTAAGATGTCCGCAAATGATATAGTCACGAAGTTGTGGAACTCATCGACATAGAGATAGAAGGGCTTCCGCTTCTCTTCAGGAACATTGGCCCGGCTCAGGGCGGAAAGGAAAATCTCAGTGACAATCATCGAACCCAGAAGCGATGAGCAATCTTCCCCGACCTTCCCTTTTGCCAGGTTCACGATGAGGATTTTTCCCGTATCCATCACGTCTTTGAGGCTGAATGTATTCTTTCTCTGTCCCACAACGTTTCTCAGAGGAAGGCTCGTCAAGAACTGTCCCACCTTGTTAAGTATCGGAGCCACAGCTTCGGACCTCAGCCACTGGCTGTACTTGTCGAACTCGAAAGTCCAGAAGGCGCGTATCTCGGGCCCTGTGACATAACTTAAGACCTTGTTCCTGAACCCGGCTTCGGTCAGGAGCCTCGTGATGTCAAGAAGCGTAGCATCCGGGTATTCCAGAAGGGTGAAGAGAGAATACCTCAGTATGTGTTCCAGTCTCGGCCCCCAGAACTCTGACCATATCTTCTTGAAAACTGAAATGAGTCCCGAAACAACGAGGTGATGAAAATCTTTGGGGATATTCTCCAACGGATTGAAAGCAATCGGATACTCAAGTTCGCCGGGGTTGAAATAGATGACATCTCTGATCCTTTCCTTCGGGACATGATGGAGCAGCGACTCGGCTAAATCTCCGTGTGGATCAAGGATGGCAAGGCCATTCCCTTGTGATATGTCAGATGACGCCATGTTCGCAATGAGACTCGTCTTGCCTGTACCCGTCTTCCCGATAATATATATGTGCCCCCGCCTGTTTTTCTCCTTTATCCCGAACCTTTTCCGAATGTCCCTCCAGTTCGTTACCGCGATGGGGGTGACCTGCTGTTTGCTGTTCTCTTTTTCATCCATGTTCTAGATGATAAATCGACCGATTTCATGGACATAAGAGAGGCGTAATTGACGGAGAGGACACCTTTACCCTTCTTATGGCCCACTCCGCGCGGGGATACACTCCATATCAGAATCATTAACAAAAGGAGAATCTGATATGAAAAAGACAATCAAGCTTGTCGAGGTGCAGACCCCGAAAGGAGAATCGTTCTTCCAGTTCAGGATTGTCGAGAGTGTTCTGTCGGAAGAAGAGGCAAGTTTACCGAAACCTCAAGCGGCTCCGGGCGGCAACGGTGCGAAGCCACAGAACGGAGAAGGCAAGAGTCAGTCCGTTCCGGGTGACCCCATGACGGATTCGCAAAAGCGATACCTCTTCCGCATCATGGCTGTCCGCGGAAAGGAAGGAGAAAATGCTCATGAGGAGCTGAAGAAACTCTTCCAGGTGAAGACGCTCAAGGATGTGACCAAGTTCGATGCAAGCCGGATGATCGAGGAGCTTCTTGAGAAGGAGAAGCAGGGAAACGGAGGCGGCGATGGATCATCTTTCTAGCAGCCAGATCAACCTTTTCCTCCTCTGCGGTCTCAAGTACCGATACCAGTACGTCGAGAAGCGTCCGAAGCCTTTCAGGCCATCGGCATTGGCATTCGGCGGAGCACTCCACTCGACCATTTCCTGGCTTCACAAGCAGGAAATGGAGGGACGGAAAGTCCCTCCGGATCTGGTCCTCAGGATCTTCGACGCCGACTGGTACAGCCAGAAGACGGACATGGAGATACGGTACAAGGAAAACGAGCACGAGCTTGGGATGATCATCCTTGCCAAGCAGATGCTCCAGTTGTTCCTTGAAGAACCACGGAAGCCGGTGAAGGGGACCGAAGTCCCGTTTACCGTCCCGCTCATCAATCCGAGGACGAAGGAGAACCTGGGGATCACGTTGGAAGGCTTCTTTGATGTCATCGAAGCTGATGATACGATAGTCGAGTACAAGACTTCGGCAACCACCATCAGCCAGAGCGACGTCGATAATCACCTCCAGCTTACGGCCTACGGCTATGTCTTCGAGCAGCTCTTCCGCAAGCCAGCCAAAGGTTTCAGGATCGTGAACTTCGTGAAGAACAAGAAGCCGAAAATAGTCACGACCGAAACCTCACGGACGGGCGCGAACTACGAGGCATTCTTCTTCCTCGTGAAGGAAGTCCTGAAAGCCATCAAGGTCGGTACGTTCCATCCGAGGCCGGGATACTGGTGCAAGGACTGCGAATACCGGGATGTCTGTCCGCTCTGGAAAACGAGCATTGTACGGCAGAAGACGGAACCGGAAGGAGCTTTGGCCAATGGAGGCTAATCGGGGGGCGCGGGATGGTGAGCGCGGCGGCTTGAAAAAGGTGCGGAAGGTCCAGTACGGACACTACGAAGACAAAGCCGCCAAGCCTCATCCCGTAATTCGGATAGCCGGGAAATACTTGGAGAAGTTCGGGTTCAGGATAGGGGATGCGATAACGGTCGAAATCGGCGAAGGCAGGATCATGGTACGGAGATTAGCCGAACCGGATGGGGATTACGCCGGAAACGACGAAACAGTTCAGTCACCAAAACCAAAGGAGAGAAGTCATGGCTAACGACAATGGCCTCTATTCGACGGTGGTCAAGAGTGGAAAGAACACGTACTTCGTTGACGTGAAGGAAGCGAAGAACGGGAACAAGTACCTCGCGATAACCGAGAGCCAGGCCGGGGATCCTCCGAGGAAATCCACGATCAGGATCTTCGGAGAGGCAATCGGCAAGCTCAGGGATGCAGTTGCGGAAGCATCCGCCACTATCCCGGAGCAACAGTAACCAGCATGTCCGTCCGTGGTCTCATGGACGGACATTTCTTTAACAACTCAAAAAGGAGAATCAATCATGCCACACAATCTTAACGTGACGAACGGCGGCCCTTCCATGATGTATGTCGGGGAAACGCCTTGGCACAGTCTCGGAACGAAGCTCGACAAGCCCGCGACATCCGAAGAAGCCCTCCAGGCAGCAAGACTCGATTTCACGGTGGCGAAGTTCCAGCTTCAAACCACAGGCAACGGTCTTCCCGTCGAGAGTCACTTCGCGACTGTGAGAACCGACACGATGCAAATACTGGGCGTCGTCGGTTCCAGGTACGAGCCGATCCAGAACAAGGATGCCTTCACGACATTCGATGCACTGGTCGGCGAAGGGGAGGCGATCTACCACACGGCGGGAGCCTTAGGGAAAGGCGAACGCATTTGGCTTCTCGCAAAACTTCCCGATTACATCCGGGTCAACGGAAACGACATCGTGGAGAAGTACCTGCTTCTCGTAAATTCACATGACGGGAGCAGCACGGTGAGAGTGAAGCTTACGCCCATAAGGGTTGTCTGCGAGAACACGCTCTCGCTCGCCTTGAGCGGAGCGGAACAGGAAGTCCATATCCGGCACACATTGAACGCGAAAGAAAAGCTCAAGGAAGCCCATGAAATCCTCGGTCTCACGAACAAGCTCTACATACAGCTCGATGCGATATTCAACCGTATGAGCGAGATGAAGGTGGAACAGCCTACGCTGACTGAATACGTCAAGACCGTTTTCCCAGGAAATCCCAATTCTAAGGATCAGTCTTGGGTGAAAAAAATCCATGATACGGTCCTGGAACTGGCCGAATCTGGCGAAGGCGCTGAGATGACGAGAGGGACACTCTGGGGCGCATACAACGCCGTGACCGAGTACGTCGATCACTACCGGAATACGAAGGGAGACGAAACCGTGCGCTTGAGGTCAATGTGGTTCGGATCAGGTGAGAGGATTAAGAAGAATGCGTTTAGGATTGCGGTCAACGTGTTGGAACATGAACCCGTGACATCGACTGGAACTTACGGATGATGATACAAAGGCGAAAGGAAGTAGATTGTTCTGATCTGTACCCCGAAAAGTGGACACCAAACTGTCCACTTTTTTATTTAGGGATATAATAAACACAATCTATGAACAGGCGAATATTTAACGTCGAGCAGATTGAAAATCTGCTCGACAACAGGTACGTCGCTAAGTGCACCGAGAAGTCGATCACGTATTCCAGGGAATTCAAGATGCTCGCGATCAAACGACATTACGAAGGTCAGAACGCCGCACAGATATTCCGTGATGCCGGATTCGAGCTGGCGGTAGTGGGCAGGAATTTGCCGTACGCCTGCATGAACAGATGGTTGAGGACGTGCAGGCTCGAGGGTCTCGCCAGATTAAACAAGGAAACTCGGGGTCACGGCGGGAGTGGCGGCCGACCAAGAAGCAAGGACCTGACGGCTGCCGACAGGATTAAGCGATTGGAGACAGAGATCGCATATCTGAAAGCGGAAAACTATTTTTTAGTCAAACTCCGGGCCTTAAAAAAGAGTTGAAACTACGGCCACGCCAGAAGTATGAGATCTTCAAGTCGTTGGGTATGAATATCGAGATATTGTGTTCGATCGGGCAAGTTTCGAGAAGCGGCTATTACCGCTGGAGGCAGAACTCCGTAAAACCGGCTAGGGATTTCGATGACTACCTGACAATCAAAGAAATATTCGATAGAGGCAGGGGCAGGTACGGTTGGCGGACGGTGCAGATGCGCCTGTCACGAAAAGGGGTGATGATGAATCACAAGAAGATAATCAGGATCATGAAGGCATATCACCTGACCGCTAAAATACGGCGAGCCAATCCGTACAGGCAGCAAGTCAGAAGGACACAGGAGCACCGTACGTTCAACAACGAGCTCAACCGGGAATTCAAGCCGGGAATCCCGTTCAAGGCTTTTTGTACCGATATTACATACCTGCCGTACAGTCGGCGCATGGCTTATCTCTCGGCCATCAAGGACATCGGCAGTGGTGAGATCGTAGGGTGGCACCTGTCGCAGCACATGGAGATGGATCTTGTGACCGGAACGATTGAAAAAATGAAGAAGAATGACAGTCTGCGTCTGGAGTCGTTCCGGAACATTCTGATCCATTCGGACCAAGGACTCCACTACACCAACCCCGAGTATGTTAAAGTGATCAAAGATTTGAAAATGGTTCAATCGATGTCAAGAAAAGGCAACTACCTTGACAACGCTCCGATGGAATCATTCTTCGGACATTTGAAAGATGAAGTCGATTACAAATCTTGCAAGACGTTCGACGAACTCAATCTGCTAATCGAGAATTACATGGAATATTACAATCGGGAGCGTCAACAGTGGAATTTAAAAAAGATGACCACCATTGAATACAGGAATCATCTTTTGAAGGATGGCGCTTAGTTTTTACCCGTGTCTACTAAACGGGGTACGGTTCAGTTCTACTTCCTTTTTGTTTCCAGAAATCAAAAGCCGGCTTGAGTTCTGCGTTTATTTGGGATAAGAATAGGAGATTGTTGTGCCGAATCTATCTTAATTCTGCATAATTGAATCTTCACATTCCCTATATTACATTTAAAAACTCAAAATGACGAAGACTGCAATCCTGAAGTATTGGAACGTCACACATTCAGAGGGTACGCGGTGCCCTCTGTGACCGATTGCGTGGATACAAATGTCCTCACACCTAGCCGCAGGGACTTCATTTCATCCAACCATATTTCTCTGACGGGTGTAGTGGATGCTGATCTTTTCGAAGATCGCTATGCGAATTTCTGTTCTAGTGGTGCCATAAACACCCCCCTTTTGATTGATTTCCGTGGGGCAGAGTTCATTGAGTTAGCATGCTTAGCTAATTGTATTGCGGCGATGGTGAAGCGCAAAGAACTTAATTTTCAGACTTTTGTGGGATATCCGGAGAAGAAGGCAGTTATTGATTTTCTGTCAGTCTGGCGTTTTGATAATGCAATTGAGGAGGCACTGGGGATCCCCTTCGGTAAAATACTGCTCAAAGAGGATATGAACCTATACCGAGGCAAACAAACGGCCTACACTGGGATAGGCGGGGGATTGCAGGCGTTGGAATTTGACCCTGATTGGGATGGAAACATGTTTTCCCGGCGAAATTTTTTCGAGTTCATAACCATTAAGGCTAGCACAGAACCCAATATTGTTCCCTCGGGTGCATTCCTATCTGCCCCCAGAAGCGAAAGTAAGAGATGGACAGGGGAGTTGATCAAGGAAGTACTCAAATCCCATCTTGGTTCCGATTCTCCTTCCACTGATATTGCCCGTGTAATTGTTTTTGAGTCTCTAAGCAATGCTGTAAGGCACCCCAGAGCCACTCTAATACAGTGCGCATCCATTTTTCAATCAGCCGATTTATCGGGGTCTTCCTCAAATCAATCCCAAGAGAAGGCACCAAAGCCACCGGGTACGCTGAGACTTTGCGTTTGGGATGACGGCGATTCAATAGCATCGACGCTAACAAACGCCGCGCAGTCTGGACAACCCATCAGGGCACCAGGGTTTCCACCATACATGTTTGAGCGAATACACGTTAAGGTTAGAGACTTTTCTGGCAAAGATGTAGATGAGGTTATTGTACCACAATCCGAAGACCCGAGGCTGGAGTCTCCCGAATGGTTATATTTGCTGTCAAGCCTTTTCCCAGGCATCACGCGGACACTGGCACACCGCGTCCCAAACGTTGATCCATTTGACGACGAGAGCAAAGAGACTTACCTCACTCCCGGCATGGGACTTTACGCACTGACACGGACGGTTCTAGACCAATTTCAAGGAACTCTTTTCTTGAGAAGTGGGAATTGCCGCCTTGTTCTTGATATAGCTCACGACGCTTATCGTGTTCAATATAAAGTCCGCTACAAAGCCAAGATTACATTGTACCCGAAGGATTTTGTTCCTTTCAAGGGCAATTTATTGACCATGGTCATTCCAACAAAATCCCGCACTGTGACCTCCAAGATGTCGTGAACTACGCTTCCATCCTCGTTAAAATAGGTTATTCCGGTCGGCGAGCTTTAGGGGAAAAGCATCTCGAATTTCATAGGCAAGTTGCTGAACTCATGATCCCTCACGGCGATGAACCCTTGGTTAGGGTCGGAATAAAGGAGATCTCGACAATTGACCACAGAGACTATGTCCACAACTCTTCAGTAATTAAGTCTGTTATTATTGAAGCTCTTAAATCTGTCGTTACCGATGGAGTAAATGTGGATTCCTTCATTGTCGATTTCACAGACAATCCATTTGTAATGCTGCGTGAGCCTCTTCTTCTTGGGCTAATTGGGACCATCGCTGAATCGTCAGATGCAGACCTCTGTTCAAGATTTTGTGTGCTGATACCGGAATTGCCTGGCATATTCTCAGCTTCGATTCAAAGACTCGCTAATCTATCGTCGCAACCTGGAGGTTCTAATTGTGATGTATGGATTATATCCAACTCAGGTAGAAGCTATAGGTACTCAGATAGTAGGTTGAAAACCGACGAATACTTTGGAAAGTATGCTGAGATTATTTCTGCCTTCCGCGATCAACCTTTGGATAAGCTGAAAAAAAAATGTATACGTAGACTTGGCCATTTTAGATCATTCGATTCGAACGATCCATCCACAGCTAGATGTAGAAAATATTCCTATTATCTTCATGCGTGCGACAGGGAACTCCGACGTCTGATTTCTGATTGGTGGACTCTGAATGCTTTGAACTCAGGAGCGATTTTGTATGATGCGGCTGCCAGCACCGAACTGAAGAATGCTATTAGAGCTTTTTCTGAATCTAAGTCGATTATCGCCGAACGCATCACCGACGCAGTAACAAACGTACAATTACAGAAAGATATTCGCAAATCGGGTGAATGCACCTTAATTCTAGACGTTGTCGATACTGGCATGACCCTTGACAAACATATCCAATCCCTAAAAGCACTGGGGATTATTATCTCTCCCAAGATTCTGGTGGCAATTAGCAAGAATGGAGCTAGAGACTTTAAATACGAGCATTTTGACGTTCATGCTTTCTTGTCTAGGAGATCAGGTTCGGAGCCTTTTCCATGTGAGCAAGACAAGCTAGAGTTGGCACCGACTCCCGAATCATATGAGCCATTTGAGAAAATTAGAACTTACGACATGTTATCCATGATCGAAGCTTCTGGATGGGAAGCGGAGCCAACCGAAGAGGTTCCGGACAACGTTGGTAAAGGGTACCCAATTGTGCCGAAGTTTTCAAAACTGCTGAGTGAGTTCGGTGATTGGATAGCTTTCAAGGCCCACATCATGCTAAAGAGGATACATCCCCTTGATTCATTCGACTGGTTTATTGTTCATGTTGATGATGCGGATTCGGCAGCCTTTGCGGATTTGCTTCAAAATCTACTGGACTACAAAGTAAAAGTTGTGAAAATTCCTCGAGATATCATCAAGAAAGCACAAGATCGTGGAAACGAGTGGGAGGAAGTGTTGAAAGGAGTCGGCAAAGAAGATTGGGTCGGGCGGTTTGAAGCAACTACTGGTATCAAGGCATTGATTTTGGACATATTTAACGGTTCTGGTAATACAATGCAATCTTTGGCGAAATTGCTGGAGCACCTGCGGATCGAGCCCTTTGCCTATATAAGTTTGGTTGATTTCGATCCCGAGAACAAGAAACCACAAATTGAGTTTCCGAGATACTCGCTCTATGACTGGTACAACCCCCGCCAGCTAAACGACTAGGAAGAGAATTAAGAGTGCCATCTGATAAGGAAAGTGAACTGGATGCTTGTCGAGTTTTGGCGTTCCACTTAGGTGAACATGATCCGCACGATCCGCGACAGTTCGATAAGAGAGAAGTTATCCTAAGGAACCTGTGTTGGCGACTGAGTAAACTTGATCAGGTTGACAAGTTGGAGGCCATGGCAAGTTCATGGTACAATTCAATTCCGATTGACTTGAGGCAGAAGTTTCCGAAACTAAACGTCAGCAGGGAGGAAATTGAAAAAGCAATTGAAAAGAGCAAGAAAAAAAGGGATGTCGGTATCATAACCGTCATGGATAGCGAGCTGGACGCAGTCCTGTTGGCCCTTGGCAAAGAGAAAGGGTCATTGGAAAAGGAAGACTCATGGAGCGGTCCCTTTCGATATTGGGAGTGCGTTGCCACACAGGAAGATGGCGTGCGGCTCAGTGTCGTGGTCACGCTGGTTGGTAGTCCCACGAATGTCCCTTGCGCTATCTGCGTTGAACACTTGCTGACAGTTTACTCTGTCGATTTGTTAGTCCTCGTCGGCATCGCGGCCGGTCCTCCCCAAAAAGTTAGGCTCGGTGACGTTATTTTTGCGGACTCGGTTTACGATTATGAGCACGTTCGCTTGGAGGTTCGTAAGATATGGCGGCATCTACCTTTCTCGTATCATAAAGGTTCTGGGAGGCCTAAGTACGTACCTAATGCGCTTATGAATGAGTTGACTTCGGATCGCGAATTGTATACCCAACATTTCTCGCGCTCAAGAATTCTACACGACCAATGTGTTCAAAGGACAAAATTGGAGAGATTGCCGACTCTTCCGGGCAATTATAAACCAGAATTTCATCACGGCACTATCGCATCAGGTGAAAAGCTTATCGCGGATGGCTCTTTAGGAAAAATGTACGAACGAATTGACCAACAAATAAGAGCAGGTGAACAGGAAGGAAGTGGATTCTCACAGGCTGCGGTACATAACAAAGTCAAGTGGTGCATATTTCGTGGGATAAGTGATTATGGTGACCCTACTAAGGATCATCCAGAAAAAGAGAAATGGCAATTTGAAGCAGCTCTGAATGCTGCGTCAGCTGCAGTAACGTTTCTTCAAACAGTCTGGAAACCCGCGCATACTGAATGAGTTGGAAATCAGCCAACTTGTCATCTGCATGCGCTTGCCTATAGTCATATAGAATAAGTCCATGAAAAAGCGATATGACGCGGTCGATGATGACTCAGTTCCTCATCGCGGAACTCGCAAGACCTGCCCCCGCCAAGTTCTACTCGTTTAAAGGTCTTCTTTTCAGATTAACATTGAGTAATCTGCCTGTGGATAAGTCTTCTTGTGATGGTTTACAACCCACTTTATGCTTAAGAAAGCCAGGGGCCATGTTCTCTCATTAGCAAAATCTGGTTTCTCTTAACAACGATAAGGAGGGTTAAGCATGGAAAGCAGGAGAACCGCGTGCGTCGAGACTGTGGACGGACACTTGGGCGGTAGGCACAGCATCGATAGTGATTGCTTCGAGCTAACCGGCAGTTTTTACTTTGATATCCCAATTGATTATGTTCATTCCCAGCAATTGGCCAGCTTTGTTAAAACGTATAAGCCGAAAGCGTTCTTCATAAGTAATCAACTCACAGACAGTAATTTTTCCATGGTGACGGATCGACTCGTCCCACAGGGAAATTACATTTGGAGAATCTATTCAATCACCAGAAAAGTGAGTTCGAGTGAATGTTTGAATTTCCTGCGCTCACGGCGGAGCTTGTTCGTCGGCGCTCAGGGGCTATCATATCTATGGCAGAGGGCCGGACAAAAGCTCCCTCTGAACCGATGGATCATAGCCCTTGACGAAAGGGAAGCGCTATTCAAGGATGCTTGTGGCAATATCTGCGTGCCCGCTCTACTTCGTGACTCGGTGGACAAACTAGAATATGAATTCGGAAGTCTCAAGTGTGATTGGGACAACAGCCATTGTTTGTTAGCGGTTTACATAGTGTAAATCGTCTTGCCGCCCTACATAATTACTCAAAAGAAGCCCTTGCTCGCGCGAGGGCTTTAATGTTCATATGTGGTTGTGGCGGCAAATTGATAAACATTATCCATACATTGACTTCTTCAAGAACAGAGAGGGATATCAGATAGAATGGGGATTGGGGTTCAAAAAGTAATAAGAGGCCCCGAAAGGTCTCTTGATTTACATAATGGGTTGACGACCCGTCTCCAATCTTCAGTTGGTGCCAATTCCTGGGTAAACTACTTTGTAATGGTCCCAGCAAGGACTGAAGACATGGAGAAGGCTCGAGAATTATTTTGTGATAAATAAGAAACAAAAAATAAAAAATGATAATTCTCGATGTAAACGCTAGTACTGCCGCAACCCTGATTCTTTCTATAATCGGTTCGAAGCGGCGTCTTGCTGACGTATTATCAATTTAACCTTATGAATTCCCCTCACGGAATTCATCAAATATACGTTTGTGCTTTGACGAAGGTCATCAAGGCTGATTGTCTTTTCCTGAATTCTCTTTTGGTCGATAAGCCAAGCACGGTAGGTACCAGCCAATAATCCGCAGCATACCGGTGGCGTGCATAACGTCCCTTTGATCTCGGCGGCAATATTGGCTACGGTCGTTTCGGTCACTTCCCCCTTTTCGTTGAAGAGGATGATATCGTCGAATCCCGGAGATGCCTTCAGGGCTTCTTCGTAAACCGTGCGGTTCGTCGTTTTGTGGTAGAGGAACACATCCGAGGATTCGATAGGAACCTTGGCGATTGTTATGTTGCCGAACCCTGATCCTACCTGCGAGAGAGGATCCGCTTTCACATCGACTGCCCCCGCACGGCTCACGAGGAGCCGGACGCGGTGAGGATGGGCCAGCAGACCGGATGCAATACCATTCAACGCGTCCTTTATTCGTGAAAAATCAATCTGAAATCCGAAGTATGTAGCCGATTGTTCCAAACGTTTCATGTGGTACTCCAAGAGCGAGTACCCGTTGATCGCAGACCAAAGTATCGTTTCGACAAGATCGAATTCCGGCATTCGGGCATGAAGGACTCTTGCCTTGATGGAGCACTCTTCCCATTCGCGGTCACACTCCGAATCCCAGACGATGCCGCTGCCGACACTGTATTCGGCGGAACCATCGATTCGATTGAAGAGCACCGTGCGTATGGCGACGCTGAACTGCGCCCTTCGTTTAGGCGCAATCCACCCGATTGCTCCCGTGTATATGCGCCGCGGTGATGTTTCAAGTTCGGATATGATTTCCATCGCGCGTCGCTTGGGAGCGCCGGTGATCGATGCGGGTGGAAAGAGGGCCTCGAATATCTTCGTGAGCGATGCTCTCATCCTTCCGCACACGGTGGAAGTCATCTGCCAGACGGTTGAATAACGTTCCAGCGTGAAAAGCGCCGGAACCTCCACGCTTCCGATGTCGGCAATGCGACCGATATCGTTCCTCATCATGTCCACGATCATGAGGTTTTCCGCCCGCTCCTTCTCGGACGTCCGCAGCATCTCCGCTTTCCCGCAGTCATCCTGGTACCAGAGACCGCGTGCTGATGTCCCTTTCATCGGCCTTGATTCGATGTAGTTGCCGTCCAACCGGAAGAAGAGTTCCGGCGATGCGCTGAGAATCGCCCACTCGCCCGTATCTATGAGGCCCGCGTATCGGGTCTCCTGTCCCGATATGAGTCCGGCGAACATATCCAAGGGATTCAGCTCGGTACTTGTCCGCATACGGTAGCTGAAGTTGACCTGGTAAGTATCGCCGCCCCCGATGTATTCGTGGATTCTTCCGATCTTGTCGCGATATTGGCCCTGCCTCAGGGAAGATTGCCAGTTGAGATCCGACTTATTGAAAGAAGAGTGGATCGGGAGTCTCTCAAGTTCCTCCGGTCGCGGGAACAACCCGAACCACAGGAGTGGGAATTCTCCGTCGCCTTTCGCGGGTAAAGCCGAATCAAATGCAATAGCGGCTTCGTAGGCCAGGAAACCGACTGCCGTCAATCCTTCTTCATTTACGATCCGCTCAATGCTATCCAAAGCAGGAAGAACTTCCTCAACGCGCCGGGTAATTATGATATGCCGCGGGTTTGTGTAGCGCAACCAACGGTAGCTCGAAGCATCGCGGAGAATTGTCTGCGGAGAGGACTCCATGTCCATGTTCTGTCGCACTCTTTTAATTCAGTTATGGCGTCAATATAACGTTTCACGGTTTAGACTCACATGTGGCAGTTAGTCTCATCTTCCTTACAAGTTTCTATCCTAAAAGACCATCTCGGAAGTTCTGCCTCCTCCGTGATTGAAACGAATCCAGATGCCGACAGATTTCGGCGCTCCGTTCGTTTCTTCGCGAGTCACTTCATATCTCTCCCTACGAAAAGAAGAATATAGAGTCCAGTTCGGAGCGAGACAAGGACAGGACAATGAAGATTATTTGTTTTCCTATATTGGGCATGGGACAGATGGCTGTGTTGTTGCTTCAGTGTCCCAATTGCAAAATCTCTTTTGCCTGTTCCGTTAGACTTATCGGCTTAGGGTGCCGAATCTTCTTGTGATGTTCTGAAGTCGCACTTGCTACAAGGAAAACGGCTGCGACGAAGCCCAACCTTCCATCGAGCGTCCGCACCTCGTCCCAGTCGCCGAGCTGTCTCAAAACAAGGACAATCTGATTTCGCTCGAACTTACCCAGTACCTGGTACGAAGTTCCGGGGCCCTCCCTCAGTCTCACAAACTCGCCATCGACTGTATAGATATCGCCCGGCAGGGTGACGATGCGCTCCCCGAAACCGTTGTAGTTGTAAATCCGAATTGTGTTCCTGTCGACCAGTTCGGCAAACGTATACTGGTTGCCGTTTATCTCAACTGAGAGCAAATCGCCGTTGAAATTCCTTGTGAGACGCACCTCTTCTGCGAAGCGCTCGGGGATCACCCCTTCGGTAACGAATCTGCTTGCGACTTCCGGAGCTATCTCTATGCCGGCATCTGCCGCCCCTTCTTCCAATTCCAGGGCCCCGCTTTCAGCCAACTCGCCAGCGCAGCCAAAAAGCAGAAAGATGGGCATGATTAGTAAAAGGACGAACCACTTTCCTCTCATATTTCCCATCGCTTCTCTTTCTTTCGCTTCATACATTCCAACCCGATAAAGTTAGGGAAATCGGGGTCTCGTTCCTAATAACTGCCGACTGGAGGGCGAATCCGATGTCCTGCTTGCGGAGAAGATACGGAAATGGGGCACGGCCCCTTGATGCTGCAACACCGACTTCCGAATGACCCAAATCCTGTAGGGGAAGGCTCGTCAGGAACTGTCCCACCTTGTTGATCATGGATTATTGGATGTTTGAAAAAAGCTATAGTACATTGATAGGCAGAAACATAAGTGGGATAATTTACTCCATGACAGATCTTCTCCAGACCATTGAGTGCAAAAATGAGGGGCGAAAATGCAGATTGCGTCGGTAAGAATTAAGAATTTTAGGTGCTTCAAGGATGCTGAGATTGAGTTCCAGCATTGTCATGCCCTGGTTGGGGAAAATGGAACTGGCAAAACGTCAGTAATCGAGGCTATATCGCTGGCAACGAGCGGCGGTCTTGCTCACCTTAGCGAGCAGGATTTTAACAACGAGGATATCGGGGACTTGTCGATAGAGGTCACTTTTGACGAACCGTTCCTGAACCGCTTGCCCGACGGATACGTGACCCAAGACATCCCATGCCGTAGCGTCATGCTTTCCGCCCATCGCAGGGAGAAAGCGGCTCCGGGTAAGGCCCTGTCCGATCCCTTCGTCGTCGAAAAGTTCTCGGTTCCCATTGAGTACGACAAGAGCAATATCCCAAGTGTCGAGACCGGGACAGCAAGCAGGGTGACAATACCGGTCGCCATTTCGAAAACGGCGAACGGTTACGAGTCGCCAAGAAAGACGAGCAAGTCGAAATTTGCATTTACCCCAGCCAGACTGACACTGCAAAACGAGATGATCAACTTCCCGGACGTATTCTATTTTGATCGCGATAGGGAAGAGCAGGCAAGAGTCGGTTACAACTCGTTATTGCAGAAGGTTGCAAAGGATCTGAACTGGAGATTCAGAAAGAATTGGAATAGCAACGATGTTGTGAGCAGGTGGGATGAATTCTACCAATCCGTCATAACGACGGTGATAGACTCCAAGAACGATCGACTGATTCGGCCAATACAGGACAAGCTGAAATCGGTTGCAGGAATCGACTTCTCTGACTTGGAGCTGAGCTTGCTCGATATTGAGCAACCCTTTTCAAAGTCATTCTTCTCGCGTCGGGGCGGTACGAATCAGATCGAACAAAGGAGATTTGGTTCCGGGATTTCCATACTAATCGCCTATTTTTTGTTGGAGACGATCAGCAAACTGTCGAAGGAAAAAGTGATATTCCTCATTGATGAGCCTGAATTGCATTTGCATCCCCAGTTGCAGAACAGCTTGTTCCAGGAATTCATTGACTCGGACATCCAGACTATTTATACAACGCAATCCGATTGCTTCATCAATATTTCCGAATGGCGTTCCGTTACTCGTTTTACCCCGCAGTCGGATATTCTTCCTGATTACCAAAAGCTCAATGAACAAATCGAACGGCATCGGTTATCGGAACATCTTGATGAAATAAAGAAATGGCACCAGCACCAGTCGATCTTCTTTCGAGAAGACAACCAACTGCTTTTCGCCAGGAAGTGTTTGCTGGTTGAGGGGCCGGCTGAAAAGTACGGTTTGCCGGTGCTGGCCCAAAAGCTTAGCAGGAGCCTGGGAGATATAACGATTGTGAGTTGTAACGGGAAAACCAAAATACCTTACTACCAGCTTCTCTGCAAAGCTTTTCAAATTCCTTTCTTCACGCTTTTCGATTTGGATTCCAAGTCATGCGATGAAGGGGATAACAGCAGGCCGTTTGGATTCGCCGATCCCAGAGCTCGATTCGCGTTTTCAACCAGCTTCGAGAGACTGTTTGGTGTAAATGAGAATGATCATAAGACGAGCGAACTCCTCACGAGGTTAGATCAGATTTCGGCTGATGATATTCCCCAAGAAATCAAGAATGCCTTTGAAAACATTGACCAGTGGCTTCGAAGCGCATTGAACCTTCACGAAGAGTGCGCAAGGTGATTATCTTGGCCGAGAGTTCAGATGACGACGACTGGCCATAGGGAAATTGAGGCCGTCGTTGAAAACGATCTCCTTGAGACTAGGCGGTTGCTTATGAGAAGCGTCACGGACGACCCTAGATACTCCACTCTGGAGAAAATACGAGAGGACTATCCGGGTTTCATACGAGAAGTGTTCAAGGCGCACAAAGGTGCCTTATCAGTATTGATGAATAGGATTCTGTACCTCGAACACCTGATCTCGAGGGCCAATAGGAGCAATGCCAGCTCTCAGAAAACGGAGAAAGCGAGGCTAATCTACTGGAAACACTTGCTTGAGAAATCGTATGATGCTCTTGTTTGGATGAACGTCGGGATCGATCGCTCAAATTTCAAGAAGGTGTTCAAGGGCGAAAAACACGGAGGTTTGGTTCATCAGAACATAGAATCCGTACTTCGCTTCGTTAACGAAGTAAATAAGAATCAGGATGAAATAGCTATCCCTTTGGATTTCTGTTTTCTTTCGCCAATTTGCGATGCCCTCAAGGTCTCATTTTCCGAACATGACAAGGCGCGACAAGTCACCTTCATTGAAGTAAAGTCGGGGAGGGTAAATGAGGCAATGCTTGACACCATAGATTCAGGAGCCACGGAAGGATATCTGAAGTTTTTCGACGCCTATGGAAAAAACGGAATAAAACAGATGGAGCGCCATTTTCGCCAGGCGGATAGGTTTGAAAGAGGGTACAAGCTGATAGGTGCGGACCCGGGAGTCTATGAAAATCCGGATAAACCACAAGAGAAATTGCTTGTCCTCTCCAGTGACGTTGCTCTTGGAAAATTCTCCGATAAGATCTCTCAGTTGATGGAAAAAGCCAGCAAGCGAGAATTTGCTGTAGATGAGGTGGACGATTGTCTGATCGTGGGTGCCGTTAATACTGAGAACGAAAGAGTGCTTAAGCTCGGCGAATTTGACGTGCGTCTGTATGTCTATCACTCGTTCATTAATCCAGCGGCGCTCCAGGGTGCTTCTCATCCGGAAGATCTGTCTCAGGTGCTAGCCGCCATTAAATTGACTGATTGGCTGGAGGGTTTGGGATCCGTTGTACTCAGCCCCGTTCTATTACGCAAACTTCCCGATGAACAGCTTATGGACCTGCTATTCGGCAGGATAAGGCTGAAATTCTTCTTTCACGCCCAGAGTTTCGTTCGACTTTGTAATGCGAACGATCTCGATGCTAAACTCATTAATAGAAAAACCTTCAATCGTCTTCGATTGTCTGATTCAGACAAGGGGCTTGCACAGTTTGATGGGAAATACATCCAATTCTCCACACCTGAAAGCATTCAAGTGATGGGAGAAGGAACGTACCACGAAATAGTGTTCAATTGGGTTTATCCAAGAATCATTATCGATCAAACCAAGCACCTGAAATTTCCTCACGCCAGTTGAGCGGTGAAGGAGAACCATTCGTCAAAGCCTCGAATGACAGTCTCGTAGCCGCGATTAGAAATTGGCGTTGAAGCCGACGTCGTCAAAGGTGCTGGAAAGCCCGTCATAGACGAATTCGATGTAGTCGGTCTTGTTGGCCGTCGTCGTGAGGGTCGGTGCAACACCGCTTGACCAGTTGTCGATGGTACTAAACGTATCCCTCTTTCTACTTGAATCTTTTCATGAAAGAAGTGGCCGCGAGAGTCCTCATGACTCATGTGATGGACCATACTTGCCATCTTATCTTCAGCGGTGCAAATTTCCTTTTGCTCAGTAGAAACCAAAACCGCCCCGAAGGGCGGTATTTGGTTTCCGATTTACGCTATCGGCAAACTGAGTACTAGTTAGACACAGTCAAGGTATTCGTCGGATAGTTATAAATCAGACTACCCGTAATACCGTTACCCGAAGTGCCGCCATTTACGTCATCCCAAGTAAGCAAACTAGCTGACCCAAGTTTTGACGTAACGGAGGTAGTACCAGAACTACCAGAAACACCAGAGACAGTTGCATAAATATCAAATGTCTTTGATTGACCAGCCTGTATCTGATAGCCACCTGTAAACGCGACAGCGTCAGTACCATTCCCGCCAATTGCGACACCCAAACCAGCGTTTGTAGTAGTCAGAGTTTGTCCATTACTGTCATCTTTAACCACCAAGTTATTGGCGGAAGACGATATCGTGGTTGAAGCTCCGGTCGCCGAGACGCTGATTGGCAAGTGCTCAAGGTTAACAGGACCATGTGAGTCAGCCCCAACATAAACCTGAGCGATCAAGACCTGACCATTAACCATCTTAGGACCAGTACCATTCGGGAATTGAGTTCCACCAAGAGTAACGGTCGGTTTTGACGACACCAACGTCATTGCATTGGCTGCGACGGACGGTGTTAACGTTAAGGAGGTATTACCAGAGTTGTACTTAACGGTCGTGAGGGTTACAGTGGCGGTTTGATTGGAAGGAATTCCTCCTAATCCCACCGTATTGTAGTTGACCGAAACGGGTACATTCATACCAGCATAAGTCATCGGAACTGAAATACTCAAACCCGTAACGGTAGACGTACTACCCACCACCGACGCGCTTTGACCACCGACACTCACGCTCGTAACTGTCGTAGAGGCACTCGTCACAGTAAAGTCCATTTCTGTTATAACGGAAGATCCGTTATTAGAAACGAAGTTGTAATCGGCGACAGGATTATTCGTACTACCGCCAACCACAAACTGGCTCACAGGTGAATCACTAACCAATGTCGGCGTGTTCAAAGAGCCACTACCCAAGGTCGAGATTTGACCAGCTACAGCACTTGAGTTTGCGGAGGAATTGCTAATCTTGCCAGTGGCCGCAACCGTAAGAGTTGTCTGAATTGTGCTGCCACTCGCGCTTTGAGAACCATTGGTAGCCGTCGCGGTTATTGTGAAGGCACCAGCCGTTCCAGAGGCGTTAGCAGTTACTCTAACATAAGTGGACTGATTAGAGGCGGTAACAACTGACGACAACGTCGAGTTGCCGTTAATCGCTGACGCCAACCCAGCCGTAACATTGGCAACGGTAGCTACCGTCGCTGTGTAATTAACAGTTGTGCTATTAATTGTCACAGAGAAGACGTTGCCCACCGCAACATTACTTGCGCCCGGAGTTACTGTCATAACTTGGGTGGCATTAGCTGTCCCACCTAAGAGAGTACCAGCAGAAGGGGTAAGTACTATAGCACCAGAGCTTGTAGCCGTCAAAGTTACACTATTACCAGCCGTGCCAGCAACTTTAGCGCTTATAGTTATAACGCCACCAGTCGCGCTAGCACTAACTGTACCATTAACATTTGTGTTGCTATTAACGGCACCGGCCAATGCAGTAGCAACCGTAGTGGTCGTATCAGACCCACCGGTTATATAAGTTGACGGATAACCGTTAACTGTAACCGAAGTAGATGTTGAAGCAGTCATAGTACCACTTACCGTGACTGTTCCAGTTGCGACAGTGCCATTTGCCGCGGCAGTTGTCGTAGCAGCGGGATCGGTTGGGTTATTCGTGTTAGCAATCGTTCCCATTGAACCAATATCAGCATAAATGCCGACGGTCTGAGAACTGCTTGTCGCTAACACAAAGGAAACCGGGAAGTTATTGTTCGTCGCCGGATTAATCGGTGTCGCGTTCACACCATTAACCGAGGTGTAAAGGTTAGACAGAGAGGTAACTGGGAAGCTACCACCAAGCGCAACGTTCAAGTTCGTCACATTTAATGGTTCACCGGAACCAGCCTGCAAAACATAGGAACCAATCTTTTGATTCGATGTGTTCGCCACAATGCTTTGGCTGCTGAAATTAGGATCCGGAGCAACCGTCAAAGCGCCGCTCGTGATAGTCAAACTCGGCCCATTAACAGTACCAGAAGGAACTGTCGCGAGCTGAAGAGAGGACATACCTTGAGCATTGTTGGCTGGAGCGCTCAAAGCTACGGAGATCGTGCCCGTCGCGATGTTGTTGCCGCTACTCTTCGTATCGGCTTTGACCACGAGGATAACGGTCGTACCAGCTGGGATAGTTAAGGACGATCCCAAACTGAATGTGAGCGCGGTGCCAGTGTAATTATATACACTGCCGACTTGGGCGTTATTCGCGTACAACGTGACATTGTCAACATTGATAGAAGGCGTGACGGTTAAGTATGAGATTTTCATATCTTCACCATAAGCCTTCAAGGCAAATTGACTGACTATCACGCCAGAGGCGCCGCCGGGAACCGTTGAAACGCCAAAATTTGGGTCAACGGAAACTGAGACAGTACCCTGACTAATGGTAACCGTGCCGGTTGTGGCTGGAATGCCAGTCGCGGCAACATTCACTCCGTAGTTAGAGTCAACAACTATCATATCAGCCGCGTTTTGAAGCGACAGACTGAAAGTGCGATTAGAACCGCTGATTACATCGGCTCTGACTTCCAAGGTTGCGGAACCGGTTTGAACGGCTACGCCGCCAGGGACATCGAAGTTGATCAAGCCATTTGAATCAATCCCGGAAGCAGTAGCTATTTGCGTACCATTCAAGAAAAGCTTGATGTTAGCAAAGGCATTCTGGGGAATTGAACCAATAACTTTGTAGGAAACGTGCATCAGGTTAACTGAGCGAGTTCCCACACTTAACTGGCTAGACCAAATCGTGTAGTTGGTCGTGCCAGCGTTCACGTTGGTGGTTGCTGGAGAAACAGTACCAACAGCAACGGTCGCCAAGTTGGCGGAAGCAACTGTCATTGTGTTGCCACTCAAGGGCAAGCCATTGACAGCGCTTGCGTTAGACGTCACGCTGCTAAGCTGAACGCCAACCGTCTGACCGCTCGTCCCAGTTAGGCAATGTCAACTGTTATGTGTAAAATTTCTGAGGACCGGCAGGTTGCTTTTGCCGAATGGCGCACTTCTCCAGTTTGCTTCCATCCTGAATGCGACGAAGCATAGGATGACGTAAGCGG
>JAHECO010000044.1 GCA_024641705.1 Candidatus Kryptoniota bacterium
CCTGGGCATCCGAGTCGGATACTGCATCCGTTGCAATGACATGGTAGGCTAAGGGAGTACCAATGAGATCCAAAGCCATAATACCATACTGACGGTTGGGAGATGGAGTATTGATGCTGTCGATGGTCTTCCCGTCAGGATTCATTACACCTATCCGCTCGGTTGGAGTGTTGAATAGGAATGTGCGGAGTGCCGGGACTACAGCGTCTCCCATTGATCCAATCTTCCTCAAAACAAGAAACGGATCATGGAGCCCCTCTCCTGTCTCGGTGAACAGTTTCGTTACTTCCCGCGCTGACGGAGCAGGGGAAACAGTGAAAGGTCGGTATCCACTCTGCGCAAAAGCCGGAATCGACAGTAGAACAACAAAAAGTACTTTCAAGATAGACTTCATATTGTACCTCCTTGTTCATGGATAGGGCCGGGATGTAAATGTTGTTAGGCTGTGAACACGCTGAATAGTGTGCGGGATTAACATATTCGCCAGGTCACCAGAGTGCTACTGGAAAACCAGTGGGCTACCCTTCAGTGAGGATTGCCCATCTTATTGGCGCTCCCGAAGTGACGTTTCGACGGAAAGACTTTGTCCACCTACGAGCCTAGTTGGCAGCCACAATCAGTTCGGCAGCTTGGCAATCATTGCTGCAGCACATTGCGATCACTGCACCGAGCGTTCTATCTTCGCCGAACTTAGCGTGTAAAACCCGTCGTTACCAGGATAGCGTGTCGATCTAAGACAGAAAGCTCTCTTGATGGAAGGAAATGAAATCCTTGTGCGAGCGACTTTGGGGTCATTTTCTAGGTTCCGGGGTGGCTTTCCTGCCTCTGCAATTCTGCAAGAATTTCATCAATTGTAGGGCTTTGAGTCTATCCTTTATGTTGTCAACCGATATAATTCCAGAACTGATTTCCGCCATAACTTTAGCTTCCGTGAGTAAGCGGTTTTTGTAGAAAACCATCAAGATATTGCCGAGATTGTTGCTGGTTATTTCTTTCAGCTTACTCGAGGCACTTGAATCCAGTCTTATGAAAACTGAATAAGTGCTGTCCAGAGAAAGTTGGCACACCACAGAGTCAATATCAGTTCTGGAAAGAGTGTATTTCACCCTCTCTTGCGAATGAACAATGCTCACAGATGCTCCCAAAAGGAGAGCTAACGCTAAGCCGAACGATCTCATTTCCCAGTCTCCTTCAAATTGGGCGGTAGCAACGGATTGGGCTCCATGCCGGGAACCCATGTCGACTTGACCACATAATTTATAATGAACGCATCTGATTCCGTGGAGAGATCGATGACCCACGTCAAGGGCTCGGAGCCGAACCTCGTGAATTGGAAGACTCGAGTCTCAAGCGGGAGAATAACCGTGCTGAAAAACCCAAAATCTTTCGGAAATTCGGTCTCAAGTTCAATGGTAGTGCCTAAAAGATTGATATTCGTGACCTCGATCTGCACAAGTTGCCCGCCTTTGAACGCGAGCCTCTTGTACCCTTTCGCTCCACCCGACATTAGAACATACAGTTTGGGCTTGTCCTTTTGCTCTTTGGAAGATTTCTTGGGATCTCCCCCCTCGTTGCTAGTTTCGGCCTTGTCCCCACTGTACCCCTTTTCACTTTCTCCATCTTGATTACCAACGGTGTAAGATTGGTCCTCGAAGGTGTTTTCATTATCTAAATCTAATCGAGCACTCTGAGGAATATCCGCCGCCAATTCTGCCGGTATCCATATGCTTGAATAAGCATCGTCGACTCCCATTCCGCCGATATCAACAAATCTTATCGGGTTATCGAAGCCGTAGGCGTAGGGACTCCACCCAGGATACACGCTTGTCATTGGATCTACACTTAGCCACTGTCCTCTCCAACTGTCGTAGTACCTCGCTCCAAAATAGTCGTAGCCAGTCTCCGGGTCTTGCTCTTTGCCGGTGAACTTGTACCTGCCATCTGAGGAGCCGGCGAAGTTCATTTGTGGACTTGAGCCTGGCATCTGCTCACCGAACGGATAGTAGTTATAATAACTGTCCATTGCACCACTTGAGTTCAAGACCATCTTAATATTACCTAAATGGTCCTTAAGATAATAGTAATAAGAATAGCCGCTGCCATTATCGTAACGTGCCTGCACAATGTTATCGTTCCCAGCCCATATGTTGTAGTCCACATCCTGGCTGTATGGCTGGAGGTTGATCGCAACTGTCTTCCCGTCGGGATCGTTGGCGTAGAATTCGTAACTGGGACCGCCACCAGAATTCTTCCAGATTCGTGTACCGCTTACATCATAGGCGTAAGTATATACTGTCCCGTTCGTCATGTATACTGCGACCGGCTCGTTGTAAATATCATACAACGAGAAGGCTATGTTGTCTTTCGAATCAGAAATCACATTCCCATTGGAATCATAAGTATAAGTGCTTGATGAGCTGCCGGCAACGGAATTGCTGATCGAAGTGACTTCATCCCCTGTGCCGTAGTTGTAATTTAGATTATCTAAGGCAGCACCATTGCCTTGGTTACGAATGAGCGTCAGTAGGTTGCCATCATTGTCATATTTTATTCCGGAGACGCCGTACGAAGCCGAAGTGCGCCAGCCACTGGAGTATGGATAGAAAGAAGCCTGTGTCAGTCTGTTCACGGTGTCATAGTAATACGCGTAACCAACGGCAGACGCCGGGGAGTTCAATCCTATTGAAGCATCAGTGTAATAATATAATCCATTGAAATTGTAGATGACGAAACTGATGTTTCCGTTGTATTGCGGCGTTGCAAACTCTGGTCCTCCGAAATAGTAGACGTTCTCGTAGTATTGTGAAGAACTCAAGTTATCCACCCAGTCACGCTGGTTGTAGTGATATGTGACTGTTGAAACCGGCCCAGGGCCTAGGGCCAGGGACTGTGGGTTACCCGAAGCGAAGTACTGATATGCTCCGACTTGAGTAACGGTGCCTGCAGCGTTAGTCTGGATGTTGTTTAGCCTGCCTACGGTGTCGTATTGGTAGTTCCAATCAAAGGGCTGGACCCTCCAGTCCTGGTCGATGTCAGCCCTTTCCAGAAGGTTCCCTTGGAAGTCGTACGAATACGTAATCTTCTTCGGGTACCAGTTGGCCCCGTCAATCACTATCCAATCGATCCTGCCCCTATCGTCATAAGAGTAAGAGGTCGTTCTCTCGACATTTCCGTTCGCATCATATACCTGAGAATAGGATAACCTGCCAAGGATGTTTGTCTGGCCTGCGGCATTGGCATCCAAACTCGGTGTATCATAAAAAAATGCCCTTCTGAAAACAGTGTTGTACCCGTGGCTCTGATTGGGAACGTTCACGCTGTCCGCGTTGGTTTGATTGAAATCGCCGCTGGCCGTAGTCCCCGATAGGACGCCTTCCTCGATCAGGCGATCTAACGGATCGTATTTCCTGTATATCACCTCGTAATCGTTGCTGCAGTAGAAATCGTAAGAAAACTCGTTGTCCTTATCACTTGAAGTCGACGTAGCTACATATTGGTAAGTTCCCTTTGGCAAGTAAATCGATGTACCACCGCTTCCCGTCGAGCCCGTCACCTGATACGAAATAAGCACTACACCACCGGTTGTCTCGATATTGCCGGTTATGTTGTCCGAAGAATCGCCAGAATTTTGAAGGGAGATGCTGACCCTGCCGGGCATTGTCAGTGTGAAACTCTCCTGATTCGAATCAGTCCCAATCAAGAGTCCGTTAGCATTGAAGCTATTTGCTGTGCCAGAATGATTGGCATCCTTGATAAGCCTAAGATTGCCGTTCTCGTCATAAAGATACTGTGTGGTGCCTCCATCAGGCGAAGTTTCTTGGGCGACCTTCCCAAGTACGTTGTAGGTATAAGAGGTTGTTTTGTTTGTCGGATCTTTGCTACTGGTTAGATCGCCGATCATATCGTAGGTGAAGGAAGTCGATAGATTCTTTCCGCCAGAGTCCTGGACTGCCTGCACTGTATTCCCGAGAAGGTCTGTATAGGAATCTTTGATAGCCCCATTTTCGTCAATGGTACCGACCCTGTACCGGTTAGCGGACGCGGGCGAATACGTGTACCTTAGATCGTGTCCGGAATTTACACTCCAAGTGTTGCCCGGGAAACTTTGCTGAGTCACTCTGTTCAATGGGTCGGCATTATAGATGGTCTGCGCGTAAAACGGACCAGTAAGCCCAGAATAGTACGTGTTTTCGTCCGTCGAATACGAGGCGTCATAACCAAGGACCGTCCCCCCACTTTTCTCGAAAGGTTTGTACACATTCTCAATCCTGTCAAGAGCGTCGTATTCGACAGTTGAATTCACTATTATATTACTGCCATCACCTGTTACAGTTTGGATTTCTCTCCCCAATCCGTCATAAAATTGCTTTTGGTTGGTCGAGTCGGTCGCACTTCTATACAGACAGTGTTCAATGTAATTCGGTTGCGAGGAGTTATAAGAATCACCGTTCCCGGATCGAGAATAGTAGTAAGAGTAAGTGTCCAGGGTGTTTGCCTGTCCATCGCGATCCGCCACAAGTCTCTGCAGACCGTCATAAAGAAAGTAAGTTGGATTGTTGTCTGCATCAGACCTTGACGTCATTAGAAGTGTTAAAGGGTCAAAGGTATATGTGGTCATCTCGGAACCAAGAGGAAAGAAACGGACATCGTCGACGTATCCCGCGTTAGACGAATTCGGGAAACCGCACCAAACGCTGAGAAAGCCGTTGGATGGCAGATTCGCCAATTGCTGAGGGGTTATTGTTACTGAAACGTGTTGCCAACCAGATCCTCCCGAAGATGTTATACTACTGGACACAATGAGTAATTGACTTCCTGAGCTGTTCATCACCTGGATAGCAATCATTCCTGTACCCGATGTCACCTTAGCCCATGCGTCCAGAACATAGGACTTTGACAGGTCTAGGACCCCGGCCGGGAAATTCCTGGATGGACCGTAGGAACCGCTGCAATAGGCGCTATATGTACCTGTATGACTTTGAGTGCTCACAATGGGCGTGTTATTTCCGCCACCCCCCGCCTGCCAGTTGTCATTCCAACCGTCTTCTAGTCCGGTATAACCCGCGTCTCCCGTGCCGGCACCGGCGACCTTGGCAAAGACGCGCGAATCGTTGTACCCATACTTGTAGCACGTTACACCACCATTTGCATCCGTGACAGAGGTTACGTCGCCATTGTCGTCGTACGCAAATGTCGAAGTGGGCGCAAATTCCCCCGTCGGTTGTAGGTCAGACTCTGTGCTTTTCATGTACACGTTCTGTCCGTTTATCAGGAATGACGCCCAATTCGTGCGATGCTCTTTCCAGTTCCCTGTACTGTTATCCATGAGCTTATCTGTCTCATACAGTTCGGAGAGCATGTTTGAATCCGCTAAGGCTGAGTAATGCCACGACGCGTACTGGAATTGAGTAAGCTTGAGACTAGCACTATTGCTTGACTGTGAAACAACTTCCTCAGTGACCAAGCCGCTGGTGGCATCATAGGTGTACGTTGTTGTGATTTGTTGCTGGGCAATGCACCGCCTCGCACCAAGAATTGCCATAAGAAGAACTGAGAAAAGAACAACAGATAGATGGTCTCTTCTTGATGATCCCATTCCAGCCTCCGACTGAGGAACTATCGTCGATTCCATTATTCCCTCGCTTTTGAAGTAATCCCAAATTTGGTTGCCTAAATATTCGGAGTATTAGGACACCCCGACACGTAGCCGCCTCGTGGGCGTCAGTATTTCTGCTCTACCGTCTTAAGCAAATCCACCCGACCAGAGCAATTGGTAAAATGGATAAAGTAGGGACTGGTACCGTTGGGATTTACGACATAATCCTGGGCTGCCTCCAATGTCATGCTATAGTAGTAATACTTGGACTGGACAGGGGAGCCACTACTTGAGTATTCCTGCTCACAAATTGGATATCCTCTTTTCCAGCTGTTATTGATCCCAACGGTCTCTACAAAGAAAGTGTAGCATGAGGTATTCATGGTACAGTCATCTAGTCCGAGTAACTCGCAGAGTTCCGTTCCGTTAACACCATTAGTGACGCAGTCGCCACCCGGAGTGTACGAATAGGGATAATCAATCCAAGGAAAACTGGTGCCATGGTATGAAAAGACGTTCACAAGATTGTCCGTCATTCCTCCAGGATTAGTGTAAACGAATGGGAACATCGTATACCAGTAGCCATTGAAAGGCCCTAGGTTAGGTTCGTAAACGCTGTTGCTGAACTGAATAGTCGGTTCTCCAGAACCATCGTAGAACATCCATTTATAATCGTTATTGCTGGCGAGTTGAACGTCAGTACACCCTGCAGTGAAAAGCTTTACGATCTTGCTCCCGTCAGGTCGCTTGATTGTCACATCAGGGTAGGTGACTGCGGTATAGATGCTTGGACCGATCATATGACTCTCCGTAGCGGTTCCGGTTTTCCCCGGGTCTTCATCTACGAAACCGACACCAGGATATGACAACCCCCCCGCTGCGTATTGTTGTCTCATATAATTATTGGAATCACCATACGTATATTGATAAACCTGCTGCTGATTTGTCTGGGGATCCGTAATCGCCTGCTGTTGAATCCTGAGGCCGCCTGCCCTTACACCGAGGTTTGATCCCGATCTTATGGGGGAGAGACCAGACAACATAAAGAATTGGCTCGGCTGAAAAAAGTTTGGTCCATAAGTGAGCTGCAATTTTGCGCCCATTGGATAAGTGACATCTTCAAGCATGCCGTATTCATACCATTGCTGCGGATATGCTTGACCATATTCCGACGTCAAATATCCCCATGCATCTATGTAGTATGGTGTGTTGCCGCTGAAATCAACTCCACTTTGATAATAATCGAACTTATATGATGGCCCATAGATCGTATTATTGATGCCTGCTATCCTGACACTATCCAACCGAATCCTCCAATCTGAAGTTAAGGTGTGTGCAGGGTCGTACCACTCAGTTTCTCCGTCGGAACTGGTGAGCCATTCGAATGAATTGGATTGGAAGAAATCTACCGCTTTGATGACTGTCGGCTGATTGTTCCTACGAAGTTCTATTCTGTTCAGTGAATACAGGTATTTCCCACTAGCAGTGAGATTGTCGATAATAAATGGGTTATTCTGGGTGCTGCTTGTCACAAAGCTCGCGGTATATGTCGGCGTTACAATAGAGCTTAGGTAGTCCACTTCCTGGGGATTTTGCGGATACGTGTCGCAAGAGTAGGTGACAGGGGTCGAATAATTGAGCACGACCCATGCCCCCTTGTCGCCCCCCCCGTCTCCGGGAGTGTACCAGACTCCCCCCCCGTCAACATAATCAGGTGCCAGAATTGCCGACAACTTGAACACGTAGTAGTACGCAGGGCCGGAGGGCCAGACCAAATCATGATTCCAAAGAATCACTCCAGCCGATGCCTTCCTAAGTCGGTCCGCAAAAACGTATTTTGTGCCATCAACCCCATAAACAATAAAGGCCTTGTACTCTTTAGATGTCCCATCCTCGATTCCCTGGATCCTGATTGCACTCCATCTAACACACTCGAATTTTCCACTTGAACCGAGCCAGAATTGGGTATAACCTCGCGGGTAGTAAAGGCTGTAGAAGTCGGGCACATTACTGGGTGCATATGGATCGTCAATATCATTTTTCACATAATAGTAAGAGTTAGTACCATACTGCTCATTTACTGGATTACAGGTGATCTCGTAATCCTGCAGATTCCATCCCAATCCAACCCAAGACGCAGATTGCGAAATTGGGACACCATTTCCGTCGATATATTGAAGCGTAATATCGTAGTTTAATCCTTGTATGCCAGGCACCGTCATAAGCGGGATCGAAAAGTTGAGCGAGCCAGTATAGTCAGGATCTCCTGCCCCCCTGACTATCGGGAACTGTTCAACTGTGGGGTCAACATTGTCTATCACTTGTGCCCATGCGCATGAGAGGAGCAGGAAAGAAGTCACAAGGAAAGTGGTGCTGAATATCAGGGATCTAACGGAAATCCCAATCAGTTTCGCGTGCTGGTTCACCGTCGCCTCCATATTTTTAGGAATGTTGTTGAATGCCTTTGGATTGCCCCATTTACTCTCTCACATCCCTCCTCCTACGGCATTTGCCATGTCAAACATCGGGAGATACAAAGAAATCAAGATCGAGCCGACTATCGCCCCCAGTATTACTATGAGAATAGGCTCGATAACCGTGGTCAACGTGTCCATCATGTCCTCAATTTCTTCCTCGTAAAAGGAGGCGACTTTAAGAAGCATTTTTTCAAGCTCGCTTGTCTCTTCACCGACGGCTATCATTTGCGCCACAACTGGAGAGAAGATACCGGAGGTTGCGAGCGGCTCAGCAACGGGATGACCTTGCTTCACGGATTTAATGAGGCGTTCGATTTCGCACCGCAGTTTCCGATTCTTAAATATCCGCTTAGTCACGCTTAGCGCATCGACAAGGGGGACTTGCGATTGGAGAAGTGTCCCCAATGTCCGACAGAACCTCGCGGTATAGTTCTTGGTCATCACGCCGCCAATCCAAGGCGTTCGTAAAGAGTACTTCTCAGCAATCTCTTGGCTGATGTCGCTGCCCGATATCCATTTCGTGGTCAGAGTCGCTGCAAATCCAAAGCATGCCATGTAAATCCAGTATGAAGACAGGAAATTACTTGCGTATATGACCAGTTGTGTAGCGTAAGGGATTTGCACGTTGGATGTACGGAACATCTCCGCGAACGTCGGCACGACGTACAAAAGCAAGAAGGAGACTACAAGAACAGCAACGACAAGTACGAGGACCGGATAAGCAAGTGCCTGGACAACCTTCCGTTTAAGCACGTTCATTTTCTCCATGTGGTCCGCCAGTGACGAGAGGACATCCGGCAGTCTTCCGCTTTCCTGCCCCACCTCGGCGGTGACTACGAGAAGCTGGTCAAATATCTCCGGCTGACGGGCAAGCGACGCGGAAAGGGAGCTTCCCTTCCTTACATCAGTTAGAAGTCCGGTGACAGCAACTTTCATCTTTGAGCTTCGAGCCTGCCCCGCAAGGATCTCAAGTGCTTTGACGACGGGCACTCTTGCCCCCAGCATCATCGAGAGTTGTGACAAGAATGTAGCCTTATCCTGTGCACTAACTTTGCTGAAGAACGGAAGGTCCGCAACTCTCCTCCTCTTTCCTGGTGAATGCTTGCGGGAGGCAAAGCTTGCCTTTGCGGCCACAAGCATTTCTATTTCTGGCGCGCTACCCATTTCTTCCCAACTGGAAGCAATTGCCTTTACACGGCTTCGCCATCTCAGTCACAGATGACATCCTTTTTTGACTCTAAATCGTATGTCCTTCTCAAAAAGGTCGCTTGAGTCGGATCTCGCCAACCGAAGCAGCGAACCTACCTTTTTCCTGAGGCTGTCGTTTTCATTTCTTCACGAACCATTTCATCGGACGACATTGCCGTCACCAACACCACACTGGATGAATCCTTGAATCTCCCCCTTTGACCTAGAACCCGGATTGACCAGATCCGGACTGGCTCATCATATGCCGCCGCGGTGTCTTCTGAATCTGAAACGAACGCATCAAGCCTTGTGTCTTTCGGGCCAAACAGAATGTCTCCTCGCGAGACGTTGTCACCACCGAACCTATATACCACGGTGTCGACCGGAGTCATTTGAAGAACCAGAAGCGAATCACTGCATTCATCCACACACCAGCACGAGGTGAGATCCCTTTCTATCTGTCCTGCACATCCATCAACCAGAGTCTCCAGGTCGGTCCTTTTCTCCCAGCTTCCGACCAGCCTCTCAACGAAGAGGTACATCGAAAAGACAAATGCCACGACTAGCGAGGAAATGACCATAGTGGCCAGAAGCTCGACGACCGTGAATCCGTCGTTGATGCTCATGTATTTCATTTTAGAGCGCATACAATCGTCAGTTTTGCGTAAATCGTTGATGGCCTGCTTGCAGCACGCACAGTCACCGTCACGTGAGGTATTTTCTGTTGAATGTTGATCCCCCTTTCGACGAGAAATCCAGCTGTATCTCTCACTGCGCTCGTTAGATCACAATCCGTTCTCACTGACGTAATCTCTTTCTGAGCTATTGCCATGGCTTGCAGGGACCTTGATGGAAAGTCATCCAGCATGAAGCCACTGAATACCGTCACGAGAAGGAATACCACTCCCGTAAAGAGACCCATCGCTACAAGGGACTCGATGAGAGTGAACCCGTCTTCGTATGTGACCGTTCGAAGCGATCGATCCAACCCGGTTCTCACATCCATGTGAGAATCGCTCCCCTCTCACTAGCCGATGTCCCTACCGGCCTAAGCGTACCCTTCGGCAAAGCATCCCTATCGATTGATCCCTTCCGCATCCACCCCAAGTAGGTCGTGGGAGAAGAGTAAAAGTACAGGTCAAAGGCGCGGACAAACCCGTTTACTTCTCCATCCAGGGTCAGGTAACAGTCGGTATAGACCTCACCTGTTACCAGCGATCCCTGCTCAAGGTCTATTACTGCGTCTTCTTTTGAAATTCCTACTCCACCGTTCATTAGAATTGAACCGGTGACTCGGACACCGCTTTCAATGTTTATGGATTGATCTACCCCGCCTGTATCAGATAGGCTTACGGAGACGAGGGCAGACGGATAATTTGCGGCCGAATTAGGTAAACATCTTATAACGGGAGAAAACAGCTGGGCGGTGACCGACGCACCGCTCTGCAATTCGATGCTCTTGGGTGATACGAGAATACAGTTGATAATGCTTACTTTGGATGGGATAGAGATTGAATCGGTGGAATAAAGCGCGATCGGGCCGACGAGACTGGCACCCGGGAGAAGTTCGATGTGCCCGTTGACCACTATGGTAAGCGGTGGCCCTCGTTTCATTATCGTCCCGGCCAGCCTTAGGCTGCCGCTACTAAACACCTCAGAAACACTATCGCTTAAGTCGTTTAGCCGCAGATAGCCACTTGTGTTCACGAGCTTACCTGAATAGTCGGGCGCAGTACGAGTTCGCCGCCTACCCGATATGTACGATTTCGCTAGAGCCACTTGGTGCGCAAGCAAAGATGCATCGAAGAGATGCGGAGTCACCGTGATTTGGTGAATCCGCCCGTGAAGTGGCAGGCTTGGAGGTACATTCACATCCCTCAAAGTACCCGTTGTTACCCCCCGGGGGCCAACCACTACGTCCCCAGTGATATCCGATTCCCCCGTTAGAACCAAGCCGTGATCCAGATTCCCCAGTACGAACGCCATACTGTCTTCATTCGAGAGGCTGCCGGCAATCAGTGCGGATTGCATCTCGTGGGAACCGCTAGAAATCCCATCTGATACAACACCCTCATAGACGCCCCATTGAAACACCATTACTCTGGCGGCGCTGCCATCTTCGAAGTCTAGCGTAAATGTCGAGTCATTATGGCCCAACAGTGACGGCAAATTAACGACAGTCTCGATACCGTTATCCGAAGCTGCAACAGCCCTGACCTGATCAGACTCCTTCAACGCGCTCTCGCGGCGGAACAATTGCACCTTGAGAATGAGGGCGGATAAGAAGGATAGCTACCAGAAATAGGACGGAAACGAGGGCATACCCCGAATCACCACTTTCCTGTTGCCCCCTAGTTGTTCTTACTGGCTCTCTCACTGACGGACGCTTTCTGTTCTACTGTAACTCTTCACCTGTATGCATCAAAAGAGAATCGGGTGTCTCGTCTTTCAGTGAGTCTACGGACGGAGACGCGGATCCACAATACCGGATATCCGGTATTTTTCAGTAAACCATTCTAATCTCGTCCTTCGAGCAGGTGTTCACGAAGGGCAATTCCAATTATTTGCCTACTGTTCTTTACTTCAAACTTTCTATGCATGTTCTTCAAGTGTGTATCCACGGTATGGTAACTGATCGAAAGCATACCAGCTATTTCCTGAATTGACATTCCGTCGACAAGCAGACGTAGCACTTCCTTCTCTCTTCTTGTCAGGCCGTAATTCTTCGCCGCCGTGCCTAGTCGCGGTCCAACGCGCATTACACGAGCGAGAATGCTCGGGCTCAGGACAATTCCGCCGTTAGCCGCGGTCAGAACTGCCGAAGACAAATGAGCCGGAGAAAATGTCTTTTCGATGCATCCCGATACTCCTAGTTCGAGCATACTGGCAACATGAAAGTCGCTCGCTCTATCCACCAAAGCCAAGACAGGAACCGACGACGCTGATTCTTTCAGAAGTCGAAGCCAGTTTAACTCTCCAGATTCCCCTGCCTCTTCGTCTACGATCACGAGGCACATAGCCTCTCGGTCTGACATCCTTATTCTCTCAACGGCAAGCTGCCATCTCGAAAACGATTGTTCGAACCGGATGGCGCCGTTCCCCTCCAGCGCCGCTTCTACCCTGCCGCAAAGTGCACTGCTGGGGCTAACCATCAATATCGGCAGCACCGCAGCCGGATCTACTATCTGCTCCACGCTGTCCCAATTTCAATAGATCTGAGTTGTTACACGGCCCTCTTGCACCCATCCGAGCCAGTACTGCTCGCGCGCCTGTCCTCCTGCGCTTTAGTCACATATACTATTTCATCCGATTTCTGAGCTGGGCTTTCCCCATTACTCCCTATCCATCCTCTTTTTCAGATCGAACCCAGAATGGCCCGAATCCGGTCAAAGTTCAGACAATGTGATCCGTGGGATACCGCTGGAGTATCATCGTCAACATTTTCATACTCCAACTCGATTACGGCGGTGCTTATGTAGAGGTTCGGCAGATCAGATGGAGAATTAGCCTTGGGCGTACAATGCGTCCTCGTTCTCCACTGAAACACGTTCGACAAGGTTCTTGATTGTTTCTTGGTGAATTCGGCGTGCGTTAGGCAAAGGTGCAAGTCCTATGCCTGATTTCTATGCTCCGGCCCGCCCAAAAAAGAGTCTTTCGCCGGAAGAATCCAGAAATCTGGATTCTTCAGTAGCCAGTTTTCCTGAAATCAGGAAAACATCTTGCTCGACTCGCGCTGACCGGATGTGTCGGAAAAGTGTAGATTCTCCACCCATCGGTTGTCTTGAATCCTGGCTACGTTCCTTCTGTAGGATATGAAATTCCACACCATCATGATTAATGTCGACAGAAGCTGCAGGCACTTCATCTTTGGTGAGTTAATAGCTACTAGCCTAACATTCTATATTGGGGGTTGCACGTCAATATTTAACGTGGCAAAGAGATGGGGATATCTGGACAAGAATCCTTTTAACGAAATCGGCAAACTCAAGGTGGAAGAACGTCGGCTCTATCTTACCGACTCAGAACTCAGGCGGTTCTTCGGAGCCATTTCGCTTCAGATTTCGGAGGCTGTGAAATCTAAAACCCGGGAGAGACTAACTCTGCTCGCACAGTACTTTGAATTCTTGCTTAATACTGGCCTGCGCAGAGAAGAAGCCCTAAACCTGGAGCCCTCTGATGTAAACCTGGAACAGAATGTCGTATTCGTCAAGAAAGCGAAAGACAAGGAAGCACGCGTGGTTCCCTTGACCGATCAAGCCAGGCGTATCATTGATTCGATCGGTGGCGATCTGTTCTCAGGCCTCACCAAGTCCTATGTAAGTCACGGATTCAAGGAGGCCGCAGACAAGGCAGGTCTAAAAGGAATGAAGCTTCATTCTCTCAGGCATACATTCGCGACGAGGATGATTGATCTCGGAGTTGATGTCTTGACAGTCAGCAAAATTCTCGGGCACTCTAATGTTCAGACAACAATGATCTATGCCAAAGTTCGGCTTGATACTATGCGCAACGCCCTCAAGATGTTAGACAACGATGCACTACCGGTAAGGAATTGGTACATAAAAGGGGTCGAAAAGGTCTCCTGACTGCCATGTCTTTGACCAAAACCCCTAATCTGTTATATTTTTCCACAAGCCGAGATGGCGGAATTGGTAGACGCACTGGACTCAAAATCCAGCGGGGCTCACACTCCGTGCGGGTTCGACTCCCGCTCTCGGCACGAAATAGCTTCCAGCGGTGAGTTCTCAGCGCTCAGCATTCCTCCTTTCCTCAAATGAATATCTTATCAAGGTCCTCTCTTGTATACCGGTCGCCCTGGCAGTCGCGGAGATCCCGCCTGAGAGAGTAGACGCATCCCGATTGAGTTAGAACTCAATCGGGACGGGGCTCACACTCCGTGCGGGTTCGACTCCCGCTCTCGGCACGAAATAGCTTTCAGCGGTGAGTTCTCAGCGCTCAGCATTCCTCCTTTCCTCAAATGAATATCTTATCAAGGTCCTCTCTTGTATACCGGTCGCCCTGGCAGTCGCGGAGATCCCGCCTGAGAGAGTAGACGCATCCCGATTGAGTTAGAACTCAATCGGGACGGGGCTTACACTCCGTGCGGGTTCTCGAGCCTGAACCGTTCATGGTTCAGGCGAGATCCGCCCTTTGGCGGAGACTCCCGCTCTCGGCACAAAGCCAGCGATCGCCGGTCGGCTTTCAGTGATTAGGTAAAACTCATCTGCTGCGACCTCTGGCTCTTCCAATTCTTTAATTTCCCTTCAAGGTATTTTGCGCATGCCCTCTTTCGCTTCGTGCAGGTCTCCTTTGGTTGCTCCTACGGAATTGGAAGACGCATCCCGACTGAGTTGGAACTCAGTTGGGGCAGGGCTCACACTCCGTGCGGGTTCTCCGCCAAAGGCGGACCGCTCAGCACAATTTCGCTATCGGCATTCGGCGTTCAGCAATCAGCAAAGCCACCGGATCTCTTCTTCAGACTGTAGTCAATTCGTACTATATTGATTGCGCTTAATTTGTATTGCAGGAAAAAACCAAGACATCATGACCCGCAGAACGTTGTTTGAAGCATGTGTGGAGAGTCTCGACCTGGCAATAGCCGCGGAAGACGGAGGTGCCGACCGCATTGAATTGTGCGCCGACCTAAGTGTGGGTGGTTTGACGCCTGAAGCCCGCATAATACGCGAGACCCGAAAGCATCTCACGATACCGATCCACGTCCTGATAAGGCCGAGGGCAGGCGACTTTTGCTATTCGGCTGAAGAGTTTGACAGGATGAAGCGCGACATATCGACCGCGAGAGATGCCGGAATCGACGGAGTAGTACTCGGCATCCTGAATCCCGACCTGTCCGTGGATACCGACCGCTCGGCGGAACTCCTTCCCATCTCGAAACCGATAAGCGTTACGTTCCATCGGGCGTTCGACGAAGCGAACGATCCGCTGCGCGCAGTCGATGACATTGCGAGCCTCGGCATCGAAAGACTTCTGACCTCCGGTCAGAGGCCGACGGCAGAGGAAGGGATGAGTCTAATCAGAACTCTCATGGACCGAACCGCCGGCCGCCTAACTGTAATGCCGGGCGGAGGGGTCAACAAGAGCAATGCGTTGAAGATAATCAGCGAGACCGGCGCAACCGAGCTCCACGGTTCGCTGGGGAATGGCAGAAGTGACAAAAATCCCGAAGCGTACTCCGCGCGTGTCAGAGACTTCGTCGGCCTTTTACCCTAGTTCGGGCTAAAGCCGGCGAGGGATGCGATGTCTAGTCGCCTCTTCCTCCAGAAAGTATCGAATACCTCGGCGCTGGCATGTCTGTGCCCCTGACAGCCTTCCAGATGATCTCGTTGAAGAGTCGTTCAGGCACGGCATCCGCCATGTTCAGGTTCATCTTATCTATGAGACCCTGACCGTACGCTCCATCTTTGTTCCGGGCATTCAGGTCCATTACAGGCTGCACCACGTTGTACGCCGCCGTATCCGCGTCCATCGTGAACGAGTTGAACATCGGTTCCGCCGCGGCGTCGTACTGGCTCATCGGGGGCATACCGAGAATCAGTTCCATAGTTCTGAGCATGGACGATGTGGTGTAGAGCGTGCTGTCAACGCTATGCCGCTTCACATACGGGCTGATAACGAGACCTTCTGTCCTGTGGGCGTCGACGTGATCTGCGCCGTCCTGGGCATCGTCTTCTATCACAAAGATCGCGGACTGATTCCAGATCTTGCTGTGCGATATTCTGTCGACGAACAGTCCGAGAGCATAGTCGTTCTGGGCGACCATAGCCTGCGGCGTGAGGGATCCCTTCCTGGTACCCGCCGTGTGATCGTTGGGCAGACGTAGTATGTTGAAATGCGGAACGGAGTCTTGCGCGAGAAGCCTCGTGAAGTCCTTGTCCCACGCGTTGAAGCGGGATATATCCGAATAATCGAGGTCCCAGCCGCGGTACATGGGGTCGATATGGCCGACGAGCGCCTTCTCTCTCGGCGTGTTAGGCTTGTTCGTGTCCGGGTTGCTGTCGACAAACTCTCCGTAATCCCTGAACGGCACGCCGTGTTTCTCGCACAGGTTCCAGATATAGCCGGCTTCGGGCGAAGCTACCAGTTGACCGCCTTCGAATTCGTAAGGCGCTCCTCTCCCTGCATAATTCGCCGGCCAGCTCTTCTCGACATAGTCGGTGGCGTATGCCGCCGTCGACCAGTTGTGGCCGTCCGCGCTCACTTCGGCGTCGCAGTAAAGGTTGCCCAGCAGGACGTAGTTCTCAACCAGCTTATGTATGTTCGGAGTAACGTCGCGCCCGAACAAGACGAGACTCGAGTCACCGTTACCCTCCTTTATATCACCGAACACCTGATCGTAAGTCCTGTTTTCTTTGATGAAATAGAACACATACTTGATAGGAGATGGGCCGCCCACTTCGGCGGGGATAGGATTGTCGTGCGTGAACATCGCTTCCTTCGAGGCGGCAGGCCGGTACGGCGTGTTCATGTAAACCTGCTTCGTGTATTCCGCGAGTTCCCTGGCATCTGGGAACTTGAAGAAAGACAGCGTCCCTTTCAGAAGCCTCCCGATATACTGGTGTTCCGGATTCGCAAAAGAGCGGTTGCCTTTCCCGTTAAGTACAAGCACTGTCCCGTCTTTCAGTTCCAGGACTTTCGTCGGATACCAGCCGACAGGTATGAAACCGACAGGCGTCGGCCTCCTGATGTTCGAAATATCTATAACCGTCACGGAATTGTTGTCGGCATTCGCAGCAAGCACGTACTTCCCGTTGCTCGTGACGCAGACGGAATTTGTGGTAGAGCCTTCCGGCGAATCGGGATAAATGGTGGTCGAGACGTTCGCCACCGCCCTCCGCGTCTTCAGGTCGATCACGCTGACGCTGTTGTCATCCGCATTTGCTACGAAGGCATAACGTCCGCGAACTGCTATCTCTGTCGGATGGTCACCCGTAGCGACTTTGTATAGCAGGCGCCTTCCCCTGAATGCCTCTATCCTTTTTGAACTCCACATTGAAACAAGCAGGGTCCCGTCGCTCAGGAACTTGCAGTAGTACGGCATCCCGTTCAGCTTCACCTTCACTATCCCGCCGCTCTTCAAGTTGTAGTACCTCAGAGTGCTGTCTCCCCTGAAGACGACCGCGAGGTAGCTCCGGTTGACGTCAAGACCGGCAGCCCATGCGTAGGCGCCCTTGGGCGGGTATCCTGACATACGCGGCCTGGCAAATGCAATCGTGCGGGAGGGCTTCAATTCACCCCGGACCAGGTTGAATGTGTAGACACAGTTCTGGTTTCCGCCCGACACGTAGAGCTTAGTGCCGTGAAAGGCAATGCCGAGCCAACTGTCCTTGAGAGGAATCTTCTGTACGACCTTTCGTTCTCTCAGGTCGACAAGCATCAGCTCCGGCTGCGACATTCCGCCGTGCGTGACGGCAAGATACCGCTGATCGGGAGATAACGCCGCGTTGAGAGGGAGGTCGCCCACCGCGATAGACGTTCCGGCCGGCGAAAGCCACCAACCGTTGGGTAGAAGGGTCCTGCCATTTTCCCTGCCCGGAAGCTGCGCGAGCGCAAAGCCCGACAAGAGAAGGACAAAACCCAGGGACGTTCCGATTCGCTTGATCATCTGTTTCTCCTGAAAACTTAGGGAAAATTAACTACACGTCCCGTATTTAACAATGGCGATAGCTCCACTCTGCGCGTTACCAAATCATTAAGAATAGGGACATCAAAGTCGACATTCACCGGGTGCTTCCATATAAAATCCAACCACAAGAGGCACAAGACACACTGAGACCAATCCCTACACCGTATTCACGTCACTGTGCCTTTGTGCCTCTGCACCTGAATTGCCTCAGTCCTTCGACGGCTTCACGATTAAAGCGGGGATATTGAGTGTATCCACAAGTTTGTTGAAGCTTGCCACATCGGTTCCGATAACGTCATTGAGCTTCGCAATTTCAGAGTCTGCGTTAGCGGCAAGATCAGCATACACCTGCGCGTCCTGTACGGTCGGCGCAGCGTCTGCACTTTCGACATAGGCCATCAGCGAACCCAGCTTCTCATAAGTCTCCAGCGGGAAGTTAAGCGGATCTTCGAGAGCATGCGAACGGAACTGATAGAGATGTCCTTCGATAGCCTTCAGCTTCGCATTTATCTTCTTTGCCGCGCTATCCACCGACTCGGCATAGCTCATTCCTTTGACGCGTGCCGCCTGCCCGTCCAGTTGGTTCTCGATCTCATGAATTTTGTCCACAGCGTCGGTAATCTCAGACATCTTGTCGCGGATCTTCTTCGCGAGCTTAAATTGACTTTCGAAATCTTCCTGGGTCGCGGAGACACGCGGGTCTTTCACAATCTCAAACGGTTCTTTGTACGTCTTTCCATCGACCTTCAATTCCGCGAAATAATTTCCGGGAGCGGCCAGAGGCCCACTCGTGCTTCCCCAGACTATGGCACCCTTTATCTTGTGCGGGTCGTCGTAACGCATGTTCCACACGAAGCGATTGGCACCTTTCTCCACCTTGACTGAGTTCTGCTCGCCGCGCCGGAATGGGTTCATCTGCTCGTTCCCCCCTTCGGGCTTGGACTTGCCGGTCTCACCTTTGAGACTCTTCACAAGCGTACCTGCCGAATCGAGTATGCTGAGAGTGAGGCTGTCCGGGACGCTCTTTATGTAAAAATCGATCATGGGCCCGTTCGGCGGATTCTCGCCGTATCCTGGTGCCTTGAAAGCAGGCATCCCGCCGTCGAACCGTATCGCAGGTGATGATGCGAAGAGGACTTTGCTTTCATAAGACTTGCCCTCGCCGAGTTGTCGCAGATAGGACAGATCACCGAGTACCCAGAAGGACCTGCCGTGCGTTGCCGCTATCAGATCGTTCCCGTGCACCTCGAGATCGTGGATTGCCACGATCGGAAGGTCGTTGCTGAGGAGTTGCCAGTTTTGTCCATCATTGAAGGAGACGTAGACGTGAGTCTCGGTACCCGCATAGAGGATGTTCCTTTCGACAGGGTCCTCCCTGACGACTCGCGTGAAGTCGTTCTCCGGGATGCCGTTCGTGATCTTCTTCCATGACTTGCCGTAATCAGTCGTCATATAGATGTAAGGATGGTCGTCATCGAATTTGTACCTTGTCGCGGCGACATATGCAGTGCCCGCATCGAAATGCGAAGGCTCTATGATACTGATGAGCGCCTGCTGTGGAAGTTCTTTCGGCGTAACGTTTTGCCACGTCTTTCCGGCATCCGTAGAAACATGAACCAGGCCGTCGTCCGACCCCACCCAGAGGACACCCGTCTTCACGGGCGATTCGGCAAAGGCAAATATCGTCCCGTAATATTCTACGCTCGTGTTGTCCTTGGTAATCGGGCCTCCCGAAGATTCCATCGTAGCCGAGTCGGCTCGGGTGAGATCCGGACTTATCACACTCCAGCTGTCCCCACGGTCGGTCGACTTGAACAGAACGTTCGCTGCCGCATAGATGGCGTTCGGCTCGTTCTCCGGAATTACTATCGGGAAGGTCCACTGGAACCTGTACTTCGTATCGTTCGCAGCCCTCCCGAGGGGGTTGTCGGGCCAGGGAGATACGACTTTGGTCTGCGTCATCCGCGTGTCGTAGCGCGTGATCAATCCGCCGTATGAGCCGGCGTACACCGTGTACGGATCGTTTGGAGGAACGGCGATGTAGCCGCTCTCTCCGCCGCCGACGGAGTAGTAATCCTTCTCGGTGATGACTCCCCTGTCCGACCGGCTGGCGATCGAGACGGTTGAATTGTCCTGCTGCGCACCCAGAATGCGGTAGGGAAACCGGTTGTCCGTCTCCACATGGTAGAACTGCGCAGTGGGCTGGTTGTCCAGTGTAGACCAGGATTTCCCTCCGTCCATCGAGACGGTTGCACCGCCGTCGTTGGCTTCGATCATCCTGTCCGGATTCTTCGGATCGATCCACATGTCGTGATTGTCGCCGTGAGGCACTCTCACTCTTTCATACTTCATCCCGCCGTCGATAGACTTAAAGAATTCAACGTTCAACACATACAAGGTGTTTTCATTCATGGGATCCGCGACTATTCTCGAGAAGTACCAGGGTCTCGTGCGAAGATCGCGGTCGTGGCTGACATACTCCCAGGTTTCACCGGCGTTGTCGGACCTGTACATTCCTCCTTCTTCAGCCTCGACGCTTGCCCAGACCCTGTCGGGGTTTGCAGGCGAAATGGCAATGCCCATCCTGCCGATAACCCCTTTCGGGAGTCCTTTGTTTTCCGAGATATTCTTCCATGTTTCGCCGGAATCGGTACTCTTATATAGCCCGCTCCCTTTTCCGCCGCTCGTGAATCCCCAGGGCATCCTTTGAGCCTGCCACATGGCGGCGTAAAGTATCCTCGGATTTGCCGGGTCCATAGCGAGATCTATCGCCCCAGTGCTGTCGTTGACGAAGAGGACGTTCTTCCATGTCTTGCCCCCGTCCACCGACTTGTATACGCCGCGCTCCTTGTTTGGGCCGAACGCCCGGCCGAATGCCGCGACATAAACCACATCCGGGTTCTTCGGATCTACTTGTATCCTGGCAATATGACGCGTCTCCGCCAGCCCGGCGAAGCTCCATGTCTTGCCGGCATCTACAGACTTGTACATTCCCTCTCCGTAGGTCAAATCTCCGCGCAAATCGGATTCTCCGGTACCGACGTAAATGACATTCGGGTCCGACGGAGCTACCGAGATTGCACCTATCGATGAATTCTTGAAATACTTGTCCGAGATATTTGTCCAGTCGGCACCCGCATCGGTAGTCTTCCAAACGCCGCCGTCAACGGAGCCGAAGTAAAATATCAGCGGGGTGGAGGGATCGCCCGCGACTGCAACCGCACGACCTCCCCGGAACGGCCCTACGAGACGCCATTTCATGGTGCTGAGATAAGAAGTGTCGACTGCCGCACCCGTCCGTGCTTCCTTTGCCGCCGCGAAACGCGGGGCGGAGAAAACCAGGACAATGGCCGATAGAGAAGCCGCCAGGAAAGCGGCGCACCTTCCATGTTTGTACATTTGAACCTCCGGGTTTGTTGCTTTGAAAATATGCCGCCCCAAATCGATGTGCATGTCGGGAAAGATCCGGACGGGTAATTATAGATGCAGAATTAGTTTATTAACGAACGACGCTTTGGTCTGAGACGGATTTGATTTATTTCGCGATCCATTCTATCAGGTAGACCAGGCCGGCGATGATCCCAAGACGCATCGCGCACGCGAGAACTATTCGCGGGATGACCGGAATACGGTTTGGCCAACTCTCTGATTGTTAGTCCATCTGTCTTCACTTGTCAACAAGCGCGGAATGACTCCCGTTCCTCCGCCTGCGAACAAAGCTAACAGACGAGTGAGTCAAAAAAAAGTTGCATTCCACTCACGGCTCGGCTAAATTTGCATTGGAGTTGAATAGAGGTGCGGTGGTTATCAGTAACCGTGTGCTCGAGAAGTTGCTCGGGAGCGGTCCGAAGTACCGGCGAAGCACGAAGAAAGGAACCGCCGCCGAAACCGTGAGCATGACTTCGGCGCTCATGGTTGGGCTGCCCGGTCCGAAGTCTGGCGTTGCATTTGACTTCGGGAAAGGATTTCGAACGAGCTCATTGAAACGAAGCCGGCCGGAAGAAGTGAATAACTTGCAGACTGTCATCCGTTTTACGAAGCCTCTTGAGGAACGACGGATGGAGCGCTATTTTGCCGGTCAACACCGCCATCTCGCGATGATCGGCATCCCGGGTTTTTCGCCCGGGCAACCGGTCGACAACTGCCCCACGATCGGTTATTCCCTCCATCTCATCCGATTCCCCCACGAGACTATCAAAATTTAGAAAACAAGAAATGAGAACCTACCGGTGAACATCGGCTTACTCGGATATGGAAAGATGGGACGCGAGATTGAGGCTGTGGCAAAACAACGGGCTCATATCGTCTCCGCCACCGCCGACGTGGAAACGGATCTCGGCGAAGTCAAAACGCTTTTCGAACAGTGCGATTCACTCATCGATTTCTCCGTGGCTTCTGCCGTCCCGGAACACGTGCGGTTCGCGGCTGACATGCAGAAGCCGATCGTCATCGGTACAACCGGCTGGCAGGACCACCTGGAGCAAGTCCGGAAAATGGTGGACGAGGCGGGCATCACTGCCGTGATCTCCTCAAATTTCTCGCTCGGAGTCAATCTCTTTATCTCGTTGGTGGAGAGAGCATCGAAGCTCCTGGGACCGTTCGATGGTTTCGACTGCGCGGTGCTTGAGCAGCATCACAACCAGAAGGCCGATGCCCCGAGCGGCACCGCAATCGCCATAGGCAACTCCATCCTCGAAAATTTCCAGGGCAAGAAGAAACTTCGCATCGGCCTTCCGGAAGGGCGGATTCAGAAGGAAGAACTCCAGATAAATTCGATACGGGTCGGGAGCGAATTTGGCACGCATTCGGTCTTTTTTGACTCGGAAAACGACCGGATCGAGCTTACACATGCTTCGAAAGGAAGGCGCGGTTTCGCGCTCGGCGCCGTAATCGCAGCAGAGTGGGCTGTCGGCAAGAAGGGATTTTTCCTTTTCAGGGATATCCTTTCGGAGTTGTAAGACATCACCAGGATTTTGGCACGAAGCACAATCACGTCAGTATTGAGTTGAGAGTGCTGAATTGAACATCAACAGAACGAGGAAGAAATGAGACGGATGCTATTTCGCGGAACCGGCGTAGCTCTTATTACGCCCTTTAAGAGGAACGGCTCGATAGACGAGCAAAGGATAAGAGAGCTTGTCGAGTTCCAGATATCCAACGGCACGGAGGCGATCCTTCCGGCCGGAACCACCGGTGAGAGCGCGACACTCTCTCATCCGGAGCATCAGCATGTCATGGAGATTGTGCTCGACCAGGCCAACCACCGCGTACCGGTCATCGTCGGCGCCGGAAGCAATTCCACGCGCGAGGCAATTTCACTCACAGTCCACGCCAAGTCGATCGGTGCAGACGGAGTCCTCTCCGTAGCGCCGTACTACAACAAGCCAACACAAGAAGGCTTCTACCGGCACTACGCCGCTATCGCGGAAGCTGTGGATATACCGATCATAGTTTATAACGTGCCCGGCAGGACGGGAAGCAATATCGCCGCGGAGACGACGATCAGGATGGCCGAAGAGATACCGAACGTTTATGCGGTGAAGGAAGCAAGCGGCAACGTTCCTCAAATGATGGAAATCCTGCGGGGGAGACCGGACGATTTTGCGGTTTACTCGGGCGACGACCAGTTCGCGTTCACGGTCGTGGCTCTCGGCGGTGACGGGATAATATCCGTCATGGCCAACGAGGTGCCGAGGCTCTTCAGCGACATGGTAAGACACGCCCTTGCAGGTGACCTGGAAAACGCCCGGAGGCTGCACTTCAAGCTCCTTCCGCTGATGAACGCAAACTTCATCGAATCCAACCCGATCCCCGTCAAGGCAGCACTCGCCATGATGGGAATGATAGAAGAGGTCTACCGACTTCCGCTTGTCCCGCCGACGGAATCCACCAGGAACAAGCTGAGAAACATTCTAACTGAACTCGAACTGATACAGGTCCCTGCAAAATAATGAGCCGAGAACTTCTGATAGCAGAAATAGAGAAGCTTTACGAAATCCACGAGACGAGTCTCGAAGCGGAATCGAACGTGGAGCGGTTCCTGGAGCTTCTTGACATCGGCGAGATAAGAGCCGCCGAGCCCGACCCTGCCGTGCCGAGCGGGTGGAGGGTGAACACATGGGTCAAGAAAGGCATCCTTCTCGCTTTCCGTATCGGCAAGCTGGTAAAAGTGGAAGACGCGTGCGGCGACCAGTTCTTCGATAAGCACACGTTTCCGATCAAGGACATTTCCGCTGAGGACCAGATAAGGGTCGTGCCGGGCGGCACGGCGATACGGCGCGGAGCCTATCTCTCGCGCGGCGTCGTCATCATGCCCCCTTCCTACGTCAACGTCGGAGCCTATGTCGGCGAGGGGACAATGCTCGATTCACATACCCTTGTCGGATCGTGCGCACAGGTTGGCGAACGGGCCCACATCAGTGCCGGGACGCAAATAGGCGGAGTGCTGGAACCGGTCGGCGCCCTGCCCATCATCATCGAAGACGAAGTCATGGTGGGCGGCAACTGTGGAATTTACGAGGGCACGATCGTCAAGAGGCGAGCCGTCATCGGTGCCGGATGCATCATAACGGGCTCGACCCCCATCTACGACCTTGTCAAGGGAACCATACACAGAAAAGAGAAGGGCAAACCGCTCACGGTCCCTGAGGGAGCCGTAGTAGTCCCCGGTGCCCGGACGCCCGCGGGCGAATTCGCCGCGAAGAACAAGCTCTCGCTATATACGCCGGTCATCGTCAAGTACCGCGACGAAAAAACCGACGCCGCGACGGTACTCGAACAGGCATTGAGGTAAGGTCTGATTGCGACTCACTTCCCTTTAGAGTATCCCCAGCACAGGTGAGTCGTAATTTCCCGTCAGCTTGCCGGGAACAATCCATCGACGGACAGGTAACGCTCCCCCGTGTCATAATTGAACGTGAGGACCTTCTTCAGAGATTGGTCTTCTGCGAGCTTCTTCGCCACGGCCGCAAGAGCTGCTCCGGTCGAGATGCCGACGAGTATTCCCTCTTCCTTCGCCGCGCGCAGCGCGTAATTGAATGAATCATCCTTCGAAACCTGTATCACTCCGTCAAGTATCTTAGTGTCGAGGTTCTTAGGTATGAACCCGGCACCGATCCCCTGCAACGGATGCGGGCCGGGCTGGCCACCGCTTATGACCGGCGAGAGTTCCGGCTCCACGGCGTAGACCTTCATTTTCGGGAACTTCTTTTTCAGGACGCGTCCAACCCCCGTGATATGCCCGCCGGTGCCGACACCTGTGATGAGTGCGTCGAACCCGCCCGGAAAATCTTTTGCGATCTCCTCGGCCGTGGTACGGACATGGACCTCGACATTTGCGGGGTTCTCGAACTGCTGGGGTATCCAGGCCGAGGGAAGCGTCTTGGCTAGCTCAGCGGCCCGATCGATCGCGCCCTTCATCCCTTTCTCGCGCGGGGTCAGGTCGAGCTGCGCGCCGTACGCCGTCATGATCCTCCTCCGCTCCACAGACATCGACTCAGGCATGACGAGGATCAGCTTGTATCCCTTCACGGCTGCGGCCATCGCGAGTCCGATACCGGTGTTGCCGGAGGTCGGTTCGACGATCACCGAATCCTTCTTCAGAATCCCGCGTTTCTCTGCGTCCTCAATCATCGCGAGGCCGATGCGGTCTTTTATGCTTCCGCCCGGATTTTGCCGCTCGAGCTTCAGCCATACCTCCCTGTCGCCGAAAAGGCTGTTTATCCTGACGTGAGGTGTGTTCCCGATGACTTCAAGTATATTTTGTGCTTTCATTATGATCACCTCTTATTGGTAGTCGCTGATATCAGATTACAAAATTGATTACGCCGCTCCTGTCGTCCTGCTGCTGAACGATAGTCTCGCTCTTCTGGTATACTACCGAGAATGCGGGCACGCTGTGGGTGAGCCAGACATTTCCGCCGATCATGCTGTCATGGCCGACCACCGTCTCGCCTCCGAGTATTACGGCCTGGGCATATATGACGACATTATCTTCGACTGTCGGATGGCGTTTGGACTTCGCCATATTCTTGTCGACGGAGAGAGCACCGAGCGTGACTCCCTGGTAGAGCTTGACGTTGTTGCCGATGATGGTGGACTCGCCGATGACTATGCCGGAACCGTGGTCGATGGCGAACGATCTCCCTATCTGCGCGCCAGGATGTATGTCTATCCCGGTTAGCTGGTGCGCGTACTCGGTGAAGAGCCTCGGCAGGATCGGCACCCGTACCCTGTAAAGCTCGTGCGCGAACCGATAGATAGCGATTGCCGTGAAACCGGGGTAAGCGAGTATCACTTCGTCGACGCTCTCCGATGCCGGGTCTCCCATGTTGATCGCTTCGGCATCGAGCCAGAGCGCGCACTGGATATCGGGAAGTACTCCGATGAATCCGGCCGCAACGCCATCGACGTCCTGCGTTTTTTCCGCGAGGAACGGGGCGAGAAGCCTCCGCAAATCTTGTTCCAGCATAACGAGACGGGCAAAAATATCATTCTCCGAATGATTCGATTCGGAACTGAAATGAGGAAATAGCGTTGCCAGCAATTTGTCGACAAATTCCTGTGTTCTTCTCTTCGCCTGTATCCCGAATGAACTCTGGTCGGGAACGTCGTGCAAATTGCTCAGCAGTTCCCTGGCGACATGCTTGGTGTCTGTTTCCATAATAATCCGATCACTCTCTTGAAATCTTATTTCACGAAGAACCTTGCCTGACCTGTTCCTCGGCCCGTCAAATGCGGCTCCATTTCAGGTCATTGCCGTTTCTTCAAAATAGATAACGATTGGCCTAAACTCAAAGTTCAACCCCTTTGGGGCTAAACCTTGTCAATGTTTGCATCCGTCGACCGGGAATCACCCTGCCTGGTAGGTCCCCCACACATCCCGCAACGCGCCCGAAATCTCGCCCAAGGTGGCATAGCTTTCGACAGCCTCGACTATCAGCGGCATCAGATTCGCTTTTCCATCGGCTCCCCGTTTTAGACTATCGAGAGATGCCCGAACCCTGCCGGAATCCCTTCCAGCCTTCAGACTCATCAGCTTCCCTACCTGATCCTCTCTCACTTTCGGATCGAGTTCGAAAATTTTCGGCTCGGCCCTCTCCGAATCCGTAAATTCATTTACCCCGACAATCGTCTTTTCGCCCGCCTCGATCTGTCTCTGGTACTCGTACGCGCTCTTCGATATCTCCGCCTGGAAGTACCCCGCCTCGATCGCTTTCACCGCCCCGCCCATCGATTCGATCTTCGCCAGATACTCGTCAACGTTCTTCTCTATTTCGTCCGTCAGCTTCTCGACGAAATAAGATCCGCCGAGCGGGTCGATAGTGTTCGGCACCCCCGACTCGAAGCCGAGAATTTGTTGGGTCCGAAGTGCGAGCCTGACGGACTCCTCCGTTGGAAGTGCGAGCGCTTCATCACGGCTGTTTGTGTGAAGAGACTGGCATCCACCCAGCACCGCGGCGAGCGCCTGGTAAGTGGTGCGCACAACATTGTTGTCTATCTGCCGGGCGGCAAGCGTCGAACCGGCGGTCTGCGCGTGGAAACGGAGTTTCATCGCGTCGGGGTTTCGCGCCCCGAATTTCTCCATGGCAAGCCTGGCCCATATGCGCCGGGCCGCGCGGAACTTGGCGATCTCCTCGAAGAAATCGTTATGGGCATTGAAGAAGAACGATAACTGGCTCCCGAACCCCGGATTGGAACCCTCCGGGGCAGGCCTGTCGAAATCCAGTCCCGCCGATTGGGCGGCACGGACGTACTCGATCGCATTGGCAAAAGTGAAGGCAAGCTCCTGCACTGCCGTGGCTCCGGCTTCCCGTATGTGGTAACCGCTAATAGAGATGGTGTTCCAGCTCGGTAGGTCCGACGCACAATACGCGAAGATGTCCGTGACCAAGCGGAGCGACGGAGATGGCGGATAGATATGCGTCCCGCGTGCGATGTACTCCTTCAGGATGTCGTTCTGTATCGTACCGGAAATCTTCCTCAGGTCGGCCCCCTGCTTCTTCGCTACGGCAATGTACATCGCAAGGAGTATGGCCGCCGTCGAATTGATGGTCATCGAGGTTGTCACCATGGAGAGAGTTATCCCGTCGAACAGCCGTTCCATGTCTTCGAGCGAGTCGACCGCGACGCCGACTCTGCCAACTTCGCCCTCGCTCATAGGGTCGTCGGAATCATACCCGATCTGCGTCGGAAGATCGAACGCCACCGAAAGGCCGGTTATCCCCTGTTCCAACAAATATCTGTATCGCCTGTTCGATTCCTCCGCGCTCCCGAAGCCGGCGTACTGCCGCATCGTCCAGAGCCTGCCGCGGTACATTGTCGGGTAAACGCCCCTCGTGTACGGGTACTCGCCGGGGAACCCAAGCTTCTCCAGATAGTCGGAGTCTTCGGGACCGTAAAGCCGCTTAACCTCTATTCCGGAATCGGTGCGGAATTTTGCCTTCCGTCGGGCCCCTCCAGTTCTTTTCCCCTCATCTCTATGAGCCTTTTCCGGCAACCTGTTCCCCTTTCGTTTTAAAGATTCCTGGCTTCGAAAACCTATGCTTCTCCCGGCTCCGTCCTCGAACAGCTACTCAACTTCACATATTCTCATCTTCTCAACTTCCGTCCCTTCGTCTGCCACCTTATTCAACTTTGTGCCTCTGTCTCTCTGTGCCTTTGTCCCTTTTCACCAGTCACTTTAAAACATCAATCAGCGTAAAGAGAAATAGTCCGACGCTCAAATAAGCGTTCATGTTGAAAAAAGCGAAGTTAAGTCTTGTCAGGTCGCCGGGTCTGACTATCCTATGCTGGTGAATCAGCATGATGCCAACGATGGCAAGCCCGAGGAGATAGATACTCGTGAGTGGAAGCATAAACTTAAGAGAGACAAGAAGCATGAAGGCGACAACATGAAGCGCGGAAGAGACGACCAGCGCATTCCTGACACCGAGGGCCTTCGGCATGGAAAAGAGTCCGGCCTCATCGTCGTGGTCGAGGTCCTGAAGAGAATATATGATATCGAAGCCCGCCCCCCACGCCACGACGGTCAGTCCGAGTATGACGGGAACCAGCGCGAATTCGCCGGCTATGCCGAGCCAGGCACCAACAGGGGCGAGACCCATCCCGAGCCCGAGGAAGAGATGCGAAAGCCACGTGAATCTCTTGGTAAATGAATAAAAGAAAACCACACCGAGTGCAATCGGCGAGAGATAGAAACAAAGCGGATTCAACTCATGCGCGGCCAGCACAAGGAGGAGAGACGCGCCGATCACAAACAGGGCGGCTTCACCGACCGAGATCTTCTCCGCAGGAAGCTCGCGGTTCTTCGTGCGCGGATTCTTCGCATCGAATTCCCTGTCGACTATCCTGTTGAAGCCCATCGCCGCAGACCTTGCACCTACCATCGCGACAATGATCCAGATGATCTTCATCGCAGTTACCGGATGGGTGAAGGAGGCGAGCACAACGCTTGTCAATGCGAACGGCAGTGCGAACAGTGTGTGGGAAAACCTCACCATCCTCCCGAAAGTCACTATTCGCCCGAAGAAGTTCCTCATAGGTGCAACAAATTACCGCCGCCACCCTGAAAAAACAACGAAGCCGCGCGGACGGACCGTCGCCGGCAAGGCAGGCCTGCTAGTGCCATTCCAACTAATTTTAGCAAACAACGTGCGGCTAAAATTATCGTTGGAATGAGCACCTCGCCAGATTTTTCTTCGACGGGATTAGCAAATGATAGTTGGATGAGCACTAGTATGCTCGTCGAAGTCCGGCGATCCGGCTCTAGCAGGTTGTTGAAAAACCCCTAAGAAATATTTTTTTTGACACGGGCCGAAAGAGGTGAATGATGTATTATATTTTTTGTGTTCATAAGAAATCATTCATCATCATGACTGGAGCGATAGAAGGATGCGCGGCACTCAAGATCAACAAGGAACAATGTTCAG
>JAHECO010000045.1 GCA_024641705.1 Candidatus Kryptoniota bacterium
CTGCAACAGTAACATCTGATCCATGTTGTATTCTCTAAACTTTCTCATCTCTGCCTTTCTCTTTCATCCCAAAATTACGCAACCCTCATGCCATTATCATGGTTCTCCGACAGGCTCCTAGCAACACGAGGGGAATAGCCTCCGTCACAGACCGGTACATTTCCTGGGCACAGTACAACGCAGGAACGCCCGAACAGAGAACTGAGTCCGTGATACAGCCTCAGTTCAGCTCCGGTACCGACTCGACAATCGAAGTGCATGCGACCCGTGCCAAGGGCTCAGTTACTCTGAGTGAGACTTACCGTTTCACGAGCCCGACAGTCACAATTGATGTCTCTAAAGGAACCCGGGTGGTCCGAACTGCAGACCCTGCTGCAGACGGGATCGTCTCCGCCACCTACGACCAGACAACCGGAATATTGCTCACGAAGCGCGTGACCGGCCAGGGCGAGGCTCCCCCTTATGGTGGATTCTACACACAAACCTTCAACTATGTCGACGGCGAGCTCAACAACTGGGTAAAGACTACGACCCGGGGACAGGCTGATCATTCTGTCGTCAAAGTTGTCGAGAGATATCCATAGGAGTTGCCCTCCGAGATGATGAGCAGGTCATTCATATTAGCACGACTCAGTCACCTCAGCTGGAAGGGAGTTCTACTCCCGACCATGCCCCATGCGCTTTGCGCCATGCTCATTGCGCTTTTCTCTAGTTGCTCCCAGCCCATAAGCCCTGATGACCTGCTCGTCTCTTCCTGCCGGTTTGAGCCACCGCTCTTCGACTCATTCAGGCAGAACACGAAACTCTCTTACACCCTCAATCAGCCGGCCACAGTATCGATTTACATTCTGGATCAGGACCGCAGTGTCGTGAAGACAGTAGCGGTTGACCTATCGCTCTCTAAAGGCTCCCATTCCCACGGCTGGAAAGGGGATTCCGACGAATGGACGTTCGTGCCAACCGGCATCTACATCGGTCAGGTCATCGTGAAAGGAAAGAAGTTTGAGACAACCGTTGAAGTATTTCATTGGTAAATACAGGTCCCTCTCCCTTCCAATCATATCCTCTCCTTTCAGGAGAGGATTTAGGAGAGGTCGGGAGAGGGTTTGCCTGCCCGCCGAGGCCGTCGCGAAGGCGGGGGTGAGGACGTTACTCCTTGTCCTCTCTCCGGTGCTTGCCTTCGCCCAATCGCAGCTGACCACATCTGCGATTGATTCGGCTGTGGCGCGCTCGCTTGAAATTAAGCTTCTCGAGCTCAATGCAGATCTTGCCGATATTGAAGTTACTCAGACGAATTTCCTGCACACGCTCATTCCTCGAGTCTCGGTATCGGCCCGGATTGGACAAAGCTCTGTCCTCTTCCTTGACCCGACCCATCCATGGAGCTTTCCGTCCGACGCCTTCAGCGCTGTAGTGAGTCTCGATATCGACCGAGTCCTGAATTCCGTGCCTCATCAGCAAGCCATCGTCAGGGCAGAACAGTCGAAGATCATTCTCCGGAGGAGAATAATTGAGATCAGGCAGGAGGTCCTTTCCCTTATGACGCAAATCGCGATCATAGACTCGATGATATCTTCTCTGCAGCTCAAGCGCCAATACCGCATTAAGCTGGCCGAAGCTGCGGAATTGAAATATGATGCTGCCAAAATCTCATTTGAAGAGCTCGTTCGCGCCAAACTTGACCTTGCGGACACTTACTTCGAAATATCGACTCAAAAGATGAAGCGATGCGACCTACAATCTCGTCTTTCAGCCTTGCTGGATTCGTCGCCCCTTGCTGCTAAGAATGAAAGGAGTGCAATCCCATGAGGAGGTTCCACCGTTTGACTTCCCTGCTACTGACCTCTGGCTGCAGTTTACCCCGCGCTTCGCGGGGGCCTCTGATCTCTTGTCTCTTGCTTCTGGCTTCTGTCTGTTCTGCCCAGGACATTGTCATCCACCACATTGACGTAGGCCAGGGCGACTGCACCTTTATCCAGACTCGCTGCAAAACTATCCTCGTCGACGCCGGCAACAGCGGGAAGGGAAAGTCTGTCGTGATTCCATACCTCAAATCGCTAAAAGTGTCCCATATCAACTACGTCATCGCCTCTCACTATCACGCCGACCACATCGGCGGCCTCGACGAAGTACTCGACGCTTTCGACGTCGACACTGTCTTCGATCGGGGGACTCTCCATCCTGTACCCAGGTCCAAGATATTTGCCAGCTACGTGAAAGCCATCGGAAAAATGCCAAGGGTCACAGTGCAACCGGGCACGAGATACAAGATAGCTCCTCGCATTGTACTCCGTTTTGTCGCTGCTGACGGTAAGTGTGAAGGAGACCAGCCCACTGTCACTGATCCGGCAACAGAAAGGAGCATCGATGAGAACTCGCTTTCTATCGCGTTCACCATCATGTACTCCGAGACTTCGGATTCCTCCGTTCCTGATCACGCGCTTTGCCCCATGTTGAGCGCAGCGAAATCCGCCTATGGCGGGCGCCATGCTCCATGCCCGGTCTTTACCTATTTCACGGGCGGTGACCTCACAGGCTATGACGACCGAGACGCCATCGATCTTGAAACCTCCGTTGCCAGTCTCGTTGGACGCATCGATGCCATGAAGGTGAACCACCACGGCAGCCGCTCCTCAACGAATCAAACGTTCATCTCGACGCTCTCGCCGGCGTGCGTCTTCATCAGTCTCGGGCGAAACAACAGCTATGGACACCCGGCTCCTGAAATCATCTCCAGGCTTCAACACACTCCCAGCATACGGTGGATTTACCAAACGGAAGGGAATGCTAAGGCAGCCCCCAAGCAGAAAATCGTTGGTACTTCGGTACTGAGGTTCCATGCCAGGGGTGATTCTTCCTATTTCACTGTCGAATGGTACGCTAATGGTATGCATATCGATCACTATTGGTGCACACGCGCTAAACTTGACGTTGATCCATAAATGGCATTCGGGAAAAATGACGCAGAGCAAATTTCGGAGCGAAGCGTTAAGAAACAAATATGGAATTCCTCAGCAGGGTGGAAATGAGACGTGTATTATTTGTTTTAGCGTAGCGGAGAAATTTGCAGTCATTTTTCCCGCAGGCTTGACCCTTTCTTTGATACTTTCTTTCGTGTCAAGACGAAAGAAAGTATGGATACCCAAAGTTTGAGAATGGTTGCATTCTTCAAGTGTCCTGTTGCCAGAGGCAATGATAGATTCGGCAGTCAAAATATTCGGGCCGGTACCAGCGGCGAACATAGACCCACAACTCCTCATTCAATCCCAAACTTCTGATGCGGCAGGCTATGTCATGATCTCCTATCTCCACGAAACTGACAACCTGATCTACGACCTTATGCTGTTCAAATCAAACCAGGTCTTTGGTTCGTTCCGCCTGACGCCGGATCTCCGTTTTGTGATCGATGCCGCCTCAATTCTTGAAAAGTTCAGAGCGCACAAGACGGACGTTGCGGTTACAGTCTCTCTCTACCTAGCGGCGGCCGATCAGCTGAACAGATTCCGCGACACGTTTCATTTCGCTCCGTCCCTGAAATTGAAGCCAGATGCTCTCACCAGGAAACAAATCATTTCAGCGGCGAAGGGAACCCAGGTCAAACAGGGTTATCTCGAACTAAACAACTTTGCCGATCCCGCCGAGCCGCGCGTCACCGTCCTGGACGTGAACCGTACCACCGCACCAATCTCTCGAGTACTCCGGCGCTTCACAACCAACCAGCTCAAGTCGTCAAATTATCTCTTGCTCTACGATATCGACAAAAACCGCAGTTCGCTTCAATGCCAGTCCGCAGAGTCAGTTACCCCTCGCTTTCAGCGAGGGGATCGAGGGGCCTCTGCCTCCGACTCTCTTGATTCGATTCTCGAATCAATCCTGATCGCACCCGCCACGCCCGATGAGCCTCATCAATATCCAATGGCTTCACCCGTTGCCCAGGAGATGCTTCCAATTGATTCCGCGCCGGAATCAATTGAGGAGGAGCAATCGGCGCCCGCTGTCGAGCATGCATCCCCCCAGCTCATCGCTCTGTTCGCTGAACTTCGTTCAGCTCTGATCGCTCTCCTTGGGCGAACTCGTGCCGCGCGCTCCTTGAATCGCGCGCTTACGAGCTCTTCACCGACCGAGGCATCTACCCTGCGCAAGTTCATCAACGCAAATCAGGAGGTAGACCAACCTCCACTTGACGAGGATGAGAATGCGAAAGTCCTGATCCGCTGCTGCATTGACGTGCCCAATTCCCTCATTCTCAACAAGCGGAAAGCTCGCGAGAAACTCGCTCGCATTCTCGCTGATCGCTACTCACACGACTACGCTGCATTCACCCCTGACGAGCTTGAGTTCCTTGAATCTCTTTGGAAGAAGCTAACAAAATGAAACGTCACTCACGATAGGAAGTCCAAATGGGAGAGACCTCTAAAATTCAGTGGACAGATTCGACATGGAACCCATGGGTCGGCTGTCACAAGATCAGTGCCGGATGCAAGTTCTGCTACGCCGAAAGGTGGATGAAAAGAGGCGGGGATGATTTCCACTCTATACAAAGAACTTCCGAAAAAGCCTTCTACTCACCGCTAACATGGAAAGAATCGAAGAGGATTTTTACCTGCAGCCTGTCTGATTTCTTCGCGGAAGGAGCTGACACATGGCGGGACGAAGCATGGGAAATAATAAGAGCTACACCCAGGCATACTTATCAGATCCTAACCAAGAGACCGGAGAGAGTCCTCAAAGTCTTGCCGACATCCTTGGACCAGCATTTTAACCATGTCTGGATCGGCATCAGCGCGGAAGATCCACGTACACTGAGACAACGCGCAAAAGATTTTGCTAATGTGCGTTCAACCGTCCGCTTCCTCAGCCTTGAGCCGCTTTTATCAAGTGTATCATCGGAGCTGAAACTGACGGTGAATGATTTTGACTGGGTTATTGTTGGAGGCGAATCCGGTGGACGGGGAAACAGGCGCACAACTGACCTCGATTGGATACGTGGAGTAGTCAACGTATGTCAGGCTCATGGCATCCCTGTCTTTGCGAAACAATTGGGCTCGTGTTTAGCAGAGCGGATGCGCCTAACGGATTGGCATGGTGGTGACATCTCAGAATTTCCGCTTGATCTCCAGATTCGGCAAATACCTCCCTCGCTTCCCGCTGGAGAGAGTAAGGGTGGGGGGTCATGACTTCTCCCACTCACATTGCCTTCGCCGAATCACTCTACCTCCTCATCCTCACTCCTTCTGGTGTACCTCTTTCCTGGCGCGGCGCTATCATCACAGCCTTCGTCTCTATACTCCCGGATATAGACCTGCCGACGAGCTGGCTTGGCAGGATCTTCTTCTTCATCAGCGAACCCATCGAACGCACCTTCGGCCACCGCACGGTCACCCACTCTCTGCTCTTTGCGCTGGTAATTACCGCGGGCATTTATGCCGCGGATCGTTTCAATCTCTTCCATCACCATGCTACTTCTTTATTCCTCATGGCTTACCTATCCCATATACTCTTGGATTCCTGCACAATTCAGGGCGTCAAGATGTTCTACCCAATTTCCTCCAGAGACTGTGTGTTCCCATACGATCCGAGATCGCCGTACAGCTACAGGATGAAGTCAGGCTCGAAGGCAGACACAATCTTGTTCTTCTTCTTCGCAGTCCTCCTTATCCCGCTGTACATCTTCGCATCAAATGGTTTCGAGCGGCTGATCCGCATCACCCAGAAGACTCCGCAGGCCGCTCTTCGCGACTACTACCAACTCTCGACATCACACATTGTCTTTGCCGACATCGATGCTCTGAATACGTTGACACACGAACGAATAAACGGTCGCTTCGAGCTCGTCGGCATTCGGGATCCAAACACACTTCTTTTCTCATCGGGGACCAACCTATACACGCTTGGCGAGAACCCGGCTATGGACAACTTCATGAGCAACTCAGTGGTCTGCACTCCTGGTCCCCGGGCTAAGACGTCCGTCGTTTCAGTCAATCTCGCCGGCCAGCTACTATCCTCGCTCAGGAACTTCACTTCACCGACAGGACGGACCCGCTTCTTCGGTTCGCTCGAGGCTGACCGGCGCGTTGAGCTCCCCGAGAGTTTCGACCGGTTCAACACGATATCCTCTTACGGCTCCATCTTGAAATTCGACCATGCAACCTATGACGATATCCAGAAGTACTCGCTTGAAAACGTCCTAATTATCCGCGGCCAGCTTACAATCAAAACTACATCTGAAGAACCCAGCCCCTCGCTCACCAATCTCCCTGTCTCCTCTTCTCCCAGTCTCCTTGTCTCCAACTCCCCCCGTCTCCTCATCATTCCTCTCGGCGACTTCTCAACCATTGACACAACAGGCGGCCCGGCTGAATTATCTGTTCTAGTGAAGTCCGGTGACACTGTGATAGCTGGAAGTATCCTCGCGAAGATCAGCACTCCGGCTGAGCTGAAGGTGCTGAACAGGATTGCTTCCTTGCAGTCCCGCAAACCTTCGCTGCAATCTCGAAAAGAAATCGCCCTTGCCAGGCTGCGTTCTTCGGTTCGCTCCGCCGAACAAAAGCTGGAGAAGTCGGCGCAGACCTATAATCTGAAACTCAGTCTCTACGACAAGTCCCTTGCTTCCAAGACCGAACTGGATATCGCTGAAAACGACAGATCTGCCGCTCAATCTAATCTGGACAAGGCCAACAAGATTCTCGAATCCACCCAGGAGAAATACGAACAGGATCTCCGCAATATTCAGATAACCATCGACCGCTTGCACTCCGACCTATCTGCTAACCAGAACAAACGTGTCATCACTTCACCAGCCGACGGCATCGTCGTGGAACTTCGTTCCACTCCGAAGAGCCAGGGCAAAGCGTCTTATTCGATCGTACTCCGACTATCAGATCCAGAATTCCAGCAAAATGGCATTCGGAAAAAATGACGATCAGCAAGTTTCGGAGCGGAGCGTTAAGAAACAAATACGGGTCTCAACAAGTACTTGGATTATCCGCGTCTATTATTTGTTTTAGCGAAGCGGAGAAACTTGCCGTCATTTTTTCCGCGGCCTTGACTTTCTCTTTGGTACTTTCTCTTGTGGCAAGACAAGAGAAAGTACACTCAAGTTGCCTAAGAATTCACAGTGGCAGGCAATCGCATTTCACGCCCGCAGCAAGCGGGGTGTCAAGACGAAAGAACAAGAATCTATCGTTTGCAAAAAGTATCATAAAATGATACTTTCTGTAGTTGTTAGCTCTGTTATCCAGTTCAAAGCGCCGTTTTCGCGCGAATTTCTTAGTAATCAAAAGGACAATACAAGCATGTCGCGTATAAGGTCGGATTCGATAGGTGGATACGTTGAATCACTACAGGCAAGGGGAGTCTATACCTTCACCAGGAACCAGGCTGCCGAGAGTGCTAGTGGGTCTCAGTCTGCCATCAAGCTGGCTCTCGCCCGTCTGGCAGCCAAGAAGAGAATCGTGAGAATCCGGCGTGACTTCTACGTAATTGTCCCCATAGAGTACGCTTCTAAAGGCATCCTTCCACCGGACTGGTTTATAGACCAGCTGATGGAGTTTCTTGGTAAACCGTACTACGTCGGACTCCTATCGGCCGCAGCTATTTACGGAAGCTCGATCCAGCAACCGCAGGAATACCAGGTTATCGTTCCGGATTTCATGCGCCCTATAAACACAAGGAATCTCAGGATACGTTTCTTCAAACGATCCCGAATGGCTGGCTCTCCGAACAGAAAGGTGAAAAGCTCCACCGGCAGTATCAGGGTTTCGGATCCCGCAGTAACCGCTATTGATCTTGTCGGGTATGCAAGGCAGATCGGCGGTTACGAAACTGTCATTCCGCCGATAAACGAGCTCTGCAAGATGCTCAATCCCGATATACTCATTGAAGCTGCAAAGCACGAACAGAACTTAGCATTCATACAACGGCTCGGACATATACTGGATTGGCTCGGCGAACACAATTTGTCAGGACAACTGGCAAGGTGGCTTTCAACAAAAGAGCCAGCCTGGATTGCCCTCGATCCATCAAACAAGAAGAGTGGTTCAGCTAGAGACTCCAAATGGCGGGTAATCGTAAACACGGAGCTGCATAACGAGCCATGATACCTCAGGCCGACATAATCGCATGGCGAAACATCACCCCATGGTCAATCGATGCACAGGTCGAACAGGACTTGATAATCAGCAGAGTTTTGGTCGAGCTTTTCAGCCATCCCGTTCTTAAGGAACAGGTGGCCTTTCGCGGAGGCACGGCACTGCACAAGCTATACTTGAAGCCCGCATCTCGTTACTCCGAAGACATCGACCTCGTGCAGAGAATGGCTGGACCCTTCGGCGAGACAATGAACATCTTTCGCGACATACTCGATGGTTGGCTCGGAGAACCTCATCGCGAACAGGGAAAGGACACCGTGACTCTGACTTACCGGACTGAATCAGAAATTCCACCTGTCACTCCGCTACGCGTTAAGATCGAAGTCAACACACGCGAGCATTTCACGGAGTTCGGCTTCGTTGAGATGCCATTTTCTGTTCACACTCGCTGGTTTGACGGACAAAGCAAAGTGATCACCTACACAATCGAAGAGCTCCTTGGGACGAAGCTTCGGGCTCTCTACCAACGTCGGAAAGGACGCGATCTTTTTGACCTTTGGCTGGGAATCACTAACGGGAAGGCCGCTCCGGATAAAATTGTCAGAGCTTTTAAGCGATACATCGAGGCGGAAGGTTTATCGATTTCACAAAAAGAAATGGCCAGGAATCTAGAACTGAAAATGTCACACCAGGCGTTTCAACGCGATATCGTTCCTCTCTTGAGACCAGACGTCCAGTACCATCCGCAGGAAGCATACCGCGTGTTTAAAGATGCTCTCTTGCCTCTAATATGAAATCCTTTCATTTCATTCAACCTCCTTATCTGAAAGTCTCCAAGTCTCCCGGTCCCCGTTTCCCCCAGTCTCCTTTTCCCGACCTCCGCCTGGATCCCTTCTTCGTTGGCCGCTCGGCAGAGATCAACCAAATCATCACCAACCTTCTTCAAAACCGACACACCCTCATCACCGGCGATCGCGGCATAGGGAAGACCCGCCTCATGCAAGAAGTCATCTCGGCGTTCGATGGAACCGTACATCGAATTGACATGCCGACCGCTCATTTGCCAACCGATAAGTATGCGATGATTTTCATCGACTCTCCTGCTCCTCTCAGTAAGCTCATCAAGCGGCTTTCCTCAGAACTAATCAGGCTGCAGCAATTAAAACCTGTCAAGGCAATGAAGGAAACGGAGCTTGCTCAGGCCGCTGTTGACTCCATGGTCACGTCTGGCAGAATGCATATTCTTTTCATTGACAACCTTGATACGGTTACACCTTCTCATCGTATTGTTCTGGAAATGCTACTCCAAGCTGCAGTCATCTGCGGAGCATCTCAATCCATCAAGCAGCAGCCTATCCTGAAGCGGATCTTTGATTCATTCACTCCGGTCCCTCTCCATTCGCTCTCCACTGATGATGCTGCAGGGCTGATCGATTATTTCGTGGAACAGTACAAAATCAGAACGCTTGATCGAAGTCTCTTCCGAAATCAAATCGCCAAGGCAAGCCAGGGGAATCCCTTTCGGATCAAGACGTTGTTACATGCCGCAGTCACGAAGAGATTCTTGGGCAGCGCTGATATCCGCGACATCGTTCATTCGTCCAACGACCTTGACTATTTCAACATGGGCCCCCTATACGCACTTGGACTGGCGATCTTCTCGCTGTCAAAAATCTTATCAATAGGCGCCTCGAATAAGGAGTTCTATATTCTCATGTCTTCGCTCGGATTCCTTGCCTACCTGGTCTTCCGAAGCTTCTTCACGCTGAAGCCTCGTAAGACAAACTCATAACATGGTTCGTCCCGCAAGCATCGTAGCCCGATCCTTTCCGATACAAGCTTGATTTTCAGTCTCTAATGACGTAACCTTTTTTCAATTAGATAAGGGAGTGAGTTTCATAGCGGAGACGATTTCGGGTCCCGGTTAATTAAATGCAATGAAATATTGGTACTCAAATCGGCCATTGAACTTCCGACAAAACGAGCAGAGGGAATAATGAGAACCATTCATTTAGGCGGTTTTGGATTCGTTACAAACACCAATTTGATTTCAAGCTATGCGCCAGATGGGAATCCGGTTATCAACATCGATATGGTCAGGGCATTGCCGCCAATTGTCAAGGGGCAAAAGGCGAACAACAGTTGGGTCTTTGCGATACCAACCGACAGGGATCCGTTACCAGTTGATGTTCAATCCCTTATCGATGATTTGCAGAATAAAGAGAGCGAGCTTGTGCAACTATATCTAAATGGTGTCACCATCGCAGGCATAAATTTCCTTGTGTACATCGCGAATGCTGATGGAACAAACGATTTCGGGTTTACAGGCAAAGTCTTGATTATCAACAGAGCATGATCCTTACGACAAAGCAAATCTGACGGGCATCCATTGTGAGTACAGAGTATTCCATAAAGGCAGCTCTTAGTAGGCTTTTCACACAGATGATCGGTGGAAGGAGAGGCGGTGCCATGACAAACACAGGCAAAGATCATTATGATACTCTTCTGCAAGAAGTTCAAAATGAAATTGCAATTACTCAAAGCCAGTCCAAGAAAAGACAGGACCTCATTTCGAAGGTAGAAAAGGAGCGCGGTACCAAACTCTTATTCTACGTGACCAAGCTGCAATATAGTCTTGACTATGACGACATTAACCTCTTTGGGAGTATGCTATCAGCAATGGGGGAGACTGATAACGTCGAGTTGGTAATACAGAGTCCAGGCGGAAACGGTCTTGTCGCTGAAAAGGTGACTGAAATGATCCGACAATATTGCAGAAAGACTTTCAGGGTAATCGTTCCAAATCTAGCTAAGAGCGCTGCCACAATGGTGGCCCTCGCCGCCGATCAGATAATAATGGGTGTAACGAGTGAGCTAGGTCCGATTGACCCGCAGATTTTCATCAAGCAAACCGGGGCAACGCAGGTAGTGTCTGCTCAATCTTTCCTGGACGCCAAATCGGATTTAGAGAACAAGCTTCAGGATGCGGAACGGAAGGGAGAACCGACACTCCATTTGGTGACACAACTGTCTTTGATAGACCCCGCCTTTATTAATTATTGCCAGAAGAACATCGATTTCGCTCTGGATTTTGCGACGAAGAATTTGAGCCGTTACATGTTCAAGAAGAAAACCGATGGGAGCCAACTTGCATCGACGGTAGCGGCAAACCTCTGCGGTACAGGAAAGTATTTCCTTCATGGTAGAACTATCAGTGCACAGACAATCAAAAGCTCTTCGGAGCTCTCTCCTTTAAATGTCGTGGCTCTCGATAAAGAAGACCCTCAGTGGAAGGCGCTCTATGAATTGTACTTGCGGGCTGAAGTTTTCCTCGACATGGCTGATGCACCCAATATCAGAAGAGGGAAATTGTTCGAGAGTTCGAACTTCTCGATGTATAGAAATTACCCCGTCTAAGGCAGAGAGTAGAAAGAACCGCCAGAGCTAGCGGTACTCTTCCGGATAAGATAGAACCGTTGGAGCTTGTTTGTTCTCGTCAAGGATTATTATCGGGCGGTCCTTGTCGGATGTTTCTTCCCTAGCTTCTTTGATCTCCTTCAACATCCTAATCAGCTTCAGAGCCTCTTGCTCTTCATGCGAGAGACTCCGTGCCACGACGCCTGTTTCCTCTGACGCCATCATTACCTCCTTGGTTGCAGAACCGGCTTCACTCTCATCATTGCTATCTAAGCCGTCCGTCATAATTATAAGCTTGATGATTCATATTATCAATACTATCTCGGAACTATCAACACCAACTTTAACGCAAGACTCAGTCCTATGGTTTCATCTCGCAGCGGCATATTATGTTGATCTTGAATTGGAAATAGCAACGCAGGTTCGATCTGGATGATGTTTTCTAGCTATTCCCACAAAGAGCGGTAAGCACTTATTTGCCGATATGTTACAAGCTTCGGTAGAGAGCCTCAAGACACCCCCGTCAAGATCGTTTAATATAACATCTGTTATATGCTTGACTTTCGTGTCACGCGATAGCTATATTCTCCTCAATGAAAAGCTTACTTACTCAAAAGCCTGGCAAAGATTACCCGGCCAGAATCAGGGAACTCAGGCGCCAGTTGGACATGACCCAGGAACAATTGGCAGAAAAGCTTGGTGTTTCGTTCGCCACGGTAAATAGATGGGAAAACGAACAGACCAAGCCCTCCAACCTTTACTGGAATCAGCTAAGAAATTTGGAAAGACAGGTCTCAGAAACAGAGTCTCCATATCAATCTCCCCAGAAACCCGAACCTGTCCTTGACTTCACCGCCAGTCCGCACGCCATAAAAGTGTTGGCCGAAGGCGAGCGACTCTCTTTTGGGCATTTGATGAACCCAACCTTCGCGACAGAAATCTCGAGCATAGATCCTCTTCCACATCAGCGTATCGCCGTTTACGAACACATGCTTCTACAATCTCCACTTCGTTTTCTGCTGGCAGACGATGCAGGCGCGGGTAAGACCATAATGACAGGACTTTATGTTCGGGAGATGCTCTCACGCCGGCTGCTCAAGAGGGTTCTCATCATATCTCCAGCGGGACTGGTCGGCAACTGGCAGAGAGAGATGTCGCTGCTTTTCAATCTCCCATTTCGTGTCATAGCTGGAAGTGACCTCAGATCTGGAAATCCGTTTGTAGGCCCGGAGAGTGACAGGGCAATTGTCAGCGTTGATACATTAGCGACACAGCGCGCGCTGGGAAGACTCCGGGCAGAAAATGTTGTTCCGTATGATTTGGTAGTCTTCGATGAAGCCCACAAGCTGGCGGCGAATCGTGGTAATGACCTCCGCGTACGAAAGACGGAACGATATCGCCTTGCCGAGTCTCTTGCCGGTGTCCAGGGTTTGTCAAAAGAATGGCAACTGTCCTGGCACGCGCACCATTTACTTTTGTTAACGGCGACTCCGCACATGGGGAAACACTATCCCTACTACGCGTTGTGGAAGTTACTTGAACCCGAGGTGCTTTCAACGTTCGAATCATTCAATGAGTATCCCGCCGAGCGAAGGAAATTCCATTTCATTCGCCGATCTAAGGAGGAAATGGTACGGTTGGATGGCACACCCATATATCCTCCCCGCGTTTCCACCACACACGGATACAGCCTGTCGCAAGGCGCCATAAGTGAGCAGACCCTCTACGACCAGGTCACTGAGTACCTGCGTTTCGTATATAACAAAGCTAAACTCCTGAACCGTGAAGCCGCCAGACTCGCCATGACAGTTTTTCAGAGGCGCGTCGCCAGTTCCACATATGCAATTCTTTGCTCTCTTAACCGTCGCATTGAAAAGCTGGACAATCTGATTGGAGAGGTGCAGAATGGCCACTTGACCATTGAGCAGCTCGTCATGATCCAGCAGCGATTGGATGAAGATGAGGACGTTTTTGACAGTAAGACCCCGGACGAGGAGAGCCCCGAACAAGGCAAGGAGGAGAACGAGTTCTCGGAGGAGAAGTTGCTCCAGGGCGTCGTGGCATCTTCCCTGGCTGACCTTATTGCTGAAAAGAACAAGGTTATCGAATTGCGCGACCTTGCAAAGCAAGTATATGACGCCGGACAAGAATCCAAGTTTGACAAGCTCAAGGAGTTCATTACTGATGCCCAATTCTCAGACGAGAAAGTAATCATTTTCACTGAACATCGTGACACGCTCACATTCCTAGTTCAAAGGCTCAACGGGCTTGGCTACACGAATCTGATCGCTCAAATTCACGGGGGGATGGATTACTCGGAAAGAGAGAGGCAAGTTGAATTCTTCAGACGAAATCATTATGACGGTGGAGCGCGGTTCCTGGTCTGTACTGATGCGGCAGGTGAAGGCATAAATCTTCAATTCTGTTGGATAATGATTAATTACGATGTGCCATGGAATCCAGCTCGCTTGGAGCAGCGAATGGGAAGGATTCACCGCTATCTCCAGGAACACGATCCGGTAATCATCGTCAATCTCGTTTCCCCTTCCACACGAGAAGGTAAAGTCTTGAATGTTCTGCTTAAAAAGATGGAGAAGATCCGGGATGAAATGAAGTCTGATAAGGTCTTCGACTGTGTCGGCCGCATTTTCGAAGGCGTCTCGCTGCGGAAGTACATGGAACTTGCAGTCGCTCAGGATCCGGATGCGGTAGCGGAGGAACTCCAAGGAAAACTGACAGTCGAGCAGGTAAAGGCGCTTGAGGAACGGGAGAAGAAGTTGTACGGTGAGGGTGGCGAAGTGAAGAGAGCCCTTCCGAAATTGAGAACGGAATTGGAGAACGAGTCTTTCGTCCGACTCATACCGGGCTATGTTCGAAGGTACATTGAGCAAGCGGCGCCTATGGTTGGCTTGCGTATGGAAAGCGCTGACGGATTCTTCTCTCTCCATCCAAAGAATGAAGGCGCGATAGATCCATTATTGGAAAGCCTTGAATTGTATCCGGAGGGAGTGAGGGATAACCTCTCCGTTACTCGATTGAAGGATCAGCATGCTGGCATCTGGCTCCATCCGGGTGAACCTGTGTTCGAGAAGTTTCGCGAGTTGGTCTCTGAACGTTTGGGAGATCAGGGGGCTCATGGTGGAGTGTTCATCGATCCGACAGCGGATCGTCCGTATGTGTTTCATCTTGCCCTTGTTAATGTGGTGCGCAAGGCCGACTCGTCTTTTCCGGATCTGGCGAGAGAAGAGACACTTGATTGCAGGCTCGTCGGTGTCAAACAGTTTGAGGGCTCGGAAATCACAGAGTGCTCGAATGAATACTTGCTGCTGCTGAAAGAAGGAACCGGAATACCGTTTTCCGCCGAGCGACTTGCTGTGAATGCCCGGCACGATATCGAGTATGCGAAGTCGTTCATAACCGAGAACATCGCGCGCAAGCTCGCCCTGGAGAGAAAATCGTCGCTGCTGGAAAAACTCCCCGAGCGAGAGTCTTTTCTTTCCAGGGGATTTGAGTTCCGCGAAGCGGAGCTCGCCAACATGAGAGCGAAACATTCTGAAGCCGCGCGGAGTGGTAGCAAGAAGGCCAAGGAAGCCCTCGACGAAATAAAGCGGCAGCAGCTCGACCTCAGAACCCAGCAGCAGAAGTCGCTGGCTCTCCTTCGTAGAGAGCCGGAGCTTATTGCGCCGGGAGCTATCGCGTTCATAACGCATGCTCTCGTTGTCCCTTCTTCTGACCCTGAAGATTTAAGGCAGTTCGAGAAGAATGTCGAGCTTGTTGCGATGCAATTCGTGATAGCTCACGAGGAAGCGGAGGGAGCGACCGTGAAGGACGTTCATACTCCTCCTCTCGCGCGGGAAGCGGGTCTCCCGGACCATCCGGGGTTTGATATATTGTCTAAAAGGCCCACCGGAGAACGAAGATGCATCGAGGTCAAAGGCCGTCTTGGTGTGAACGCGGTTGAGCTTTCGGATAACGAATGGGCTAAAGCGTGCAATCTACGCTCGAATTATTGGCTATACACAGTCTATGACTGCGAAACGCCGACGCCTCATTTATATAGAGTTCGTGATCCATTTGCAAATCTGCTCACGAAAGAAAAAGGTGGAGTACTGATCAATCCATCAACAATAATTTCAGCATCGGAGGATCATGGAAGTTGAAAAAGATGAAGTCACTGCCTTTACAGGATATAATGGGGAAAGAGCATCGGCACTACCTTGTGTATAACCATAGCGAGTGAATCCCGTCCTAATGTCGAAGAAGAAGAAAAATAAGAGCGGAAACGTTAATAGCGTAAAGGACTACGAAGCCTTTCAATACGGCCCGATAGTTCTTGAGCGTGCAGGGAGATTCGTCTCTATTCGCGCCAACTGGGGCAAGGAGGAATTCCAGCAATACATAAACAGGGTAAGAGAAGGAAGATCCGATCATAAGGCTCAGATTGACAAAAAGATTCAAGAGCTTTTGACATTGGCAAAACAAACCGATCCCCTTGAATTACTTGCGGCAGTCGCTGTACAGAATGCGTTCGCGGACCCTGAGAAATACACGGAATCAACTCACAAAGGAAAGGAGTGCTATATCGAGTATGCCCAAGGCCTACTGATGGGGTTATCCGCTAGCGATTACTCTTTCAAAAGGGACAGAGAAGGCTTAACTGAACGCTTCATCCAGCTTATTGACGAAGTGCACAACGATGTTCTCTGGTATTTTGGTTCTGAAATTGCCGAACAAAAGAAGGATGGAGAGAAAGAAGCTATTCGATTCCAATCAATTGGGCGCTTTCTCTACGTCAGAGGCGACTCATACCCCGAACACCACACCGAACTGATTATGGGTTTATTCGAAGAGCACGATCATTTCCTTGTGAAACACTTCGGCTTCACGACCCGTCAGATTCTCAATGCGGTGAAAGAAATTGAAAATCAGGTCTTGGTCCAGGTCAATAAACAGATCCAGTTTCTGTTAAAACTCCACAGACTCCATGAAATGTTCAAGCAGTTCGTCGACAAGAAAGGTGTTGATTCATTTGAAAGCGACGATGATCTGAAAAAGCAATATCACGCCCTGCCCGAAGTTCAAGCGGAATCGGCAGAGTTGGAAATCCTTCACAAAGGGCTTTTACCGAATCCATTTCAGCTAACGCCGAATAGCAAGCTTCCCAAGCAGCTTCTTGATTTGCTGTCTGCCTGCTTTGGTGATAACCAAGCTTTTGTGACTTTCCATAAGTCTCCAGGCTGGCCAACGAACGACTCCATCGTGTTCGAGAAGCCTCTCATCCGTCATAATGGAGAATATTACTGTTTTGGTCCTCAAATACTTTTCAGGAACATAGGGAACATTCTGGAGAGCTGGCTCGAGAAAGTAGATAATGATTACTTCAACGGCTCCTACCAGAAGAGAAGGTCCGCCTACCTCGAACAGAAGTCAATGGATTACTTCGCCCGTGCCCTTCCCAGATCTGAAGTCTACCCGAAATTGTACTACAACGCGATGGTGAACGGGATCCCTAAACGATGTGAAACGGACGGCATCATAATCTTTGACACACAGCTTTTCATTATTGAGGCAAAGGCGGGATCGCTCTCGCTGTCGGCTCGTAGAGGCGGATTGGAACGAACAATGGGGGACCTGAAGGAGCTCGTTGATGGAGCTTATACTCAGGCGAATCGAACATTAGCGTACATAAAGTCTAACGCAACTCCGACATTTGAAGATGAACAAGGAAATACTGTTCTGAAGATTGATGACAAGTCATCTATCAAACATACATACTTAGTGAATGTCACCCTTGCAAACCTGTCCCACCTTGCGATCCAATTGAATTCCCTTAAACAATTTAATCTCATCCAAGGAGGAGAATGGCCATGGTCCGTCTTTATAAACGACCTTCGGATAATCTCAGAAATTGTGGAGTCACCCTCAATATTCCTTCACTTCTTACAGAGACGCATCACGGCGAATGACTATCCTCAATTCGAAGCGGCTGATGAGCTTGACTTCTTTATGTATTACTTGCACGACGGTTTGTATCTACAAGCTAAGTATTACCAACAGTTCGATTTGCTCGGAGTAACGGGATACACGGAAGACCTTGATCGATACTATGATTTTCTAGCAGGCAGAGTCTCATCGGGAGAAAAGCCGATCCTCGAGATTTCAGACGAATACAAGCGTCTTGTTTCTCTGATCGAAGCAACAGGCAAACTCGGCTTCACTGATGTGACCACTGTTCTGCTCGATTTCGATCACAATACGCACAGCACCATCATTGAATGGATAAACAAAGCGAGAGCCGAATCCAAGAGTGACGGACGGGATCATGACCTGACCATGTATTTCAAAGAACTCAATTTAGGATTGATGCTGTCGGTCGGGATAAACAGAAAACCCACTTTCTGGAAGGACATTGATGAACACTGCTATTTGAAACTATATCAAACGAAACTTGAGCATTGGATTCTCATTACGCTCAATTTCGATCAGGATGGAAAAGAGAATGTTGATTTTCGAATCTATGGCAAGAAATGGGAGTACGATGAAACAATGGGGCCTAAATTGAAGAGATTCAAAGAAAGTAAATCGCAAAGGCACTTTGCTGCCGAAGGGAAGCCTCAAAGAAACAAGCTGTGTCCGTGTGGTAGTGGAATCAAATACAAGAAATGCTGTGGAAACTGAATGTGAAAGACGATCTAATTCACACGCAAACGATAAGGTAGATACATGAAAGATTTCGATAGACTCATAGAACACGCTTTCCCCCTGAAGCAAGCTTCGATCGATTCGGTACATGAAAAGAGCGTGCGCCACGGTCACATATCGACGCTGCACATTTGGCCGGCGCGCCGGCCGTTGGCCGCATCGCGCGCAGCCCTTATAGCGACACTCCTTCCTGATCCCGGCACTCCGGAAAAGCGTCAGGAACTGTCCGAGAAGATCGGCGGCAAACTTGTCAAGAAAACCGAGAAGAAAAAGATGCCCGGCGGTCAAGTCGTGGAGGTCCCAAAGGAAATTACTGAGGGCGGAATTCTGCACTGGGGCAGAGAAACCGAAAACGTCGAGTTGCTTGACTGGTTCAGAAAGGAAATTCGAAAGGCTTATGGCGGGAGAGCTCCGAAAGTCTTAGATCCTTTTGCAGGCGGAGGTGCGATTCCCCTTGAGGCTATGAGGCTCGGATGCGACACAACTGCGGTTGATATCAATCCCGTAGCCTGGTTTGTTTTGAAATGCACCCTCGAATATCCGCAGAAGCTGGCAGGAAAGACTGAGCCGCTGCCGGAGTTCATCCTTGACGACGAAGAGTTCATGGAACAGTTCTACAAGGCTCACCAGCATCTTGTTGGACGAACGAAACCGACGAAGAAACAGCTGGGGGAACCGCAGACAAACCTGTTCACGCATCACAAGGAAGATAACACTCGAGCTCCCAACGCCAATCTCGCATGGCATGTCCGTGCTTGGGGAACATGGGTTCTCAAGAATGCACGCAAAGAGTTGGCGAAATTTTATCCGACCTACGCCGACTTCGAGCCGCTCGACAAGCGGTCTCCCTCCCCATACGAGAAACAACCCATGCAACTGGTACCGCTGAAAGAGGATGGAATTCCGGACATCGAATCGTTGAACAAAGATTTTTCTCGCGAGCACTTGTCTGACAAACGAAAACCTCGATGGGTTGGCAAGCAGACCGTAGCTTATCTCTGGGCCCGCACCGTTGAATGCAAGAACTGTCGGGCCACTATACCTTTGCTAAAGACGCGCTGGCTCTGCAAGAATGATAAGAAGCGCGTACTTCTCACCATGGAACCCAACGTCGATAAATTCGGAGTGGTCTTCGGTGTTAAGACAAATGTTCCGGTGAAGGGAGGCAACACAGCTCAGCGTCGAGAGAATGACAAACGTACGGGTGCGGGCACCATGTCCAGTTCCGGTGCGAAGTGCCCCTGCTGCGGAGTAATCATGACGATGGAGGATATACGAGTCGAAGGTCGAGCGGGACGGTTGGCGGGAGTAAACACAGCGGTAATTGTTGATGGACAATCCGGCAAAGAATATCGCTTGCCCACAGCTCACGAGATTGAGATGGCGGGAAAAGCGCTAAATAATCTGGCGGATTTGTACGGAAACCTTCCGTTCGGCCAGCCGGAGGAACCCACGCCGAAGGCCGGAAGCGGCGCAAGTCGTGCATTCTCGGTGGACGGATACGGCTTAACAAAATGGAGTGACCTTTTCACTTCGCGCCAGCTTCTAGCGCTTGGAACGTTTGTTAAGTGGACCCGTGCAGCAAAGGAGGAGCTGACCAAGGAGGGCTATTCGCCCGATTGGCTTGAAGCCATCACAAGCTACCTGTCGATCCAGATTGACAAGGTCGCTGATTACAACTCCATGATTTGCGTCTGGCACATATCTGGAGAGAAGATTGGTCATACTTTCACCCGGTTTGCCTTGCCAATCACTTGGGACTACGTCGAGCTTGCAGTAACGAACGACGTTGGGGGAGCTTACTCTGCACAACTCGATTGGGTGTGTAGATTTCTGGACCACGCTTTGGTAGCCGGTCAGACTGATCAAAAGCCCAATGTGTTTAACTACTCGGCGATTGAGACCACTCCAGGTGATTTCGACGCAGTCGTGACTGACCCCCCTTACTATGACGCCATACCCTATTCGGACTTGATGGATTTCTTCTACATTTGGCTCCGGCGGACAGTCTCCGGATTATCACCTGAACTTCAATCCGCGTTCGCTGAACCGCTTTCGCCCAAATGGAACCACGAGAAAAACGATGGTGAGCTGATAGACGACTCCAGTCGACACGGAGGAGACAAGATTAAGTCCAAGGCCGTTTATGAAGACGGCATGGCTCGTGTCTTCGCTGCCTGCCACCGTGCTCTCAAGCCTGAGGGGAAGATGGTAGTGGTATTCGCCAACAAGCAGCCCGATGCATGGGAGACGCTAGTGTCGGCTCTTATTCGGGCAGGCTTTGTCGTTGATGGCAGCTGGCCGATCCAGACAGAAATGAGCACGAGGATGCGTGCCAAGTCTTCCGCCGCCCTTGCTTCTTCCGTTTGGCTCGTATGCGCCAAACGGGACGAAAAGTCACGTCCGGGATGGGACAAGGCTGTTGTCGATGAAATGCGGCAACGCATCGAATTCCGTCTGCGAGAATATTGGGACGCTGGGATACGCGGACCTGATTTCGTCTGGGCCGCAACCGGACCCGCTCTCGAGGCCTATAGCAAACATCCGGTTGTCAAAAAATCTGATGAGTCTGGAATCCTCACCGTCGGCGAATTCCTCTCCGAAGTAAGAAGGATCGTCGTTGATTTTGTCGTCGGGAGAGTTTTGTCGGGCGACAAATCAGTCAACGGTGATGATAATGCGATTGACAGACTCGATGAGCCGACCGCTTACTACTTGCTGCACCGCCACGATTTTGGATTTGGTGACGCGCCGGCAGGTGCCTGCATCTTGTACGCCATCTCATGCGGCCTCTCCGACAGAGAATTGGCAAACACCTGGGATCTTATTTCATACACAAAAGGTAGTTCCGGCGCCGAGGAAGACCTCGAAGATGATGCCAGCAATGAAGCGGAGGATGATTCCGAGGAAACGTCGGGCAGCAAAGTCAAGTTGAAAGCCTGGACGCAGAGAAAAGGAAAGTCAATGGGCTACGAGGCTCCTGCAGGCAAGCCCGTTCCACTAATCGACCGTATCCACAGGCTTATGCACTTGTGGAAGCTGGGCGAGCTACAGAGAGTGGATGAGTATTTGGATTCCAATGCCCTCCGCCGCCAGGAGCTCTTCAAAAGAGTCATGCAGGCCATTATCGAACTCTCGCTTCCCGGCACCGAAGAGCGATCTTTGCTGGAGAGTCTGAGCAACCACATACAGGGGAAGGCTGCCGCAAAGGCAGACGCGGTGATTCCGATGCCCCTCGAAACTGAACACAATAAGGAAGACTGAAGATGGGAAAACTTTCCTGGAAGCCCTGGCACGAAGTAGTGAAGTTGCGGGATGATCTCAAGACCGGCGAACTTCCGCTGCACATGTTTGCGGCAGACCTCTACGAAGTCCTGATGCAGAGCGGCAAACGGCCAATCTACGAGAAGTCCGAGAATTTCTTTGCGCTCACGTTCCCCACGACGAACTTGAGACGTCTTGTGCGTGAAGTTATCCTCAGATTGCTCGGCAAGAACGACAAAGCGGTCCGTCAGCTCGAGCTTACCTACGGCGGAGGAAAAACGCACACGTTGATTACTCTCCGTCACCTCGTGCATGACCCTGAACATCTTCCGACCCTCCCCGCTGTGGCTGAGTTTACAAATGAGATAAGACAGCAACCGCCGAGGTGTCGGGTGGCAGGTCTGTGCTTCGACAAACTGGATGTTGAAAAAGGTCTTGAAGTTATCGATCCTTCCGGTAATCGAAGGATACTTAGGGAACCGTGGAGCGTGCTCGCTTATCAAATTGCCGGAGACGATGGTTTGAGGCTGTTGAATGCAGATGGCAAACCGGAGGAGAGGGGGACCGCTCCCGCTGAAAATCTCTTGACGCAACTCCTCGAGATCCCAACTAAGCAGGGCCTTGGGATTCTCATCCTGATAGACGAAGTGCTGATGTACGCACGAGAAAAAGTCGGCACCGACGAGGCGAGACTTAATAGTCTCACAAATTTCTTCCAGTATCTCACACAAGCCGCGACAAAAGTAGATCGCTGCTGTATCGTTGCATCGTTATTGACAAGCGAGCCGACCAATGAAGATCAATTGGGAAGGCGAATCAAGGGAAAACTCTACGACATATTTCAGAGGCAACGTGAAGAAGCCATTGAGCCTGTGCTCAAAGAAGACATTGCCGAGGTTCTTCGAAGACGATTCTTTACCCCGGATTCCATATTGGACCCGGGAAGATTCCGACAGCATGTAATCGCTGCTTTGAAGGGAATAGAGTCAATCGATGATTTAACCGCAAAGCAGCCGGCAGAGGCTGAAGAACGCTTTCTCAAGAGTTATCCTTTTCACCCCGACCTGACTGAAGTGCTGTACGGAAAATGGACTCAACTTGATCGCTTCCAAAGAACGCGAGGCGTCCTCAGAACCTTCGCGCTTGCCTTGCGCGAAGCTGAAAAATGGGACGATTCACCGCTTGTCGGACCGGTAGTCCTGCTAACTGCTCCGGACAAGAATGGATTATCGGAGGCATTGGGAGAGCTCGTAGCGGTTGCAGACACAGAGGAGTGGGAGGGAAAGAAACAGGCGTGGACCGGCATTCTCGATACGGAATTTCAGCAGGCAAGAACTATCCAGGATGAATCTGTCGGCTTGAAGTTCCGGGAAATCGAACAGGCGGTTGTCTCGACATTCCTTCACTCTCAACCCATCGGTCAGACGGCGAAGACTCGTGACTTGATGGTCTTGCTGGGAGCGACTCATCCGGACAGGATCGAGCTTGAAAAAGGTCTCGCGGAATGGGCGCAGCGAAGTTACTGGCTCGATGATGCCCACGCAGGCACATCAAATGGCAAGTTGCCAGCCACCTGGCGGCTTGGTAACAGACCGAATCTCAATCAAATGCATGCAGTAGAGATGCGCAATTTCAGTGATGGAGTGGTCGGCGCAAGGTTAGTCGATGAAATTCCGAAAGTCAAAGCTCTTAGTGCCGATGCATCCGGCGCCGGTGTAAAAGTCCATACACTTCCAACGAAGCCAAGAGACATCGAGGATGATGGAAATTTTCATTACGCAATTTTGAGTCCTTCCTGTGCCTCCGATTCAGGCAAACCAAGTCCGGAAGCCAAGCGCTTCATAGATGACACTACTTCATCGGACAGACCAAGAGTCAACAGAAACGCAGTCATCCTGTTGACGCCTTCTAAAGATGGGCTTGAATTGGCTTTAGCCAGGGTCCGGGAGTATCTCGCTTGGGAAGCTGTTTCTGAAGATGTCAAGAAGCAGCAGAAAGACGGGAACGTCGATCCCGCGCGTGCCGCAACACTCGCTATGAACATCAGTACATCGAGGAATCGGATACCTGACGCGATCCGACAAGCCTACTGTATCGTGGTCACTGTAAATGAGAAGGACGATGTCTCGGCGTTCAAGATCCAGGTCACAGACGAGACACACTTCAAGACGATTAAGAATGATAAGCGCTCCAGGATACAAGACACCGCAATCGCCGCCGATGCGCTTCTGGCTGGCGGCCCGTACAGCCTCTGGAAGGAAGGCGAGACATCGCGTCGTGTCAAGGACCTCTCAGGTGCTTTCGCTCAATATCCGCATCTGCCGAAGATGCTGAAGTCGAAGGCTGTTCTCGATACATTCGCTGACGGATGTGAACAGGGATATTTTGTCTTGCGGCTAATGCGGCCTGACAAAACTGTTCGCACTTGGTGGATGCAGAGGCCTGATGAAGTCGCAATGAATGATCCGGCACTCGAGCTCTGTCTGTCTGAAGCCGCCGAGCTTACTGCAATTTCGCCGGATCTCCTCGTGCCAAAACGATTGCCCGAGCTGTGGAAAACTGACGAAGTCAATTTGAAAGACGTCATTGATTATTTTCATGGTGGCAAGAGGGTTCGAGTCGAGAAGAATGGTTACGCAGAGGAGATCCAGGTTCCTAAGGCATCGAGAGAAGTCGTCGAAAAAGCCGTAGTTGAAGCGGTCGAGAAAGGGTATGTCTGGCTTGTTTCAGGGCCGGCCAGCATCTTTAGCGAACCCATGCCTCCCGGGATACTAAATGACCAAAGCACAATATATCCACCTCTGCCAACGATGCCCGTCACTGAAATATTACAGGAAAACATCCCTAGTGCTTGGAAGAATGAAGAGTGCACGGCACTATCTGCGCTGGCCGCTCTCTCATCCAAGGCGGGGAAAAATCTGCCATGGAAAGTCATCCAAGACCTTATCTCCTCAGCCATGCGAGCGCGATTCATCGAGTTGGTCGACCCTTCGATTCCATGGCCCACTGATTTCCCACATGCTGAACAGGTTCGTTTCCGGATGACCAAGGTCGGTGCAGCGACTCACCCAGGCGCTGTATCCGAGATGGCCGCACCTACAGCAGCTCTCATAGCCGAATCGGAACTCAGTTCTGCTGAAATACAGAACTTCGGCGATGTTGTTGGCGAGCTCTTCGCTTTGAAAGCCAAGCACTCGACGCCGATCAAGATCACAGTCCGAGTCGAGCTCGGTGACGGGAAGACTATGCCGAGCGACACCGTTGCTGGAGAATTCAACCGGATTCTGAAAAACGTGAAAGATGGGTTCTCGTTGAAATGACTTGGGAGTTTGAAATCACGGGTGATGCCTGGGTGCTGGAACAGTTATCTCAGGCACTTCAATCTGAAGCTATCAGAATTGTTAATCAAGAGGGAGCCTTCAAGCTCATTGGTCACATGTTCGACGGAATAGATGGCCACGACAAAGCGCGCAGATCGGCTCAGGAGCAATTAGACAAAATCAGTGGCCTAGCATTCTTGGACTTTCAATTAAAGGCACCATTGCAAATAAGAAGTGTCGCCTCCTGCGAGGAGGACGGAAGTGGGAAGAACTTTTATGTTTCCTTGAAGGCCGCCACCGTCGAAGTACATATGTCCTGCATAGTGAGCGATGCACAGGGCAACATTATCTCCAAAGACCCGTCGCCAGAGTCACTCCGAGCCAGTTTCAACTTAGCTGCTCTGGACAAAAGTGTCGACAAGGTCCTTAGGCTATTGGGAGGTGGCGATCTTAGCTGGCTAAATCTCTATCGGCTTTACGAGATTGTTCGAGATGACGTCGGGAGTGACAAAGTTATCGTCAGTCGAAGCTGGTGCCAGTCCGACAATCTCAGGCTTTTCCGATGGACAGCAAATCATCCGGAAGCATCGGGGGACAATGCTCGCCATGGTAGCCTGTCTCAGTCTGCACCGAAGAAACCGATGGAGCTCGCCCAAGCTCAAGCATTAATTCGAACGTTGGTGCAGAAGTGGCTGCAAAAAAACCTTAAGATGGTGAGCTAATGGATTCGGAAAGCAATATCGAAAAGCTTCTTTCGTCGCACATGCTTCGGGAGTTGGCAGGCGAGTCGTCCTATTCGCGTGGGGCAGAATACTTTAATGAAGGACGAGTTTATGATATCCATCTCGAAAACGACAGCGTCCTTGCGAGCATAAAAGGCTCGCGAGTATATCACGTTGAGCTTTGGGAAGAACAGGATGGAGGACTTGGCTATTCGTGTACATGCCCGTTTTATCGAGACACGATGACTTTCTGCAAGCACTGTGTTGCAACGGGGTTGGCGTTCATGTCGCGCGAGGGTAACCCGGGAGATCGACCCTCTAAGCAGAAAGCCGAGAGCGAGATGAATATGAAAGACGTTGAAGCATTTTTAGAGGCACGGGACAAATCGTCTCTTATCACGCTGCTTCTTCACTACGCCAAAGATGATGAACAGCTCAGGTCTCGACTTTTATTGGAGGCGAGCGGAACTGGAAAGAAGGTACATCTCCCGACCTTCAAACGAGCAATTGATCGTGCGGTTGATTGGGGCGATTTTGTCGATTACAAGTCAATGTATGAGTACTCGGAAGGGATTAACAGAGTGATTGAGTCTCTACGCAGCCTTATGACAAAGAATCATGCCGCCGACGTGGTGGATTTATCAGAGTATTTTCTTAAGCGTCTCGAAGAGCAAATGGAGATGGTTGACGACTCCGACGGCTATATGAGCGGCATTCTTGCGGAGGTCCAGGAACTTCATCACGATGCCTGTGTAAAAACGAAGCCCGCCCCGAAACAGCTGGCGAAGAAATTGTTTGAGTGGGAACTGCACAGCGAATGGGAAGTGTTCTATGGAGCCATAGAACGTTATGCGGTTGTCCTGGGAAAAGAGGGATTGAAAGTGTACGAAGATCTTGCCGAAGAGGAATGGAAGAAGATTCCGTCTCTGGCACCCGGCCAGTCTGATCAGCGGCATGAGGGGAGACGATTCCGCATTACGAGCATTATGGAGCATCTTGCATCCCGGACAGGTGATATTGAAAAACTGGTGGCAGTCAAGGCAAAAGACCTTTCGCTTGCTTATTCCTACCTACAGATTGCTGAATTGTACAAACAGGTCGGCGAGCCGGACAAGGCCCTGGAATGGGCCGAAAAGGGAGTTCAAGCATTTCCCAAACAAACCGATTCCCGTCTCCGCGAGTTTCTTGCAAATGAGTACCACAAGCGAAAGCGGCATCAAGATGCCATGAGCCTTATATGGGCTGAGTTCACAGATTTCCCCGATTTTGGGAAATACAAACTTCTCAAGATTCATGCTGAACGGGCTGGCGGTGCCGAGGCATGGAAGCAATGGAGGGAAAAGGCGCTTCAGTCCATCCGAGAACGGATTGAAGAATCCAAGCGCTCGGCGAAAGGAAAAAGGTATCTTTGGAACTCTTACGACCATTCGGATCTGGTTCGGATTTTTTTATGGGAGAAAGATGTTGACGCGGCATGGAGAGAAGCTCGGGACGGTGGATGTCAGGAATCGTTGTGGCGTGAGCTGGCAGTGAAGCGAGAAGCCGCGAATCCTGAAGATGCATTGTCGGTGTACATGTCCCTTGTCGAACCGCAGGTCAGACAAATGAATAACGAAGCCTATCGAGACGCAGCGGCACTTGTGAAAAAGATTGGCATCCTTTTCAAGCGACTTAGAAGGGCTGAAGAATGGAATGATTACCTAAGTACTATCCGTGCCAATCATAAGCGGAAGCGCAACTTCATGGCATTGCTGGAGAAAATAGAGTGATTATCCATAGTCCCGCAGATGGACAATCGAGAAGACGCGGGACTGGCTGTCTCTTAATTTAATGAGCAAGCTTTACAGGTACATGCTTCAAAAAGAAGTTAGAGATGCACCAGAATCTATCTTCACAATTGATTAACCGAATTCAGAAAGAATCCCCCAATGCGCATTCTACATACTTCCGACTGGCACCTCGGCAAATCGCTCGGCAACATTTCCCGCTATCCTGAACAAGTCGAAGTGCTGAATGAAATCTGCGAAATCGCAGACGAAGAACAGGTCGATGCAGTGATCGTCGCCGGTGATCTATTCGATGCTTTCAATCCGCCCGTCGAGTCAGTGGAGCTCTTCTACAGAACTCTCAAGCGACTTGCCAACGATGGCAAAAGAGTCGTTATCGCAATTGCCGGCAACCATGACTCTCCTGAACGAATTGAGTCTCCAGACCCTTTGGCGCGTGAGTGCGGGATAATATTTCTCGGCTATCCTCACACGAAAACGCCCACCTTCACCTTACCATCCGGGCTGCAAGTCACCCGATCCGACGACGGCTTTGTGGAAGTCGCTATTCCCCGACAGACTGTCCCTCTGAGAGTAATTGCCACACCTTACGCCAACGAGAAGCGGTTGCGTTCTTACCTCGGCGTTGAGAATCCGGAAGAACAATTGAGGAACGTCCTCCAGAAAAGATGGAATTCAATCCGCCTGCGTCCGCCGCTGGGCGGACTTCGGCGGACGAGGAGCGCGGGTCTGATTCCCCGCCGCTTGCGGCGGAAGAGGGTTCGGGGCTTGCCCCGAGGTTCATACCTATGATTCGCTGACAAGTACTGTGACAACAACGGTGTGAATATCCTGGTGGCTCATCTTTATCTTGCGTCACATGCGGGAGAAAAATTAGAAGAACCTGAAGGTGAAAGACCGGTCCTCGATATCGGCGGTGCACAAGCAGTGTTCCTGGACAACCTACCCAACGGCGTCCAGTATGTTGCACTCGGACATCTTCACCGAAGAATCAAGATGCAGCATCGGAATGTCCCAGTCATATATAGTGGCAGTCCGCTATCCTACAGTATGAGCGAAGCCGACCAAGACAAGGCTGTGACGATTGTTGACCTGGAGCCTGGCAAGGGAGCTTCCGCGAAGGAAGTTCTTCTTCACTCCGGACGAAAAGTCCATCGCAAAACTTCTGAGTCCGTTACGGATGCAATCACCTGGCTCGAAGTCAATCGCAACACCTTGGTCGAACTCACAATCATTTCCGATACATACCTTTCGGCGGATCAGAGGAAAGCGTTGTACTCGACTCACGATGGAATTGTGGATATTATTCCACAACTAAAGGATGCTCAAAAGGAAACCCAAGCGGTGCTGACACCCGCCAATCTGTCAAAGTCCGTGGAAGACCTTTTCAAGGAGTATTTCGAGCACGACACGACTCAAGCCCCTAACGATGAAATGATCGACCTGCTTCGCGAGATCATGAAAGCGGAGGAAGAATGATACCTATTCAACTGACTCTCAGGGGAATCTATTCCTATCGGGATGAGCAGACTATTGATTTTACCTCTCTTTCAAAGAACCACCTTTTCGGAATCTTTGGTCCCGTCGGCAGCGGAAAGTCCACTATCCTCGAGGCGATGACGTTCGCCTTATATGGTGAAACAGACCGTCTCAATAGTAAGAATGACTTGCGCAATTACAATATGATGAATTTAAAATCCGATGAACTCTTTATTGATTTTACGTTTTCGGCAGGACAGGATCACTCAGAAATCTATCGATTCACGGTGAGGGCAAAGAGAAATAAGAAGAGCTTTGAGGATGTAGGGAAATATGAGAGGAGAGCTTTCAAGAAAGAGGATGACACCTGGGTCCCTATTGAGCCGGAGGATGCGGAAACAATCATTGGGCTCAGTTACAGTAATTTCCGCAGAACAATCATTATCCCACAGGGTAAATTTGCCGAGTTCCTGCAGCTGGGCGACTCTGACCGCAGCGAGATGCTGAAGGACATCTTTGCTTTAGATCGGTTCGACTTGTATTCAAAAGCAGACTTAGCAGGCTGTTGAAAAATACGTTAATGAGACAAAAATCTTCATGTGGACAAGTTCTTTAAGATGGAAGACTGGTTCAGGCGTTGTGGATTTGAGATCTGTTGGGACTTCTGAAGTCCGGTTGTCTTCTTGTTGCGGTGTCG
>JAHECO010000046.1 GCA_024641705.1 Candidatus Kryptoniota bacterium
TTCTCTTCGTTGTTTTCAGGGTACATGGTGCATAACTCCTTTCTTTTTTCGTTTCAAAATTATCCTAAAGGATTATGCGCCTTACCCTCTTTAATTTCCACAAACTAATTTACACTGCCACGTTGGATCAGTTAAGATTAGGCCACGGAGTACCTTTGGTTTACGACTTGCCACCACGGCTGCGGTCATGCCTCCCATGGAGTGTCCGAGCAGAATCAGAGGGAAAAGGCTTAGAGCCTTTATAAGACCGACGACATCGTTTGCATGGTCTTCGTATCGGTACCCATAGTCAGGCACACTCGACTTTCCGTGACCCCTAGCATCCGGCATGATTAGATCATATTCTCCCTCTAGAGCATGTGCCAAGGCAGTCCAGCAGGCTCCATTAGCAGTTAATCCGTGTAGCAAAATTAAAGGAGGCTTGCTTCCTCCGGTTCTCGTATAATGTATCCTAATTCCGTTTGTTTCGCAGATTGCTGTACTCCATTCAGTCATTTGTTCTGCCCTTTGAGCGTAAGATTCATGGTTAAGTGCGTAATTGAAGTCAACGTAGCAGCGGAGATACAGGCGTGCAAATGGCGCCTAACGTGTGCCGAATCACGTTCGTGCCGCGCTCCTTCTTGATAGAATGTGCGCGGTGAGCGCCTCTGGCGCCATCCCGACATATATATAATTTGGACGGGACACGCTCCCGATCGGGAAGCGTCTTTTTTGCGGTTGTTAGCTGCAGTTGGTTTGCGCCCCGTTAGCCTGCCACTTGCTATCGGCTAATCGCCATAAAACTTTATATAGAGATGGACTTTATCGCGACATTGCTCACAGATTTTTTGAATCGATTTCAGAAGGTGTGCTTCTCCATCATTGCTATTTGCCAATAGCACTTGTAGGTCATCTAGTAGTGGTGTCATTTGGACGCGATTGAAAATAGTGTCTCCGTACCAGTCCACGAAACGAACCAGTTGATATTTCTTGTCATCAATTCGCGGCAGGATTCTATGAAGGACATTTTGGGGGTCTTCTATGGTTTCTAATTTTTGTCCGTTTTCTTTTTCCAATACAATTGTCAATCCCATAGCGTGAACTGCTTACAAATACTTTTCATAGTTATCAGGAAGCCACTTTAGAATTTTCTCCCATTCTTCTTGAGAAACCTTAAAGTTTTCTCTGAAGATCGAAGCGTATTCCTCGCGGAATGCAAGTATGTTCAAGGGATGTATGTAGTCGCTTGCAACGTACTCACCCCATTTACCACTGTCTCCAAAAATGAAATATTCATTTGCGGGGAAGTCAAAGAGCACCGCTGAGATGTAGTTACCACTCTTTAATTCTTCCCATGTTATGTTCGCTGGATACTTCAACATGAAAGGTGTCAATTCTCCCCACTTTGACTTTTCATAAAAAGTTTGAATTATAACAAAAAATCTGTCTCCAGTGTATTTAAGGCTTAACTGAAGTCTTCTAAACGACTCTTCCTCGAACATTATGCCACCGCGTATTGGAAGTATCTTGAGTCCTTCTCTAAACCCAAGGTCGGGAAGTCCAGTCTTTTGATAGATAAAAATATTATCTTGGATTGATTTCCAAAACGCTTTGTATTCGGCCCGAGGTAACCAATATTTGTCTAAATAGTCTTCCGCAACTTTTCTGTTTCCCCATTCGTGTGCAGGTATCCTGCCACGCAAGATACCACGGTAAGGGTCATCGGTGAAAAATTTCAGATGCTGAAAGTACTCTTTCGTCATTGTCCCCTATACTTTGTTATTTGGCTCCCCTCATTTACCATCAAGCTCGGCGATTGGTCGGTACTGGATGTGTAACGTGTTACAGTTATATCACCTGATGTGAAAACCCTAGCACCGTTCGGTTTGACTTCTATTGTGGCACCATATTTTTGGGCAAGGCTCTCAAAAACTTCGTCCAAATTGGCATTCAGAATTCCTTGTTTTGCTCCATAAGATAATGGTTCGAGTTGACCCGCCGCCTCTGCTAAATCTTCGACCGATTCTATAAGAATACCACCAATTCTAATCCCTTCTGGCCCACCAGGGATATTCACAATTCCCAAAGTTAGGGTTGGTCTCGGCGCGTACCATCTTGCTCCATTTGCAGTCTTTACAATTTCATAGTTAGGCTGCATATGGTGGAAATGCCCCATGAATGGGTCAATTACTGTGTACTGAGCGAGGGTCAAAACTGTGAAATTTCCAGAAACATAATTTGGGTCCTGCTGTCCCCAAGAAATTATATCCGGGGAGTTATCGATTGGCACTAAATTATGATTTTGGTCGTAAGCATATGTCGTATCTCCGCTTGGGTCGATATTTCTTAGCGGATTGCAGAGTCCGTAATTGTACGGAGACCAACCAGGGTACAGCATTAAATAGGGGTCAGGGGTGCACCATTGCGCACGCCATGGATCAAAATATCTATGAGCATAGCTCGGTTGAACAAACGTGAATACCGAAAGAATGAGTAAGAAAAAGTAAGTAATCTTTTTCATTGGAATGCCCTTTCAGTTAATCAATATTGTCCTGTTCGTTTAAACTTCTCAATTGACTCTGCTTGCTTGATGAAAAACTCTTTGGGAAATTTCAGCACGATTCCAAGTTCTTTAGCTTTTTTCTTGAATTTATGCTCAAGGTCTATGAGTTCCAATATCTGCTTTCCGTAACTATCTTCGACAGATGCTATCTGTCCCATCATCTCAGCTTCGTCATTCTGTCGTTGGACATTTGGATTCGGATTGACAGGGAATTGATTGAATGGATTGTTTGGCTTCTCAAGCAATGACGGCGGTTGCGGAGCCATGTTTCTCGTGAATTGGTCGAATACCGTGCTTACTGGTTGCCGTGGTTGTGTCGGGTCAGGTGTACCATGCTGGATAAATTGGTCAGGAAGTATAACCTGGGTCGGTTGGGGATCCGGATTCACGGCCTGTGGCTGCGGCATTGGTGAACGTGTCGGATACTCATCAAGAAAAGCATAGCCCCTTTTCACGTCTTGAATTCTTTCATATCTGATGCTGTCGAGCTCTATCGCTTTCTTCCTGCAAAGCTCGCCAAGGTTCCACCACGCACTTGAGTTGGTGGAGTCATAGGAGAGGGAAAGCCGAGTGTAATAAATGGCTCTGTCCAAGTCTTTCTTTTTCTCTGCGAAATATCGTGCATTCACTTCGAGAAGCCCTGCAATGTATTCTTTGTTCGTAAGAACTCTCTCATAGACTCCATTCTTGATAGCCTTCTTCGGCTCTCCAGCATCGCGCGCATACCGCCACGTTGGTATCCATCCCCCGCCGCAGGTCGCTTCGATGTTATCGTATTTGAGACCTTTCTTGATGTAGCGGCAATAGAAATGCTTCGCACTTCTCACAGGTCTGATGGGCCAGCCGAACCTTTGCGCCAAGACAAGGTGGAGCATCGACATCGTAATGCAGGAACCATGTTTCGTTGCAATATAACCGTTCAGGAATTGGTCGTTGGAGCTGTCGGCATCAAGGTCGTCAAGGTTATAAGTGAAGGTTATGCCGTCGTTCCACCATCCTGGTCGATACAGGTATGTATTCATCACGCTAATCCGAACTGTTGGGTCGGTTTTCCCTTCACAAAGTGGTCGAATGTGGTCAGCCATGTAGTTGAGACAGTAATCGAAATAATTTATGTTGAGATTTGGGTATGCGTCCTTGGCGAGAACGAGACAAGCTATTCCAATATTGATGCTGTCCTCTGGCATGGCAAGAATTTGCTCGATGGTTTGTCCAGTGTATTTCGATTGCGGCACAGACTCGTTGGGATTAAAAAGGGACACCACCACAAGAACTGAAAGCAGAATATTTAAATGTTTCATGCTCGCCTCACTTTACTGATGTTTTCAGGTTCACGCAATACCGGATTTCCGGTATTTTCGCGCAAACCAATTGCAGCTAACGTATGATGGAACAAAGTCGTGGCGTTTGGCATCCCGGATCAATCCATCAAGTCTCCTCCTGTTATGTTGCCAAACGACATGAAGCGAGTTCGACATATATAATAATCGAGCGTCTTTGTTCCATCTCCTGTTATACGTCGTGGGCGAGTCGGACTCCGCCAATCCCTCAAGAGCCTCCGGCTTCATCGTCCTCATCATCTTGCATCCCTTTCTTTCCCGCCTTCCTGCAGGGATTATATCAAATCCGATTAGAATGTGCAAGAATGTAGAGCGAGTCAGATCCCGACCTTGTCGGGAAATGCATCAAAAAATCGAAACTTTTTGCCCGTTCCTCTCGTACTGAGCAAAGTGTCTTATATATGTGAGTGACAAATTACTTGTCAGGTGTCTCGATTTGTCTGTCACTTTCATATTCCTTCATCCGTTCGATCTTCACCTTATCGTCACTCACCTCTCTTCGACACTTTGCTCAGGTTACGCAACTATGTCCCCGGGATTTCTTTTGATGTCTACTCGCTCGGCGTCCCGCCTCGCGGGACGACGTTCTTGCTCCCTTTTCAGAATCCCTAACTCGACCATGACGCATAACGTCTGCGCGAATCATGTTCGTACCGCGCTCCTTGAAGCCTGCTACGTGCGCGGCATGAAGCGAGATCGATTGTATATAATAATCGAGCGTCTTTTTTGCGGTTGTTAGCTGCTGCGCTGTCGATTCTTTACTTTAACACCACCATGCGCTTGACTTGATTGAAGTCGCCAGCGGACAATTTGTAGATGTAAACACCGCTTCCTAATCTACTTGCATCAAACACAACAGTATGATAGCCAGCCGATTCATGTTGATCCACTAAAGTCGTTACCTGCCTTCCTAAAACATCATACACTTTCAAAGCAACATGGCTATCCTTTGGTAACTGGAAATCAATCATCGTGGTTGGATTAAATGGATTTGGATAATTTTGAGAAAGCCCAAAGTCTTTCGGCAAATTCTCTTTAACATCTGTCGCGGATTTGACTATCGCCTGCGACTTCGACATAGCGCTGGCTGAAACAGCACCAGAAGAACTTTGCGACAATGCAGAATCCGCATCCGCATAAAACGAAAGCGCATGTTCTGCATCCGAGATTTCCATCGGTGATGAAAGACTAGCACTGTTCTCTACATCCTTTAGAATTGAAGAAGCAGTCAAAGGATCGTTTTCATTATACAACGCGATGTAAAACTTGTTGAGCTTCGCCTTCTCGGCAAGCGGTGTGTTGGGATTTGTAGCAACAATGCTGTCATTCACTTCTTTCGCAGACTCAATATCGTCTTCCACTAGATACAAGTTTGAAAGAAGAAGCTTCTGCGCGTTCGATGCCTGTGATGGCAAAGATTTGAAAAACTGGATGATACTCGATATCGTGGAATTGTCCGCACAACTGTAAAGATAAACGTAACCAGCTTGGTTGTCTGGGTGTCTCTTGAGATAAGATATAAAGAAATCTCTCGCTTCGCTGTGCCTGCTTTGTTCTCTTAGTCCGACACCGATCTGCAAAGAATCTTGAATCGCCGTTACACTGCTTGGACTCTGAACTTCAGCGCCCGGCCCGTTTGCGAGAGACGTTGAATAGCTCGTATTGACGGTATTTGCTGCGACTACCTGAGAACCTGATGGAAGCGGGAAACCGTTCCATGGATCGGTAGAAATCGTTGGCCACCAATTTACCGAAGAACCTGACCCAACGAGAAATGTGGAAGAGGGATTCGATGTAGCCCAATAGTTACCAACAGCTTGCAATGTGCTGGTGTTGTAGCCATCGGTGTTCAATTCAACATTGTAATAATTGCTGTAAATGCTGTTATATGAATACGGGCTTGTTTGAATTGGCCCAAAGTTGGGGTAGCTTAGGTGGTTCCACGTTGGCAGTTTGTAATCCTATTATTCCTCTGCGAAGATGGCCAATAAGATGAAGGCGAGGCTCCCCAGATCGCACTAATGCCCCAGTTATAGTAACGAATGTCGTTCTGTCCGATATATCCGCTTGAACCAGAATACAATATTCCCGCACCGTTCTGGTTATGATCGGTTTTATAAATAACGTTTTGATAACAGTTATTATTCGTGCCGCCGTCCATACGAATACCATGGTTTGAGTTTAAATTCGCTATTGTGTTGTTCTGCATTAGGCAGTTTGAGGAGGAGTACAGGTAGATTCCGTGTCCCGAATTGTTCGTAATGTTACAATGCTGGATTGTAACATTTGAAGCGCTCTTTACATCAATCTCTGCACCATACTGCAGGTTCGCATAGCTCAGGGTTGAGCCAGCGGCTCCAGAACCATTGAATACGACGCATCCCCAGTTCCCCGATGTTCCGCTGCGTGTAAATGTTACAGGTTGTGAGGATGTCCCGTTCACGTTTAATACTCCGTTTGCAACCAAAGAATCGCCTGTTGCGAAGTTCAAGACCGTTCCAGCGCTCACTGTCAATGTCGCACCTGAAGGAACTGTGACGGTATTTACTATATTTTTCGTTCCGCTCCATGTTGCTGGAGATATCTTAAATAACGCTGCATCACCGGGAACGAAGCTGTAAGTGAAACTCCTGTTAGGTGGAATTAATTAAAAAGATTGTTAGTGTTGCCGCATAAATGCTTCTCCTGATAAACTTAAACAAGGAGCAGCCCGCAGTCTGCAAGAAAGTAGAGCTTTTCTTCATGACCTTCTCTCCTGTTTGGCTTTTTGTTATTTGACTAATGATATCTTCTTTGCCTGCATAAACGTTTTGCCATCTTTTGTAGTCACGTTTATTCGATAGAAATAGACTCCGGATGCCATTCGCTGCCCATGCTGATCAGTGCCATCCCAGTAAACAACGTGTTGTCCCGCCCTTTCTTTTTCATCAACCAGCGTTTTCACTTCCCTCCCAAGAATATCATAGATTTTTAAAGTCACACTGCTGAACGCTGCAAGCTTATAACTGATGGCTGTGGATGGATTAAATGGGTTCGGGTAATTTTGATTCAACTTGAATTCCTCAGGAATCGTACTATGCTTTTTAACTCCCGTCGGTATCGTCGAATCGCCGAGGAATACTCCCCAATATCCCCCATCATCAGTCCATGTGTACCATGGGGCACCAACAATAATATCGGATAAACCGTCTCGATTTACATCCCCAACTGATGAAACACTCCACCCGAAGTAACTTGCCACCTGTATTCCCCCCACCGCCACCGCAGCATCATAGACCGTATCGATGCTCCGACCTCCTGAATAAACGCAAACAAATCCCGCCGTGTAAGTCGCTTCCGGACAACCGACGACAATGTCATTATAGCCACGCCCGTTCATATCGCCACCGTTAGCAATTGCCCTGCCGTAATTATTCAAGCCTGGATTTCTCAGCCTAAGGTTTGGAGTTGAGCCGAAATTCTTGCCCCCATAGTGGATGCTTATCCATTGATCAACACTATCCAATGTTGCCCATATCAAATCCGGTATTCCATCGCCGTTGGCATCAAAGCATGAGAGTCCCCAATTAAGGCTACCACTGAGCGGATAGTATGATCGTATCTGAAAAGGATGAGCAAAATCCGGCGGCGAATCTTTGCCTGTTCCCCAATAGATATTAACGTAATCGTAGTGCATCGTATCACCAGAGCTTTCCCCCCTTTCCCCACGAACGACCAGGTCGTTGTAACCATCGGCATTCAAATCCGCTATGGCACAGTTCACTCCAAGGTACCACCAATAATAAGAAATGACTGAGTCGCCCACTATGGTGTAATCTGCCATTGATTTAGTTATCGGATCGAGGAATACATAGACTTTTCCGCGCCAGTTTCCAAAAGCTGGATCTGTGAGGACTAAATCTTCCTTGCCATCATTATCAATGTCTCCAACACACATCGGCAGCAGATGGTCGTTTCGTTCCTCGGCTGCGATCTTCAATGGATTGAGAGTGTCAATCCCCGTTGATGTTCCCCAATAGATAGAAACGGTATCATATCCACCAGATTGTTCAACTATTGCAATATCTTGAAAGCCGTCATTGTTGAAATCGCCAATAATTGGATGTCCACCAAGGAGCGTCAAGCCTGGCACAGTATCTGTCGGGCTATTAAGTCCATAGAATCTCGTGCTGTCATATTCATATGTGTTCTTTCTCCACCCGGAAACTGCAGCTCGATAGGGCAAATTAGCACTCGGCTTTATTCCAAGTACATAAGCTCCGGCTTGCATTGAGTCAACGCCCGGTACTTCCACATACGGATTCAACCTCACTGCTTTGGGATTTTGCGCAAAGAGTAAACAAGGAAGGAATATTATAAGTGGGCAAAATAGTCTTCTCATGACTGCCTCCAAAGGATATTTCCAGATCTATATAGCCTTACAAAAAACGTTTCTACTTTCATATCAGTTCTGAGGAATTCATTTGATACTATTTAATTAAAAGCAGTTTCTTGGTAAGCTGTGTGGTCCCCGTCTGCAAGCGGTAAAAATAAACTCCGCTCGAAAACTTGCTGCCATCAAACATGGTTGAATAATTCCCAGCATATTGAAAGCCTGAGAATAGCAGGGCTACTTCCTGTCCAAGAACGTTATGAATTTTCAATGTCACATGACCAGCGTTCGGAATTGAGTAGTCAATCCGGGTCGTCGGGTTGAAGGGGTTGGGATAATTTTGAAACAAGGCAAGAGTTAGAGGGACCACATTCCTTTCTTTCACACCGACTATTTTACTCCCATATTCTGCTCCATTTATCTTGACATAAACCAAAAACACTTGACGAATGAACAAATCGTACAAATCAGAACTATAGCAGAAGCCAAAGCCTTTTGCTAATGTGTATTGATCATCATTGGATGCAAATAGGTCGCTTAGTTTCATGGTTTGGGTGGGCACACCAAATAGTGTGTCATTTTGTATCGATAGACATGTTGTCTTCCAATAGGTTGAGTCCGTGAAAATCATGTCTCCGGGTTTTGACGCATGGATTACATCACCAGATTTTGCAAATAGACTATCGATTTGTCGTTCATGGCTTGGTATGGTCGTATCATATTGGAAAACGGAGCCGCTTAAAGAATCTATTCTTTCAAACATGTATTTGACATCGCCGTGCGATGGAATATCTTGTTTCAATAAAACTTTATAGGTTTGTCCATTTAACAACGTCGTATCTCCGACAACCTCAACCGAATACGGAGATGGAGATGGTTCGTATCCTTTTAGCCAATGATCCGAGATTTTGTATTGCCAGTAATCACCAATTTGTAACGGATAATATTCCAAAGATTCTTTAAGTGAATCTACCTGAGCATTGACAAATGGAGGCAAGAGAAGAATAAGGAGGACTGAAAATCTTTTCATCGCTATCTCCTATTCATAATTCCTAAGTGAAAAATTTAATTATCATAGACTGCTTCTTCAATTCTCGATCGGCAGCGTTGCAGCTAACGTCCGCCAGAAAAAAGGCGTCGCGATTTGCCGCTATTAATGTGCGAAGCTCGACGGGAGCGGCAAAGCGCGATGGAGCGAGCTCGATGATATATAATAGTTGAGCGTCTTTTTTTGGGCTGTTAGCCGCTCGTTGCGCTGCGTGCGTGCTGAAAGCCAACATCTTAGCTCGTCCAAGAATCGATCAGGGCTTGAGTACGCTTATCGATATCGTCTTTGGTCAATCCGTGGGAAAGAAAGAACTTCTCAACCTCTGATCCAAACGCTTTATTGAGCTCAAGCGATTCGTCGGCTATGTCCTTGATACGCTTTAGCAAACTTGCCTTGGTCCCGGGAGAATAGAGCTCAGTTTCGCTCTGAAGCCTGCTTCGATGAACGAGCCAATTCCTTTTTTCTACGAATCGCTCTGTTTGCTGGAGGAGCGGCTCCGATTGGGGAACCTTCTGTTTTAGCCTCGCTACCAATTGACCAAACGTTTTCTTCTCCACTCTTTCAAAGAGTTGTTGGATTTCGATCCGGGCCAAGCTTGGGTCATACTCATGGACAAAAACGAGGTATTGAGCAAAGGTATATTCCAGCGATTGTATTTGCCAAAGGCAGAATCCCACTTGAATGAGGACATTCTCAAAGTCGACTGGGTCTAGAAATGGGAGCCTGATCGTATTCAACGCATCCTCCGTGAATATGAAAATGGGCACGCAGCGCAATGGCGGCTACTACTCAAAACCGCATTGCGTTGTTTCTGCATATATGGCATGAAAGACAAACATCTATTTCGTTTTTCCCACTTTCACCCGCTACCGTTTTCCGGCAATTTATGCCACCCTCAGCGCAATAGCAAACAAGTCCCGCGGCTTAGACTGCCGTGGAAGGGTGGTGGGCAACCGACAGTTGCACAGGAGTTAAACTCCTGCGCAGGACAGGAGCGCCTGGATTGATATTGCCCGATCTAAACAGCCGGGCGACCACCATTCCGGCGGTCGCCCTGTGGGGGCCTCCCGTCAACCGCACACACCTGAATGTCTCCACGTCTTTCTCAGCGAGTCCTTCGTCATGCAGCTATTGCGGTCTCTCCGAGCCAAAACCGAGCAGCAGGTTCAACGCGCTTATGAGCGTCCCCGTCTGGCGGCCCTGACTGTCCCTTCCGAACGTGAAAGCGATGACGCTGTTCTTGCCGATGGAGTAGTCCACCTCGATATCCGCCCTCCATCCCGTTCTGCTCTTGTCGTTCGGATAGCCGCGATAGAGCGCCTCGCCGGAGAGACTGAACCGCGGCGAACAGGTGAGTATCAGCCTTGCACCCGATTCGAGAACGTCCTCAGCGGAGTTCCGGGTGTCAGCCAGGTACCTCACCACTCCCAGGACACTCCAGTCCTCCAATTCATACCCGCCGTTTACCCAGCCTCCGTACCTGGAAATGGATGAGCTGTCGAAAGACTGGCCGGGAAAATTGAGGACCGCCCCTCCCGCAACGTCGAGTTTCCAGCCCAGCCTCCGAAGCTGAATCGATCTCACGAGGTCCTTAAGCATCGCCAGGTCCGACTGGTACTCCGCGCGAACGGCAGCTTCCACCTCAGCGTGCAGCTGTTCGCTCCTCGCTTGGATAGCCGCACTTATGATGGCCGCCGTCCCCGAATCATTTGCGTTCATTGCCTTGGCGAGAATCGCCGTCAGTTGCGTCATCGTCGAGTCGCTGCGGAACCGGCGCCTGTACTCGGCATCGATTACATTATTCAATTTGCCTGAGACTTCTATCACCGAATCCAGTTTGGCGTGGTAACCGTTGAACTCATTGTCGATCTGTCCTCTCAGCAGCGAGAAACGCAGCCCAACCCCCATCCCCGTGGAAATGACATTGCTGCCGCTGTCGAGCGCCGAACTGGTCGCCATTGATACCGACAGGGTCTGCTGTATCGTGGCGAAGACGCCGTTATCCCCTGCGTAATCTTGATAGGATAGGCCAGGGTGTGAAAAGAACCAATAAGGTGCGGCTTCTATCGCATAGTTCTGCGGCAACACCGAAAGGTTACTCGTGCTGTTCAAGATATCGACGGCGAAATCGGTTACGTTCCCGGGTCGTTCCACCGAGGTGGGCGAAACCCCAAGGAGTACGAATCCGGGAGCGCCCGGCGAGAGAAGCATGTTAAGCGATGCGCTATCCTGCTGCGCAGCGCAGTACGAACTGAAACAGCAGGCGGCAAAACAACAAACCGTCCATGTCGATACTTTCCTGATGCTTCGCATAATTTCATCTCCCTCTCTGTGCCTTCTTCACATCAACAAGAAAGTGGCTGAATAGAAGACCACGTCACCCTGGTCTTTCACCTCCTCGCTCAACGTCTTCTCGAAGTTCGTCGCCCCACCCTCCAGCTTGCAGGTCACACTGGTCTTCTTAGTCTCCTTTCTTATTGCGGTGACTGCGGTCGAGCAATAGAGCTGCATCCCGGCGATATCGTTATCCACCCCGACATCGAAAGTGAAATCTCCCTCCCGGTTTGAAACCAGAGTGTCCGTCCCCAGCGTGAGAGTTGTCACCCCTTTCTGGGCATCTCCGATATTCACCGACAGTTTGATGTGATCGCCGTTCTTCTTCAGTTTGTACGGAACAGTGATAGTGGTATCCATGGTTACCTTCCTCTTTTTTGTTTTCTCTTGACCCGCGTCGGCGCTCCCGCCCGCCGATGCAACCGGAGTTCCCGGGGAACCGGCTTTCACTCCGCCTCCCCAGAACCACAGCCCTTCGTCCGTTTTGTACCACCGGCTTACACCGGCAACCTTCTGCCCCTCGTCCGTGTAGCCTGCGTACTTGAGCTCCGTACCCTTGGCCGCTGTCCCCGCCGGGGGCAGGACAGTCGACGGGGAACCTCGCCTCAGGTTCAGGTCTGTGGTTGTCACGACCGAACCCTGAGCAGTCACAAATTGCAGGGGGATGGCCGTCCCTGCGTATTGTTTGGCCATCTCGATTATCTTTCCGAGGTCGGCTTTCGAGCCGGGACATGTTTTAAGAGCGTAGATCTCGCGGTGCCCGATGATATGCGAGCGGTCGATAGGTACGCTCCACTTCCGGCTTATCGCCGCCACGAGCTCCGCCGACGCTTTGTACATCGCATCCGTCCATTCGCTGTTGCCGTTCCCCTCGTGCTCGATCCCTATCGTATAATAGTTGGGGTTGACATAGCGCCCCTCTTCGGCCGGCTTGATCAAAGTCCAGGTCGGTGCCTCCACCCTCCCTGCATGCCAGGCCGTGTCAGCCTCCTGCACGTACCTGTGAACCTCTCCGTGAACGCCGATGCCGTAATGGGCGGACACTCTTGACTGTCGGTTCTTGAACCAGCTGTCGGTGCCGCTCAATGTCCCTTCCATTATGTGTATGACAATGGCTTCCGGCCGGCAGCCCTTTCTTCCTGCCGAGAAGTTGGGGCTTGGGATATCCAATATGTCCATGGCATCACCCCTGCGCCTTCGTGCCGGCGCCCACAGCCTCGTCCGCGACCGACTCCGGCTGGCTCTCGCTCTCTTTGTTCTCCGTCGCTTTCAGCGCAGCATACGTACCGGAGCTCAATCCGAGGAGTATCAGGTTGTTTTCTTCCATTCTCGGAATGATCGCGTTGACGTCTCCGGCAAATGCGCTCAGGTTGTGAAGTACGGTGAACATGAACCAGATACCGAATGCAAGGTTGAACACGACAGTCTGGAACCTGTGGACGCTCACGCCGTTCTCGTCCGACAGGATGTCCAGGAGGAGGCCCTGGCCTTCCTGGTCCTGACTCATTGATATTTTGGGGTTCAACTTGTCCGATACGTCGATGACCCGGGCTGTCGCGGTCGTGGCGGCACTTATGCCGAGGAGTATGAGCGTGGAGGTATCAAAGGTCGGTACCCCCTTTGTCGCCATGATCGTTATGAAAGAAGTCAGGACTATCACCGACCACCAGGCGAGCTGCACCCGCCCGAAGCTGTAGGGTTTCTTACCGGCGGTGCTCATGTCCCTCAGCATCGAATACCTGATGTCGAAGTAAACGACGAAGAACAGCAGCACCACAAATACTGCCCAAAAGAAAATTTGCGAATCCATATTGATTCTCCTTTATGTTTGTTGTGTGCATAGGAGCCGAACGGTGAGGTTGTCCCAAAACAAGGAAAATGTCATTCTGAAGGAGCGGAGCGACTGAAGAATCCACTTATTCGTTCTGAAAAATGGATGCTTCACTTCGTTCAGCATGACAGACAAGGCTTTCTGGACAGCCTCGGAATTAGCCTTCAACGCGAACCTCGGGACTGTCGCGCTATTCCCTCTCCATGGGACGCTTCCGCTTCCGTCCGCCAGAGGCGGGCATCTGCGGACAAGTCGGACTTTCTTTTTCTCATTCATAGTGCCTCTCAGGCCCCGACTCGCGCATGCCTCGTGGGCACGCTGCCGGGACTCACTTTGACGACGGTTCGGTTCCCTCTCCCCCCGGTTGTGCCGGGGTCGATCCGTCCCCTTTTCTCGTGGCAGCGACGTCCCTTATCTCGCGCGCCGCTTCGTAGTCGGAAAAGAACTGCGGGTTCTTCTTCTTGAGCTTCTTCACCATCTTGTCGATCTGCCGGTTCAACAACCGATCGCCGGTCGCAAACATGCTCTCGATCGATTGTCTCTCCCCTTCGTGCCCTGCTTTCGTGGAATTCCTTTTGGCAAGGGAATCCTCGTAAGCCTTGATTGCGGCGCGGGCTTCCGCGATGTCATCGTCGGTCGCACCCCAGTCGACCAGGTCGGCCTTGTGAGCTTCCACCAGATCGACAAGCGAAGTACAGAACGCCGCCCTTTGGGCGTCGCGTTTGCGGTCTATGTCCGAATCCGCCCACGTCGGATTTCTGCATCAGCTCCTGGTCGTCCTTCTCGGTTGCATAGCTGTGAAGACTGCCGACCAGCGCGGAAACCGTGTCCGACATGTCGTCCTCGGCTTTCCATTTTGCCTTTGTTTCTCCCGATGTCCCTTTGTCCACCACCTGGGAACTGGCATTTATATCGGCGACCAGCTTCTTGAATGCCGCGACCAGTTCCACGAAGGCCGGAATGGTTGCAACCACGGCGCTGAACCTGTCCAACACCGTGATCACGACAAGGTACATCGCAAGTTTGTTGATGTGTGGATTTGTCATGATACCTCCCTTCTCTTGATCATTTAGTCGCTCTATCCGAAGCGTCCCCCTGGAGTAGGAAACTCATTTCTATTGTGAATGAAAGTGGTTTTGTGAAGAACCTCCCGAGAACTCCATCGCACGAACGGAGATCCATCTTGAACGACCTGAGACGCACATTGCGTCACCTGCGAACCTTGTCGCAGTGGCCCCGATCCGCCTCGCATGACCCGAGAAGTGCTTTGCATCACATTCGAATCAGTCTGCAGACCCCCGGGAGTGCGTTGCATCAACCTGGAATTGCTTCGCGGAGCTTCGGAGTCCCTCCGCAGGAGTCGCGATGTGCATTGCTGGGCCCGGGAATTATCTTGCAGAGGCCGGCATTCGTTTTGAACGACTTTGGAATTGCTTTGTGCCGCTTCAGGATTGCTTTGAATCACACCGGATTGGTTTAGCATTCCAGTTGAATCGTCTCTACCGGCCTCAAAATCGCTTGGTTTGGGCACGATTCGCCTATCCTTCATGAAAAAGGTCTTATCCGGGCCCGCAACCGCTTTGAATAGAATTGGAACCATGTTGCGATACTTCCGGGGCGCTTATCGCGTCTCGTCGTTGTGTGTTGCTTTACGAGGGCTCCCGCAGACGCCGAGGCCGATTCCCACGGCCCGACTAGTTCTTCCGTTTACCTCAATCCCGCCGGACGAAGGCACCTATCCAAAACCAACACTCGCTTGCGCATTTCCCTCTTCGCGCCGCCGTACCAGTTGTACGGATCCCGTCCGGCTTACATCTATTCGTGGCCTGCTTTCCCTGACACCAGACCGTGCATCAATGCACGAATCTTTCCGAAGCTAAGTGATGGCGGTTTACGATGCAACAGAAACTCTTGAGATTACCCAGCGTGAGGTGATTCGGGAGTGCAGCCCCCCACAGGGAATAAATCAAAGGTCAAATGTCAAATGTCAAAACTACAGCTCAAAAGTAAAAAGTAGCAGACTGTTTTGACTTTTGAGTTGTGGCTTTGACCTTTGAATTTCTGACCTGTCGTCAGGACAGGTTTGAGTTTTGAATTCCGCCCGATCCCTAAACTCCCGAACCCTACGTTGCCTACGCCGACAACCGCTTCACGAAGTCAACAAGTATCCTCGCCGTCAGTCCCCAGATCGTGCCTTCCTGAGTCTTGTACACGAACACCTTGTGCTTGAAGCCGCCCCACTTGCCCCAATAACGCTCCGGCAGTCCGAGCTCCTTAGCCGGGAAAAGGACGACTTCCTTGCCGGTCGATCTGTCGGTGTAGCCCGGGTGAACTTCGGTAACAACCGTGTACGTATCGGGTTTGGTCTTCTCGAAGTACGACACGGGAAGTAGAAATGCTTTCTCAACCTCCTCCGGGTTGCTTCTTATCTCGGACGGATCGCACTCGGCAGTCCCGACAAAAACGTTCACCATCGCTCCCATCGGCGCGAAGACAGAATCGAGCCTTCCTATAACCCGAATCTTGTCCGCCGGGATTCCCACTTCTTCCGTCGTCTCGCGCACCGCGGTCGCTTCCAGAGACTCGTCCGTCTTGTCGTGCATCCCTCCCGGGAAAGAGATCTCCCCTCCCTGCCTTATCGAGAAAGCGCGCTTCTCGAAGAGAATGTGATACTCCCTGTCGACAGGGACCAGCAGCAGGAGGACAACGGAGGTATAGTACTCCTCACACTGTATGCCGGGACTCTCCGGCAGGCTGCGCTGCAGCTTATCGAGTTCATCTATCTTCATTATTCATCGCCGAAGAGAGTTTTTCACCGCAAGAGGCTGTCCAGAAAGTCTTGTCTGTCATGCTGAACGAAGTGAAGCATCCATTTTTCAGAACGAATAAGTGGATTCTTCAGTCGCTCCGCTCCTTCAGAATGACATTTTCCTTGTTTTGGGACAACCTCCTCCCGCCCAAAATATTGTATATGTCGGGATCACGCTCCGCGTGACCGTATATCCTCTTTTGATATTAATGAACGGGAGGCGCTGAGGCGCAAAGTCCACGTCCGCATCACATTCTCGCGCTTCTTGACGCGAGAGAGAAACCGCCCCATAGAGAAACTTCATACGACATCGGCATATTGTACGAGTGAGTAAGAAACTTTGCGACTTTGCGTCTCTGCAGTTAAGAACCATGGGCGTTTAGGTACATATTGTCTATCAGTCTCGTCTTGCCGAACCTTACGGCAAGGAGTGCGAGTACGCGCGGCAGCGAGCCGACCTCTTCGATCCGCTCGAAGTTTTCCGGGTCGACAAAACTTATGTAGTCGATCTTGCCTTCCGATTCGGCCGTGATCAGCTTCAACATCTCCGACCTGACTCGAACAAGTTCAATCTCTCCTTTGCCAACCAGAGACCCGGCAAGATTGAGAGACCTGTACAAGACGGTAGCTTCCCTTCGGTCTTTTTCGGAAAGGTAGACATTCCTGGAACTCATCGCCAGCCCGTCCTTTTCGCGCGCGATCGGCGCGACGACGATTTCCACGTCGAAGTTCAGGTCGCGGACCATCTTGCCGATAATAAACGCCTGCTGCGCGTCCTTCTGACCGAACACCGCTACGTGAGGCTTCATGATATTGAAGAGTTTGGCGACGACCGAAGTTACACCCTTGAAGTGCGTCGGCCTGAACTCGCCTTCGAGGAGGCGGGAGACTCTCTCCACCTCAACGAATGCCAGCTGCTTCTCCGGGTACATCATCTTGTCGGAAGGGGCGAAGATATAGTCGACGCCTCGGCCCTGCGCGAGCTTCTCGTCGCGGGCAAGATCTCTAGGATAGGTCGCAAGGTCCTCACCCGCCGCAAACTGCGTGGGGTTGACGTAGATGGACATGACAATTACATCCGCCCGCTTCTTCGCCTCGTCGATCAGGCTCAGGTGTCCCTCGTGGAGATAGCCCATCGTCGGCACGAGGCCGATTCTCCTGCCGGCCAACCGGGCCTCGTCCGCCAGCCGCTGCATTTCCAAGATGTCGATGATTGTTTTCAATGCCCGAGTAATTTAAACATGAACAAACTTTAGATAATCACGGAACAAGAAAGTCAAAAGTAGTGTCCCAATTTGTCTGCAATCCTGACATCATAACCTTCCTTTGTCATTCTGAGTCCCGGGGCGAAGAATCCAGTCCTAAGGGACACCGTTGATGTCGTCGATTCTGGATTCTTCAGTCGTCCGTCCCGCTTCACGGGCCGGACTCCTTCAGAATGACATTTTATGTTTCGCAGCGGACTCATGCGAACGTTCATCAGCCAAAACAAACAACATCTAAACTAGGACACTACCAAGTCAAAAGTAAGAAGTCGGTGACCGCTTTGAATTTTGAGTTGCAATTTTGACCTTTTCCCGAACACTCCCGCACAGGAAGTGCGGGGTCCCGAACATACAAGGATGTGTAAGGTTCGGGAGACGTGATTTTCGATCGGCAGACTTTTGACCTTTGACTTATTTCAGTGTTCTTCCTTCAAACTCAGATGATCCTCTTCCCGAGAGCTGACGCGATCACCCCGGCGGCAAACTCCGCCGACTGATTCTTTATATCGTAGATCGGGTTCACCTCCGTCACCTCCATCGAACTCATGCACTCGCAGTCCGCGATCGTCTCCATTATGAGATGCGTCTCGCGGTAGCTCAATCCCCCCGGCGACGGCGTGCCGACTCCCGCCGCGACGGAGGGGTCGACAGAGTCGATATCGAGACTCACGTGCAGCAGGTCGACCTTCTCTTTCATCTCCTTCAACACCTTGCCGATTATCCTGTGGGCACCGTACTTGTCGATGTCCGACATCGTGTAATACGTGATGCCGGTTTTCTTCACGACCTCCTTCTCAGCCTTATCGATGTTCCGCACACCGATAAGCACCACGTTCTGAGGATCTACCTTCCTGAAGTCACCGCCGATCGTGGTCAGTTCCATCGCCCCCTCGCCGAGCACTGCCGCGAGAGGCATCCCGTGGATGTTGCCGGAAGGGGTTGTCTGGTGGGTGTTCATATCGGCATGAGCGTCGATCCAGATGATCCCGAACCGGAGGCCGTGCTTTTGCGCGTATGACGAGAGGCCGGATATTGTCCCCATGGCGATCGAGTGATCGCCTCCCAGGACGAGCGGGAATTCGCCCTCCTCCATGATCGCTTCGACCTTGTGGGCGAGTATCGTGCCGACCCGCACGATTTCCGGGAGGTACTTCAGCTTCGGGTTGTCGATCTCCTGGCTCTCGGGCACCTTCACGGGTATGTCGCCGTCATCGAAGACCGTGTGCCCAATCTCGCGGAGGCGTTCGGCAAGTCCGGCTATTCGCAGTGCCGACGGCCCCATGTCGACGCCGCGCCTTCCCGCGCCAAGGTCCATCGGGACGCCGACTATTCGAATTGTCATTCTTGCCTCGCTCTATGATGAGAAATCCTAAACTCGAAATTCTAAACAAACTCAAATATCCAAAACTACAAAAGTCAAAACCCCGAGGCAGCCTCAGGAGAGTCCCGCGACGCCTTTGAATTTCGAGTTTTGCATTTAGATATTGTTTAGGATTTAGAATTTAGCGTTTAGAGTTTATCCCGCCCGGGATCTTCCGAAGCATTTGTCAAGCACTCAGGAGATCGAGCAGTTGTGTAATCTTCGCCTTCAATTCTTTTCTGTGTACGATCAGATCCACAAAGCCCTTATCGAGGAGAAATTCCGAGCGCTGAAATCCTTCGGGCAAGTCTTTACCGACGGCCTGCTTGATCACACGCGGCCCGGCGAAGCCGATCAACGCGCCCGGCTCTGCGACGTTGAAATCCCCGAGCATTGCGAAGCTGGCGGTCACTCCACCTGTCGTGGGATCAGCGAGTATGGAAATATACGGCAGACCCGCTTTGTGGAGCCTGGTGAGTCTCGCGCTCGTCTTCGCAAGCTGCATGAGCGATATAGCGGCTTCCATCATCCGCGCTCCCCCGCTCTGGGATACAATGATAAGCGGGCACTTCAATTTCACCGCCCGGTCCACGGCACGCGCAACCTTCTCACCCACGACAGAACCCATGCTCCCGCCGATGAACTGGAAGTCCATGCAGCCCAGCACAACCTTGTGACCGCTGATCTCGCCTGTTCCCGTCCGTATCGCATCGATGAGTCCCGTTTTTTTCTGCACCTCCGACAGCCGCGCCTTGTACGACTTCGTGTCGACAAACTTCAGCGGGTCGTTCGATTTCAGGTTTTTGTCGGTCTCCTTGAATGTCTTCTTGTCGACAAGGATCTGGATGTACTCCTTACTCCCGATCCTGAAATGGAAGCTGCACTTGTTGCAGGTCCAGAGGTTGTCCTCAAGCTGGGTCTTGTGGAGCATTTCCCCGCACTTTTCGCATTTCATCCACGACCCTTCGGGGAGATCTTTCTTCTCTCCCGCGATGATATTCTGTGTTGATCGTTTGAACCAGGACATCAGTTTTTCTCCAGCCCCGACTTCAGCCGGGAAAGTTTGTTGAGGGGATTACCCTTGATGGCGACAAAATCTTTTATATAGAGCGGTACGAGCGATCTCAGGTCCGAGAACTCGCCATTAATAAACATCGCCTTCGCAATGAGCGCGACATCTCTCGCGGATGCGGGGTTGTCCATCATCGAATCGCTGCCAAACTTCTTCCGCGCGGCATCACTCTTCGAGAACTCGCCTACGCCTTCACCGGCGAAGACCGTCTCGGAGTCGAATTCACCCGCGATCTCGTCGGCTTCGCCGATTGTGAAATCGCCTATCCTCTTCGGCATCGTACCGCTTATCAGGTACCTCGCATAGTAGAACTCTTCGCCCCTCGCATGAAGAAGAGGAACGATGACGCGCCCTTCTCCCAGGCGGCTCAAGCCGCGGGCGATGGCGTCGAGAGTCGGGACTGCAATTATCTTCTTATCCCGGGCGAAAGCTATTCCCTTGGCGACACTCAGCCCTATCCTGAGGCCGGTGAAACTCCCCGGACCGTTCGAAACCGCCGCGGCATCGAGGTCCTCGTATTTCAGCCGCAGGTTGGTGAGCATGTCGTTTATCATGACCACAAGCCGTTCCACATGCACGTGCGGGACATTGAGTGCCGACTCGCCGAGGACGAAACCATCTTCGATGAGCGCGATCGAACAGATTTTCGTGGCCGTCTCAATTGCCAGGATCTTCGCCATGATCAATCCTTGCCTTCGACGGATGTTATCGCGATTTCGCGCGTCGAATCGTCGACCACGGCTATCCTGACTTCGTATCTCTTTTCGGGAATAATCCCGTCCAGCTTCTCCGCCCACTCGACGAGGCAGACTCCGCCGGCCTCGATATATTCGTCAACGCCGATCCCGAGTATCTCTTCCACATTCTTCATCCTGTAAAGGTCGATATGAAAGACCGGGAGCGTGCCGTGATACTCGTTGACGATAGTGAAGGTGGGGCTGTTGACGACCTCGCTTACATGGAAGGCATCACAGACGCCCTTCACGAACTGGGTTTTTCCAGCTCCCAGGTCGCCGTAAAGGCCGACGAAGCTCCCCGCACGGAGGCGCCTGGCGAAGTCCCGGCCGTAGCAGAAAGTTTCGGCCTCACTCTTTGATATGAATTTCTCCGTTGATTTCATGAATGCATCAACAGTATTCGACCCATTACCATGGCTTACTACCACAACAAGCCTTTTCGTGATAGCTTCGGGTTGCCTTGAAGAAGGACTTGCCATTCATGAATTCACACCGAAGTGAATTAGCATTTCTCACGGTTTCATCATCTGATGTAGTTTCTCGAGCACTTCCTCCATACCGGTATCGATCTGTTCGTTCCTAAACCTAACTACCTTCATTCCAAGCTCGTTCATTATATGCGTCCTCAATCGGTCGTAATCTTTCTGGAAATCATGGATCTTTCCGTCGATCTCAACGACCAGTCCCGCTTCATGGCAATAGAAGTCAGCGACGAAGAATCTCTTCCGTGACTGATACGGAAAAATAACGGGATGCTGCCGAAGAAATTTCTTGCCGAAGAAGCGACGGTTCCGCAGGACATTCCAAAGTTTTGCCTCGGACTCAGTCTGGTTTCGGCGAAGCTCTCTCGCTGCTTGTTTGGCGGCCTCAGGAGTCCTTTGGTACATCGGCTCACCTCTCCGAACTCATCCCCCGGCCGAGGCTGTCCAGAAAGTCTTGTCTGTCATGCTGAACGAAGTGAAGCATCCATTTTTCAGAACGAATAAGTGGATTCTTCAGTCGCTCCGCTCCTTCAGAATGACATTTTCCTTGTTTTGGGACAACCTCGGGGTGCCACTGGAAGTCCCGCTTTGAGCAAAGTCCCTCTCTTCATAAGTCGAAGATCCCGCTCGCGGGAAGAGGGATTTGCCGATCCTTTCACATCCTGTGAGGCTCGACATCCCGAACTTCCTGTTCGGGATAGGGTGAGTTCGGTTGTGAACGTCTCGGATCTTCAATTTCATCGCCATATGTCTATGGTATATCGCGTCTCATTTTTAAAATTCCATGTCCAGATAAGATAGTCACCGCGGGTCGAGTATCACAACCGGGAGTATCATTTCTTCCAGTGAGATGCCGCCGTGCTGGAAACTGTCGTGGTACTGCTCGAGGTATTTGTGATAATCTGTGGGGTAGACGAAATAGAAGTCTTCCTTGGCGATGATATAGTTTATCGTCACGCCGCGCCTGGGGAGCATGTAGTCCTCCGGATTTTTCACGAAGATCGCCTGGCGGTCGTCGCACTTCAGGTTGCGGCCGAACTTGTATCGCAGGTTGGTCGAGGCTTCCCTGTCCCCGAGGACCTTGGAGCCGCGCATGCTTCTCACACTTCCATGGTCCGTAGTAACGATCACCGTCGCGTCGGTCTCTGCGAGCGCCTTGAATAGGTCGAGGAGGTAAGAATGCTGGAACCACGATCTTGTAAGCGAGCGGTAGGCGCTCTCGTCGGGGGCGATCTCTTTGAGGATATCGGAATCGGAACGTGAGTGCGCGAGTATGTCGACGAAGTTGACGACTATCGCAGTCAGCGGAAGCTTCGCGAAACCGGAAATGTTAGACACAATGTTCTTCCCGAAGTCGGGGTCTATGATCTTGATGTACTTCGGGTCGACTCTCAGCCTCTTTCTCTGCAGAAGGTCCGTAAGGAGCTCCTTCTCGTTCCTGTTTCTGCTCGCGTCGTCGTCGGAATTGCCCTTGTCCCAGATTTCCGGGAAACGCTTCTCCATGTCGAGCGGCATCATCCCGCTGAATATGGCGTTGCGCGAATACGGCGTCGCCGTCGGGAGTATCGAGTAGTAGTACTGCTTGCTTATCGCGAACAGGTCCCGAAGGAACTCTTCCATGATGAGCCACTGGTCGAGGCGCATGCAGTCGATGACCATCATTACCACAGGTTTACCCGGGGCCATTTTCGGCATTACGTAGGTCTCAAATATCTCGTGAGAGAGCTTCGGCCTGTCGGTCTTTTTCTTAACCCAATCCTTATATACACCGTCTATGTATTTTCCAAACGCGGCGTTCGCGGCCCTGCGCTGGTCCATCAACGGCTCCTTCAGCCCGGTCTCCGGGTGCTCGTCGATCTCGAGCTCCCAGTATGTCAGCTTCTGGTGGATGTCTACCCAGTCTTCGTAGTTAAGGTCGCTGTCGATACGGGAAGCGATCTCGCGGAATCCTGAGACGTAGTCTCTCGAGACTCTCTCCCCTTCGATCCTGTGTCCGTCGATGATCTTCTTTGCGGTCAGGAGGATCTGGCTGGGATTGACAGGTTTCGTGAGGTAGTCGCTTATTTTCTGGCCGATGGCGTCTTCCATCAGCGACTCCGCCTCATTCTTCGTGATCATGACAACCGGTATCTCCGGCGCGATGCCTTTGATGACTTCGAGAGTGCTCAGGCCGCCCATCCCTGCCATCATTTCGTCCAGGAGTATCAGGTCGTAGCTCTCGTCGCGGAAGTTCTCCTTGACGAGCTCGATCGCGTCCTGCCCGTTAGTGGCTGTATCTACATGAAAGCCTTTATCTTGAAGGAAGATTACGTGTGGCTTAAGCAGTTCAATTTCGTCATCTACCCATAGAATTCGTCGTTTATCCCCGTACATCTATACTCCTCTTCTGTAAGAATTGTGTCTGGGATAAAAAGTTATCAACGACCCTACTAAGAAACAAACCGCGTGGTGGTGTCCTAATTCGGGGCAATAGGCTGTTGAGGGTGGGGCTAAATTTTTCTGATCTTTTCTTCGAATTCCTCTGGAGTGACGCCGAGGGTTTTTAGATTTGTCCTTATATGGAGGGGAGGGACTTGTTTTTCGTGAGCGCTAATTATTACCGGCCTATCGAGTGAGTCGTCCGGTTTATCCCAAACTTCGTGGCCGCCCTTTTTCCTTTTCAGAACCAAACCTTCGCTTTTCAGGAATCGACGATACCGGTCCAGATCAATTGGTCCCAGGGCGACCCCGCTTCTAGTGCTCATCCAACTATCATTTGCTAATCCCGTCGAAGAAAAATCTGGCGAGGTGCTCATTCCAACGATAATTTTAGCCGCACGTTGTTTGCTAAAATTAGTTGGAATGGCACTAGCTCATGGATAACTGAGGTATGGCTACAGGCGTCTTCCTTACCGCTAGTCCCGAGTTGTTTTGGTACATCTCCCAAAGCTTTTGCTCCGGTAACGCGGGGGGCTGATATGATTGCATGTACGGAACCCAGCCCAATTTCCTGAGTACTCTATCCAGAGAACCCTTCCTGGTAATCTCTTGGATAAAGATCTCAAGAGTCTCTTCAAATGCCTTCTTTGCTTCTGCTTCGGTCTTTCCGTAGGCTGATAACTCCAATGCCGGGCAATACGCGACAATGTAGTCACCCTCCCTCACAAAGACGACACCCACGAAAACCGACGTGGTCTGCATTCTGCTTAAGCCTGGCATATTAGACCTTAGTTTATAGTTTCAGTATTTACTTAACTTATAGTATCAACGAAAGGAACAGAAGAATAATTCCGATGCTCTGCATTACCCTTATATCGGAACGGCACCTCGAAAAGTTTCATTTGTCCGACGTTTGGTCAATTTTGGCCATTTATCACATAAAAATATATGTGGTCTAGACGCGTTTGTCAAGGGACCCCGGGACGGGGGCAGTGTTCTAATCTGAAAGCAGTCTATTCCAACGTCTCGGTTACATATCTGATAAACAACGGAATTGTCGAGGTTGTCCCAAAACAAGGAAAATGTCATTCTGAAGGAGCGGAGCGACTGAAGAATCCACTTATTCGTTCTGAAAAATGGATGCTTCACTTCGTTCAGCATGACAGACAAGACTTTCTGGACAGCCTCGATAGTCAGAGTAGGTCTCAAGAGCTGTTTGTGAGACCAGAACACTGCGGTTTTTCCCTTGTATCTTGTCCTGGGCAATAGAAGCATGGCCCCGGTCGAACCAGGCAACAATGATGACAGATGATCAACCCGCGGATTAAGGTTTGCCAAAAATAATCCGACCCAAGTATTGACAAGCAGTTGCGTTTTCCTTATAATCTAATCAAGACGAAATGAACGACAGCGGTTCTACATACGGTTCTAGACAGACAGCGAGAGTCGAAGATCCCGCTCGCGGGATGATTTCGCTGCCCTTAAACAGTTCTGCCGATTCGTTTCTTCTTGGCCTCCTTTCTCTTATTTCCATTCTTATTCTCCTCCTCCTTAGCGAGGGGAATATCCTTCTCGGCATTATTAGCTAAATAGCCGAAGGTTATTCCCCGAGAGCGCGTACCTAACCAAAATCCATATTAAATCGACGGGAATGACCTGAAGCCAAAAGCTGTACCGGGAAGTTTTTGGAGGTCGAACCACTTTGAGTTTGTCAACGTTGAGGATGTGAAAACCCCGGCGGCTTCCCCGCGGAGGTGACCGGCACATACATTAAAAAGATCGGAGACTTGAAGGATGAGCACCAATGACTTAACAGGTTCGGAGATATTTGTCAAGAGCCTGATAGAGGAGAATGTCGAATACATCTTCGGTTACCCGGGCGGCGCGGTGATCGGAGTGTACGACGCGATGCACGACATGTCGCACATCCGGCACATTCTTACGCGCCACGAGCAGGGCGCGGTCCACGCGGCGGAAGGCTACGCAAAGGCTACAGGAAAGGTCGGGGTTGTCCTCGTTACCTCAGGCCCCGGTGCGACCAACACAGTCACCGGAATTGCCGATGCTTACATGGATTCCGTCCCGCTGGTCGTGTTCACCGGTCAGGTGGCAACGCACCTGATCGGCAACGACGCGTTCCAGGAGGCCGACATCATCGGCATAACCAGGTCGATCACGAAACACAATTTCCTCGTCAAGGATGTGAAACAGCTTGCCTGGACGATAAAGGCGGCGTTCCATATCGCATCGACGGGCCGCCCGGGACCGGTAGTAGTCGACATGCCCAAGGACGTGATGGCCTCGAATGCTCCGTTCCTTTACCCGAAGGAGGTCAAGCTCCGCGGATATCATCCGTTCTATTTCGGTCACATGGGACAGATAAACAAAGCGGTCGAGATCATCAACTCCTCGCGCAAGCCGGTCCTCTATGTCGGAGGAGGCGTAGTTACTTCCAACGCTTCGACCGAACTCTTTAACCTGGCAAAGAAGCTGAACGCTCCCGTGGCGATGACGCTTATGGGACTCGGCGCCTTCCCCGGGAACGACGATCTCTCGATGGGGATGCTCGGCATGCACGGGACATGGTACTCCAACGTTGCCGTCGACCAGTGTGACTGCCTGGTAGCGATCGGCGCCCGCTTCGACGACCGCGTCACGGGCAACCCGAACATGTTTTCACCAAATTCGAAGAAGGTCCATATCGACATAGATCCTTCGGCGATCAGCAAGAACGTGAAAGTCGACGTTCCGATCGTCGGCGACGTACGCCACGTGCTCGAGAGGCTGACCCCGCTGGTCAATGCGCTGGACACGAAAGAATGGCTTGAACAGATAGCGGAATGGAAAACCGAACACCCCCTGCGTTACGAGAACGGTGACGAGATCCGCGCACAGTACGTCATCGAGAAGATAAACGAACTGACTAAAGGCAGCGCGGTAGTCACAGCCGACGTCGGGCAGAACCAGATGTGGACGGCACAGTTTTACAGGTTCATGAATCCGAGATCGAACATCACGTCCGGCGGACTCGGAACGATGGGATTCTCCTTCCCCGCGGCGATCGGCGCGGCTTTCGGCGTCAAGGACAGACCGGTCTTCAGCGTGAATGGTGACGGCGGCATCCAGATGAACATACAGGAGATGGCGACGGCAGCCGCCAACAAGCTCCCGCTCAAGATCGTGATCCTGAACAACGGCTACCTCGGTATGGTAAGGCAGTGGCAGGACCTGTTCTATAAGAAGAGGTACAGCCACGTCACGCTGGGCAACAACCCCGATTTCGTCAAGCTCGCCGAGGCATTCGGCGGGGTGGGATTTGCTACCGACAAGACTGACGAGGTCGTTCCGATCCTCAAAGAGGCGATGAAGATTCACGACAAGCCGGTCGTCATGGATTTCCACACGATACAGGAGGACAACGTTTACCCGATGATTCCCAGCGGCGGTACGGTAGCGCAAATACTCGATTATCCGAAATCAGTCAAGGAGTTGAAAATGGCGAAGGCTCACCCGGAGACTGTGAAGTGAAGAAGCACACAATCTCCATTCTTGTCGAAAACAAATTCGGTGCTTTGAACAGAATTGTCGGCCTCTTCAGCGCCCGCGGCTACAATATCGACAGCATCTCCGTCGGCACGAGCGAGGACGACTCGGTAGCGCGTGTGACAATAGTCTCTAAGGGCGACGACGACGTAATCGAACAGATCATCAAGCAGCTGAACAAGCTGATCGACGTGACGAAAGTGGTCGACCTGACTTACGACAGCTTCGTCGAGAGGGAGCTCGTCCTGGTGAAAGTGGCGGCGAACCGCAACTCCCGCCCCGAGCTGATGCAGATATCGGAGATCTTCCGTTCGAAGATTATCGACATAAGCCAGCGCTCCATAACCATCGAAGCCACAGGCAGCGAACAGAAAGTCGATGCCATGATAAAGATGCTCGAACCGTTCGGCATAAAAGAAATCGCCCGAACCGGGCGAGTGGCGCTCAAGCGGGAATTTGAAGGAGAGGTATGAATAAGCAAGGTAAAAAGGCAAAGAGGTTAAGAGGCAAAAAGGTGAGAAGGGTAAGCATCAATTGCTGTCAGCTCATCTATTATCCTCCTTCTCTTTTATCCTTTTTACCCTTTAACCTTTTTAGAAACTATCAGCATAAAATGAAGGAAATGAAATGAAAGTTTATTACGACACGGACGCAGACCTTTCGTTACTCAGCGGCAAGACAGTCGCCATTATCGGCTACGGAAGCCAGGGGCACGCACATGCGCTGAACCTGCGCGACAGCGGAGTGAATGTCGTTGTCGGGCTGCAGCCCGGGAGCAAGTCGCGCGCTGCCGCAGAAGCCGAGGGCCTGATCGTACTCACCCCATACGATGCTTCGGCGCGGGCAGACCTCATAATGATACTCGCCCCGGATATGGCGCAGAAGAAGTTGTACGAGGAGGAGATTGCACCGAATCTGTCGGAAGGCAAGATCCTCGCTTTCGCTCACGGCTTCAACATTCACTACAAGCTCGTCCAGCCGCCGAAACACGTCGATGTGATCATGATTGCCCCGAAGGCACCCGGGCACCTCGTGAGAAGAGTGTTCACACAGGGGGCCGGGACGCCGTGCCTCATCGCGGTCCAGCAGAACGCCTCGAAGAAGGCCCTCGAATATGCCCTGGCCTATGCCAGAGGGATCGGCGGGACGAGAGCCGGAGTCATCAAGACGACGTTCAAGGATGAGACCGAGACCGACCTATTCGGTGAGCAGGCGGTTCTTTGCGGCGGGTCGGAAGAACTTATCAAGGCAGGCTTCGAGACGCTGGTCCAGGGCGGTTATCCGCCGGAACTGGCCTTCTTCGAATGCATGCACGAGCTGAAGCTCATCGTCGACCTTTACTACGAAGGCGGTTTATCCAGAATGAATTTCTCCGTCAGCGACACGGCGGAATACGGCGGATACACCCGCGGCCCGAGAGTCATTACGAAGCAGACACGCAAGGAAATGAAGAAGATCCTGAATGAGATTCAGACGGGCAAGTTCGCAAAGGAATGGATCGACGAGACATTCAAAAACAAGCAGAAGAATTTTCTCAAGATGAGGAAACAGATGAACACCCACCTCGTGGAAAAGACAGGTTCGAAACTGAGATCCATGATGAGCTGGCTGAAGAAGGCGTAAGAAATTGGACTTTGACTCCGGAGATAGTTGCCGAGTGGAGAAATATCTGCCGCCCCAAAAGGTGATGATGATAATACGCGTCTTTCCCCAGGATTACGGCTGCGGGGACCTCACCCCAGCCCTCTCCTGGGAGGAGAGGGACCTTCTGCCGAGGCTGTCCCAAAACAAGGAAAATGTCATTCTGAAGGAGCGGAGCGACTGAAGAATCCACTTATTCGTTCTGAAAAATGGATGCTTCACTTCGTTCAGCATGACAGACAAGACTTTCTGGACAG
>JAHECO010000079.1 GCA_024641705.1 Candidatus Kryptoniota bacterium
GTCCCGCGAGCACTTCCATCAGCGTGGCTACGTCGTACACCGAATTGGCAAACGGTCCGATGACGTCGAACGACGACGCAAATGCGACGAGCCCGTACCTCGAAACACGGCCGTAGGTCGGCTTGAGCCCGACGACTCCGCAGAAGGAGGCGGGCTGCCTGATGGATCCGCCGGTGTCCGTCCCGATGGCGGCATGGCAGAGTCCTGCCGCGACAGCAGATGCGCTTCCGCCGCTCGAGCCGCCCGGGACTCTCGATTTGTCTACCGGGTTCAGCACGGCGCCGTACGCACTGTATTCTGTGGAAGATCCCATGGCAAACTCATCCATGTTGGTCTTCCCGATGATGACCGCATCCTCACGCTTCAAGCGCTCGATCACGCTGGCATCGTAAACGGAAACGAAGTCCTCGAGTATCTTCGATCCGCACGTCAGCCGTTTTTCTTTTATGGCGATTACGTCCTTCACGCCGAGCACGAGCCCCGCAAGCTTGCCCGCGTCGCCGGCTTTCACCTTCGCGTCCACCTTCTCCGCATCTTCGATCGACTCGTCAAAGAGCTGCAGGAAAGCGTTCAGATCCGATCTGGATTTCGCCTCGTTAAGATATGCCTCGGCAACACTGCGACACGAGGCTTCCCCCGCGAGAAGTCTTTTCCTGAAAGTCTGATAGGTATCCGCCAAAACTTCTTTTTATTTTAATTCTGTTTTTGACTGGGAGGAGGCGCCGGAATTCTGGGACGCCGATGCGTCTACCGCTTTCGGTGCGGACGGCGTTTTCGGTTCTTCGCTCGCAGGCTTCTGGATCTCATCCGACACATCGCGCATCGCTTTCTTGAATTCCCTTATTCCTTTGCCTATAGACTGGGCAATATCCGGTATCTTTTTGGGGCCGAAGAAAATAACCAGGACCAAAAGGATTAGAAGGATTTTGCCGAAACTAAAATCTTCAAGCATTTGATTCTGCTCCGGAGTTCGCCGCCGGCGCACTCCCTTTGAATTTTGTGCATCTGAAACACTCGTAAATTCGGCGTGCCTTCAGAACCTGGCGCGCCGAAACGTCAATAATTTAAAGTTATCGGGGCTATCTTCAAAGCCATGGAACCGCCCCGCGGCGGACCAGGCAACGAATTACCATCCGCGCCTGATCGTGCGAGCGGACAGAAACGTTAAATTAATTCGGGATGTATCCGGACAGTCAGGGCTTGACTTCCGTCTTGGGCTGGCTCTCTGTCGAAACTTTCTGTTCCGGTGCCGGTTCCTCGATGGACTTCTGTTCCTTCGGCTTGGGTTTCGGCTCTTCGTTTACCGACCTCGACACCTCGTCCTGGACATCCTTCATCGCCCGCTTGAACTCCCGGATCCCCTTTCCAATCGACTGCGCGATGTCCGGAATGCGCTTCGGGCCGAAGAAAACTATCAGGACGATTATAATTATTAAGAGCTCGCCAAAACCAATGTTCTCAAACATCTTCTTAGAAAACTTCTTTCTCTAGTCTTTCTTTTTTTCTTCTTCTTCTTTCTTTTCAGAACCCTCTTCGGGCTCCTTCACCGACTTCTTGAATTCCCTGATTCCCTTGCCTATGCCCTGCGCGAGCTCCGGAATCTTCTTTCCTCCGAAAAGCAGTAACAAAGCGGCAACGATAAGAATAATCTCCGTCGGGCCGATCGAATCAAACATCACAACCTCCGCTTTTCATCAATTTAAACTCTCGACTACCGATTTCAAAACCATCACGCCGCTCGCGCTCCCCAGAATCCGTTCGCTCGCCCGTTCCGGGTGGGGCATCATTCCGAGCACGTTCCGCTTCACATTGACAATCCCGGCAATATTGAGTATAGATCCGTTCGGATTCGAGTCTTGAGTAATTTCCCCGCCTGCAGTAGAGTAGCGGAACGCTATCTGATCATTATCCTGCAGACTCTTCAGCGTATCGTCGTCGGCGTAGTAATTTCCCTCGCTGTGGGCAATCGGGACTTTGAGCACCTCTCCCTTCTTCAAGGCGGAAGTGAAGGGAGTCGCAACGGTCTCAGTGCGCAGATAAACCTGCTTGCATGCAAACTTGAGCCCCGCATTCCTGAGAAGAGCACCCGGCAGAAGCCCCGCTTCGACCAGGACCTGGAAGCCGTTGCAGATACCCATGACAAGTCCGCCGTTCTCGGCGAACTTCACGACCTCGGTCATGATCGGAGAGAACCTGGCTATCGCTCCTGCCCTCAGGTAGTCGCCGTAGGAGAAGCCCCCCGGGAGAACGACGACGTCCACACCGTCGAGGTTCCTCTCCTTGTGCCAGAGAAATTCGACCTTCTGGTTGAGGACACTGCCGAACGCCTGGTACGCGTCCATGTCGCAGTTCGAACCGGGGAATACGACGACTCCGACCTTCCCGGTCATTACCTGCCTCCGGTCTTGGGGATGCCGGCCTGTTGACTCGAGAATTTCGCGACGGAGCTGCCGGCTTCATCGAACAACTCGAACTCATATTCTTCTGTCACCGGGTTCGCGAGGAGCTTCGTGCATGCAGACTGCACAAGACCCGCCGCCCGCTGAACGTCCGATTCGTCCACCGAAATGTCTATGTTCTTCCCGGTCCTCACATTTCCCAGCTTAGTGAAGCTGAGATTGCGCAGGCTGCTTTCGATTGCCTTTCCCTGCGGATCCAGAATCTTCTTCTTCAATGTTACTTCTATTCTAGCCTTGAACAAATAAACCTCCTCAGATATCGAAACTGCTGAGTTCGACGTCCTCGTCTTCTTCGCCATGCTTGCGGGGCGAGATGAGACCTTTGACATGCTCGATCAACCAGCGGATGAGCCCGCCAACTATGTAGACGATGAACAGCCAGAACAACGCTTTGCCCAGCGTGACTATGGTAATGATAACGCCCAGCGCGAAAACCATGAACTTCATCGGATGAGACCTGATGCCTCTCTTGTTAAACTTGGGCAGCGTTTCGTATCTGACCGTGCTGACCATCAGGAGCGAGAGGGCAACCGCTATCACGGGGAGGAAAGGCGCCGCCGCCGCGTTGAGACTCCCCGTAGTTGCGTCAAAAAAGAGCAAAATGAAGGAACTGATGGTGATTGCGCTCGAAGGGATGGGAAGTCCCTTGAAATAATCCTTATCGAATCCAACGAGCTGGACGTTGAACCGGGCCAGGCGAAGGCCGCCGAAAACCATGACCATCGCGCTGGAGAGGGTCCCGATCGGTCCGAGCGCGTGGAGCCCGACCTTGTACATCATAAAAGATGGAGCCACGCCGAACGATACCAGGTCCGAAAGCGAATCGAGCTCCACGCCGAATTCGCTGGAGCTCTTCGTCAGCCTTGCCATTACGCCATCTAGGCTGTCGAAAATGGCGGCAAGGACTATCAACCACGCTGCCGATTCGAAGTCGTGATCCGCCGAGGAGAGAATCGACATGAACCCCGAGAACATGTTTAGAATTGTGAAGAAGCTCGGGATGACGGCCCGGGATATGTGTATGTTATACTTCGTCTTCCTACTCATTCCTCAAAACTCCAAGAACCGTGGTGCCGCCCGAGCTCTTTTCGCCCGGCTTTACTTTCACTTCGCAGTTCAAAGGGAGGAGGACATCGACGCGGGATCCGAACTTGATCATACCGAACCTCTCACCTGCCCTGACCGGCTGGCCGTCGGAAAGTTCACAGACGATTCTGCGCGCTATGAAACCGGCGATCTGTTTGAACATCACCCGCTGCCCTTTGTTCTCGATTCCTATCAGCATGCGTTCGTTTCTTTCGCTCGACTTGTCGTCGAAAGCGACGATGTATTCCCCTTTTATATACTTCAGGAACTTCACGACCCCGTTGAGCGGTATCCTGTTCACGTGGACGTTGGCGGGAGACATGAATATGCTGACCATCTTCGCGCGGGACTTCAGGAACTCGGGTTCATCGGTTTCTCCGACGAAAACCACTTTCCCGTCCGCCGGCGAAATCACGAACTCGTCACCCGACGCGGCGGGCGTGCGGTCCGGGTCACGGAAGAAATAGAAAGTGATCCCAGCCGCGATCAGAGCTAAGAAATCGATGGCAAGGCTGACGGGACGGGAGGAAATGAAGAGGGACACAACTACGAGGAAGACGCACGAGATCAAGACGACTGCGATCACGTCGGATCCATACCGGGCTAACTTGAAGAACATTTCTGTTAAGCCTTGCGCTTTGCAGAAGGAAGAATGCGGCTGTACACCAGCTGGTAGTGTTTTGATGCCTCGCGCGAATCCCGTGCTGACACGACGGAAATCTCTTCGCCCGTTGAATTATCTATCGCAGTTATATTTTCCGGCGAAATCTCGTCACCGAGCATTACAACACCCTTGTACTTGCCGAACTTCATCGTTATGTCGATGAGTGTGAAGCCCCGTCTTTCCATGAAACTTTTCATCACAGCGTCGATCTTGCTGGCAAGCCGGTTCATTGTTCTGAATTCGTCGGGGGTCACCAGCTGCAGAGCATAGAGGTGAGTGTCGTTCACCAGATGCTCACCGGTCTCATCCCTCAAAAGATATTCGAAAATCGGGAAATCGAGATGCTGCTTCGATTTGAAGTGCTTAAATCTCTTGGCAAAGGATTGAGAGGCGAGGTTCCTCACAGTAACCTCGACGGGAATAACGTTGAGACGTTTTATCAGAAGCTCACTGCCGTTCTGGCTGAAGAAGTGTGTCGGAATTTGGTAGGTCTCCAGGTACGCGAAGATGAACGCCTGCAGCTCGGCCGCTATCCTAGGCCTGTCTTTGATCTTGAAAACTCTTTTCCCATCAACCCCCAGTTCAGGGCGGAATTCAGCCAGCAGAATATCATCCTGGGGGAGTGAATACAAAATCTTTGAACTCCCTCTGGAAAGGACTACTCTTTTTTCCTTTTTTGCCAATAAACCTCCGCTGAAATTCGTAAAATAATAACAAAAAGCGGCGGAAAAGTCAAGGCGCTAACCTGTTGATTTTGGGGAACTTATAAAATTTTGGAGGGCGATATAATTTCACTAAAAATTTGGCTGGAAAATCCAGCACATCAGGAGCAAAAAGCGTCGGGAAAGAGCCCCAAATTGGAACAGAATAGTCTGTGCTCCCAAGGCAATGCCCTCTCGGAAGGGAAAATTGCACCTACCCCATCAGTGCGGCGGAATCGACCCACCATTCAAGCCTCCCCCTAAAGGGAGCTACCCCTTTCGCGGGATAGGTGTGATAGTCGGCATCGGCACCGAGGACTTCACGAAGCGCCTCCCGCTTGTCGGCTCCAGACACAAGAAAGTAAACGGCGAAAGCCCGGTTGATAATGGGATATGTGAGCGTAACTCTCGTGTGAGGAGTGGCCGGCACCTCGGCGGACATCACCCAGCGTCGAATTTCATCGAGAGCCGGCGAGCCCGGAAAGAGGGAAGCCGTGTGACCTTCCCCGCCCATCCCGAGAAGGATGAGATCGAAGGAACTATCCCCTTCCCCGAAGTTTCTCCGCAGCTCCCGTTCGTAAGCGGCCGCGGCTTCTGACGGCACATCGAGATCGGTGGGGATCGGATGCACGTTCACAGGAGAAATGGGGACGAGATCCAGCAGGGTCTCTTTCGCCATCAGGTAGTTGCTCTGTCTGTCCGTATGCGGGACATATCTTTCGTCGCCGAAATAGACGTACACCGACTCCCAGGGTATCTTGTCGCGGTAAACCGATCCGAGAAGACCGTGGAGAGTCCTCGGCGTTCCTCCCCCCGAAAGTGCCAGAGAAAAATGTCCCTTCCGCGAGACGGTGCCAACGATGAGCTCGGCGATGTCGGATGCGGCCGCGAGGCTGAGCTCTTTCAGATCCCGGAACTTCTTCACGTCTCGGGTCAGGCCGTGCTCCACTTCTCGCCGTCCAGCAATCTTTCCGCCTCGGCCGGGCCCCACGTGCCCGAAGCGTATTTGTTGACCTCAAACTTGTGGGAGAGCAGCGGAGTGTACAGTTCCCATGAGGCCTCGACCTCGTCGGCACGCACGAAGAGGGTTTGGTCCCCTTTGAGTATGTCGAGAAGGAGCGTTTCGTAAGCGTCTGGAATCCTGCCGAACACTTCGCCGTACTGGAAATGGAGTCTCTGCGTCGAGAGCTTGTACGCGTCGCCGGGTTCTTTGACCTTGAAGGACAGGTCGAAGCCTTCGCTCGGCTGGAGTGTCATGATGAGTTTGTTCGGCTGTATGTCTCTTATGGAGAATTGCCTGAAGATGGAAACGGGTGGCCGCCTGAAGGTAATCGCGACTTCGGTTATTCCCTTAAACATCCTCTTGCCGGTCCGGAGTACGAAGGGAACTCCCTGCCAGCGCCAGTTGGAGATGTTCAGCTTGAGTGCCACGTAAGTTTCAGTTTTCGAGTCATTGGCGACCCTTTCCTCCTCCAGGTAACCTTCGACCTCTCTTCCCTCGACGGCACCGCGCGTGTATTGTCCGAAGATTACATTGTCGGTGGAGATAGGGGAGATCGCCTTAAGCACTTTCACTTTCTCGTGCCTGACGGCGTCGGCTTCGAGAGCGGTCGGCACTTCCATGGCCACCAGCGTGGTGAGCTGGGTCAGGTGGTTCTGGATCATATCGCGGAGCGCGCCGACCCGGTCGTAATATCCGCCTCTGTGCTCGGCGCCGACGGTTTCCGCCACTGTGATTTCCACCCTCTCGATCCTGTCGCGGTTCCAGAGCGATTCGAACACGACGTTGCTGAAACGGAACGCTATCAGATTCTGGACGGTCTCTTTCCCCAGATAGTGATCAATTCTGTAGATGTGCGATTCGTCGAAGTACTTGTGCACAAGCGCGTTCAATTCGCGCGCGGACTGCAGGTCCTGTCCGAACGGCTTCTCCACGACCAGCTTTATCTCTCCCTTGCTCTTGTTGAGTCCGACCTCGCCGATGTTCTTTATTGCGTTCGGAAACACCGACGGGGGCACGGCAAGGTAGAAAACGCGGTTCCCCGGGAGGTTGGATTGTTTCTCAAGCTCCAGGATGCGATCGGCGAGGGTCTTGTATTCCTCGAGCGATCCTCCTCCCACGGAATGGTAATATGCCCATTCAAAGGACTCACCGGCAGCACTGTGGTCAATGCCGTCCTCTTCCAGGGAGCGAGCCACGAAGTCACGGTAAGTATCGTCGTTGTGCTTTTTGCCCGTCCCCGCACCGATAAGCTGGAACTCCGAGAGGTGCTTGTCGCGAAGTCTGCAAATCGCCGGCAGGAGCTTCCTCCTCGCAAGGTCGCCGGTCCCGCCGATGATAACGAGCAAATAAGGGGGTACTCTTTTGCCGTTCATCTTACTTCCCCTCCTTGAAGGCGTGTCCTCCGAACTCGTGACGCATCATCGCGAGAAGCCGACCGCCGAATTCTT
>JAHECO010000013.1:0-71230 GCA_024641705.1 Candidatus Kryptoniota bacterium
TCCAGCGGCTGAAAGGTATGACGCGGGAATGGGAAGCAGAATGTCTCTGGGGATATTTCGGGTTCAACTCGCCGTCGATCATGCACCTCCGTCTGGGTTTCTATAAGGGGGACGTCTTCACGGAGGAACCGGAAATCGAGAGAGACGTTTTGCCGGTCCTTGAACTCCTTCGCCAGGTGAGACCTGACATTGTAGGTGTCGCCCTCGATCCGGAAGCAAGCGGACCCGATACGCATTACAAGGTGCTGCAAGTCATGGCGGAAGCACTGAGAATGTACGAGAAGGAATCGCACAGAAGCGATATACGGGTCATCGGGTACCGAAACATCTGGTACCGGTTCCATCCGTCCGAGGCGAACGTCTACGTCCCGGTTTCGCTCAATATGTTTTCCGTACTCAGCGCATCCTTCATGAACGCCTTCGCATCGCAGCGTGGCGCCTCGTTCCCGAGCTACGAACTCGACGGCCCGTTCTCCGGGCTCGCCCAGAAGATCCAGGTCAACCAGTACCAGATGCTGAAGGTGTGTCTGGGCAGAGAGTTCTTCAACGAACACCCAAGCCCTCTCATCCGGGGCACGCGCGGCTTCGTCTACGTCAGGTCGATGACTCTGCCGGAGTTCTATGAGACCTGCATGGCGCTGAAGAAATCCACGGAGAATCTGTAGATGGCTGCGGGCGGCCTTGCCACAGTCGGCATTCTCACCCGTCTGGGAGCCGGGTCGCCGTGAGTGAGGAAAAAGCAGGAAAGGTCGTCGCTTGAAAATTTCCGTCGAAGGAGCGGCCGCCTTCTTCGCACCCGGGGTCCCGGACAAATTTTGGAGAGCAAAATGATCCTCTCGATGAATGGTGCATCAAGGTTTGTTTTCCTTGCGCTCTTGTTGACGGCCCTTCCGGCTTCCCCGGCTCACGCCCGGGCAGTGGGGGACACGACAGGCGATCCCGTGCCGGCGTACCTCGACACAAGTCTCTCTTTCCAGGCGCGCGCCGCGGACTTAGTCTCCAGGATGTCTCTGGATGAAAAAATCTCTCAGATGCAGAACGATGCCTCTGCAATCCCGCGTCTGGGCGTTCAGAAGTACAACTGGTGGAGTGAATGCCTCCACGGAGTCGCGAGGAACGGGATTGCCACCGTGTTTCCGCAGGCTATCGGAATGGCGGCGACGTGGGATCCGGCACTCATCCATGAAGAAGCCGGTGTCATTTCAACCGAGGCGCGCGCGAAATACAATTATGCCGTCAGCAGGGGCGAACACGGAATTTTTCAGGGGCTTACTTTTTGGTCGCCGAACATCAACATCTTCCGTGATCCGCGATGGGGGAGGGGCCAGGAGACCTACGGGGAAGATCCATATCTCACCTCGAGGATAGGCGTAGCCTTCGTCGAGGGCCTGCAGGGAAGCAACCCGAAGTACTTCAAGGTGATCGCAACTCCAAAGCATTTTGCGGCCTATAGCGGCCCGGAACTGGAGAGACATAAGTTCAACGCCGTTCCCGACAGGCGGGATCTTTTTGAAACGTATCTCCCCGCGTTCGAAGCGTGTGTGCGCGAGGGCGGCGCCTACTCCGTAATGGGGGCATACAACAGTCTGAACGGTGTACCATGCTGCGCGGACAGTTTCCTGTTGACTGATGTCCTGCGCAATAAATGGGGATTCAAGGGATACGTCGTTTCCGACTGCGGTGCCATCTGGGATATCTACAACGGACACAAATACACTCCCGACGCTGCAGCCGCCTCTGCACTTGCGGTCAGGGCAGGATGCGACCTGACTTGCGGAGATGAGTACTCGTCGTTGAAGACTTCATTGGCTGAAGGGCTCATCACCGAGAAAGACATTGACGGGGCAGTCACGTCGTTGATGCTGGCGAGATTCAGGCTCGGCATGTTCGATCCGCCCGGTTCCGTCCCGTATTCCCGGATTCCAATTGCCGACAACGACACCCGGGCCCACCGCGAGTTGGCAAGGAAGGTCGCCGACGAAAGCATCGTCCTGCTGAAGAACTCGAACCACACCCTGCCTCTCAGGAAAGATCTTAAGTCCGTCGCCGTTATCGGCGTATATGCCGGCGACATCGGCATTCTCCTCGGCAATTACCACGGCACACCGTCGAATCCAGTGACCATCTTCCAGGGTATCAGAGAAAAGTGCGGGAGCGGTGTACGGGTGCGATATGCGTCGGGGTACAATCTGCTGGAAGACACCAACTCGGTCGAGACTGTCGGCAAGGAATTCCTCAGGCCCGCCGGCGGACGAGGCGGCCACGGCCTCTACGGCGAGTACTTCGACAATTTCAACCTGAAGGGAAAGCCCGTTCTCACAAGGATCGACTCGGTGATGGATCCCTACTGGGGCTTTGGATCGCCCGGCAAAGGAGTGCCCGACGACCACTTCTCCGTGAGGTGGACCGGCACGATCACTCCTCCTGCCACAGGCAAGTACGAGATCGGCATAATTACCGACGACAGGGGAAGATTATTTCTGGACGACACGTTGCTGGTAAACAATTGGAGGCCGTATCAGCTGAACGTATTCAAGTCGAAGATCGTACAGATGCGGAAAGGGAAAGAGTATAAAGTTGAAATCGACTACGCCGACAGCATTGAATATGCAGGGATAAGATTTCAATGGCGGAGAGTCTACGAGAAACCGAGCGAATCCAGGCTCATCGCAGACGCGGTTTCCCTGACAAAGGAATCGGACGCCGCAGTAGTCGTGGCGGGGATTTCGCCCCATCTCGAAAGTGAGGAAGACCCGTCGATCGACTTCCCCGGTTTCAAGGGGGGCGACCGCACGAATCTTAGGCTCCCTGCCGGCGAGGAGGCACTTCTGAAAGCCCTTCATGCCACAGGAAAGCCGGTCATTCTTGTCCTGGTCGGAGGAAGCGCGCTGGCCGTGAATTGGGAGGAAGAGAATCTCCCGGCGATAGTCGATGCATGGTATCCCGGCGAGGAGGGGGGCAGGGCGGTAGCCGATGTGCTTTTCGGAGATTATAACCCCGCGGGGAGGCTGCCCGTCACCTTCTATAAATTCGTAACGGTTCTCCCTCCCTTCACAGATTACAGCATGAAGGGAAGAACCTATCGGTACTTCACCGGGAATCCCCTCTATCCGTTCGGCTTTGGATTGAGTTATGCCAGATTCGAATATTCCGATTTCCGCGCGAGCAGCGAGAAGGTTGGCCCTGATGATACGCTGAGACTTTCTGTCACGGTCCGTAACGGCGGCGGGCGCGCCGGCGACGAGGTGGTGCAGCTGTACGTGAAAAATATGGCGTCGAAGGAACTTCAGCCATTGAAATCCCTGGAGAGATTCAAGCGCGTACATATCAGGAACGGAGAATCAAAAACGGTGAGGTTCGTGCTTCCTGTCTGGTCGTTCAAGTATTTTGACGAAAAGAAGAATGAGTTTGTCGTCGCACCCGGCAAATATGAGTTGCAGGTAGGTGCATCGTCCAGCGACATCAGATTTAGAAAAGTCGTAACCGTGTCCGAATGATTTATCGTTGCCGATGAAACCAATTGTCATTCAAGTAAGAATTGCCACGGTATTCGGCAGCTGGTATTAAAGATGAGTTTGCTCCGGACCCGGAACACACGGTCCGGACAGCGACCTGCGACATAGAGATTCTTTATTAACCTTGATCATGGTCACCGTCGATGTGGCGGCATTCATGACCAATCATCATGCTCGGAGTACAAAATGAAGAAGATAATCATCGTGCTGGTGGCAATCGTCAGCTGCACCGCGTACGCGCAGGTGCCCGGCGGCCCCGGAACGTTCCCGGTACCTGAAATACCGTTTGCGCCGAAGCACTATGTCTGCTACCGCACAGATGGACCAATAAGGGTCGACGGCAGGTTGAATGAAGATTCCTGGCGCAAGGCCGCCTGGACCGACTATTTCGTCGATATCCAGGGGAGCAGCCGGCCGCTTCCAAGGTATAAGACCAGGGTCAAAATGTTATGGGATAGCAAGTACCTCTATGTGGGGGCGGAATTGAACGAACCTAACTTGTGGGCCACGCTGAGACAGAGAGATACCGTCATATTCCGCGACAACGATTTCGAAGTGTTCATCGACCCGAACGGCAGCACACAGCCTTATTACGAGACCGAGATAAACGCGCTCGGGACCGTCTGGGACCTGTTGCTGAGGGCTCCATACCGGGACATCGACAGGGCCCCGATAAACGCGTTCGATATAAAGGGATTGAAGGTAGGGATTCGTTTGCACGGAACGCTCGACAATCCCTCGGATGTCGACACCGGATGGACAGTCGAACTCGCGTTCCCGTGGTCAATCCTCGGACAGGGAGCTCTGGACGGGGCTCCGCCGCAGGATGGTTCTCAGTGGCGCATTAACTTCTCTCGCGTCGAGTGGCACCTCAAGGCCCAGAATGGGATATATGCCAGAGAGACAGATCCAAAGACCGGGAAATCTCTTCCGGAAGACAACTGGGTCTGGTCCCCCCAGGGAATTATCGACATGCATTACCCGGAAATGTGGGGCTTCCTCCAGTTTTCCGGTAAAGCGGCCGGCGAGGGAAACGACCCATTTAAGTGGAACCAGATAGAGAATGCAAAATGGGCTCTCAGGAAAGTCTACTATGCTGAGCGCGGATACTTCATGGCACATGGTGAGTTTACCGCCAACCTCCCGGAACTCGCGCTGGATGCACCGGTGCCGGCAGGATATGCGTGGCCTCCGAAGGTTTATACTACTCCCGATCTTTTTGAGGCAATAACTTCGAGTGTTGACGGGAAAACCGTGGTCCATATACGACAGGATGGAATGACCTGGATTACGAAGAATAAGTAGTGCAGGACAGCCTGTAACTATGGAAAGCCTCGCAAGGTTTTGGCGTGATTGTCGTCGACATCCGGCGATGACGTTTGATAATGAAGTAAGTGGATACTATTATCTGAAAGCTGAACCTTGAGCAAAGGGCTCCAGCCGAGAATCAAAGGCTTGCGGTTTAACATTCGCTGTCACTATCATCTCGCGGACCATTACCAAACCGGAGTCGATCATCGGCCGCCAGCATGAAAGTCCAGTTCGGTTTTTGTTTTCAAACATGTAATTCCAAGGAGTTGAGAAGTTGAAGCAGGGAATCGGGTCTCTTAGAAGAGATATCGTCGAGACCGCCAGGCGAATGTATGAGAAGGGATACGTAGCCGCTAATGACGGAAACATAAGTGCCCGCATCGACGAACGGACCGTTTTGATAACACCGACGCGCATCAGCAAAGGGTTCATGAAGGCTGAAGACCTCAGCGTGATCGACATGAATGGAAAATTGCTGAGCGGGGAGAGAAAACCTTCATCGGAGTCGGATTTTCATCTGAAGATTTACCGCGACAGGCCGGACGTGAAGAGCGTCTGCCATGCACATCCTCCCTACGCTACCGGATTCGCCGTGGCCGGAATACCACTTGACAAGATGGTCCTACCCGAGGTGATTATTAGACTCGGCATAGTTCCGATCGTCGAATACGGCACGCCGGGTCACAGCGATCTGTACGACCAGATCGCGAAACATTTGAAGGCCCACGATGCGTTTCTACTTGCCAATCATGGCGCCCTGACCGTCGGCAGCAGCGTCATGGATGCTTACGACAAAATGGAAACTCTCGAGCACGCAGCGATGATCCAGTTCATCGCGCATCAGCTGGGGAGGGTAAACACTCTTCCCAGAGATCAGGTCGACAGGCTGATTCCGTTGAGGGAGAAGTTCGGCGCGAGGAAAGACCTCAGTCTGGAGTGAAAACAAATCGCCAACGCAAAGAACAGGATATCCAATGACTAAACAGCTATTCCATGCCAACGGTCCCGTGAAACGTCTCAGGGGGAGCATGCCGAAAATAGGAATCCGTCCCGTCATTGACGGGAGAAGAAAGGGAGTCCGCGAGTCGCTCGAGGTCCAGACCATGCAGATGGCAAGAAACGCGGCGAAGTTCCTGACCGACAACCTGCGGCATTCGAACGGCCTGCCAGTCGAGTGTGTAATTGCGGACACGTGCATTGGTGGCGTCGCTGAAGCGGCCGAAACGGCCGAGAAGTTTGCACGAGAAGGCGTCGGAGTTTCGCTCACCGTGACGCCGTGCTGGTGTTACGGGACCGAGGTCATGGATAGCGATCCGCTCATCCCCAAAGCCGTGTGGGGTTTCAACGGGACCGAGAGGCCCGGTGCGGTCTATCTTGCCGCGGCCCTCGCAGGATATTCACAGAGAGGTCTCCCCGCATTCGGGATATACGGCAAGGATGTACAGGACAAGTCGGACACTCAGCTTCCTGCAGATGTCAGGGAGAATCTCCTGCGCTTCGCCAAGGCCGGGCTTGCCGTCGCCGAGATGAGAGGGAAATCCTACCTTTCGATCGGCTCCGTCTCGATGGGGATAGCCGGCTCGGTAGTCAACCCGGACTTCTTCGGAGATTATCTCGGGATGAGAAACGAATATGTCGACATGTCTGAGCTGGTCAGGAGAATCGAGGAAGGAATTTTTGATCCCGAAGAATACGAGAAGGCTTTGGCCTGGACGAAGAAGTATTGCGAAGAAGGCGAAGACATAAACTCCGACAGGAATCGCGCGTCGAGAGAAAGAAAGGATTATGAATGGGAAACGGTGGTGAAGATGGCGCTCATTGCCAGGGACCTGATGATCGGCAACGAGAGGCTCGCGGAGCTCGGATTTGGCGAGGAGGCCATGGGTCACAACGCTATCATAGCGGGGTTCCAGGGCCAGCGTCACTGGACCGACCATTTCCCGAACGGAGATTTTCTCGAAGCGATCCTGAACTCGTCCTTCGACTGGAACGGAATACGCGAGCCGTTTACTGTAGCCACCGAAAATGATAGCCTCAACGGCGCCGCGATGGTGTTCAGCCACCTCGTCTCGGACAGGGCTCAGATGTTTTCAGACGTCAGAACATATTGGAGCCCGGCAGCCGTGAAGAGAGTCGCGGGCCATGTCCTGAAAGGAAAAGCGGCGAACGGAATCATACACCTTATTAACTCCGGCTCGTCCGCCCTCGACGCGACCGGCCGGCAGAGAATCAAGCGCGAGCCGGCTATGAAGCCGTTCTGGGAAATATCATCCGACGAAGCGTTGGAATGTCTCAAAGCGACAAAGTGGTGTCCGGCCGATAGGGAATACTTCAGGGGAGGCGGATTCTCCTCTCAGTTCCTTACAGAAGGAGGAATGCCCATAACCATGTCCCGCGTGAACCTGGTCAAAGGGCTTGGCCCGGTTCTGCAAATTGCTGAAGGGTACACGGTCGAACTCCCGAAGAAGGTCAACAGGATTCTTGATAGAAGGACTAATCCAACCTGGCCTACGACGTGGTTCGCGCCGATACTTACCGGCAAAGGAGCATTCACGGACGTGTATTCCGTAATGGCAAATTGGGGAGCGAACCACGGAGCGATCAGCTACGGCCATATCGGCGACAAGCTGATGACTCTCGCGTCCATACTCCGCATACCCGTGAACATGCACAATGTCTCCAGGGACAGGATTTACAGGCCGAGCGCGTGGAGTGCCTTCGGCACGGATGATCTCGAGAGTGCCGATTACATGGCGTGCAAGAATTTCGGACCCCTTTACGGCAGGAGTTAACCTTGTCAAGATTCTTAACCCTTGACAAGGTTTACCCGAGGGTAGCCTATGTCCCGATCTAAGTTCCTCGCTATCGACCTCGGCGCAGAGAGCGGAAGAGCTTTTGTCGGGATACTTGACAATAAGAGGATAATCCTCGAGGAGATCCACAGGTTTCCCAATGTGCCCGTGCATGTGTCGGGACACTTGCACTGGGACGTCTTCGCGTTGTTCAACCATATAAAGGAAGCGCTGAGACTTGCCGTGCAAAAAGGCCACACCGATATCGAATCGATGGCCGTCGATACTTGGGGCGTTGACTTCGGGCTGCTCAAAACAGATGACACGATGGATCTTCCGTTTACCTACAGAGACCCGCGTACAAACGGTATGATGGAGAAGGTCTTCGCGAAGATTTCGAGCGACGAGATCTATTCCCGAACGGGCATCCAGCTTATGCAAATCAACTCTCTCTACCAGTTATACAGCATGATTGATGGTGGGGATGCAAGTCTCGATGATTACGCCAAGCTCCTGTTCATTCCGGATATCTTCAACTATTTCCTGACCGGCGAAAAAGTCTCCGAATATACGATCGCGTCCACTTCCCAGCTCCTGAACGCTGAGTCGGGAAAGTTTGACGAATCGATCTTCTCCGCTCTCGGACTCCCGTACAGGCTCATGTGTCCTATAGTAAAGCCCGGCACGGTCGTCGGGAAACTACTTCCTGCCGTTGCATTTGAGGTCGGTCTGAAAAACGTCGATGTAGTTGCGGTCGGCAGCCACGACACTGCGAGCGCAATTGCCGCCGTACCTGCCGCAGGGACAAACTGGGCATATCTGAGTTCCGGTACCTGGTCGCTTATAGGCATAGAGGCCGATAAGCCGATAATCAACGCCGCGTCCCGCGAGAACAATTTCACGAACGAAGGCGGTGTCGGCGGGAAGATAAGGTTCCTCAAAAACATCATGGGACTGTGGTTGCTGCAGGAGCTCAAGAGAATTTGGGAGAAGGACGGCGAGTCCTATACATACGATGGGTTCGTGAACATGGCCCGAAGCGCCGGGGAGTTCAGGTGCGTCATTGATCCGGACGACGACTCCTTCTTCAATCCGCCTGATATGAATGTCGCTATTATGGACTTCTGTGAGAGGACTGGTCAGACCTCCCCGGATAGCAAGGGCGAGACGGTGCGTATCGTTCTTGAGAGCCTCGCGTTCAAGTACAAATCTGCCATCGGCAAGCTTGCCGCGATTACCGGGAAGAGAATTGAGACGCTCCACGTTGTGGGGGGCGGATCGCAGAATGAAATGCTGAACCAGTTTACGGCCAATGCCGCGGGGATCCCGGTAGTTGCGGGACCGGTCGAGGCAACCACGCTGGGTAATGTTCTCGTGCAGGCGATGGCGAAAGGCAGGATCGAAACGCTCGAAAGTGCCAGGCAGATTGTCGGCGAATCGTTCCCGCTGAAAAGATACTACCCGAAAGATTTCGAGAAATGGGATCAGGTTTACCGAAGTGTCGCTATTGACTTCTAACCAGGAAAGGGAAGCTGCATGCACACTATCTCTATGACCCTGTTCGATTGGGCGATTCTCCTCGTCTATCTCGGCTTTGTCGTCTGGGTCGGGTTCTATCTGAAGAAATTTACCAAGACGGACAAGGACTTTTTCCTTGCCGGACGAAGGAACAGCGCCTTTGTGGCCGGTGTGGCGTTCATGTCCGCGAACATGGGGGCCCTGGAAGTGGTAGGGTACGCGGGGCAGGGAGCCGAATACGGCCTGTTCGCTCTGCATTTTTACCTTATCGGCGCGATACCCGCCATCCTGTTCCTCGGAATGTTCATGATGCGCTTCTACTACAGCGGTCGCATCAAATCGACGCCGGGCTACCTGAAAGAACGATACGACGAGAAGACACGCGTGCTGAACGCGGTCTCTTTCTCCGTGATGACCGTCCTTTCCTCGGGCATCTCGCTCTACGCGCTTGCCCTCGTACTAAAGACTTTTCTCGGATGGAACTGGGACATGAGCATATGGCTGTCTGCCGGGTTCGTCGCTCTCTACATCACGCTGAGCGGTCTTCTCTCGGCGATATTCACCGAGGTAATCCAGTTCTTCCTCATCTGGGGCGGCATACTTCTCCTCCCGATACTGGGGATCGTCGACCTCGGCGGTGCGACGAAGGCTTTCGCGAGTCTTCCGCATGTATACACCTCCCTCTGGTCAATAACCGGCAGCGCCGCCGATAACCCGATGCAGCTCGGGTGGCCGGCGCTCATCTTCGGGCTCGGATTCGGAATCTCTTTCGGCTACTGGACGACCGACTTCCTGATTATCCAGCGCGCGTTCTCGGCGAAAGACGTCCGCTCGGCGAGGATGGCGCCGATAATAAGCTCCTACTTCAAGATCCTCCTCGGCTTCGTCGTTGTCGGCAGCGGTATGGTCGGACTCGCCCTCATGAGGGATCCCAACAGCGGATTCACGCTTCTGCACACCGGCGGCAAGATCAACTACGACTCGGTGATCCCCCTTCTGATGATGCGCTATTTTCCTCCTGGACTCATCGGTGTCGGAGTAACGGCGCTAATCGCTATGTTCATGGCGGGACAGGCCGGCAACATGAGCGCGTTCAATACGGTGTGGACCTACGATATTTACCAATCCGTCATCAACAGGACCGCCTCAGAGCGACATCTCATTTGGATGGGACGTGTCGCGACGGTAGTCGGCATTCTCCTTAGCATCGTAGGAGCCTACTGGGCGAGAAGCATGCCGACAATAATAGATTACCTTCAGGCTATCGCCTCCTGGGTACTCGCGCCGGCAGTCGCGGTCATACTCCTCGGCATGTTCGTTAAATGGATCTCTCCCGACGGAGCGTTCTGGGGAATGCTGATCGGTACGCTCGTCTCGTTCTCGATGTTCATGGCGCTTCAGCTTGGATGGATTACGCCCGGCGCTATCGCTCCCGGCGGACAGGCAAGTCCGATGGCCGCGAATTTCTGGCGTGCCCTGTGGGCATGGCTGATCAGCTCCGGAATTGCGATGGCGGTGAGTACATTCACTGAAAAGCGTCCGGAAGCTGAACTGGTCGGACTGGTGCGTGGGCTTACGAATGAAGTGGAAGTTGCCGGAGTTCCGCTCCTCAAAAAGCCGGCGTTCTGGGCGTCCATTACGGTCGTGGTCTTCGTCATATTGAATCTCTGGTTATGGTAAGCCTGAAGGGAGGAAATCTCGATGACTGATGATGCGGTGCAAATGAAGCCGATCTGGTATTTCGTCGGTTGGGTATTGATGATAATCGGCGGTCTCGTAGTGGCTGCCGGCGTTTATTATTACTTTTTCCCGGTACATCTGGACATAGAACTCCGCGGGATGCATATCAGTATCTGGTGGGGCGCTATTCTTATCGTGGGCGGACTTCTGCTGACTTACTTCAACAGGAAACCTTTACCCGCGTAATTCGAAACACAAACGACGAGCTTTGGTCCTTTGTAAGCTCGATTATGAAAAAGCAGTAAGACTTTGAAGAGGTTAATAACATGTCTGTAAAGAAACGGCAATTCAAAAACGTAAGCTATCTTTGGGATGAATCAAAAGCCCGTGAGCTGGCGGGCGACGAAGTCGGCCTTCTCGTCTACAGGTCCAACCTTCTGGGTGCGGATGTGAGACTCACTAACTACGGCGGCGGCAACACATCGTGCAAGGCTGCCGGTGCAGACCCGTTGACGGGTCACGAGACCGAAGTGATGTGGGTTAAAGGATCAGGCGGAGACCTCGGAACGATGACGAAGTCGGGACTTGCGGCTCTCTACGTGGAGCGTCTAAGGGATCTGAAGAGAGTATACCGCGGTCTCCAGCACGAGGATGAAATGGTGGAGCTTTTCAACCATTGTATTTTCGACCTCGGCTCGAAAGCTCCGTCCATCGATACTCCCCTGCACGGATTCCTCCCGTTCAAGCATATCGACCACCTCCACCCTGACGCGTCGATCGCCATCGCGGCCTCGAGGGACGGTAAAAAGATCACCGAACAATTGTTCGGGGGGATCGTCGGCTGGCTGGGCTGGCAGCGCCCCGGGTTCGACCTCGCTCTTAAACTGAGGCAATATGTCGATGAACATCCGGGCATTCGAGGGCTCATACTGGCGTCCCACGGGTTGTTCACGTGGGGAGAGACATCGTATGACTGTTATGTCAACACGCTTCAGGTCATCGAACAATGCGCCGATTACGTGAATGAGAAGACTCGTAAGCAGCGGGCGGTATTCGGCGGAGCCGTAGTCAGGTCGCTTTCAAAAGAGGAGCGGAGGAAGAAAGCCGCGTCGCTCGCTCCGGTCCTGCGCGGATACTGTTCTTCACATACGAGGATGATCGGACACTTCACCGACGACGAAAAGGTCCTCGAATTTGTCAATTCGAAGGACCTCGGCAGACTGGCGAAGATGGGCACAAGCTGCCCGGATCACTTCCTTCGGACGAAGATAAGTCCGCTGGTGCTCGACCTGAAACCCGGCGACGACACCAGCGACATCGAGGCGGTCAAAGGGAAGATAGGCCCGCAGTTCGAAGCTTACAGGAAGTTCTATTCGGAGTACTACGATTCGTGCAAGCACCCTGACAGCCCCGCGATGCGCGATCCTAATCCGGTTGTGATATTGTTGGCCGGTGTCGGCATGTTTACCTTCGCAAAGGACAAGCAGACCGCAAGAGTCGCGGCCGAATTTTACATCAATGCCATAAACGTGATGAGGGGCGCCGAGGCAATTTCGGAATATGTCGCTTTGCCGAGGCAGGAGGCGTTCAACATCGAGTACTGGCTTTTGGAAGAAGCGAAGCTGGCACGGAGACCGAAGCCGAAGGCGCTGAGCGGCAGAGTGGCTTTAGTGACCGGGAGCGCGGGCGGCATCGGCAAGGCCATAGCGAAAAAATTTGCGGACGAGAGCGCCTGCGTCGTCATCTGCGACAACGATGAGTCGAGACTGAAGGGAGCCGAAGCAGAGTTTCAAAAGAAGTACGGCAACGATGTCTTCATCGGCACGAAGCTCGACGTCATGAAGGAGCCCGATATCCGGAAGGCCTTCGACGAAGCCTCGCTCGCATTCGGCGGAGTGGATATTGTCGTCAACTGCGCCGGCCTTTCGATTTCAAAACCGCTCGAAGAACACACCGAGAAGGACTGGGATCTGCAATATGACGTCATGGTGAAAGGGCAGTTCCTTGTGACGCAGAAGGGTGTGGAGATAATGCGCAAGCAGGACTTCGGCGGCGATGTGCTGAACATAGTGAGCAAAAACGCTCTCGTGAGCGGTCCGAACAACGCAGCGTACGGCTCCGCTAAGGCAGCACAACTTCACCTGAGCCGTCTGAATGCGGCGGAACTGGGCAAAGACAGAATCCGTGTGAATGTAGTAAACCCTGACGCCGTAATTACGGACAGCAAGATCTGGAGCGGTGCCTGGGCGGAAGGACGGACCAAAGCCTACGGTGTGAAGGTAGAGGAGCTTCCCGCGTTTTACGCGAAGCGTACTCTGCTGAATGAAATTATCAATCCCGAAGATATTGCCAACGCTTGTTTCGCGTTCGTCGGCGGCCTGCTCGGCAAGTCGACCGGGAATGTCCTGAATGTCGACGGAGGCGTAACCGCTGCCTTTCTGAGATGACGCGATCAGTAAAACACAAGCCTGTGCCACGAATATGACCAGGACCGAATTGATTGAACAATTCATCAAGTCTGTTGCCGCCGCTGCCGCAACGGCGGAGAAGATCCCGTCTAATGCCGACAGCCTTAATGAGGCGTTGGTGCGGGCGGCCGGCGACGGCGGTCTGATATTCTTCGCGGCGGCGGGCGATGTCGCACCGGAACTTTTCAATTCGTTCAGAAGAAGCGAGAGAGTAATAACCGAACCGACGGTGGAACAGATGAAAACTCTGAAGGTGGGAGTGACGGATGCTTTCTGCGGTATCGCAAGCACCGGATCGGTCTGCGTCACCATCGGTCGGAGTTTGTCGGGACCAGCCGGCAGTCTTACACGGAAACACATTGCCGTGGTCGACGGCAGTACGATCGTCCCCCGTCCTCGGGATGTGTTTTCCGAAGAATTCCTGGACGGCAAGGGACTTCGCCGGAGCTTCTCCTTCATAACGGGGCCGAGCGCCACCGCCGACATGGGACCGCTGGTTCGCGGCGTCCATGGCCCGGGAAAACTACACGTGATCGTCCTGGAATGATAAGATGAGCGATAGTCAGGCTGAAATTCACCCCAGAGAAGTCGCGAATAAGGCTTCTAAGGAGTCTTTGCAGAAGGCTATCGGAATGGCCCTCCGGGTCGAAAGCGATGCCCTTCGGTTGAACACCCAATCCTTCAACACTAACAGGTACTCGGCGGTCGGGAAAATTGGAGACTATGAAGAGCTCAAAGACCGCGCGAGGAAAATCAAGGAAGAGTCGATCCGGGATCTTTCCCAGCTGATAGACAGACTTACCAGGTCGATCGAAGCGCGCGGCGGGAAGGTGTTCCTTGCCAGGACGAAAGATGACGCCACCAGCTACATCAGAAACGTCTGCCTTTCGGCAAATGCGAAACTCGTCGTAAAGGCAAAGTCGATCACGTCCGAGGAGATCGGGCTCAACCACGTTCTTGCGGAAGCGGGTATCGATGTCGCTGAAACGGACCTGGCTGAATTCATACTGCAGGTTTCTGGTGAACAGCCGTCTCATATTGTGGCCCCTGCAATCCATAGGAGCAGGGAGCGAATTTCAAAATTGTTCAAGGAACATTTCAATACCGATAAACCGCTCGACACCGGCGAACAGCTGACGGAGTTTGCCCGTGATATATTGAGAGAAAAATTCCTGGCTGCCGATGTTGGAATCACAGGTGCCAACCTGATCGCTGCGGAGGAGGGGACAATCCTTCTCGTGGAAAGCGAGGGCAACATACGGCTCACGACTCAGTTGCCCGCCGTCCATATCGCCGTAGCGGGGATCGAAAAAGTTATCCCCGGCAAAAAGGATTTCGGGACGTTCATAGAGTTGCTCGCTGCCAGCGGCACAGGACAGCCCCTTACATCGTATACAAATATTCTCGAGCCTCCGCTCGAACTTCCCGTATTGAATCTCAACGGACGCGAGGATAAAGCAAGGGAGTTTCATCTCGTCCTTCTGGATAACGGCCGGATGAAGATGAGGGAGGATAACGATTTAAGGGAAGCGCTTTACTGCATAAGGTGCAGCGCGTGCATGAACGTCTGTGCTAACTTCCAGACCGTCGGCGGTCATGCTTTCGGCGGAGAGTGCTATACCGGAGGCATCGGAGCCGCGTGGACAATCGGCACTTCCGGCAACCTGGCAGACGGCAGGTTTGCCGAATTATGCACGGGGTGTTCGAGGTGTGTGCCGAACTGTCCGGTTAGAATAGACATACCGCGATTGAACAGTGTGATAAAAAACCGGCTGATGAAGAGCGAAGGGGGTGCATCGCTGGAGAAGAGGTTCTTCGCAGGCTTCTCGACGCTCGCGAAGTTCGCTTCATTCGCACCCGGACTCTCCAACTGGATCAACGATTTGCCTGCGACCAGGTCATTGCTCGAGAAATTTGCAGGCGTCGACGAACGCCGGCCTCTTCCGCGAATTGCCGGCAAGACGCTGACGCGAAAATACACGGATTACCGCAAGAAGATCAAACCTCCCGTGACACTGCCTGATAGCACTCTGAAGATCGTCCTGTTCCCGGATGTCTTCATGAACTATCAGAATCCCGACGTCGGAATGGCAACGGTAAGAGTGTTCGAGAAGCTCGGGCTGCCGGTATATCTGGCTGAGGTCATGGAGGACGGCAGGAGCGCGCAGTCGCAGGGCCTCCTTGAGTCTGCGAGGAGAAGCGCGACTAAAGCGGCCGCCTATCTTGCAGAACTCGTCGATGACGGAGCCGAGATCATTGTGGCGGAGCCTAGCGTGCTCAGCATGTTCAGGTCGGATTATGAAAAGCTGGTCGGGGACGGAGAACTCTTCGTCAAGCTAAAGACGCACACTTACGACCCGATCGAATGGCTCGACAAACATTGCAATGAGGACAGCGATTTTCTAAAGAAGTTATCGGACAGAGTCAGCGGTGCGCGGGCCAGGATTTTCTATCATGCCCACTGCCAGATGAAGGCGATAGGCGCGGGCAACGCGGTGCCCGAACTTTTCAGAAAGCTGGGCCTGACGGTGGACACGTCAACTGTCGAATGCTGCGGGATGGCTGGAAGTTTCGGTTACAAGAAGGAGTATTACGAAATAAGCAAGAATATCGGTCGTGACCTGGCGCAGCAAGTTGAGAAGAGCACCGCGGGCCAGGGCGGCGTAAGAGTCCTTGCCAGCGGCACCTCCTGCAGGGAACAATTGCGCGATGAGCTGGGACGCCGCATCGGACACCCGATCGAATTCCTCGCTGAGATTATGGGAAAATGAATCTGCCATTCTTCCGCGAAAGAGCCTGCTGCTTCGGGAAGATGGCGCGCAGTCAACCGTTGTTTCCAAGGAGAGAACCGCTCAATGCAACATTTCTTAATCGTTCTATTCATTTTGATCCCTCTTTTCTACTCAGAGGCACCGGCGAAGGAATCGATTAACGTGGTACCCGAACCGAACTCCATCGTGACCGGAGACGGATATTTCCTCCTGTCCCGCGCGACGACAATTGTTCGCGCGAAGGATCTGCAGAAGTTGGGAGAGTATCTGAATGAGCAGCTCGGCATCTTCACTCACCTTCAGTTATCCGAGATGACTTCTGCCGATGGGATTAAGAGCGTAATCTTGCTCGAGTTGGATAAATCCCTGACGGAACCAACCTCTGAAGCTTACGAACTCGAAGTGACGCCCGCGAAAACTGTGCTGAAGGCCAAAACGGAAGCGGGACTCTTCACGGGCATACAGACGCTTCTGCAGCTTATTCCTCTCCCGAATTCATCGAGCGACGGAGGGTTCAATATCCCTGCGTGCACGATTAAGGATTACCCCAGGTTCGGCTGGCGCGGGCTGAATCTCGACTGCGTACGTCATTTCATGACCAAGGACTTCATCAAAAGATATATCGATCTTCTGGCCTACTACAAGTTCAACGTCTTCCATTGGCACCTGACGGACGACCAGGGATGGAGGATACAGATAAAGAAATATCCGAGGCTGACGGAGATCGGCGCCTGGCGGAAAGAAGCCGACGGCAAAATGTACGACGGCTTCTACACGCAGGAGGATATAAAGGAGATCGTTGCTTACGCGAAGAGCCGTTTCATAACGGTAGTCCCGGAAATCGAGATGCCCGGTCATTGCGAGGCTTCACTCGCTTCGTACCCCGAAAACGCCTGCGTGCCGGGCCCGTTCGAGGTCGGCATACAATGGGGAGTCTACAAAGACATTTATAATCCTGCCAAGGAGTCGACGTATACCTTTCTCGAAAATATCCTGACCGAAGTAATGGATCTTTTCCCCTCTCATTATATACACATCGGCGGCGATGAGGTGCCGAAGATCGAATGGAAGGAAAACGAAGCATGCCAGGCGCTTATGAAAGAGAAGGGGCTAAAGAGCGAGGAAGAGCTCCAGAGTTATTTCATCAGGAGAATTCAGAAATTCCTGGAATCCAAGGGGAGACAGATCATTGGTTGGGACGAGATACTTGAAGGTGATGGACCCGACTCCGGCGGAGTTGTCGAGTCGTGGCGGGGAATCGACGGTGCAATCCAGGCGGCAACAAGCGGGCATTACACTATTCTGGCGCCGGGAGGATACACCTACCTGAGCCAGGATGCAGACGGCCTGAGCCTCGACACGGTTTATTCCTTCGATCCTGTACCCCCGGAACTGACACCGGATGAACAGAAGTATGTCCTCGGCACGGAAGCCAGCATGTGGAGCGAGCGCGCGCCGCAGGAGACCGTCGACAGCAAGATGTTCCCGCGGCTTCTCGCGATCGCGGAAGACGCGTGGACAAATCCTGCCGAAAAGAATTACGACAATTTCCACGAAAGGCTGCAATCACAGTACAGAAGGCTGGCCTATCTCGGCGTCGACTACGGACTGGAGCGCAAGGCAATTTCCTATCGGACGACGTTCAATAAAGAGAAAAAGGAATTTATCATCGACCTGACCCCCACGCAGGCCGGCATAACGCTTCGGTACGAGATCGGAGACACTCTTACCTTGGCCGGTTCACACCCGTATGTCAAGCCGGTCCCGATCTCAAGCACTGCCACCTTCATAGCTCAGGCCGAGATGAACGGACGCCTCGTCGGAAACCCGATCTATCTTTCATTTATCACCGACAAAGCGCTGAACGCAGATGTCTCTGTGGAGGAGGCATGTTCGCCGGAATATAGCGCTGGGGGAGTGAAATCGCTTGTCGACGGAATCCGCGGAACAGCCAATTTCCGTGACGGGCTCTGGCTCGGTTATAAAGGTACCGACATCCATGCAACAGTAGAGCTGCAGAAAGCGCAAAACATATCGGAGGTCGGAGCCGGGTTTTACCAGTCGATCAGTTCATATATTTTCATGCCGACAAGCGTTGAGTTCTTCGTCTCGAAGGACGGCAAAGATTTCGAAAGTGTGGGAGTGGCAAAAAACAATGTGCCCGAAAAAGATCCCGAGACTCTGATGGCAGATTTCAAAGTGAAATTCAGAGCCAGGGATGTCAGGTACGTGAAGATGGTCGCGAAAAGCATCGGCGTCTGTCCGCCGTGGCATATCGGCGCCGGAGCCAAGGCATGGTTATTTATAGACGAGATTTTTGCGAATTAGGGATGAATAATGATGCTGCACCCCAGGAGCAGAACCCTGGGCCTTCAAAAGAAAATCAACGGCAGCAGATTGCAGTGTTGAGTTCAAATTCCAAATGAGAGGTTACCAATGAAGAAGCTGATTGCCGCACTGGCGTTTGTTCTGATGGCCGCGAGCGCTTCCATGGCTCAGGGCTACCTTCAGAAATATTATCCTGAAACCGACACCCTTGTCCTGAACAAACTCCACAAGTGGCACGACAACAAGTTCGGCCTCCTTATGCACTGGGGTACCTACAGCCAATGGGGAGTCGTGGAATCCTGGTCGATCTGTTCAGAAGACGAAGGCTGGGAACGCAGGAGGGATTCCAACTACACGGACTACAAGCAGAAATATGAAAACCTCATAAAGACATTCGACCCTGTCAAATTCGACCCCGACAAGTGGGCAGAGGCCGCGAAAGAGGCCGGAATGAGATATGTGGTTTTCACGACCAAACACCATGACGGCTTCTGCATGTTCGACACAAAGACGACTGACTACAAAATCACAAGCCCGGAATGTCCGTTCCACACGAACCCCCGTGCCAACGTTACCAAGGCGATCTTCGATTCGTTCAGGAAAGACGGATTCATGATCGGCGCATATTTCTCGAAGGCAGACTGGCATTCACCCGACTACTGGTGGCCGAACTTCGCGACTCCGGACCGCAACCCGAACTACAACATCGAGCTTCATCCGAACCGCTGGCAGAGATTCGTCAAATACACCCAAACCCAGATCGATGAACTGATGACGAACTACGGACGTGTAGACATCCTGTGGCTGGACGCCGGGTGGGTGAGGAAGAAGACGCCTGAGGAAATAATGAGAGCCAAGCTGACCGCGAAGTATGCCATTTTCCCGCAGAGCCAGGACATCGACATGCCTCTTATCGTTAAGGACGCGCGCGAGAAGCAGCCGGGACTCATCGTCGTCGACCGCGCTGTGCCGGGGCCGTATCAGGATTATCTTACCCCGGAAAACACCGTGCCCGACAAGCCTCTCCCATATCCGTGGGAGACTTGCATGCCGATGGCAACAAGCTGGTCCTATGTTCCTCACGATCATTACAAGTCGGTCCATGAACTCATTCATCTCCTCGTCGACATAGTATCGAAGGGTGGAAATTTCCTTTTGAACATCGGTCCGAATCCTGAAGGCGACTGGTCACCCACCGCGTACGAGAGGCTCAAAGGCATCGGCGACTGGATGAAGGTGAACAGCGAAGCCATATATGACACCCATCCCGTCGCGCCGTACAAGCAGGGGAAGGTCTGCCTGACGCAGCTGGACGACGGTACGACCTTCGCTATTTACCTGGCCGACGAAGGAGAGACGACCCCGCCGTCGAACATCTGGATGGATAACATCTGCCCTGCGAAGGATGCCAAGGTGACGCTCCTCGGGTACGGCGATACGCCGATCAAATGGAGCAAGGTCGGAGAGGGATTCGAGGCAGACATACCGAAAGAATTCCAGGAGCATCCTCCGTGCGAGAATGCATGGGTCTTGAAGATTTCCAAAGTGACGGGCAATCCTCAGACGATGGATTCGAAATATTGACCGAAACTGACAAGCGTTGTGATACTCGCGGCTCCGAAATCGAAGAGAAAGGACCTGCGCGCGGCTAACCCTTCAGAAGAGCAACAGCCGATCTCATGAGAAAAAGTGGAGTGAAGTAATGAAAAGGGTCGTCTTAATTATTTGCATGCTGGTTCTGCCGGTTCTCGGTTCTCCCTCCCTCGAGGCTCAGACCGGAAGGAACTACGCTTGCATCAGTCCGTCGGATACGATGCAAGAGATTGTCGAGAAAGCGGCGCACATCGTTCCGTCTCCTCAGCAATATGCCTGGCAAAAGATGGAATTCAACGCCTTTATCCATTTCGGGATGAACACCTTTGCGGATGTGGAATGGGCGAAGGAGAAAGCGAGTCCGCAACTTTTTGACCCGACGGATCTGGACTGTGACCAGTGGGTCAGGGTGCTGAAGGAAGCAGGCGTGAAGATGGCCATCCTCACTGCAAAGCACGAGGACGGTTTCTGCCTCTGGCCGAGCAAGTACACGAAGTACAGCGTGAAGTACAGCCCATGGAAGAACGGTAAAGGCGATGTCGTGCGCGAGTTCGTGAATGCATGCCACAAGTACGGTCTGAAGGTCGGGCTCTATCTCTCTCCGTGGGACCAGGCTGAACCGAGCTACGGAACCCCCGCTTATAACAGATATTTCGAGAACCAACTGACCGAGCTCCTGACAAACTATGGCCCGATCACGGAGGTATGGTTCGATGGCGGCAAAGCCCCAAACTATCCGAAGAAACAGGTCTATGACTGGCAGGCCTATTACAGGCTGATCAGAAAACTCCAGCCCAACGCGTTGATAGCGATCGGCGGGCCCGATGTCAGATGGGTCGGAACCGAATCAGGCTGCGGAAGAGAAACGGAATGGGATGTCATCCCCATCGATCTCAGCTCGCTGAACAAAACAGATATTAAGAACATGTCGCACCCGGTAGATGAGGTCTTCCGTCCGCATGACATGATGGATGCCGACCTCGGGAGCAGGGAAAAGCTGAGGGATGCGAAGGGACTATTCTGGTATCCTGCCGAAACCGATGTCACGATCCGGCCGGGATGGTTCTACCACGCATCCCAGGATACGTCCGTCAAGTCGGTGGCGAAGCTGGTCGACATATACTTCAGTTCGGTCGGACGCAATTCCGTCCTTCTCCTAAACGTGCCTCCGGATAAGAGAGGCTTGATGACCGAGTACGACATCAAATCACTTATGGGACTTCACAAGGTCATATCCGAGGCCTTCCGCGACGATTTCGCGAAGGACGCGACCGTAGAGATCGACGGTGAAAAGGGAGGGGCCAAGGCCTCTTCGCTTTTTGGCGACGGCAGGTACTGGACGGGAAAAGCAGGTGTTGACTCCACGTCGCTCGTGTTCTCTCTCCCGGAGAAGAGGACTTTCGATGTCGCAATGCTGCAGGAAGAGATTCAGGTGGGGCAGCGGATAGGGAAATTCCGCATCGACTACTGGAATGGGAAACGGTGGCAGAAACTCACGGAGGGAACAACGGTCGGTTACAAGAGGCTGCTCCGGTTCGATCCGGTGACGACAGATCGGGTGCGGCTTGTAATCGAGAGATCGAGACTGAACCCGACGCTTGGCGGCTTCGGATTGTTCGAACTCCCGCCGCAGTACCTTGACGTCAAAGACTGAGCGCGTGCAGCGGCGGCGGCAAAACGATTTTGGATCATTGGCGCACCGGGCTGAAAACATCTTGCGGAAACGACAATTCGAGAGGGAAGAAAATGACCGGTCAAAACACTGTGTTTGAAGCAAATGCCCGCATCCGATTCAGACCGATGGGGACATTTGTATCAGGAGTCCTCCTGGTATTTCTTTTATTCGGAGCTGCGTCAGCTAGGGGTCAGAAACACACGTTTGCGATATCCAACGGCAACTTCCTCCTTGACGGCAAACCTTTCCAGATAATCAGCGGCGAGATGCATTTCGCGCGGATACCGCGAGCCTACTGGTCCGCTCGTCTCCGCATGGCGAAGGCGATGGGATTGAACGCGGTCTGCACTTACGTCTTCTGGAACATTGAGGAGCCTGAGAAGGGGAAGTTCAATTTCAAAGGTAACGCCGACGTCGCGGCCTTCGTGCGTATGGCCCAGCAGGAAGGGCTCTGGGTCATTGTCAGGCCGAGCGCCTATGCTTGCGCGGAGTGGGAATTCGGCGGGTATCCGTACTGGCTGCTCAACGAAAAAGGAATGAAGGTGAGAAGCCGCGATCCCGAATTCATGAAGCTCATGAAAGCCTATTACGAGCAGCTGGGAAAATACCTGGCACCGCTCCAGGTGACGAGGGGTGGACCGATCCTCATGGTCCAGATCGAGAACGAATACGGCTCATACGGGGACGACAAGGAATACCTTAAGATGAACGAAAAGTTGATGCGGCAGGCGGGCTTCGACGTGCCGTTCTACACCCTCGACGGGATCGACAGGGTTTCAAAGGGTTCGGTCGAGGGCGCGCTCCCGGCCATCGACGGGTCGATCGATATCAAACAGATTGAAGACACCGTGAACGCGAATCACGGCTGCCTTGGTCCTTACTTCATAGGCGAGTGGTACCCGGGTTGGTTCGACGACTGGGGCAAGCCATTCAACAAAGTTTCCTCGAAAGTGTGTGCCGAGCAGATGGACACGATCCTTGCGCACGGCCTCTCGGTCAACATGTACATGGCGCACGGCGGTACGACGCGGGCATTCATGAACGGCGCCAACTTCAACGACAACCTGCCTTACTCTCCGCAGATCAGCAGTTACGATTACGACGCGCCGATCGACGAAGCCGGTCATCCCACTCAGAAGTATTATGCACTGCGCAGGGTTATCGAGAAGCATTTGCCTGCCGGGACCAAGCTTCCCGAAGTGCCTCCCGTCGAAAATGTAATCACGATCCCGAAGTTTAGACTCAAGTATGCCGTCGACATCACTGATGTTCTCCCAAAACCTGTTCGCTCGGAGATGCCGCTGAGTTTCGAAGACATTCACCAGGCCTACGGGTACGTCCTGTACCGTACGAACGTGAACGGCCCGGTAAGAGGCGAGCTCGACATCGTTCACTTGAGAGACTACGGTATCGTATTCGTCAACGGAAAGAGAGTTGCGATACTTGACCGCAGACTCAGCCAGGAGTCGTGTGAGATCGACCTGCCGGACTCCAGCAATACTCTCGATATCTTCGTCGAGAACCTCGGGAGGATCAATTACGGAAAATACATAAACGACAACCACAAAGGCATCACAAGGGAAGTGACTCTGATGGGGAGAGTGCTGAAAGGTTGGGAAATGTTCGGGTTTCCGTTCGACTCTCAACCTCGAGTAAGCGAAAATTCCGGCAAAGTATCCGATTACCCTGTAGTCAGAAGGGGAAGTTTCTCTCTCGAGAAGGTCGGCGATACATTCCTCGACATGAGAGATTGGGGAAAGGGCCACGTCTGGATCAACGGGCACAACCTGGGCAGATATTGGTACATCGGCCCCCAGCAGACGATATACGTCCCCGCACCGTGGTTAAAGAAGGGGAAAAACTCCATAGCCGTGTTTGAAGAACTTAAGGTGCGGCAGGATGAAATCGGGTCTATCGGGACTCCGATACTTGACCAGGTTCGACAGAAGTAGTATCACGCCCGACTGTTGCGCGCAGGACTTCAGTTTACTACAAATGTGCCTGACCCTCACAGGAGTCAGGCTGAGGTCGCTGTCAGATTGAGCCTGCCCCGAAACATGGAACGCTGTTCCGGCCTCCGAATGCGCTCAAGCTTAAACCGCGGGTTTGCGTCTTCCATGTCGTGCTGGGCGGAGGCTCAGTGGCTTCCATGAGTTCAAGATGAGGGTGCTATCGGCTGTAGGGTACTTAATTTCTTCGTAAAGCGAATCAACCTCCACATCCAGATCTTCCGGCAATTCACAGAAACCCCTCGTAGGCACTGATTTGGCGGGTTTTTGGCCAAGGAAAAACTTGACATTCGATTAAAACTTATTTAATATGAGTTGGTTTTTTCGAGCAGCTAACAAACGCATCATGGAGGCCGTTACAGGTGGAAGTGCACTCGGGAAGCAAGGCTGACAAACAGGGAGTTCAGGAAACCGAATGCCGCCCAGAAAACAGGGGAACCTTCGGGAGACCCGGCCTTCACTGCGAGAACCGATCCGGATTGACAGACAGAGAATCGATGAGAAACGGCGTTGGTGAACTTGCGGGATGTGAATCCGTTGACTCAAGACCAGCACGTCCGGGGCGGTCTGCAGACCGCACTTATTCCCGCAATCCAGAAAAATTGTCATACAGAATCTCAGATCGCAGTTTCGCTGCTACGAGATCAGCAGATCCCATCACATTATATGCTCCGCATATTCTAGGAGTACATTATCTAACAGGAGCTGTTCCAGAGAGTAATTGACAACCGAAGGAGAGTATGATGCACCGAGTAACTCTTAAAGCCATTGGCTTCACTATTTTGTTCATTTCCTTCCTCCCCTTTGCTGCTCGAGCCCAGGAAAGCGGTACGGTCCAGGGAACTGTGATGGACTCGCAGACTGGCGATGCTCTCCCCGGTGCGAACGTCTTGGTGCAGGGCACGAGTCTTGGTGCCGCCACCGACTTGAACGGAGGCTTCGTCATCAGAAATGTACCCCCGGGATCATACAAGCTTCGCTCTACGTATGTCGGTTACGACACGAAGATTACCGAAGTCGACATCAAACCGGGTGAGAAAGTGAAGCTCTCGATTCGACTCGATGCGGTTGGAATCAAAGGCAAAGAAGTGGTGGTGACCGCGCAAGCAAGCGGTCAGAGCAACGCTATTAACCAGCAGCTGTCGTCTGTCCAGATTACAAACGTGGTATCCGCTGCAAAGATCCAGGAGCTCCCTGACGCGAACGCGGCAGAATCGGTCGGCAGGTTGCCCGGAGTTTCACTGGTCAGGGAAGGCGGCGAAGCTTCCCAGGTTGTCATTCGTGGTCTCGCGCCGCAGTACAATCAGGTGACAATAGACGGCGTGGAAATGGCAAGCGACGTTGCCTCTGCCAACAATCTCACGGGCACCGACCTGAACGATGTGACGAACAGCCTCATGGGCGACAGAGGGGTGGACCTGAGCATGATTTCGTCCAACAGCCTTGGAGGGATCGAGGTTATAAAGGCGATCACTCCTGATATGGACGCGGCTGTCCTCGGAGGAGTTGTGAACTTTGACATGGGAAAAGCTGTAAAGAGTACCCACGATTTGCTCCCCAACGCAAAATTGGTCGCGCAAGGGGCGTACAATCAGCTTAAGAATTCATATAACGAATACAAATACGCCCTATCGCTTGAGAATCGATATTTCAATAATGAGTTCGGGATTTATGCGGAAGGTTCTGCCGAACGAAGAAACCTTAGCGATAACGAACTCGGTGTCAGCTATACGTTGAATGACAAGACGCACGGCGACCTGGGTGTGCCGGATCTGACATCCCTTACTTTGACGGACGCGTTCAGGATACGCGATCGTTACAATGCTAACATCGTGATGGACTATGCCGGTGAAAACACAAGCATCGGTCTGATGAACTTCTTCAGCACGAGCGACACGAGGGCGACATATAGAAGTGAGACAGCCTATATCTTCAACGGTTCAAGAGAACTCAACTACGGGCTAACCGGTGCTAATACACACCTGAATGTCATGACGAATCTGCTTAGTGTGAAATCGTCCATCCCATTCTTCCAGGTTGATTTGAAGCTGTCACATTCTCTTTCCATGAATACAGACCCTGGCGACGCTACTTTCAATTTTGTCCAGGATTATGGTGGGTTTACCGGAGGCGTCGGTCCGAGCGTGTCCAAGCTGCCTCCCACGCAGATCGCAGCGTTGATACAGCCGAACGATACGCTGGCGTGGTTGGATAATCTCAGCAATTCGACAAACCAGACAAAAGAAGAGATCTATCAGGCCAAAGTCGACCTCCAGCATGATTTCAATATCTCGGACTTGCTTAATGCAAAGCTGAAATTCGGCGGGATGTTTCAGAACAGGGCCCGTTCCTATACGCTGAGTCAAAGAAGCGGCTCGACCATATACGATGGAGGAGATTACGTAATAGGGAAATTCCTGCAAGAGTACCCCAATCTAATGACCAACCCCACTGGGCTGAGCATGGCCAATTTCGTCTACAACGGCTACAGCTACGGAAACTTCCTGAACGGCCAGTATACCATGGCTTATCCGTTGAACGACGGTTTTATGTGGCAGCTGATTCCGATTACGCAACAGGCAACACCCGGAACGGTAATCGGTGGCGGGTTTAAAGCAAACGATTTAGCGTCCCGAATAAACAACTATACCGGCGTCGAAAAACGGAGCGCCGGTTACGCGATGGTGACGTTCAATATCGGGGATAAACTGACGTTTCTCCCCGGTGCACGGTATCAGAATCTTACGGCCAACTACACTGCGGTCAGGGGAGATATGACGGTCCCTGGCGGAAATTTCAGTGATACGACGGTTACTGAGACTCATGGCTATCTCCTTCCCATGGTACACCTGATATACAAACCGCTCGACTGGCTTCAGGTCCACCTTGCCTACACAAACACTCTGAACTATCCCGACTACAGCACGGTTACTCCAAGATACATGATTACAAACGGCTCGGTCGTTTTGAACAACACTAACCTGAGGCCTGCCACTTCGCAGAACTTTGACGTGGTTCTGTCTGCCTACTCCAACGCGCTTGGATTGTTTACCGTCGACGGGTTCAACAAGAACATCAAGGACCTGGAATTCTATTCGCATACGTGGGTCACGGATTTGTCAGCGTATCCGGAGCTCCCGCAGAAGGCAGGCAATCTGTGGCAGCTAACCACCTACATCAACAGCCCGTTTGTAGTCCACCTGTACGGAATCGAGACCGATTGGCAAACCCATTTCTGGTATTTGCCGGGTCCGCTGTCGGGACTGATCTTGAGCGCGAACTGGACGCATATCTTTTCACAGGCGCATTATCCCAAGACGATTTATAACGTAACATACGACATAGAGGGGAATGCGGTTATCCAGATCGTCGACACTTCATACACCGCGCGCCTCCTCAACCAGCCCAACGACATCGTCAACCTGGGGATGGGATACGACTACAAGGGGTTCTCGGTGAGAGTGTCTATGATGTATCAGGATAATGTTTTCATGCAGCCGAGTTTCTGGATGCAGGAGAGGGTCTTATCTTCAGCGTACACCAGATGGGATGTTGTGGTCAAGCAGGATCTTCCCTGGTACGGACTGGAGCTGTACCTGAATCTCAATAATATCACGAGCGAGAATGATGTCAACATAAACGAGCGGACGAGCTATCCCGCGTCCGAACAGCGATACGGTTCGGTGTACCAGCTGGGACTTCGCTTGAAATTGTGACGTTTTGGAAATTCATAGTAAATAGCTCACTCCTAAAGTTCAGAAGGAGGTGGTTTAAAGGTCCGCATGTTCAGTAATGAGGAATTAGGGAAGTAGCAGTATGATTTTATCTTCACGTGTTGGTAAGATTCATCACTTAAACAAAAAGGAGAAACAAATGAGAAGATTGCCATGGTCTATCGCTTTGATGGCAGCGGCAGTGCTCGCGATGACGACGGGTCTGTTCGCCCAGACGGCGGACACGCTCAGGATCTATCCAAGCACTACTCCTGGGGTCGTCAACGACGTCATCAATAGCGATACCCTTGCCGGAGGAGTCAGGGCGCATCCCAACCGGGTATACGTCCTTTCACACGGAGCTGTTTACCAGCAGACCGAGCCGTTCAAGATCGATGGTAATGTCACGATTGTCGGCAACGACACGACCGCGGGACTTCGCCCGCCTGTGCTCGCACCGGCTATCCTGTCGGATAACTCTTCGATCGATCACTACTTCGATCTGAATGGGAAGGGCGGCGACGTCACCCTGAAGAATATTTACATAACAGCCTTCCGTGCCGACGGAAACGCCCTCGGCTGGTCCGATGGTATAAGGATGAACGCGGACAGTGTGGACCTCACGATGGACGGAGTCATCTTCGACGGGTTTACACATACTGCGCTCCAGCTTGGCGGACAGTGGAACAAGATGCTCGTGGAAAACTGCGTGTTCAGAAATGACATGCACAGCAGCTCCTACTTCGGCGGCGGAGCTTTCCTTTCCAACGGTAACGTCGACATGGATACCACGGTATGGGTCAACAATACTTTCTTCTGCAACAACTCTTACCTGTGGTCGATCCGCGGATATTGCCCGGTCGCGGTATTCTCTCACAACACCGTCGTATACGGGACTGTTAACCCGTTCCTTATGAGACAGGGTCAAATCATGAACCTGGACAACAACCTCTTCTACGCGGTCCATTCATACGGCGGTATTCCTGAACAGACAATTACGGCGTGGTTCCTGAACTATCCCGATACCGCATCAACCAGCATCATGAGACTTCGCACACACGACAGCACGAGCTATTGGTCCAACCTGTGGGGTGGCGCGATCACTGGTCCGGAAGTCTTCATCGGTACCGGCGGGACTGGCAACAGGCAGGTCGTTGACCAGGATGTCGCCCTCGCTGGCAGACACGTTTCGGTACGTAACAACTCTTACTTCTGGCCGACCGCGTTGTGGAATTTCATTAAGGCCTACAACGATACGGTTACCCAGTCTGACAGTGTAGATATACCTGTGTACGGTAATCCGAACGGCGGCAAGGCGCTTATGGTCAGGAAGCTTTACTATCCGACCTGGTGGAGCAATTACGCCAAGTATACGATTGCCAAGATCGACAGTCAGGGCGGCGTCGTCGACACGTCGGGCAACATTTATGCTGACCCCGGCTTCAGCACCAACATTAACAACCAGATGGATAGTCTGGATGCCTACATCCTGAAGATTGCTGATAACACGCTCGACCATCCGTGGTACTACTACCCCTCGAGCGGTAAACTCTATCCGCCGACATGGCCGCTTCCCGAGAACCTGGCTTATTCAAATACCACGCTTCAGTCAGCCGGTAGAGATGGTTACGCTGTCGGCGATCTGAACTGGTTCCCGACTCAGAAAGCTGCGTGGATTGCGGCAGGCGGTATGTCGCAAGCGATTACCGGAGTGAAGACAGTACCCAGCAAAGTGCCGACCAAGTTCGTACTCAGCAACAACTACCCGAATCCGTTCAACCCGTCGACCGCGATCAAAGTCAGCCTGAAGCAGGCGGGCGTGATCAGCCTGACGGTTTACAACGTCCTCGGTCAGATCGTGCAGGTTGTCGACCAGGGCTTCAAACCGGCCGGCGAATATCTGTACAACGTCAACATGGACAGATTTGCCAGCGGCGTTTACTTCTACACTTTGAGGCAAGGGACTAACTCAATAACCAAAAAAATGCTTCTCCTTAAGTAGTGGATTAGTCCCATTACTGCAGCGGGACCGCCGGGTAAAACCGGCGGTCTCTGCTTTTTGCATCTCTATCGGATTACAGTATTAGTTTTGTTTGATTGTGAGTCATAGCCCGGCAAAAGTGGAACCCTTCTACCGCGGCACGCTTCTCACGATTGAGAGTTGCTGCGAAGTTAGGACAACCACTTATCCAGCGGGGCAGCGATGACTAGGTTGGGGTGGCTAAGTGACTCTTTCTGAATCATCTTACTGAGGGACAATATGACTGAAACAGGTGTGAAGAAAGGAAGTCCTGCATTGTGGGTGCCCACGCTCTATTTTGCAGAAGGCCTGCCTTTCGTCACGATAAACGTGGTGTCCGTTCTGATGTACAAGTCCCTCGGCGTCTCGGATGCGGATATAGCTTTCTTCACGACGCTCGTGATTCTGCCGTGGACTCTGAAACCCCTCTGGGGTCCGGTCCTCGAGATGTTCAAAACGAAGAAGTACTTCGTCGTTGCCACGCAGTTCCTGGGCGGTATCGGATTCGGTCTCCTCGCTCTCACCTTGAAGCTGCCGTCGTTCTTCCAGTATTCGATCGCGCTATTGGGCATCATTGCTTTCAACGGGGCAACGCACGATATTGCAGCAGACGGGGTCTACATTAATGCCCTCAGCGGAAAACAACAAGCTGAGTACGTGGGTTGGCAGGGGGCATTTTATAATGTCGCGAAAGTCCTCTCGCAGGGAGCCTTCGTCTACCTGGCGGGCCAGCTCGAAGACTCCGTCGGCGTAGTTCACGCCTGGATGGTTGTCATGGCCCTGTTCGGCGGGATCCTTATCATACTCAGCATCTACCATGTGAAGGTCCTCCCGACGGGCGGCGAAGCGGGGAACGTCAAAACGGCCAAGGAAGCGTTCGGGACCTTCTGGGATGTGGTCAAAACATTTTTCGAGAAGAAGTACATCGCGTGGGGAATTACGTTCATAGTGCTCTACCGGTTTGCAGAAGGGCAGGCAATGAAAATTGTCCCGCTCTTCTTCAGGGCGGATCGGGCAGTCGGCGGACTTGGGTTGTCCACTTCCCAGATAGGGATACTTTACGGTATCTTTCCGCCGATCGCTTATATCGTGGGCTCGATACTCGCGGGCTACTTCACGGCGCGGCGCGGCCTCCGGAAATCCCTGATAATCCTGTGTGCTTTCTTCAATATCCCATTCGCTGTCTACGCATTCCTGGCGTATACGACCCCGACGAACCTCGTGACCGTCGGCACCGCGGTCGTGTTCGAGTATTTCGGATACGGTTTCGGCTTCATAGGGCTGACGCTTTACATGATGCAGCAGATCGCGCCGGGCAAATACAAGATGGCACACTACGCCTTTGCGACGGGCATAATGAACCTCGGTCTCATGATTCCATCGGCCATGAGCGGCTTCATTAGCGACTTTCTCGGCTACAAGCATTTCTTCATGTGGGTCATGATAGCCACTATCCCGTCTTTCCTGGTCGCGTGGCTTGTACCCTTCAGGAGAGTGGAAGAGGAGCCCGTCCCGGCGGATACGTCGCTAACGGCTCAATGAATAAAATTCTATCATAGGAAATAAAAATGCGTTACGGCTATTTTGACGACGAAGACAGAGAATATGTGATCGAGCGACCCGATGTTCCGGTGTCATGGACGAATTATCTCGGCGTGAGGGACTTGTGCACTGTCATTTCGCACAACGCGGGCGGCTATACCTTCTACAAATCAACCGAGCACCACAGGATAACAAGGTTCAGGCAAAACGGGATCCCCCTGGACCGGCCCGGCCATTATGTGTACATCCGCGACGACGAGACGGGCGAGTATTGGTCCGTATCCTGGCAGCCCGTCGGCAAGGACCTGGAGAAGGCAAAATACGTGTGCCGGCACGGGCTTTCTTACTCGAAGTTCCTCTGCGATTACAACGGGATAGAGGCAGAACAGCTGATGTTCATCCCCGTGAATGACGATGTCGAGTTGTGGGATGTACGAATCAAGAACAAAGGGAACAAGCCCCGCAAGCTGAGCGTGTTTTCCTACGCGGAGTTCTCTTTCCATCATATCGAGATCGACAACCAGAACCTCCAGATGAGTCTCTACGCGAGCGGCTCGAACTACAAGGATGGAATAATCGAATACGATTTCTTTTACGAACCGTGGACGTATCATTTCTTCACTTCAAGTTTTGATCCCGACAGCTACGATTGCGTCCGGGATATTTTCATAGGGGACTACCGCACCGAGACGAACCCTGCCGCTGTCGAACGCGGCAAGTGTTCTAACAGCACCGAACTCGGGGGTAACCACTGTGGCGCCCTGCACAAGAGATTCATGCTGAAATCCGGAGAAGAGTCACGCTTGGTGTTTATGCTCGGCGTGGGCTCCCGCGACGAAAAAGGTTACGCGTGCAGGAAGAAGTACTCCGATTTGAAGTCGGTCGATTCGGCCTTCAAGGAATTAAAAGAGTACTGGGAGCACAAAACATCCGTGTTCCAGTGCAAGACACCGAGCCAGGGGATGAACACGATGATAAACACCTGGACGCTGTACCAGGCCGAGACTTGCGTTGTATGGTCGAGGTTCGCTTCGTTCATCGAGGTCGGCGGGAGAGTCGGGCTCGGCTACCGCGATACTTCCCAGGACGTCATGGCCGTACCGCATACGAACCCCGGGAAAGTAAAGGAAAGAATCAGAGAACTCCTGCACGGGCAGGTAAGCAGAGGCTACGGTCTGCATCTTTTCGACCCGGATGTGTTCAAGCCTCAGGAGGACAGGCTGCCCGGCGTGAAATTGCCGACGGTAGTCCCCTCGAGCGGCGTCGAGTCGATAATACACGGCATGGAAGATGTCTGTTCGGACGATGCGCTCTGGATCGTCGCGTCCGTCTGCGAGTACGTGATGGAGACAGGCGAGATGGAGTTTTTCAACGAGGTTATCCCTTATGCCGACAAAGGCAAAGACACGGTATATGAACACCTCAAACGCTCGCTTGATTTTACTGCGGAACAAACCGCAAAGAACGGTGTCTGTCTCGGCCTCCGCGCGGACTGGAACGACTGCCTCAATCTCGGCGGGGGACAGAGCGCCATGGTATCATTCATGCACTATTGGGCTCTCCGTTATTTCATAGATGCGGCAGAAGTCCTCGGATATGAAAACGACGTGCACAAGTATTCCGAGATGGCAGAGCGGGTCCGCACATCGATAGAACGCGAACTCTGGGACGGGGAATGGTACGCGAGAGGAGTGACGCGCGCCGGCATCAGGATCGGCGTCAAAGCGAACAAGGAAGGCAAGATTTTCCTTGAAAGCAACAGCTGGGCGGGTCTGTCCGGAGCGGCGTCGCCGGAGAGAGCTCGGAGTGCCATGGACGCCGTGCACAAATACCTCGCATCGCCATACGGTCTTCACCTTAATTGGCCGACTTACACCGAACCGAATGACGACATAGGCTACGTGACACGCGTCTATCGCGGGATAAAGGAGAATGGTTCGATCTTCAGTCATCCGAACCCCTGGGCGGTGATCGCCGAATGTAAACTCGGCCGCGGCAACCTGGCTATGAAATTGTACGACGCGCTCCTTCCGTATAATCAGAACGATATGATAGAGATCCGGCAGTCCGAGCCGTACTCGTACTGCCAGTTCGTCATGGGAAAGGACCACACCGCCTACGGACGGGCGCGCCACCCGTGGCTGACCGGGAGCGGCGGTTGGAGCTACACCGCAGCTGCCAAGTATATTCTCGGCATCCGACCCGCGTATGAAGGCCTCACGATCGATCCGGCAATACCGTCCGACTGGAACGGCTTCGAAGTTGTGAGGAGATGGCGCGGCGCGACTTACTACATCTCCGTCAAGAACCCGGACCACGTGGAAAATGGGGTCAGGTCGATTCTTGTTAACGGGGTGCCTGCCGATGGCATGGTACCGGTTCAACCTGCCGGGTCTGAGAACCGCGTGGAAGTAGTCATGGGGAAGTAGTCCCGTCGCGATTATCACCTGGATCCAGCTAACCTATGCCAGGAGTCTCATATGAGGACTGTACTTCTACTGCTGTATGCGGCAATGGTGACGGCGGTTTCCTTCGAAGTTGCCGCAGCTCAGTCAAAGAGAGTTGTCGCTTACTTCCCTGAGTGGGGGGTCAAGCACCAGCCCTACTACGTTAAGGATATCGAGACCCACGGGGCGGCCGACAAGATTACGGTTCTGATGTACGCTTTCTCCGAGCCGTCGCCCGACTCGAGCGGTCAGATAGAACCGAAATTCATGGACCCCTATGAAGCGTACCAGCGTGTTTACACTTGGGGGATGAGTGTCGACGGCGTCGCGGATGATTCGGCCCAGGCGCTGCGGGGTCAGTTCAACCAACTGAAGAAACTCAAGAAGTGCCATCCCGGCCTCAGGATACTTATATCGATCGGCGGCTGGACCGGCTCGGGCTATTTCTCCGACGCGGTGGCCACACCGGCTTCGAGGCAGGAGTTTGCCGACGCCATTATTCAAAGATTCATTCTGGGAAATCTTCCGAAAGTAAACGGCGCGGGGGGCGGCGGAGCAGCGGCCGGCGTGTTTGACGGCGTCGACATAGACTGGGAGTATCCCATCAGCGGCGGGAACACAGGCAACCATCACAACCCGACGGATGCGGAGAACCTTACGGCATTTTACGCTCTGCTGCGCGCGAAGCTCGACGCGATCAACCCTAAACTTCTTTTGACCGCCGCCGTCCCCGCCGGTGAAACCACGCTCCGAAACTACCAGATAGTCAAAGATCAGAAATATCTGGACTGGTATAACCTGATGACATATGATTTTACCGGCGCATGGGATCCTCGAACAGGCCACCATGCCAACCTCCTGTCCTCCCCGGAATCTCCGACCCGAAATTCTTTCGACAGGGCGGTTCACTTCATGCTCGATACGCTTGGCGTGGAACCGGGAAAGATTGTTCCCGGCGTCGCGTTCTACGGTAGGGGATGGCAGGATGTTGCGGCCACGGACGGAGGTTTGCGTCAGGCGGCAGGGGGTGGGGCTTCCGGTGAATTCGGTGTCGGGATCAACAACTACTCTCAGCTGTCTTTGCTGACGCATCAGGGATATGAGTATCACTGGGACCCGGCTGCCATGGCCCCGTGGCTTTACGATCGTGACTTGAAAATATTCTGGTCGCTCGACGACGCAAAGTCTATTGCATTGAAATTTCACTATGTCCTCGCGTACAATCTCGGAGGCATCATGTGCTGGGACATCACCGGCGACGATTCGAGCGGGACCCTGATCGATGCGATGTCTTCCGGTAGGATGCCAGGGATGCCTGAAGTCAAAGGGCAGGCCGATACGGGGACCGGTTCGTGTACGATTACGGCTCCGGCCGCAGGTAGCGAGTTCATGGAGGGTTCTAATGTTATATTCGCGACAATGTCCGTCGTCGCTAATGGATCGATAGCTGCGACCGAGTTCTTCGTAGACGGAAAATCGATCGGGTACGACACGAAAGCTCCGTTCGACTGGGTCTGGTTCAACGTGCCGGCGGGAGAACACGCGCTGAAGGCCGTTGCCGTGGATGGTAATGGCAACACGTTCAGTTCCGGGGATGTGCGTGTGATCGTCGCGACGAAACATTAATCTTTCAGGAGAGAAGAATGGGTTCGAGAAGAGATTTTCTGAAAACCGGCGGCCTCGCGGTGGCAGGCCTTTCTCTGCTGAAAAGGAGCCCTTTCAGCCTAGAATCGGGCATTCCGGTGCCGAGGAACGGCGACAGTCTCACAGGGAAAAGGCCTCCCGTCGCCAAAAGAAAGTTTATCAGCGAGGCAGTCGAAGAGGAGATCGACATTGTCGAGAAGGGGATCGGGAACAAAGAACTCGCCCGCATCTTCGTGAACTGTTATCCCAACACGCTCGATACGACCGTGAAGTTCTCAACGATTGACGGCAGACCGGACACTTTTGTAATCACCGGCGATATCAACGCGATGTGGCTCCGCGACTCGAGTGCCCAGGTCTGGCCTTACCTTCCACTCATCAACAAAGACAAGAAGCTCAAAGACCTGATAGCGGGAGTGATCAACAGGCAGGTCAAGTGCATCTTGCTCGATCCGTATGCGAACGCCTTCAACTTCGGACCGACCGGCAGCGAATGGGACAAAGACCTGACCGACATGAGACCCGGCATACACGAGCGGAAGTGGGAAGTGGACTCTCTGTGCTATCCGATCAGGCTGGCGCACGGGTACTGGAAGCAAACCGGCGACGCGTCATGTTTCGATTCCCGGTGGCAGGAAGCGATGAAACTTGTCGTCAAGACCTTCAAGCAGCAGCAGCGCAAGGACGGCCCCGGCCCGTACAAATTCCAGCGCGTAACTGCCTGGCAGAGCGATACCGTTGCCGGCGGCGGCTACGGAAACCCGATCAAGCCCAACGGCCTGATTGTCTCGATCTTCCGGCCTTCCGACGACGCGACGATATTTCTGTTCCTGGTGCCGTCCAACTTCTTTGCAGTAACTTCACTGCGACAGCTGTCCGAAATGTTCGGTGAGGTCATGAACGATAAAGAATTTGCCGGCGAGTGTTCTTCTCTTGCCGACGAAGTCTATGAGGCCCTGCAGCACTACGCGGTATCGAACCACATGACGTTCGGCGAAATGTACTCCTATGAGGTGGATGGCTTCGGCAACAGACTGTTCATGGACGACGCCAATGCACCGAGCCTGCTTTCGCTCCCTTACCTGGGATGCCTCCCCAGCAACGACCGGACCTACCAGAACACGAGAATGTTTCTCTTCAGCGAAAACAACCCATACTTCTTTAAGGGAACAGCGGGAGAGGGAATCGGAAGTCCGCACACGGGGTTGGACAAGATCTGGCCGATTGGATTGATCATGCGCGCGCTCACGAGCAACGACGATACCGAGATCGCGAAATGTCTCAGGATGCTCGTAGTGGCGAGCGCAGGTACCGGCCATATGCACGAGTCGTTCGACGAAAACGACCCCAGGAAATTCACGAGAAGCTGGTTCGCCTGGGCAAACACGCTGTTCGGCGAACTTGTCATCAAGCTCTACCACGAGAGGCCCTACCTCCTCACGTAGAATCGATCCTGGCCGGAGGGGCGCTATTTCTTGCCGCCGACTTCCATCGGGTTCAGTATGATGGCCATGATCCCTTTCTCCCTCAACATGTTGTTGAACGCGGGGATCGTCGATGTCATAAGATTAGCATACTCCGCCTCTGCGTCGGCTAATCTCCCTTCAAGCACTTTGAATACCGCGACGTCCTGGTCCGTAGGGGCGAAATCGGGACTCCCGGCGACATCTCCGGCGCCGTCACCTACTTCTCCGGCGAGCCAGAGGAACTTCATGTAAAGCTGCATCGGCGCGGCATACGTCTTCTGATCATCGGCCGCGAGGTATTTCTGGAATAGTCTATCCTCGACATTCTGGATTTTTGAATCAAGCGATTTAGCCGAATCCAGAATTTCCGAAGCGCCCGGCAAGCCGTGGACGTAAACCGGCATGTCTTCGATTTGTTTCCGGACGCGCTCGATCGAATTGATCATCCCGACGACCGTGTCGATATCCGAGTCAACCGCGCGCCAGAGCTTGACGCTCGCCGAGATGTCGGCCAACGTACCTTCGGAATGAGGGTCCTTCAGTACCGTCAGCTGCTGCGACAGAGTCTTTCCGTCGACTGTCAACTTCACCGTGTAAGTGCCGGGCTCGGCAAGCGCTCCGAGCAGAGTGGGTTCGATCCCCCAGTGGTAAATACGCCTTGTCTTCTTCCCGATGAACCTTGAATCGCTCCATATCTGAGGATATGCCTCCGGGGTCGTCCGGAGTTCGATTTCCTGTACGGAAGGATAGCGGAGGTTCCAGTACACGCGGTTGATCCCGGCATCCTTTGTCTCTTCGAACGTCCTGACCATGTTCCCGGCCGAATCGAGTATCGTAATGGCCACGTTTCCTTTCGGCGCCGTCTTCAGATAGTAGTTGATATCTGCACCGTATCTCGGATTCTGACCCGTCGAGGGGTCGTCCGGCACGGCCCGTTGGAGACTCACGCTGCGGAATCTATAAGCGGGGCGAAGTTTGAAGAGATACTCGGAATTGCTCAGGATTTCCGGCGTAAGCTGCTCGAGAGGTTCGATGTCGTCCATAATCCAAAACCCGCGGCCTTTCGTCGCGAGCACAAGATCGTGAAAATGTTTCTGGATGACCATCCACGACACCGGCGCATGTGGAAGGTTAGTGTTGAGCGGCACCCAGTGACCGCCGTCGTCGAACGAGGCATAAACAGAATTCTCGGTTCCGGCGAATAGCTGACCGCGCCTGAATGGGTCTTCCCTGACGATATGAACGTAGCTGAAGACGCTCTTTGGGATGCCACCAGCGATGAATTCCCATGTTTTGCCGTAGTCGGTTGTCTTATATATGTATGGATCCCGGTTATCCATTTGGTGGAAGTTGACGCTGATGTACGCGGCGGCAGGGTCGAAGTGAGACGCCTCTATGTTACTTATCGTCCCGTACGGGGGAAGTCCGTGTATGTTTTTGCTGACATTCTCCCAGTTCTTGCCGCCGTCGGTCGTGACGTGGACCAGACCGTCGTTGGAACCGGTCCAGATGACCTCCTCCTTGACCGGAGACACCGCGATCGCAAACAGCGTTCCCCAGTATTCCACGCCGAGGTTGTCGGGAGTAAGTCCGCCCGAGCTTCCCATATGGGTGTGGTCGTTGAGCGTCAGGTCTGGACTTATAATCTCCCAGCTTTGCCCGGCATCGGTCGTCCTGTGCACGTACTGGCTGCCGACGTATACGGTGTTGTGATGGAGAGGGTCGATCACAAGCGGCATGGTCCAGTTCCACCTGTACTTCAAAACACCCGCGGGCGAGTCGAGAGACTTGCTCGGCCAGGGACTGACAGATCGCGTCTGGCCCGTCCTCAAGTCAAACCTGTCCACTTCTCCCGCGTAGCAGTTTCCCCAGACTATGTTGTCGTCGACAGGATCGGGGTATGAGAAGCCCGACTCGCATCCGGCAGTCGTTGCCCACACGTTGGACGGAATACCTTCGTAAGTGCGGGTGTTACTCGGTCCCCGGACGGATTCATCGTCCTGCATGTTCCCGTATAAGTTGTAGGGAATCCTGTTGTCCACAGCGACGTGGTACATCTGTCCGATCGGAAGGATGATGTGGTGCCAGCTTTTCCCGTGTGTCGTGGATATGAAGACCCCGACATCACAGCCTATCATCATGCGGTCGGCGTCGGTCGGGTCGGCCCACATCGCGTGGTTGTCGCCGCCCCAGTAGGTCTGGTAGACCGTCTTCCCGCCGTCGAGAGTGTACCGTATTTCGTTGGAAGGGAAGTAGACTTCGTTTGCGTTGTCGGGAGAAATCATCAGCCGGGTGTAGTAATGAGGGCGTTCGTTCAACATGCGGTTGTAACTGACGACGTGCCACTCGTTTCCTCCGTCGTTGGAGCGCCACAACGAGCCGCGCCCGTTTCCTCCCGTTTCGATGAGCGCATACATTACATCAGGGTCGCTTTGCGCGATACCGACGGCTATTTTTCCGATAGGAGGCTCGGGCAAACCGTTCGTCAAGTGTTCCCACGTGACTCCCTCGTCGCGCGACATCCAGACTCCGCTTCCAGGTCCGCCGCTGTTCTGTCCCCAGGTGTGGATCACGTACTGCCACATACCGGCCAGGAGGATGCGAGGATTTTTGGGATCCATTGCCAGATCGGATGCACCGGTGTTCTCGTTTACGAAGAGCACGCGCTTCCACGTCTTGCCGCCGTCCGTCGTACGGAAAACTCCCCTCTCCTGCTGCGGTCCGTAGCAATTTCCTTCCGCTGCGACGAGGACGATGTCTGGATTGGTAGGATCGATAACCACCCTGGAAATGCGCCCGGTCTCCGTGAGGCCCATATGCACCCATGTCTTTCCGGCGTCAGTGGATTTGTAGACACCGTCACCGATGGACACGTTACTCCGGATGAAAGGCTCGCCTGTCCCGACCCAGACAATGTTATGATCCGACGGTGCTATCGCGATATCGCCGATCGACTGCGCCGGCTCCTTATCGAATATCGGAGCCCAGTGAATCCCGCCGTCGACCGACTTCCACACTCCTCCCGAAGCAGCACCGGCATAGTAGACGTTAAGATCTCCCGGGACTCCTACGACGGCCGATACCCGGTTTCCGCCTGGACCGACGAATCTGTAATGAAGTCCGGAGAACACGGCCGGATCGGGATTCAACTGCTGCGCGCCCAGAGAGAGAGGGGCGCAGAGCATGAGCATGAAAACGAGAAGCCCTGACAGCTTCGCGGGTTTTGTGGATCTCATTGTCTCTTACCTCCGATGTGATGGGTAGGTTCTTTATGTGGCAGCTGGGGATGGCCGCAGCATGCCTTTCACACGGGTTGCCGAAACATGGCTGGAACAATTTTCCTGCAAATCGGGAATGATCTGTCTTGATAAGTGGAACGCGGATCGCTTGAGCGGGTTGATCCTGCCTGATAATGGATCCTGACGGATGTCAACAGGACTGTGTGTGGGAAGGTGCTCCTCCATGTCGCTTTCTCATTTTGAAACTATCACAAACCGCCAAGATTATCAAGTATGGGCATCGACGGGTTATCGTTGGTGTCACATTCAGGAATGGTGCTTTTATACCAAAACCGCATATTGGACGCCGTCTTCGGCCGATGTTAGATAGTTTTAGCGACGAGAGTCAAATGCAATGAGAGAATTGAAGATGGTCGAGAAACCGGAACGTGTTTCTAATAGCTGCGATAGCTTCAGGCTCTGCCCTTCCTTTGAGGAAATCGATTCACCGGCGATCTATTGTGAAGTTTGCGGAACGAGGCTCCTCGACCAGTGTCCCGAGTGCTTCGAGCCGATCTACTATCCGACGGCCAGATTCTGTCCACCGTGCGGTGGAGAGTATCCTGCGGGCAGAGCCGGTAGTCCCCTTTTCAGGCAATAGGTAGTAATTTTTTGCACCCCCGTTGCAATTCACCCCGGAAATCAGTAAAGTCTGTCGTGTCAGGTGCGTGTCAGGAGAGCGGTCCTAACGCCAATATGAGTTCTTGGCACAGCTGAATCAGGAGCTGCCGGCCTCTCTTCCATAATGGCCTTTCAGTACGAAAGGACTCAGCGTCTGAGAAAGACGGCAGCCGTGGCTTTTTTATAGGGAGGAGGAAGCCATGTCGCTTCAGAGAGTGATTTCGAAGGTGTTTGCGGTCAGGGAGGAACCGGTTTGCCCCCGGTGCGGCAGGAGGATGCTACGCATAAGGAGGAAAAGCCGCGACCGGGTTCTGAGTATAGTGGTCCCGGTAATTCGTTGCGGATGTTGCGGTAGAACTTATCTTGTAATGAGGGCTGGAACAGATCAATAGGGGGTGTTGAACCCCGTCACACTCTTTCTTGCATGTAAATCATCTGCGGGTTACTTTTTCATGTCCGGGGCAATTTCCGGACATGTAAAGTCAAGGTATGCAATAGGGAGCTATGTTGCGGGCCGCCGCGGAAGGACCGGAAACGTTCAGGGATCCGGCTCTGGTAGTCAAGGGTATCTTCGGATACAAAATCGCCATCTCGGGAATCTTCACTTAAGCTCGCGCTGCCTCCCTCTCGGGCACTGGCAAGCCCGGCATCGTCCTGTTTTTAACAAGAATGTACGCTCGAAATTTGATTCACATGTCAAAAACAACAGGAGGTTGAAACATGAGGTACGTATTTGTTCTTGCCGTTCTCGTCGCGGTCGGTATCGCCGGCTGCAGTAGTTCAAAGGGACTGCAATCGGCAGACACCGGTGATGTACCCGATTGGTACATGAACCCGCCGCAGGATCCTAACTACCTGTATGCGGCCAACACGCAGAGTTCTCAGGATATGCAGCTTGCGGTGGATAAGGCAACGGCAGCCGCCAGAACGGACATCGGTCGACAGATTGAGCTCCGTATCCAGGGGCTGCAGAAGAGATTCACTGAAGAGACAGGTACCGGGAACGACGCACAGCTTCTCCAGATGTTCACCGAGGCCGAGAAGACGGTCGTATCCACAACGCTCAACGGAAGTCACGTCAAGAGTCACAAAATAAGCAAGGACGCAAACCTGTGGCGTGCCTATGTTCTTGTGGAATACCCGATCGGCGCGGCGAACCAGGCATTCATGGATCAGATGAAGAAGAACGACCAGATGTACACACGCTTCAGGGCCACGCAGACCTTCAAGGAACTCGATGACGAAGTGAAGAAGTACGAAGATTTCAAGAAGCAGCAGAGTCAACAGCAATAACATAGCAGGTCATCGACGTGCGAAGCATCGGAGTCCTGATTTTCCTTGTACTTTTTTCGAACGCCGCCCGGCCTCAATTGTACCCCAGATGGTTCCTTGAACAGGGATCGCTGGAATGTGGCTTGACGGCGGTCGGCTACTCCAACAAAGGATTCTATGAGGACTCCTCCGCTTCGCAGACTTCGCGAAATGCTCGCCAGAACCTGGCACGACAACGCATGACGACTGTCGAAGGTGGTCAGGCCTTTTGGGCCACCGAGGCCGGAACCGCATGGATGGGAAGCGACCTTCGCATGTCGGTCGATTCGGCAGCCTTGAAGCGGGCCGCCGCGGACACCGGAGCAGCCGAGGTTTACATCGGAGCCGAAATGGTCATCTCGCTGGTCGTGTCTGGTAACTGCGCGATTCCTGATTCGATGAAGAAACTCGTTCCAATGGGGATAGAACAGCCTGCCTGGATACACGGCACGCCGAGCACGAATTCCTGCATATTCTCGTTGGGTGTCGCGCCGGCGTACTTCTACGAGACGAGTTCATGGGAATCTGCAGAGCGCATGGCTATCGTCGGCCTGGCAAAGGAAGCCGGAGATTCGCTGATCGCGATGGAGAAGAATGTGACCGGTTCGGGCCAGGCGATACTCAACGAACAGGTTTCGGTGGTGCTGCGCGATTTCGGTGTGGTTGCCAGATGGTTCGACGCACGGGAGCGGATCTACTATGTCCTGGCAGCGGTCGACAGGAAGAATATCGGCAGAGTCGCAGGCGAGCCATGAAACACCGGCGTGGATCTTCGCTGCGAAATCCGTTTTCGATTCGGGCCGGGGCCGCGCGACGAAATTTGATTTGGACAGTAATTACCAAATAAAGAAAGGGACAAAATGATTACGAGGTGGAAATCCGCGCGGCCGCTACTGTCGTCCCCGATCGTGCGGAGTGCGACCTACGGAGCGCTGATGTTTCTATTCTCCGTAATGCTGTTCGCCTGTTCTTCGTCACGCCAGGTTTCCCGCGTAAGCGCGGACTCCGTCACGGACGTCAGCGGCGACTGGAACGACACCGATTCCCGTCTGGTCTCCCAGACGATGATAACGGATCTTACCTCGGGCGGCTGGGTGGACAACTTCAGGCAGGATAAAGGGAAGAAGCCGACTGTCATCGTCGGAAGGATCACAAACCGCACGTACGAGCACATAGATGTTACGACGTTCGTCAAGGACCTCGAGCGCGCGCTTATTAATGACGGCGTCGTGAATTTCGTGGCCAGCTCGGGTGAGCGCGATCAGATCCGCGAAGAACGCAAGGACCAGGCAAAACAAGCATCCGAAGATACCCAAAAAGGCCCCGGGCAGGAAACCGGAGCCGATTTCATGCTGATCGGGAACATCTCCTCGATTATCGACAAGGAGGGTGGGGAGGCTGTGAAATACTACCAGATCAACATGGAACTCGTCGACATGGAGACCAACCAGAAAGTGTGGATCGGCGAAAAGAAGATCAAGAAGATAGTAAACCAGGACAAATACAAATTCTGATCGATGACTGGTTTGAATGACGGCGGAGTCCGTGGCCCGACAGCTTTCCGAGTAAGAACCGCACTCTTCCTCGCGCTTTTCCTGCAGGGATGCGCGATGAGTGTGGAGTTCTACAAACAGGTAGACACGCAGGTCAGCGCGAACAGGTTCGACGTAGCCGCAAAGGTCGTCGAAGATAACCGCAAGACCTATGGTGAAAGCAGCTCGGTGCTCTACAACCTCGAGACCGGCCTCCTGAGGCACTACGCCGGAGACTACGACGCCAGCAATCTCCGCCTGCTCGAGAGCGAGAGACAGATGGACGAGCTATATACCCAGAGTATCTCGAAAGGGGTAGGCTCGTTGCTGGTGAACGACAACCTGCTGCCGTACGAGGGCGAAGATTTCGAGAAGGTCTATGTCAATCTCTTCCTTGCGCTGAACTACGCAAAGCTCGGCAAGATCGAGGACGCGATAGTAGAGGCACGGAAAGTCGACCTCAAGCTCAACGAGTATTCGAGAAAGTACGACGGCAAGAATTCATACAAGCAGGATGCGTTCGTCCGCTACATCATGGGGGTACTTTACGAGGCAAACGGCGAACTGAACGACGCCTTCATATCGTATAAACTGGCCTATGACGGGTATCGAGAATATGATACCCTATACGCGACGGGCTGCCCCTCCTTCCTGAAATCGGACCTGATCCGGACGGCCGGCCTGCTCGGATTTGACGATGAACGCCGTGAATATGAAAACCTGTTCGGTATGCAGTACGCCTCTCCGCAGAGAAATCAGGGGACACTTCTGATCATTATATACTCGGGGAAGGGACCCGTTAAGGAAGAGGTGAAGCTGAAAGTGTCGATAATGGACAAGGACGGCACCACCCACACGTTTGTTGCGGCGATCCCGAAATTCCAGGCCCGGCAGAACTGGGTCCGCCCATATCGTCTCGAGTTGCGCGGCGGTGCAACGTCCTCCGAGCTGTCTTCCGAGTTGGGGGAGAACGTGACAGCCATAGCCGCAAGGAATCTCGACGAGCGTATCGGGCTTGTTTACCTGAAGACCGCGGGACGCGCCCTCATGAAGTTTCTTGCCGCCGAAAAAGCAAAGAAAGAGATGAAGAAAAAGGATGACTCCCCCCTCGCGAATTTTCTCACGAGCGTAGTTGTCGACGCGGCGTACGACGCTTCCGAGAAAGCGGACATCCGGACCTGGAGGATACTCCCGCACGACATACAGATCGCCAGGTTTCAGCTGCCGGAGGGGAATTATGATCTGAGCATTTCTGACGAAGCCTGCCAGTCGGTGGACAACAGGGCGATAACAATCAAACCCGGTACGGTCTCCGTGCAGATCGTCCCGGATGTAAGATGAAGGAAATGTGTCATGAGAATCGTGCTATCGATGACGTTGTTGTTGTTTTTCAACTCGTTCCTCTTCGCGCAGGAGCCCGACTGGGTGCGCGGGAAGAGCAGGGAATACCCGGATGAGTTTTACATGGTCGGTGTCGGCAGCGGCGATACCAGGCAGGATGCGGAAAGCCAGGCAAGGGCCCATATCGCTGAGATCTTCAGGGTCAACATAAAGGCGGATATATCGGTCAACAGGTCGGAGACCCTCAAGAACACGCAGGGCAATGTAACGGCGGAATCCAGGGAAGTGACCAGGTCTAAGATCGACATGGGACTGAAAAAGACGCTCGAGGGGACGGAGATTGCGGAAGTGTGGCAGAATCCCAAAGACGCGACATACTACGCGCTGGCGGTGCTGGACCGCGAAAAGGCTTCTCTGAAGATCAAGGAACGAATTGGCGAACTCGATTCGGAGGTCGAACGGCTCCGGGGAAAAACGGATTCCGCCGCCGGCAAGATCGACAAGTTGAAGCTTTTGCTCCTGAAGAAATCGCTGCTCTCCGATAGAAACGAGCTCAACTCCGATCTGAGAATAGTTTCGGGGAGCGGAAAAGGAATTGAACCTCCTTATTCGTTTGAAACTGAGAATTCGGAAATTATGAGGTTCCTTCAAAACGATTTCGTTATCGGCGTGACGGGTGAGGGGGTCGGTTCCGAAGTATTGAATCAAACGGTAACCGATCTGTTTACGGCAAAGGGGTTCGTCGTGAAGCGGGTGTCGAAGAAGGGAGGCGACCTCCTTATAAGTGTTTCCAGCAGCACGAAGCCCTCGTCTGAACCGGTAGATGGATGGTACTACTGCAGATGGCACCTTGAATTGAATGCGAGCGATGCGACTACCGGCGATGTGATCTTCAGTTCTTCCGAGAATGGGCGGTCGGGCCAACTTTCACGGGATGAATCGGAGAGGCGCGCCGTCTACGACATGAACAAGAAGATCAGTGCGATGACAAGCAAGGTGCTCGGAAAACTTACGGGTGTTGAGGATTAGCAGCTAGTGCTCATCCAACTATCATTTGCTAATCCCGTCGAAGAAAAATCTGGCGAGGTGCTCATTCCAACGATAATTTTAGCCGCACGTTGTTTGCTAAAATTAGTTGGAATGGCACTAGCATACTTCTCCAGGCAGCGAAAGCCCGGATAGACCGCCTCCGTCCAGCCCGGCCTTCTACGAACCGCGACAGACAGATCTGTTCTCCTGTCGGCTCACCGAGTAAGACCGTCCAGTTTCGCGGTTTCCCGCCAATTTGAGAGGCCTGGAAGAGTCTTCGTGGTCTCCCCTTTCCCCAATATTTCGTTACGATTTCGTAACAGCGCCCCGTCTATGCGCAGTCAAACTCCCCCAAAAGACGCCGTTTTGAGCCATTTTTACCGGCATGCCTATTGCCCTAATATAAGTGAACATGAAAAAGATGATTTCAAAACGGCATTCAGGAATATCGGACACGGCGAAGCCGGGACGCATGAGCCTGGCTGCGAAGCTGGTCCTCGCGCTTGTGGTGGTTTTGATGGCAAATGCGAAATCCTTCGCGCAAAACACCGCCAACAACAACGTGACAATCAGCGCGACGGTTATTCAGGGTCTCACACTTGCCGTTTCGGGCGGGCCTCTTAATTTCGGCACTGTCGTGGCGGGCACGGCTCCCTCCGCGATAAGCGCGCAAAGCAGCAGCGTCCTTTTCACCGTAACGGGCAACGGCGGAAGCAGCGTTACCGTGACATATTCCGGCGTAACTTTAAACGGCCCAGGCGGGTCCACGTTGATCTTCACACCGAGTGTTTATGGCTCTTCTTCGTCATCAGGGCAGGCATCATCGACAAACGTACCTTCCGGCGCAAACGTAACTCTCAACGGATCCAACTTCAGCGCCGGCAACTACTATCTGTGGCTTGGAGGGAATCTTGGCGCGATTCCCTCTGGCCAAACCCCGGGAGCATATACCGGGACATTTACAATGACTGTGAACTACTAAGCACGACTTCTCTCCTTCTCTCTCTGATGCTTCCGGAAGCCCGGCAATTCGACCGGGCTTCTTTTTTTTCGACGTCCGCTTAGACCTGTCTTTGACCAACGGGAATCCCATCTATATCCCAATATCTTTTAATGGGCGCTGATTCGTCTATTATCACCATAATTCATTAATTCATTGAACATGAAACGCTCAAATGTGTTATTTTTGTTAAAGCAGATAGAGCGCGTTCCCCAAGTGAACGCGCAATTGTTTCGTTATTCAACGAGGAGAGCACCAATGCGGATCGGCATCGCCTGCGATCACGGCGGATTCAACCTGAAACGTGAAATAGCTTCGCGCCTGAGAAAATCCGGCCACGATGTGGTCGACTTTGGGGCAGCTGAGCTGGACGACAGCGACGATTATCCGGATTACGTAATACCGCTTGCCAAAGGAGTCTCGGCGAAGGAAGTGGAGAGGGGAATTGCCATATGCGGGAGCGGTGTAGGTGCTTCTGTTGCCGTGAACAAGATCAGAGGCGTACGCGGAGCTCTCATTCACGACTCCTTTTCGGCACATCAGGGCGTCGAAGACGACGACGTCAATGTGATCTGCCTGGGAGGAAGGGTGATCGGCAATGAGCTCGCGTGGGAAATAATCGGTACATTCCTGAACGCGTCTTTCAGCGGAGCCGAGCGTCATCGGCGGCGGCTCGCGAAAGTGACTGCATATGAGGACAAGGAGAACGCCAGATGAAGGTCAACCCACTTTTGAATCTCGAGAAACTCGGACAAAGCATCTGGATGGATTTCATCCGGAGAGAGATGATCGTCTCCGGCGAGCTCGAGAGGCGAATCGGTGAGGACGGTATATCGGGAGTTACTTCCAACCCTTCAATATTCGAAAAGGCTATCGCGGGGAGTCATGACTACGATGAGGCCGTGCGCGCCATGGCTCTCGAGGGAAAGTCCGTTGAGGAAATTTACCGTGAATTGGCGGTCGAGGACATCAGGCAGGCCGCCGACGTATTCCAGAAAACATACGAGAAGACAAGAGGCGGAGACGGGTACGTAAGCCTGGAAGTCTCTCCGTCCCTTGCCCGCGATTCAAAAGGGACAGTCGAGGAAGCTCGCCGCCTGTGGGAAGCCGTGAAGAGGCCGAATGTATATATCAAAGTCCCGGCCACGGAGGAAGGACTCGATGCGATCCGCCGGCTCATAAGCGAAGGGATCAATGTGAATGTTACGCTTCTGTTCGGCCTCCCGCGATATAGGGAGGTGTTGGAAGCCTATCTGTCCGGACTAGAGGAGCGGGCCGGAAAAGGATTGAGCCTGGATGGAATATCCTCGGTGGCGAGTTTCTTTCTCAGCAGGATAGACGTCGTGGTTGACAAGGTCTTCGAGGAGAAAATCTGGAAGCAGGGGCCCGACACGGCGGAGGCGGTCCGGGCGCGCGGACAGGTCGCGATCGCCAGCGCGAAGATGGCGTACGAAATCTCGGGCGAGGTCTTCGAAAGCGAGCATTTCAGGAAACTTGCCTCGAAGGGCGCCAGGAAGCAGCGTCTCCTTTGGGCCAGCACGAGCACAAAGAACCCGGCTTACAGCGATGTGAAATATGTCGAAGCGCTCATCGGTCCCGAGACGATAAACACCCTCCCCCTGGAGACGCTCAATGCCTATCGCGACCACGGCGATCCAACCTCCAGGCTCGAAATAGATCTCGATGTTGCCCGGAGAGTACTCGAACATCTCCCGCTGCTCGGGATAGATATCGACGAGGTCACCCGGCAGCTGGAAGAGGAAGGGGTCAAGAAATTTGCCGATGCGTACGAAACGCTTCTCAAATCGCTTGCCGTCAAGCGTGAGTCGGCGCTGAAAGAGCCGGCAGATCCGGAAAAATATTCGCTCGGCTCTCTCGAAAAGGCGGTCAAAGACAGGATTGTGGCGCTGGAGAAAGAACAATTCGCGGCACGGCTGTGGCAAAAAGATGCCTCGCTCTGGAAGAACGACGAAGCGAGCCGTAAGATAATCAGAAACTCGCTCGGCTGGCTCCACGTGGCGGAGAAGATCGAGGATGTCATCGGCGATCTTACAAATTTCGTTGCGGAAGTAAAAGACGCAGGCATCAGGCACGTCGTGCACATGGGGATGGGGGGGAGCAGCCTTGCTCCTTTGGTCCTGCAGGAGTCGTTCGGGCTGCCGGAAGGAGGAATCCCTCTTACTGTCCTGGACACGACCGACCCCGCGACAGTCCGGAAGATCGAGAAGGAAGTGCCGCTCGCAGACACCCTTTTCATCGTGGCGAGCAAGTCCGGTACGACCGCCGAGCCTAACGCATTCGGTGACTACTTCTACGATAAGGTGAAAGTGCTGAAGGGTACTTACGCCGGAGCCAATTTCGTAGCGATCACCGATCCAGGGTCGAAACTCGTGGGGGTTGCCAAGGAGCGGCGTTTCAAGCATACGTTCCTCAACTTCGCGGATATCGGCGGACGCTACTCGGCACTCTCCTACTTCGGCCTGGTGCCTGCGGCTCTCCTCGGAGTGAACGTGCAGGAGCTTCTGGTACGTGCCCTCCGAATGGCACACGCCTGCGATCAGTGTGTACCAGCCGGCAAGAATCCCGGACTGACCTTGGGCGCTGCGATGGGTGAGCTCGCGCTCAAGGGGAGAGACAAGGTTACGTTCATAGTCTCCAGGAAGGTGGCAACTCTTGGACTGTGGCTTGAACAACTCATTGCGGAGAGCACTGGCAAGGAAGGGAAAGGTATTCTTCCGGTGAGCGACGAGCCGGTCCTGGATCCACGGGACTATGGTAATGACAGATTCTTCGCTCACATAAAATTAAAGGGGGCGGTCGAGCCGGAGGTCGATGAGCGCGTGCGAAAACTGAGCGACGCGGGACATCCGGTGGTCAGCATAGAGATATCCGATCTCTACGACCTTGCGCAGGAGTTCTTCAGATGGGAGATCGCCACCGCGACTGCCGGCTCGATCATCGGCATAAATGCCTTCGATCAGCCGAACGTTCAGGAGAGCAAGGACAACACCAACAGGCTCCTCGACGAGGTGCGCAGCAGCGGCAAGCTTCCCGAAGAACCGGTCTCAGTTGAGGATGGGAACATCAAGGTGTTCGGGAAAGTGAAGGGGAAGACTCTCGAGGAAGTCATGAAGTCCTTCCTTGCCCTCTCGAAACCCGGCGATTACATCCCCTTCATGGCGTACCTGCCCATGAGCGAGGAAGTGGACGACCGCCTCGCATCGATCCGCGCGACGATACAACAGGCGCTTCACCTGACGACGACGTTCGGCTACGGTCCGCGCTTTCTCCACTCCACGGGTCAATATCACAAAGGCGGGCCGAACACCGGACTATTCATCCAGCTGACCGCCGACGATCTTGTCGATGCGCAGCTTCCCGGCCAGCCGTACAGTTTTTCCGTTTTCAAGAGGGCCCAGGCATTCGGTGATCTTGAAGCGTTGAGACAGCACGAGCGAAGGGTCTTGCGTATCGATTTCGGTGATGATGTGGTCGCGGGTCTGGAAAGGCTGGACGAGTGCATTAAGAGCGCTCTGAAGAAGTAAAACGGGCACGTTCCTGCATAATCGCAGATTCAGCAATGGAGGAGCACCATGGGAGGGATGAATGGACCGTCGACACTTTTTCTCGACATCGGCGGCGTGTTGCTTACAAACGGATGGGACCACAATTCACGACGGGAAGCGGCAAAGAAATTTGGCCTCGATTACGAAGAGCTGAACGAGCGCCATCACCTCACCTATGACACGTACGAATCCGGAAAGCTGAGTCTGAAGGAATACCTCGACAGGATCGTCTTCTATCAGAAGCGGGAGTTTGCGCGGGAAGATTTCAGAGAGTTCATGTTTGCTCAATCGAAACCGTTCCCTAGGATGATAGAACTTGTGAAATCTCTAAAGATCAAGTACGGCCTGAAAGTGGGCGTGATCAGCAACGAGGGGAGAGAAGTCAACGAATACAGGATCACAACTTTCGGGCTGGCAGAGTTCGTCGATTTCTTCGTGTCGTCCTGCTTTGTGCACTTTAGGAAGCCCGACATGGATATCTACCGGATAGCGCTCGACGTTGCGCAGGTGTCTCCAGATGAGTCGGTCTACATCGACGATCGCGCAATGTTCGCGCAGGTGGCGGCAGGACTCGGTTTGAGGGCGATACACCACAAGAGTTACGAAGATACGAAATCGTCCCTCGCAGGGCTGGGCCTGGTACTGTGATGGTCGGCCTTCGCATTGAATACACTTTGTCGATCTGGTAAATTTCCGCGGGATGGATTTCGGATTCTGCGCCATATTGCCGGAGAGAAATGAAAGAGACGGCTGAGTTCCTGAAAGAAATTCCGATCTTCGCGAAGCTAAGCGACGACGAACTCGATATGATAAAGGACATAAGCGTCGTCAGGAAGTTTGCGAAGGACAGGATCGTTTTCCTTGAAGGCGAGAAATTTACCGGATTCTACGTGGTTCTGAGCGGATCGGTGAAAGTCTACAAGCTCTCCGGCAGCGGCGGCGAGACCGTGCTTCACATACTGAAACCGTACCGCAGTTTCGCTGAGGCCCCGATACTCACGGGCGAAACAGTGTATCCCGCCTGCGCCGAGGCGATTGAAGATTCCCTTCTCTACTACATCCCTGCCGTCGAGTTCAGGAAACTGCTTCAGAAGAGCTCTTCCGTCGCTATCAAGATTTCGGAAGTGCTGGCGCTCCGACTTACGGAGCTCAACAGGAGGTTCGGACAGCTCTCCGCGGGCGTTGAGGGAAGGCTCGCGCGATATATTGTCGGTGAGATCACCTTGAACGGGACGATCGACAAACCCGAACCCTTTTTCGTCCTTTCGTCAAGCAAGAAAGATCTTGCCTCCCAGCTCGGTATGGCGGTTGAAACGCTCTCGCGAGCCTTAAGGAAGCTGAAGAATCAGAAGATCATCAGGGAGTGTTCGAAGAGGATCTTCGTGGCTGACTTGAAGCGGCTGAAAGAAATTTCGTGAATATCACTCGCAACCGGGCATAAATCATATCAGGCAGAAAGTCCGTCCGCCGGACTAAGACGGACGGACTCAAGAAACGGGAAATGGGCGCTAGACCTGGCTCGAAAGGGCCTTCCACATCTTTTTTCTCGCGGCAAATATCCGGAGTGTGAAAATCAGGATCGGTATCGCACCCGCCGCTATGAACACCACGTCGGCGACGAGTCGGAGCCACTCTAGCGTGTGGAACGTCCCGGCGTCGATGAAGGCGAGCCTCCTCGCGTGCCAGTAGCCATGGTTGACGACGTCCGCAAGTTGAAGGATGCCGGCCGGGAACATGTCGAGCAGCACCATGAGCATGAGCCCGACGTTCAAACCCCAGAAACCGGTCCTGACATATTTTTCGTTTTTGCTCCAGACGTCGTCCGTGGACAGCCTGCGGAGCGTGTACATCATGAGCCCGAGCGCGAGCATTCCGAACACGCCCATCATCGCCGCGTGGCCGTGGTTCAGCGTAAGGAGCGTTCCCACCTCGTAATAGCTGACGATCGGGAGGTTGATCAGAAAGCCGAACACGCCGGCTCCAAGGAAATTCCAGAAGCCGACTGCCATCAGGAAATAGAACGCCCACTTCTGTCCCTGCGCGATCCGGGCTCCGCCGTTCCCGCTGGCGGGATCTACGACAGGCGAAGTCTTCCTTGTAAGCCTGATGAAATCCCATGCGTCGAGTGTCAGAAGTGTCAGCGGGACTACCTCCATCGCCGAGAACATGGTACCCAGTGCCATCGTTATGTTGCTCTGGCCTGTCCAGTACCAGTGGTGGCCGGTTCCTATGATCCCGCTGCCGAGGTAGAGGATGGCGTCGAGGTATACCACGCGCGTGGCTGACGTCGCCCGGACGAGGCCGAGCTGATAGAATATTACCGCCACCATGACCGTCGCAAAGAGTTCGAAGAAGCCTTCGACCCAGAGGTGTATTATCCAGAATCTCCAGTTATCTGCAACCGTGAAGTTTGTCGTCGGCCCGAAGAAGAGTGCCGGGAGGTAGAACAGCGGAATTGCCACGGCGGAGTAGAGGAAGAGCGAGCTCAGCTCCTTCTGGGATTTGTCCTTCATCGCGGGTTTCAGTCCGCGGAAAACCAGGACGAGCCAGATGACGAGTCCGATGATAAGGAGGAACTGCCAGGCCCTGCCGAGGTCGAGGTACTCCCAGCCCTGCATACCGAAGTAGTACCAGAGTTTCCCGAGGAACTGGTTGATGCCGAGGAACTCGCCGAAGAGGCTCCCAAGCGCCACTATTACCACAGCTCCAAACAGGAAGTTGACCCAGAACTTCTGTCCCCTGGGTTCCGATTTGCTGAGCAAAGGCGGGAGAAAAAGGCCGCCTGCGACGAACGACATCGCTACCCAGAAGATCGCAAGCTGAAGGTGCCATGTCCTGAGGACATTGAATGGGAGCCACTTCTCCAGATCGAGTCCGTAAAAGCCGAACGGCTCTGCACGATAGTGAGCCAATGCGCCGCCCGCTAACGTCTGAAGCACAAAGAGGCAGGCCACAACCACGAAGTATTTCAGGAGCGCTTTCTGGCTCTCTGTCGGCGGTATGGCTGAAGATTTCGGGAAGTGATCTCCAACTTCCGATTTCCATCCGAGATAATCGAACTTCCCGAAGATAAAGAGTATGAGCCCGGTCATCCCGAGGAGTGAGACCAGGCTTAACGCGCTCCAGATCAGGGCGGAGCTGGTCGGACCGTTCCCGGCCAGGCTGTCGAACGGCCAGTTGTTGGTGTAAGAATAATCCTTGCCCGGTCGGTTCGTAACGGCAGCCCATGCAGCCCACGCGAAGAACGAATTCAGCTGCCTGAGTTGCACCGGATCCGAGATGAAATCTGCCGGCAAACCCGGTGCTCTATCGGGCTTGGTGAAGTAGTCTGCCCAATGCTGGAGCTCACTCCGAAAGGCATCTGCCTCCGGCCCGGTAAGTGCGAGTACACCCGTCGCCTCGTCGTACCGGTTCGTGTGAAGCATGGCCTGAACATCGGCGATGATACTGTTTCTCTGGTCGGGGGTCAGGCTGTCGTAGGGAGTCTTGTACTTCTGCGAGGCCAGTTCGCCCTGAACAGTCATTGCCTCACGATGCAGGTATTCTGCGGAATAATCCGGGCCGAGATAAGCGCCGTGTCCGAGTACCGTGCCGTGTTCCATCAACCCGTATTTCAGGAACACCTCCTGGCCCGCCTTAACGTCGGCAGAAGTGAAAATAATGTTACCCTGAGGATCGACCGCCTTGTCCGGGATCGGCGGCGCGTCCCTGTAACTCTTCACGGCGACAAAAATCAGAACGCTGAATGCGGCAATCATTATCAGGATTACCGACTGTTTCCACCAAGGTGATAATTTTTCGGTTTTCAATTCGTCCATTTTCTTCTCCTGGAATCGATATAGAACTTTCGGATAATTTCATCTGAATATTAGCCGACGGTCGTGAAGAAAAAATTGACCTAAGTCAAGAAAAGCCATTTTCGGTCCGCACCCGCCTTCTTTTCTTCCTGTGATAATCTGTCGATACTTGACCGATATCAAGGTGGGGAGTTGATGTCGCCGATAAATTGTCAGGAAGAAAGGTGATAGAAATGTCGATTGAAAAAGATAGAGTTCTTCTGGATGTCAGGCCGATAATGCCGAAGGAAAAACATGCGATGATCTATGCCGCCTTCGAGAGACTTGAAGCCGGACAGAGCATGATGCTTATAAACGATCACGACCCTAAACCGCTCTACCACGAATTCAGCGCAGAGAAGCCCGGCATGTTCAACTGGGATTATGTCGAGAAGGGGCCCGAGATATGGAAGGTAGTAATCACGAAAAGCAGATTTGAGCATCAAAAACCTAAAACAACGGAATCGGAATGAAACCAAGATTAAGTTATTCCAAAGTTGCTCCGGGCGCGTTCGATGTAATGCGCCAGTTGCAGCGCTATGTAGATAATTCGGGCCTCGAACGGTCACTTCTCGAACTCGTCAAACTCCGCGCCTCCCAGATAAACGGCTGCGCCTATTGTATCGATATGCATACGAAGGACGCCCGGGCAAACGGCGAGACGGAACAACGCCTCTACGGACTGAGCGCGTGGCACGAGGCGCCGTTTTATACGGAGCGCGAGAGGGCTGCACTCCTCTGGACGGAAACCGTTACTCTTGTGAGCGAGACGCACGTACCGGACGATGTTTATGAAGCCGTCAGGGAACAGTTCGATGAGAAAGAAATAGTGGACCTAGCCGTGGCGGTCGTTGCGATAAACGGATGGAACAGGCTTGCGATCGGTTTCAGGACGGTGCCGGGTACTTATCGGCCGGTGAAAACCCCTGCGGCAACAGTGTGAAGTCACGGAACGATTCACCCCGTCGATTGTTAGTAAAATGGCAGCAAGTAAATCGCAAAATGAAACAATGTCGGAGGGAAAATGAAGATAGGTATTTTCGGAACGGGTATGGTCGGCAGCAGCATCGGAACCAAGCTCATCGGGCTTGGCCATGAGGTGAAGATGGGCTCACGGACGGCAGGCAATACGAAGGCGGATGAATGGGCGAAGTCGGCAGGGGCAAAAGCCTCTCACGGTACTTTTGCCGACGCCGCGGGTTTCGGCGAGATAATCTTCAATTGCACTTCGGGTGCGGGAGCGACATCCGCGCTCAAGCTCGCCGGAGCAGACAGGTTGAACGGAAAGATCCTGATCGATATATCGAACCCCTTCGACTTCTCGAAGGGGATGCCGCCGTCTCTCAGCGTGTGTAACACCGACTCGCTGGGTGAGCAGATATAGCGTGCGTTTCCCGGCGTGAAGGTCGTGAAGACTCTGAACACGGTCAACTGCAAGGTGATGGTCGAGCCGTCCCTGATTCCCGGCCCCCACGAAATGTTTGTGAGCGGGAACGATACCGCGGCGAAGTTGCAGGTGGTGAAAATATTGAAGGACTGGTTCGGCTGGCAATCGGTGACGGACCTGGGCGATATCACCGGTGCAAGGGCGCAGGAGATGCTGCTGCCGATGTGGCTCAGGCTGATGGGCGTCTTCCAGAGCCCCAACTTCAATTTCAGAGTAGTGAAGTAGGGACCGCTGCTCTCTTCGAAGAGAATTACATCGCTTTCCTGAAACTCAGGCAGAAGTATGCGCCGCCGCGTATCTCCGTGAGCATGACATCACGCGCGTTTTCCGGAAGTAAGTCGGTCGGCGGACCCGGACGTGCCTTTGAGCTGTTGAAGTAGCCGCGGTAGATGGGGAGCCAGTTGTGTGCGTGCGCCGACCGTTCGGTCTCGTCGGCTATCATCATGCGCGCGCCCGGTTTTGCCACTCTGAACATCTCGTCGATTGCCCTGCGTTTGTCCTCGAAGTAATTAATCGAGCCGACGCTGAACACGACATCGAATGCACCGTCGCAGAAGGGGAGGTGCTCGGCTTCCGCCTGGAAGAGTTCCACGTTGATTCCGTTCCTGCCGGCATTTTCACCGCACCGCTTCAGTTGTCCCCAGGAGAGATCTATCCCGAAGTACTCGGCATCGCGTGGAAGGAACTGCAGGTTCACGCCATCCCCAACCGACACCTCCAGAGCCATGTCGCCTTCTTTCACCCCAGCGAATTTCAAGTATTCGTTCCGAGATTTTGCTTCACCCCCTTTGAGCCGATAGTAGAACGACTGCGTGAAACGGTAGAAAGGGGCGAGGATGTCATAATATATGCGGCTCCTTTCATTTGCCGCCGACATCCGTGCCGGATCGATGAATACCGGGATGCCGTCGCGTACAGGGAATCTCGCCCCGCTCTCTCTGCCGACCAGGACAGGTCCTGCCGGCGAGTCTACCAGATCCAGGGGCTCATGGTTGAACGGATCGCGGAGAATGGACAGGTATTTCAGATTCATCGGAAGCTTATCCGGTTATTGCGCCGTGTTTTGCAGGTCACATGTTCAATTTAACATTCCCGCGTCATGTTACGCGAGCTCCGGGAGGGAGTTTCTTTCATTGAATCTCTCACGCGGGGCGGATAAATTTTAAAAATATATGTCCAACCAAATCAAAGATCCCGCTTTGCGGGAGAGGTAACCAAAATGCCATATCCGAAACCAACAAGACGAAGCTGGGCTGAACCGTTCAAGATAAAGGTGGTTGAGCCCTTGAAGACCACTACCCGACAACATCGGGTGGCGGCAATCGAAGAAGCGGGCTACAACACGTTTCTCCTTCGTTCGGAAGACGTCTACATCGACCTGCTGACGGACAGCGGTACGAATGCCATGAGCGACTACCAATGGGCCGGCATGATGCTCGGCGACGAAGCTTACGCGGGGAGCAAGAACTTCTACTACCTTGAATCCAACATGCAGAAGTACTACGGCTACAAGTATCTCGTCCCGACGCACCAGGGGCGCGGTGCGGAGCACATCATCTCACAGATTATGATCAAACAGGGCGACTACGTGCCCGGGAACATGTATTTCACCACGACGCGCGAGCACCAGGAGAGAGCCGGCGGAACTTTCGTAGATGTCATAATCGACGAGGCGCACAACCCCGAATCGACACACCCATTCAAAGGAAACGTCGACCTTCAGAAGCTCGAGGACCTTATCAAGAAAGTGGGGGCAAACAAGATTCCGTATATCAGCGTCGCCGCGACGGTCAACATGGCCGGCGGACAGCCGGTATCCATGGAGAACATCAAAGCCGTGCGCAAGCTGACCGCCAAGCACGGGATAAAGGTAATACTCGACGCGACGCGTGCGGTTGAGAATGCGTACTTCATAAAATTGCGGGAGAAGGGATATGGGAAGAAGTCGGTCGCGGCCATCCTCAAAGAGCTCTGCTCCTGCACGGACGGGGCGACGATGAGCGGAAAGAAAGACCTTCTCGTAAACATCGGCGGGTTCCTTGCGATAAACGACAGGGAAGTATTCGACGAAGCGCGGAACATGGTGGTCGTGTTCGAAGGACTACATACTTACGGCGGCCTGGCCGGGCGCGACATGGAGGCTATGGCCCGCGGAATGGAAGAAATGACAAAGGAAGACTATATCCGTTCCCGCATCGGGCAGGTGGAATACCTGGGACAGAAGCTGCTCGACTGGGAAATCCCCATCGTCAAGCCGATCGGCGGACACGCGGTCTTCCTCGACGCGAAGAAGATACTGGAGCATATTCCCCAGGAGAAGTTTCCCGCGCAGACGCTTGCGGCGGAGATCTACGTAGACTCCGGCGTCAGGACGATGGAGCGCGGAATAGTGTCGGCGGGACGCGATCCGAAGACAGGCGAGAACCGGCGGCCCAAGCTGGAGCTGGTTCGAGTTACTATCCCGAGACGGGTCTACACCCAGGCTCACATGGACGTCACTGCCGAGTCGATACTTGAAGTATATGAAAACCGGAAGAATGTGAAAGGCCTCAAGATGGTCTATGAGCCGAAGCATCTCAGGTTCTTCCAGGCAAGGTTCAAGCGTATATAACTCCGACCTGATGAGGAGGAGCCCCGGCGGGCTCTTCCTTGCCTCTTCTCCTTAACCCCCATGAGCAACCCAGCACCAATTCAAAAGTACAATCGAAACGGGATCCTTCTGATCGCGGTGCTTAGGATTACGCGCAGCATCGCGGCCGGGATGATCAACGTCGCCTTCCCTTACTACATACTTACCAGGCTCGGCTACGGCGTGTTCGTCGTAGGCCTTATATATGTATCCGCAACCATCGCGACTGCAGTTCTTGGTTTCTCGGCCGGCATCTCTACCGATATTTGGGGTAAGCGCGGAACTCTGATGATAGCCAGCGCTTTCCTTCCGTTGAGCGCTCTGCTCATATATTTGTCGTCCAGCCTTTGGGTGATCTTCCCCGCGGCTATGATCGGCGGGTACTCGGCCACCGGTTCACTCGCCGGAGGCGGCATCGGCGGGGCCGTACAACCGATACAAAGCACTGTCCTGGCAACCCTTGCTCCCACCGCTCAAAGGACAAGGTATTTTTCTCTTTTCACTTTCATGTCAGGGGTGACCGCGGCGTTCGGCGCCCTCCTTTCAAAGGCTTTCGATGTAAACGACATATTTCTCGTCGCCGCGATCATCTCGGCGGCCGGGATTCCGGGCTTGTGGAAGCTTAAGGTTGCCGACTCAAAGGGTGTAATTGGAAGATTGAAGACGAAGAGGACGATCGGCAAGTTCACCATAACGGGGATGCTGAACGGCTTCTCACAGGGGCTGGTCGTCCCGTTCCTCATACCATTCTTCGTTCTCGTCTATCACGTCCCGAAGTCTCAGATGGCAGAGTATGCCTTCATCGGCGGTATCCTCGCCTCGTTTGCTCTTCTGGGGGCGCCGCTCCTTGAACGGAAATTCGGATTTGTGAGAAGCATGATGTTGACAAGGGGGACAGGACTTCTCATGTACACGATCTTTCCGGTTGTAACATCCCTTCCGCTAGCGGTACTCATTTATATCCTCGCACCCTCGCTGAGGGTTGCGGCCCTGCCGATCCAGCAGTCGGAACTCACCAAACGTGTCGATGAGGACGAGATGGGGAGGGCACTGGGCATAAACCAGGTCGCGAGGCTGGCGGCATCTTCGACGGGCACCGGGCTCAGCGGGTACCTGATGGAAAGCGCCTTGTTCGAGATACCGTTCTTCGCATACGGTCTGATAATGGCTGCTAACCTGTATCTATACTTCAGATTCTTCGGGACCGGGAAGGGCGCCGTCCCGGTAGACGCGGGAAACGGAAGCGAAATAAAATAGGAGCCCTGTTGGTGGGATCCCGTCCCAGGCCGGTGATGGGGAAGTTCCCAGGTATAGGGCTCATGGCATTTGTGGCGGAGCCCCGCCGGCGGATAAATTTCTAGCAGTACTCCTGGAATGTCTCTCGCAGGAATCCTGCGACCTCTTCGGGAGCTCGCCCTTCGATGTCACTGCGATGAATCATCCTGACCAATCTCCCGTCTTTCATCAGCGCAAACGCACGTGGAGTTCACGAAGACTAATGTTGTCCCCTTGGTCTCTATCGCGTGATCGACTTCTTCGGGCGTCCTGAGCTCTTCCGCGCCGATAGCCCTTACCTCTTTCCGCATCTGATCTATGAACAGGTCGAATGTCTCGAACATTGTTTCCTTCGCTGTTTCCTATCCAGAACAAACGGAATAACAAAATAGTTTTCGGAGTGAGGGAATTAACCGCAAAGGCCGCAAAGCCTATTTGTTAATTTGAAAACCGGCTGACGCGCATTGAAAACGAGATAATTCTTCGCGTCCCTTGCGCCTTCTTCGCGGTCTTGGCGGTTGAAGAACTAAAGGTTGGTAATCGCCCCTAAGACTTTGTCGACTTTGTCCTTCGAATCGGCTTCGCAGTAGTAGCGGATCAGCGGCTCGGTCCCGGAAGCCCGGACGAGCATCCATCCGCCGTCGGCGAAGAAATACTTGAACCCGTCTATTTTAAGGATGTGATCGACCTTGTGGCCTGCCACTTCCTTGAGTCCTTTCTTCAGCTTGCTGAGCACCTTCTGTTTATACTTCTCGGTCGTGCGCACGTCGATTCTCCTGTAAATGTGCGGCCCAACCTGGTCGAACAGCTCCTTCACGAGTTCGCCTAAAGTCCGTCCCCTCTTTACCATCATTTCGCAGAGAGTCAGGCCGAGAAAAAGTCCGTCGCGCTCGGGGATGTGGCCTTTCAGCCCGACCCCGCCGCTCTCTTCTCCGCCGATAAGGACATCGCGGCTGACCATGAGCGAGGCGACGTGTTTGAAGCCGACCGGTAGTTCCGTGATGGGAAGGCCGTATATCTTCGCGAGTTTGTCGGGCATCTCGCCGACGGACACCGTCTTGACTACTTCTCCTCTCATCCCTTTCGTCTCGTACAGATATTTCAGCAGCAGGGCATAGACCTCTTGCGGTCCGACGAAATTGCCGTGCTCGTCGACGGCGCCGATCCTGTCCGCGTCTCCGTCCGTTGCGAGCCCCACGTTGTAATTGCCCTGGGGAACGAATCTCATGAGCTCCGGCAGATGCGCGGCGATCGGCTCCGGATGGTCTCCGCCGAAGGATGGATTGAACTCGTTGTGGATTACGACAGCGTCCTCTATGATCTGCTGGAGAATGCCCTGTCCGGCGCCGTACATCGCGTCGTGCGCAATCCTCAGCCTCGCATTCTTTATCGCACCGACATCTATCTTCTTCTTCAGATCGTCTATGTATATCTGCCGCAGGTTCGCCTTCTTTATAAGCCCCTTCTTGGTCAACTCCTCGAAACTCTTCCTGACCGCACCGAGCGCTTTTTCGGAAGTTCTGTTGGCTTCCTTCTCTACCTTGTTGACAACCTCAACGTCCTCCGGCCCGCCGAAGTCGGCCTTCAGTTTGAACCCGTTGTACTTCGCAGGATTATGGCTCGCGGTAATGACGACGCCGGCCGCCGCCTTGAACTCGGGTATCGCGAGCGAGAGGGCAGGGGTCGGGCAATAACCGTCAGACAGCGTCACCTTCATGCCGGTGCTCGCTATTACCTGCGCTGTCCGCTCGGCAAACTCAGTCGACAGAAACCGCGTGTCGTAGCCGATCATGATGCCGTTCTTAGCATTCTTGTGTTTTTTATAGAACCTTCCCGTGGCAAGAGCCACTCTTGAGACGTTGCTGAATGTATAGTCCTGTGCGATGACTCCGCGCCATCCGTCCGTGCCGAACTTGATCTTTTCCATGTGAGAATCCTTTTGGTTTTTGGCCTGTCAGCTGTATCGAGCCGGGTTGCTCAACTTTGAACAAAATAAAATCCGACCGGTAAACATTCAACGATGGGGTGGGGGGTGAGTCTTGATTCACTTCGCACGACCAACACGCTTGACATACCGTTAATCCGCGAGCGTTGAAATTCCGGGCTAATGCTTTTATATTCAGCGAGTCAAATTTATGATCCAGCTAAGAACTAAACCTTGCCTCCTTTCCGGGACAGATGCGACAGGACAGTCCCGTTTTACCATATATAACCATTCCAACGTTTTGTAAACCAAAAGAAGGAGCAATCCATGGCTGAGAACACGCAGGGATCCGGCGCACGGTATCAGTCTTATGTGCCTGCTGAAACCACGATGAGGGAGTTCAGCATAAGGGCGCTGGTGCTGGGATTGATAATGTGCGTTATCCTCGGCGCGGCAAACGCGTATCTCGGGTTGAAGGCCGGAATGACGATCGCGGCGACGTATCCCGCTGCCGTGATAGGCATGGCGGTCCTGCGGTTGATGAAGGGAAATCTGCTTGAAGAGAATTTCGCCAGGACGGTCGGCGCGATAGGTGAGTCCATTGCGGCCGGCGCGGTATTTACCATCCCGGCTTTCTACATAGCGGGAATCTGGAAGCATTTCGACAGCAGCCACTATCTCGAAGCGACGGCGATAATGTTCGTCGGCAGCGTCCTCGGAATCCTTTTCGTCACGATACTTCGCAGGGTTATGGTCGAAGACAAAGAACTTCCTTTTCCGGAGTCTATCGCGGCCTCTGAGATACATAAGGCGGGGCGGACCGGCGGCACCGGTGCAAAGTACCTCTTCAGTGCCATGGGTCTCGGCGGTATCATACAGGCGCTCGGCCAGCTCAATTTCTTCGCAGCTGCCTGGGAAAAGTTTATCAAATTTACACCGCTGTCGCTTTCTCTCGATAACGGAGTCGGAAGCTCGGCAGTCAAGTCGGGCGGCGGAGCGCTCGTCACGACTCCCGGCGTCAGTCCGGCCTATGTCGGCGTAGGCTACATCATCGGGCCGAGGCTGGCCGCGTTGAACTTCAGCGGTGGTATCCTCAGCTGGGGGCTCTTTGTCCCGCTGCTTCTCTATTTCCTCGGACCGTCGGCCCTGCCGGCCAACGCAACGCAGAGCCAGTGGATCGCACTCAGCTATTCGGTATGGCTCACCCTGGTTCGCCCGATCGCCATCGGGGGAATGATATTCAGCGCAGGTTATACGCTGTACAAGATGAGGAACAGCCTCAGCGTCGGCCTCAGCAGAGCCATCGGGGATGTTAAGAAGTCCGCGACCGGTGGAAGAGTCGAGATAAGAACCGAGCGCGACATGGATTTCAGGTATGTCGGCGGCGGTATAATCCTGGCCGGCATCGCGACATTTTTCATCTATAATTATTTTGCCCAGAGCGTCCCGGCTGCGTTGACGGCGACGCTGGTAATGCTTATCACCGGGTTCTTCTTCGCTGCGGTGTCGGGCTACCTGGTCGGAATAATCGGCTCCAGCAACAACCCGGTCAGCGGGCTGACGATTTCTACTCTCCTGATCGCTGCCATCTTAATGGTTATCCTCGGGGAGACCGGGGTAACCGGAATTGCGGCTGTTCTCGGAGTAGCTGCGGTTGTCTGCGTGGCAGCGGCAGTCGCAGGTGAGATGCTGCAGGACCTGAAAGTCGGGCACATACTCGGCGGTACTCCGTGGAAGATGCAGGTTGGCGATTTGATCGGCGTATTTGCCGGCTCTGCCGTGATGTTTATCCCCCTGATGATCCTGAACCAGGGTGATATCAACCAGGGCGGTATAGGCTTCGGTGGTAGAGCTCTTCCGGCGCCCCAGGCGGGTATGATGGCTGCTCTCGCACAAGGCATCGTCGGCGGGCACATGGCCTGGCCCCTGGTAATTGTCGGCATGATCATGGCATTCGGGTTCATCATAAGCGGCGTTCGGAGCCCGATGCTTGTATTCGTCGGGATGTACCTTCCGTTCGGCACAGTTGCCGCCATTTTTGTCGGCGGGCTCATCCGCGGCATCGTCGACATAGTTGCGAAACGCCGGAAGCTCAACGATGCGCAGGGCGCACGTGTAGAGAACACGGGAATCCTTTTGTCGTCAGGCTTCATCGCGGGCGAGGCCCTGATGGGGCTCGTCTTCGCGGCTCTTGCTTTCTATGATATCAAGTGGCCTTCGATCTTTGAGCACCCGAGCTTTGGAGTGAGCCTTCTGGTCTTTCTGGTGCTCGCACTCATTCTGATCTACTTCCCCCTGAAGAACGCGGGTTCGCCGGATCAGCCGGCACCGCCGAAGGCGGCGATGTAATCTTTTTAGAGGTAAAAAGGATAAGAGGTAAATAGGTCAATTTTGTTTGAAGAAGGGCGGTCGGATGGCCGCCCTTTGCTAGTTCTGCAATGCCTCAGGGTACATGATGCCTTCATTTTTCAGAAGCTGTCGGAGAACAGCGGTTCCACTTAAACATGCACTAATTCGTTCTGTGCAACTAATCTTGACTGAGACAAGAGGCTCTGGTCTACCAGCGCTTCGTGGACTCTCCTTCCATATTTCTTGGAAAGCTCCTGTGAGAACAGTTCGATCTTGTCCCTTTTTGCTCCCGGATTTATAAGAGATTCACTCGACTCCACTTTTTTTCGAGCGATTTCATAAAAGCATCTCTCCGCCACCAAGTCTGCTACCAAGACTTGCGCCGACAGGGTTTTCTTGAATTTCGATCCTTCTCCCAAGTAGTGAAAAACTGACGGGAAGTTACAGTATATACTGACTTTTCCTGTCTCCGAGCTGTATCGGGTCCGCTGAGGTGGGTCGGGCTCGTAATCAAACAATGGCTCGCTAAACATCCCTGATCTGTCTGTGCCGGGCTCTTCCCTAGTTTGGACATGCGCTTCAAGCAGAGCTATGAACTGTTCACATTCAGCCGTTATCATAGCTTGTTGGCCTTCACCCTCTCCCCAGACTTCAATCTCATGCTTCACGACATGCCTTTCCGCCATCGCTTCGTTGACCAAAATTTCGGCTCTTGAGAGCTGAATTGCGTTGTTATCTGATGACAGTTTTATTACACTACCACCAGTGATCATTTTGATGTAGACAAGGAGATATACTTTCCTGGGCCTGTTCGGCCTCAGTGTAAGCGATTCGGGTTGAAAAATCATCCCTTGATCAAGCAGCAGCTCTTTCTCAGGAATGACGAACAACTTGGACTCTTTGCTTATTGCTCCAGTTGAAGCTCGTACAACGCCCTGAACATTAGGCTCGGAAGCTTTCAAAGCGACGTATTTTTTGATGATGCCCGATCCATCTTCAGGTGCTAGCCTGATCTGGGTGGTTTCGAGTTTCACCTTCGGGCAAGTGCAAGCGATACTTATTACGGCCCCGTGTCGGACAATCTTGGTGTCGATCCTGAGCTGGAAGGCGTATCGTTTCCCAACTGTTATTTGTGCTGTTGATGGGTAAAGGGCAAGGCCATCCGGTACCTCCGTGATCTCCTCGTCCGGATTCTCTCCCAGGTTGAATGTTGCTTCAGCTTCCACTTTTGCGATTTCGTTTAGAACATGGAATGCTTTCTTGAAACGATTTGCTTCTTCCAAATCAAACTTAGTCTGTATCTCCTTCTGCTTTCGTCTTTTCTCTTCCTCAACCATGCTCTGAAGCCGCTTTTCAATTTCAGTCACGAGGATCTAGCAAAATGGGTGTCGACGAGCTAGGCCTTCTCGCTCCTCGGTTAAAACGGGCTCTTCAATTTTCAATAGTTCACGGAAACCCTCCACGATAACCTCTCCAAAGAATTTGGATGCGAGCGGCTCAGTCTCGTATTTGAAAAGAGATATATCTAGAACCACATTCGCATCATCGATAATGAGCAGACCTCCAGCCCTATCATCCCCAGACTGTGTCAGCTCCTTTTCAGATCTCCAAAGTGAGATGTGTGTCCTAAAATCGCTATGTTCCTTATAGCTAATCGTAAAGTCGTCTGTCAAAATTTCTTTTCCTTCCGGAAGCTTGTAGCGGAGCCGCCGGCGCTCATTGTTATTCTCATCGATCAACAGAATTTTTCTTCGTGAATTCGTCATTATTTTTCGCAACATGTAATTATTGGCGACCTCCATCTGGACTCTGTCAAAGCGCGGAACCGATCCGGTTTTCCCCGGGTCGGCAACGAAATATGCTACAGTGCCATTTCCCATAATTCCGTGCGTAGTTCTCAATGCAGGTGTTGCATCTATGGTTTCAGAGATCTCGCCGTAAAGTTTTCCTCGGTCAATATAAACTTTGCACTCAGTCAAGAATCTATCTTTAATGGTGACTATCCGCCTGTCTCTCATTCCGGCAAGTGCGTCTTTTGCCCCTTGCCCGAAGTAGCTTCGACGGCGTTTTCCCTCTTTCAGCCCACTTGTCGCCGCTCCGTAGGACTTTTCACCGAAGGATTTCCTAACATCGTCTTTAGACATCCCCTCGGCCTCATCACGCACGGCAAAATGGCCACAATATCCGTCCTTTCTATATAAGATTTCAATGATGCCACTATGAGTCTTTCCAGAATCTTCTAGGTCTGAATAGCTGTCATCCGAATTTGTAATTAACTCGACAAGTGCACGAATAGCATTCCCTTGCATGGCATTTTGAACGCTCCGAACAAGGTGTCTAGGATCAGCTTGAATTTCAAATTTCTCCATTTCAGTTCCCACCGTTTTTAAGAAATTTGGAAAAACTCTTCTCCACATATTTCAAGAAGTCAGCAACATCATCCCTCTCGAGTTCAACAGCAATGGTTTTTAAGGATGTCAAGTTTTCTATCAGTGTCTCCCTTAAGGAGTCCAAGGTTCCCTGCAGCGCATTGCAGAATTCCGCTTCTGTAACAGTGTTACCCTTACTCTCAACAAATTTCTGAAAAGCACGAGAGGCGGTCAGCTCAGCGATGATTGTCTCCTTTCGACGGGTTTGAGATGTAGCTTTCTTGTTGCGCGCACCCCCCATCTGCAGCGACTTACTCACTTGGGCAGAAACTAAGACTCCCTTTTCGGTCATTGTGTAACCATGCGGCGTTTTTCCCCCGATCCAGCCTCGCTTGATGCCTTTGCAACGCCACAAACATTTTTCTACGCGAGTTGCGTCAGGGAATTGAGGATAACCGAGCAGAGAAAATTTCTTTGGAAATAGTTTGAAGGTTGCAGCAATGATGTTTTCAAGAGAAAGTTCCTCTCCCAGTTCAACCACCCTCGACACCGCATAAACAACGAGCCTATCCAAATCGATGCCTTCGTAGTGTGCTGGCGCGACTTCTTCAATTGATAGAATATGTTCATGCATTTTTATCTTATCCAGTGGATTTTGATATCCTTTTCTATCTGCTTGAACTCGCTGTCCCCCGTTACCAGCTCCCCCTTCTTTTTCATTGCCAGTGCGGCGGCAAAACAATCGGCATAGGACATCTTGTTTGATGCCTTCAGGACGGCCGCCTCGTGCGTGAGCTCTTTGTTTGCCTCGACAAGCTGAATGGGAAGTGTTGCCATGGCATCCTCGGCAAGTTTGGAGGCCTTTTCTCCACCGACCCTTAGAGTATGATAAATGACCTCACCCCAGTTAACGATGCACATGAATGCTTCAGAATCCCTCGCGATGCACCCGTCGAAGACTTCAGCAACCTTCTTATGACCGGGCTCGCTTTCAAGATATGCAATTACAGCATAGCTGTCCAGAACGACTGTCTTCACAGTTCGCGCTCTCTCTTCTTATCTTCCATAAGAGACTTCAATACATCTCCGTTTGTCCCGAGTATTCCTGCCATCGACTCGAAATAACCCTTGTTCAACGGCTGCAGGATCAGTTTGCCGTCCTTCTCGATGAAAGCTATCTTTGTCCCCTTCTTTATCCCGAATTTCTTTCGAATTCTTGACGGGACGACTATCTGGCCTTTTACTGTGACTACCGATGTTTCCATTTCCAACTCCTTTCCGATAATAATACTACAATCACAAAAGTAAGTCAAGACTATGAACGTAGTACCTTTTGGTGCGCCGGTTACCTCTTGCCGTGCGGCCCATCAGGAAGCTGGCCCTCTGCTCGCACGCGTTGGCTCGTCCGGACTCCCATTTATCCTTACACTTTTAGGGGCCTGAAGCTATATTTGAGTCCAGAATTTCATTTGGACAAATCATCAAAGGAGACAACCATCATGAAGCATTTCCGCATCGTATCAATCGTACTGCTGCTGGCTTCTTTCGGACTGGTTTTCGGCCAATCCGACCGGAAGGGCGCTTCGGCAAAGACGGACAAGAGCGATGTCATGTCCTCCGCAACTTTCAGTGGGCTTAAGCTGCGCTCTATCGGTCCCGCTTTCACGTCGGGACGCATAGTTGCGCTCGCGGTCGATCCGAACAACCGGGCACATTACTACGTCGGCGTTGCCTCCGGGGGCGTATGGGAAACATACAACGACGGCACGTCCTGGACACCGGTGTTCGATCACGAACCTGTCTACTCGATCGGTGCGGTCACGATTGATCCGAAGAATCCCTTCGTCGTCTGGGTCGGAACCGGCGAGGCGAACAGCCAGCGGAGCGTTGGCTACGGTGACGGGGTCTACAAGACAGAGGACGGCGGAAAGCATTGGACCAACATGGGGCTGAAGAGCTCCGAACATATCGGCAAAATCCTGATCGACCCGAGAAACTCCAACGTTGTTTTCGTTGCGGCGCAGGGTATGCTCTGGGGTCCCGGCGGCGAGCGGGGACTTTTCAAGACGACGGACGGAGGCAAGACATGGAAGAACGTCCTGAAGATCAGCGAAAACACGGGCGTGAACGACGTGGAGATGGATCCCGCTAATCCCGACGTCATGTATGCCTCCACTTATGAAAGGCGCAGGCACGTCTGGGGATTCATCGACGGCGGGCCCGAAAGCGGAATATACAAATCGACGGATTCCGGCGAGACGTGGACGAAACTCACGCACGGTCTACCCTCCGTCGACATGGGAAAGATCGGGCTGGCTGTGTCCCCGGTCGAACACAATGTCGTGTACGCTACCGTCGAGGCGGCTGAAGGCAAGGGCGGAATCTTCCGTTCGACGGATTACGGCGAGACCTGGGAGAAGAGGAACAGCTACAACGAGACCGCGATGTACTATGCGACCATCTACGCGGATCCCAAGAATGTCGACAGGATATATCTGATGGGGACTTTCATAATGGTCTCCGACGATGGCGGAAAAACGGTGTACCATCTCGACGAAAAATGGAAACACGTCGACAGCCACGTAATGTATATCGATCCGAACGATCCAGATTACTACCTGGTCGGATGCGACGGCGGACTCTACGAGAGCTACGACTGTGCAAAGAACTGGGACTTCAAGAGCAATTTGCCCATCACACAGTTTTACGATGTAGACGTGGATAACTCGAAACCATTCTTTTATGTCTACGGCGGAACGCAGGACAACAACTCCGTCGGCGGTCCGTCGCAGACTATGAGCGCGTCGGGCATCGTCAACTCCGACTGGTTCATAACGGTCGGCGGCGACGGATTCCAGTCGAGAGTCGATCCGGTCGATCCCAACACGGTATACGCCGAGAGCCAGTACGGAGGGCTTGTGCGATATGACAGGAAAACCGGACAGATGGTCGGAATTCAACCGCAGCAGGGGAAAAACGAACCCCCACTGCGTTGGCAGTGGGATTCACCGATCCTGGTAAGCCCGTTCAACCACACAACCGTTTATTTCGGCGGCAACGAACTTTTCAAAAGCACCGATCGCGGCGACAGCTGGACGGAAATAAGCGGCGACCTCACGCGGCAGATAGACGTCAACAAGCTGAAGATCATTGGAAAAGTGTGGGGGCCTGACGCCGTCGCCAAAAATACCTCGACGACATTCTACGGCACGACCACCAATATTTCCGAATCTCCTCTCAAACAGGGCTTGTTGTATGTCGGAACGGACGACGGTTTGATACAGGTAACCGATAACGACGGGAAGACCTGGCGCAAGATAGACAACTTCCCGGGCGTGCCGGAGATGACATACGTTGCCCGCGTCGTCGCATCGAAGCACGATGTGAACACGGTTTATGCTCTCTTCGACAACCATAAGAATGAAGATTTCAAACCTTATGTGCTGAAGAGTACTGATCAGGGAAAGACGTGGAAATCGATCAGCTCCAATCTTCCGGACAACGGGCCTGCGCTCGCCTTCGCAGAGGATTATGCGGATCCGAACCTGCTGTTCGTCGGAACGGAGTTCGGATTGTTCTTCTCCAATAACGGCGGTGAAAAGTGGGTGCAGCTTAAGGGAGATTTCCCGACCATTCCGGTGCGCGATTTGGCGATTCAGAAGCGTGAGTGCGATCTCGTTGCGGCAACGTTCGGACGCGGTTTCTACGTCCTCGACGACTACGCTCCCCTCCGCACAGCCAATGAAAAGACGCTTTCGGAGAACAGCAATCTCTTCACGATGAGAGACGCGATGCTCTATGTTCCGTCCCAGCCTCTCGGTGATGGCGGGAAAGCTGCGCAGGGCGAATCCTACTATACTGCGGCCAACCCGCCTTTCGGGGCAACCTTTACCTACTATCTGAAGGAAAGCCTGAAGACAAAGAAGGAGATGAGGCAGGAAGAGGAGAAGAAGGCGGAGAAGAGCGGAGGAGCGATCACTTATCCTTCCGAACAGCAGTTGACCGCGGAGGGAATGGAGCCGGCTCCGGTGATCGAATTGAAAGTCACCGATGAGTCTGGGAGCGTTGTCCGGCGAATCGAAGGTCCGGCCGCATCCGGCATCCATCGCGTGAGCTGGGACCTGCGGTATCCAAGCATGGTAGTTCGCGAGAAGCCGCGCAGATACGGATCGGACGACGGTCCGCTCGTTATGCCGGGCAGGTACACCGTCACGCTGGAACAGCGGGTCGACGGAAAGACTGCACAGTTGTCGGAACCGCAGAGTTTCACGGTCCATGTCCCGGGCGAGGATACGATGCCTGCCGCGGATCATGAGGCTCTGGTCGCATTCCAGAAGAAGGTGACGAAGCTGCACGGCGCGGTCTATGGTGCGCTGCAGACTGCCAACCAGCTGAAGGACAGGCTCGGCATGATAGAGAAGGCCCTCAACCAGGCTCCGGCGAATGTCGAGGGCATGCGTGCAGAAGTCTTCGGTATGGAAATGAACCTAGATTCGATACTGATTCAACTTCGCGGCAACGAAACGCTCCGTGCCCTCAGCTTGAATACCCCGATATCCATCAGCGAGCGAGTCGAGACCATCATGTACAACGAATCGATGTCGACGGCCCGTCCCCCGCAGACAGACCTGACTTCCTTTGATATCGCGAGCGAGGAATTCACCCAGCAGCTGGGTGAGCTCAAGACGCTGATCAATGTCGACCTCAGGAATCTCGAAGCCAAAATGCAGTCAGCCGGTGCTCCGTGGACGCCCGGTGCGCTTCCTGATTGGGGCGGTAAATAGTCCGATTGTCTCCCGGGCGGGGGCTTGCTCAGGCAAGCCTCCGCCTGCCGGCAGAGCAGCGAAGGTTGGAATGCGACCTTCTCTTATGCCGGCATTCTTCAAAGAAACTGACACGGAGAATCATCTCAGATGAAAATCAACATGAAGGCATCACTCCTTTCACTGGCAGTCACCGCAGTCTTTGCAACGCTGGCAGTTTCGCAGTACTCATTCGCCCAAGACAAGGACGAGGGATTCGACGTCCCGGGAACGGAACACGAGCTCAATAACGAACTCTGGACATTCGCCAAGGGTACTCCTTACAGTGCGATAGAATCTTATCTTCTGAGAGAACAGGCGAAATCACGTTCTTCCGAATCGGACGAGCTCGCGCTGCCCACGGGTTGGAAGACAAAGCCGGCCGGTGTGCAGGTGGATCTCGGGCGGTTTCCTTGCGAGGCTGTGTCT
>JAHECO010000013.1:71240-92565 GCA_024641705.1 Candidatus Kryptoniota bacterium
CTACTGGAAAGGACCTCAGGAATTGTCCGTTGTGGATGTGAAAGATGCTGAAGTGGTCAAGACGGTCAAACTGGGTTCTATGTTTCCATCGGCGTGCGTGGGTAAGGATGGATACCTCTATGTCAGCGGCGGTTACGCATCGGAGATTTACCGTATCGACAGAGATTTCAATGTCGAGCACACTTATGACGTCGGCGGATACGCTTCCGGCATTTGCCCGATCGATGGCACGCATTTGGCCGTCGCATATCTCACCGCGAACGACACCGAAGGCAAATACGGAAAGGGAAAGATCGCCATACTCAACACGGAGTCCGGACAGGTCGAGAAAGAAGCTGACGCAGGGTACTTCCCGTACTCGGTCGCGTGCGCTGAAGGGAGGATATTCGTATCAGTTCTCGGCGAAGACAAAGTGGAGGTATTCGGCAGAGACCTGATGCCGGTAAAGACACTGACGGTCGGAAGGGGCCCCGGGAACATGACGGTCTACGGAAAGCTGGTTTATGTCGTCAACCAGAATTCAGATGCGGTTTACGTGATAGACGGTCTTACGGCGAAAGTCGAGAAGAAGATCGATGTATCTATGAAGGGTGTCGGATATGGCGCCGCACCGACATCGTGCGCAGTCGACGGGGGAAGGCTCTACGTCAGTGAAGCAACGACCAACGCGGTCTCGGTCTTCGACAGAGCGAACGGAAAGTTTCTGGGCTGCATACCGGCCGGGTGGTATCCAACGAAGGTACTGGTACATGACGGGAACATAATAACCGTAAGCGCGAAGGGTATTCGCGCCAGGCGGCCGAACCCCAACGGTCCCCAACCCGTCAAGGGAAAGGGAGGCCCGGACTATGTTCTCAATCTCCTGGAAGGCGCCGCGTCGATTGTGCCGAAGGCAGAAGTTGAGTCTCACTTGAAGTCCTGGACGAAGTTCGTAGAAGAGGGCTCGCCGCTATACAGGCCGGCAAAGGGGCTGAAAATTCCCATAAAGCACGTGTTTTACATCATAAGGGAAAACAGGACATACGACCAGGTCCTCGGGGACCTGGGAAGGGGAAACGGAGATTCGACTCTGACCCTGTTCGGGGAGTCGGTCACCCCTAATGGACACAGGATCGCTCGTGACTTTGTCGACCTTGATAATTACTTCGCCGACGGGGAGATAAGCGTTCTCGGACACAGTTTCACCACCAGCGGTTATGCCAGCCCGTTCCTGGAGCTTCTCGGAAACCTGGCATATTCCGGCCGATACAACGGTTACCCTTTTGGAACCGTGCCCGCAGTTTTTTCCCCATCGTATATCTGGGATGCACTCCATTCGAAAGGCGTCCCGTTCAGGATATACGGAGAACCCTATTACCTCTCCACGGGAGCTTACAGGGTGATCGCCGGGACCTTCGGCGCGAACAGCGGCCTGGCGAAAAGATTCTACGAACAGAGCATGAATCTTGCCTGGGCGACCGACAGGGGAAAGGCATTCTCCGATTTTGCGGCGAAGTACTATGGTAACTCGCACTCGAAGGAAGATCTGTCCAGGCTTCTGCTCGAGCCCGATTTCGGGGAAGGAGTGTCACGGATCTTCACCGGGGGCGATTCTCTATATGAGGCTTTCAAAGAAAACGGGACGTTCAGGACAAGGTTCGCGGAATTTCTGTCTCACTATTCCTTCAACTATTATACATGGGATCTGAAATACTCCGATCTCAGCAGGTTCGAGGCGTGGAGGAATGACTTCGAATATCTCATGCGTGAGAACAGGGTGCCGGACTTTGAGTACATCTGGCTTCCCAACGATCACACGGGCGGCACGAATCCGAATTATCCAAATCCCTACCAGCTCGTTTCCGAGAACGACGCCGCGCTCGGCATGATACTCAAGACGATCTCCGACAGCCCGGTTTGGAAGAACAGCCTTGTGCTGGTCGAAGAGGACGATGCCCAGAACGGGCCGGATCACGTCGACGCCACGAGGACCGTTGCCCTCGCTGCAGGTCCGTATGTGAAGAGGGGCCATGTGGTGCATGATCGCTGCGACCAGCTGAGTATGCTGCGGACGGTGGAAGTTATCCTTGGGTTGAATCCTCTCGGACTCGGAGATGCGCTCGCGGTTCCGATGTTCGGCATATTCTCCGAAACGCCCGACACAGCGAAGTACGTGCTGACACCGCCGTCCGGCCATTTGATGAGTTCCGACCGGGAGCTTTACGATCAGTTGAACAACAATTCGGGGGACGACAGATGAACACGAAAAGAATCTCTGCGGATGAGCTCGCGCGCATGATCGACCACACGATTCTGAAACCGGAGGCAACGCCTGACGAGGTAACGAACCTATGCAGGGAAGCTCTCGAGTACAAGTTTGCGAGCGTTTGCATCAACCCCGCATACGTGACCCTCGCGAAAGAGATCGTGCATGACTCTGCGGTCAAGGTTTGTACCGTCATAGGATTTCCGCTCGGCGCGACGACCACCGGTTCCAAGGTACACGAAGCTGAAGAGGCGATATCAAACGGCGCGCAGGAAGTGGACATGGTTGTAAATGTCGGCAGGCTCAAATCGGGGAACCTCAAATACGTTGAAGAAGACATACGCGCGGTTGTCGCTGCGGCACACGCGCACTCCGTCATAGTCAAGGTCATCATCGAGACTTGCCTTCTTACGGACAAAGAGAAAGAAGATGCGTGCACGGCTGCGAAGAGGGCTGGTGCCGATTTCGTGAAAACGTCGACGGGCTTCTCCAAGGGCGGAGCGACTGCGGCCGATGTGGCCTTGATGAGGCGTGTGGTCGGCCCGTCGATCGGGGTAAAGGCGTCGGGCGGGATTAGAAGCTATGCCGATACACTTCTCATGATTGAAAGCGGTGCGACCAGGATCGGTGCCAGTTCAGGGGTGAAAATAATTCAGGAAAGTAGAAAAGAGTAGGCATCTCCCGGACTCATTTACTCTGTGTAGGCATTTAGGACGCCGCCTGGCTCCGAATCTCCGTCGCCAGGACGAGCGAATCTGGCCCCAAGAATAATTCACTAGTCTCTTCTGCAAATTCACCCAACCTTGTTGAGTTGCTCAGCAACCCCCGTTGAAAAACCCCACAGGTTGTTTTGTGTAATTGTGTGTGTCTTTAGCTACTTATTCAACAGTTCGAGGCGTTGCGGCGTTGAATGATTCTACGGACGCTTGATCAGTTGCCGAAGGCGTGTATGTGTTGCTTTTTCCTGCCCCGTAAGTGACCCATCCTCTGTGACTTAGCGGGTCAATTCTTCCTCCAGCTCCTGGACTTTTTGGAACGACTCTTGAAACAATAGGGGTGAAGATCCAGATAGAATTGACTGCGATGAAAGAAGAATTGAATTCAGGGACTCCTGCCTTCAGCGAAGGGGGTCTCAGTACCATGATCTCTCCGGGACCCGACATTCAGCCGGACAGTCCCGCTGCTGAAATTAGATTGGTTGAATTACCATGCATTACCGCAAAATCTCAGGAGGTTCAAAATGGTTGCGTTATTTGTAGTGGCCACGATAATCGTATTCCTCGTGATCGATTATTTCGTGCAGCGGGCAGCGAAGCGCAGAGAGGCACTCTCGCCGGCCGCGCAGGTCTCCGCGAAACCGCGGTTCATAATTCCAAAGGGGTATTTCTTCGGCAAAGGGCACACCTGGGTGGAGCTTCTTCCGGACGGCCTGACCCGTGTCGGGTTGGACGATTTCGTCCAGAAGGTACTCGGCAGCGTCAGCGAAGTGGAACCGGTACCGGTGAACACCTCTGTCAGCAAGGGAGAAAAACTCTTCACAATCAGGCAGGGTGGTAAGGAGATGTCGTTCCGCTCGCCTATCTCCGGCCGGATCGTGGCGTTCAACGACGATCTGAGCCATTCTCCGGGCGTGGTCAGAAAAGAGCCGTACAAAGGAGGATGGGTGACTCTGCTCGAGCCGACGAACCTGGCGGGCGAGATCAAGGAGCTCTCCATCGGCAATGAAGCCGCATTGTGGCTCAAGGAAGAAATAAAGAGGTTCAGAAACTTCATCACGGCGCAAACCGAGGCGCTCGCCGCATCCGGTTCGCCCTCGTTGGCCGGGGTGACTCTCATGGACGGCGGCATACCGGTTAATGACGTCATGGAACACTCGCCGCAGGAAGTCTGGAACAAGTTCGAAAACGATTTCCTCGGGGCGGGGAACGGTGTTCAGAAAACTAATGCTTAGTCGTTAATCGGAAAGGGAGAACCAAGATGAAAAGACAGGTAGGTATTTTAGTGGACACCACGCAATGCATCGGCTGCATGGCGTGCGAAGAAGCCTGCGCGGACAGGTGGGGTTTCCCGCATACCGACGTGCACGAACTGTCGTGTGAGAAGAACACGGTCGTGCAGCAGTACGGCGAAACATATGTTCCGAAACTCTGCATGCACTGCGAAGAACCGACCTGCGTGTCGGTTTGCCCGGTGGGCGCATTTGAGAAGACTGCGGAAGGGCCGGTGGTTTACGACGAAAGCAAATGCATGGGCTGCCGCTATTGCATGCAGGCGTGCCCGTTCCAGATCCCGAAGTATCAATGGAACAAGGCCAATCCAAAAGTCATGAAGTGCGATATGTGCTTCGATCGTCAGCAGGAGGGTAAACAGCCTGCGTGCGTCGAGGCATGCCCCGTACAGGCGCGCGTCTTCGGATACCGCGACGAACTAATCGAAGAAGCGGAGAAGAAGATAAAGGAGAACCAGTCGACATACGTTCAACACATTTTCGGCACGACGGAAATCGAAGGGACCTCCACGATGTATCTTGCCGGCGTCGATTTCGGCAAGCTCGGATTCCCAACGAACCTTCCGAAGAGAGCCCTTCCCAAGTATACCTGGGAAATCATGGAGAAGATCCCGGATTACTTCATCTGGGGGTCCACTCTCATGGCGGGTTTCTGGTGGCTCACCGACCGGAAAAAGAAGGTCGCCGCATACGAGGAAGAGTCGAAGCGGCAGAAGACGCAAGACGAAGACAACGAGAACAATCGGTAAACCACTGGAGGCAAAATGAACAGCAGTAGTTATCTCTCGAAAATCGCCGAATGGTTCCGGCACATGACATTCTGGAAATCTGTCTTTTTGGTCCTGGTGGCGGCCGGACTGTATTCGACGGTGGTGAGGTACGCGTTCGGACTCGGAACAGCGACCCACCTCAGCGACAGCTTTCCCTGGGGCCTGTGGATAGGCTTTGACGTCCTCTGCGGTGTGGGGCTAGCCGCCGGAGGATTCGTAGTGGCCTCGGCCGTGTATGTTTTTCACCTGGATGATTACAAAGCCATCATCCGCCCGTCGGTTCTGACGGCGTTCCTCGGATATGTCCTCGTGGTTTTTGCCCTTCTTTACGACCTCGGCAGACCCTGGAATATCTGGTACCCCTTCGTCATGTGGAACCCGCACTCCGTCATGTTTGAAGTAGCCTGGTGCGTGATCCTCTACACGACCGTGCTGGCGCTGGAATTCAGCCCGATGCTCTTCGAACGGCTGAAGCTGAAGAAGGCCGCGCATGCGGTATACAACATGATCGTACCCCTCGTTATCCTGGGAGTGATGCTGTCGACACTGCACCAGTCATCGCTCGGCTCGCTGTACCTGATCATGCCCGAGAAGATGTACCCGTTATGGTATTCGGGAAACCTTCCGTTCCTGTTCTTCGCATCCGCCGTTGCCGTGGGGCCGGCCATGGTCACGATAGAATCGTTCCTGAGCTCGCGCGCCTTCCACCGTGAGATAGAAATGCCGATACTGTCGAAACTTGGAAAGGTCACGGCAGTGGCTCTGGCGATCTACCTCGTGTTGAAGATCGAAGATGCCATCAACTACAATCTCGGCTCGTACCTCATGACCTTCAATATGGAAGGCATGCTCTATTGGGCGGAGATAATAGCAGGCGTTCTCTTGCCGATCGGACTTTTGCTGATGCCGAAGATAAGAGAGAGCAAACGAGGGTTGTTCTACAGCGCAGTGCTTGTCATGACCGGCTTCGTGTTGAACAGGATGAACGTCAGCATAACTTCGCTGGAACGGCATTACGCGGTCAGCTACTTCCCGAGCTGGATGGAAATTTCCGTCACTCTCATGATAGTCGCGATAGGTTTCGGCGGATTCGCCTGGGCCGCGAAGAATCTTGCGGTGTTCCCGAAGGAAGCGGCTGCCAGGGAACCTGCTCACGCCGAGAGCTACGAGGTCGTCGTCGTGGAAGATGAGATTCATCTGGGAAGTGAGCCCTCGTTGGGCATGGGATCCAAATAAAAAACTCAGCATAGGCGGGTGTCTGATGGATGCAAATAAAACGATCGGCAAAGTAATACCGGAAGGCGAGTTCAACTGCATCTGGGTCGAAGCCGGATTGATATCGTATAAGCTGTGCGACCGGAATCTCGAGTGTGATGAATGCCCGTTCGATTTGGTTATACGCCAGAAGTCCGCACCCGCCTATGATTCCTCCTCTTCTGCCGAAAAAAAGACCGGGTCTGGAAAGAGCGATGCGCAAGCCCAACCGAGGCAGGAAAGCCTGCTGGACATAATCCGCAACATCTTCGGTGCGCCGTTACGCGATAAGCCTCCGGCAGACAGGTCCTATTCCCGCGGCCACGTATGGGTGAAGCCGGTAACGGAAAGGACTTACCGCGTAGGACTCGATCACTATGCATCATCTCTCCTCGAGGGAGTCGGAAGCGTCGTATTCCCTCAGGATGGTACCGCGTCTGTCAGGGAGAACCCCTGCGCCTGGATCATCTGCGATGACGCGACAATCACGGTGCAATCACCTATCAACGGAAAAATCGTGGGGTCGAACAGGCGCCTGGTGGACGAGGCCGGGCTCTTGAGAAGCGACCCCTACGAATCGGGATGGCTGAATGAGATCGCGTCGGAAGAGGGAATTCAAAAGGGTTTCCTCGATTCATCCGGTGCGGAGTCCGTCTCGAGAGAGCAGTTCCAGCAACTGAAACAGGGGATGCTTGCCGAGCTCGACAACAGGCCACCGGCACTCGGCGTCACGTTAATGGACGGCGGGATCCGCCCCTCGAGCCTGCGAGATATAATAGGCCCCTCGGAATATGTTGTCTTCCTGCAGAGGCTTCTCTCCAACAGGGTGTAACCCTCGACGCGGAATTCTGCCACGTTGCCCACGAATGACGCGACATGTTACTCTCTCATCCGTTGCGCTCTCCCAATAAGCCTCCAATACTCAGCAATTTAACGTGATCGACGGCCTGGTCCGGGCGCTTTCGCGGCATAAGAATTGACCTCAACAGCACGAGGGCTCAGGTAAGGATATGCAAATTACCAAGTATTTGGCGTTCAAGCTTTTCATAATCGTGCTTCTCGTCATGCTCGTCTCCACGGCGATATTTACAACCGTGATGGTGAACTGGCATTCCGAGAAGTACCTGGCCACGACGACCGACTGGGCCTTACGGACCAGCGACCTCATCAAAAGGTCCACGCACTACAGCATGCTGGAGAATCGAAGGGAAGACATTTATCGCACCATCAACACCCTCGGTTCGGAGCCGGGGATAGAGGCGATCCGGATTTACAACAAGAAAGGTGAGGTTACCTTTTCGACTGTGGACACCGAGGTCGGCAAGTATTTGAACATGAATGCCGAAGCCTGCAACGTGTGTCACCGCCCCGGCAAGGCCCTCCCCACGAACAGCAGTACCGCTCTGACCCGCATCTTCTATACAAGCAGAGGATACCGGGTTCTCGGCGTCATTACGCCGATAAGGAACGAACCAAGTTGCTATAACGCTCCGTGCCACGAACATCCTGTGAACCAGACGGTGCTCGGCGTGCTGGACGTGATGCTTCCCCTTAAGGCATTCGACGCGAGCCTCGTGCAGCTGAGGCAATCGACATACGTCGGAGGAGCGCTGATGGTCCTTAGTGTGACACTTTTCGCGGGGATATTTCTCTGGGTCATGGTCAATATCCCGGTGAGGAGGCTGATCCGGGGGACACAGGAAATCACGAAAGGGAATCTCGACTACAGGATCAACGTCCACTCTTCCGATGAGATCGGCGATCTCGCCAACTCGTTCAACACGATGTCGGAGGAGCTCGGCCGCGCAAGGAACGAGCTGACTGAATGGGCCCAGACCCTCGAAGAGAGAGTTGAACAGAAGACGGACGAGCTCCGCAGGGCGCTGTCTAACATGGTACAGATGGAGAAGATGGCTTCCCTCGGCAAGCTCGCCGCCAGCGTCGCTCACGAATTGAACAATCCCCTGGCGGGGATTCTGGCTTATGCGAAACTTCTGAAGAAGAAGATGATGAAGGGAAATATATCGGCGGAGGGATCCAGGGAAATCGAGGGGGAGCTTGCCATGATCGCGGACGAGAGCACGCGGTGCGGCAACATTGTGAACAACCTTCTACTCTTCTCGAGGCAGAAAGTCGGCGAGTTCCAGCACCAGAACATGGCGCCGATCATCGAGCAGAGCCTGAAACTAATTGCGCACCATCTTGCCATGAACAATGTGAAGTGCGAAGTCGACATGCCGGACAATCCGGTTGAAGCTTTCTGTGATCCGCAGCAGATAGAGCAGGCGTTGATCGCGCTCGAAATAAACGCCATTGAGGCGATGCCGGAAGGAGGAAACCTCAAGATCAGCATGAGGCTCCTTGAGGGGGAAAAGGAGGTCGAGATGAAGGTCAGCGACAACGGCATCGGCATAAACGAAGAGGATCTTGACCATATTTTCGAGCCCTTTTTCACGACGAAGAAAGACGGAAAGGGCACGGGACTCGGCCTCGCCGTTGTGCACGGGATAGTTGAGCGGCATAACGGGAAGATCGAGGTCAAATCCGTACTCAACCGGGGAACGACATTCATAATCAGGCTGCCGTTGAATCCGGGCGATGCCGGAGCAGCTATGTTATCACATACACAGAAGAACTGAGAAACCGTAATGGCTAACAATCAGAAGACAGAGCAATCCAGCATCCTGATAGTCGATGACGAGCTGTCGGTGCGCGATTCATTGAGCAAGTGGTTCAAGGAAGACGGGTACCGCGTGGGAACCGCGGAGAACGCCAACCGTGCGCTGAACCTGATGAACGAAGGTCCCTGGGACGTGATCCTCCTCGACATAAAGATGCCGGGGATGGACGGGCTGGAACTTCAGAAGAGGATCGTGGAGATCGACAAGACCGCCTCGATCATCATGGTAACGGCTTTCGCCGCGGTCGACAGCGCCGTGCAGGCCCTCAAGGAGGGGGCCTTCGATTATATAACGAAGCCCGTGGACCCGGAGCATCTTTCGCATCTGGTTCAAAACGCGCTCAGGACGAAGAAGCTGACGGACGAGAACTGGAGGCTCCGCCAGCAAATGTCTGAACTCTCCGGCGTTGAGGAAATAGTCGGCGAGAGCCCCCAGATGAAGAAAGTCATCGACCTCGCCAAGACGGTCGCCCAGACCGACACGACCGCAATGATCAGAGGAGAGAGCGGAACCGGCAAGGAGCTCATTGCGAGGACGATACACGCCAATTCCTCGAGAAGGTATTTCCCCATCATCACCGTCAATTGCGGAGCAGTCCCTGAAACGCTCCTGGAAAGCGAGCTGTTCGGACACGAGAAAGGTGCCTTCACGGGGGCGCAGTTCCGGCGGAAGGGCAAATTTGAGATGGCGGACGGCGGCACGATATTCCTGGACGAAATAGGAACGATAAGTCAGAAGATGCAGGTGCAGCTCTTGCGCGTCATCGAGACGAAGCAGTTCGCACGCGTCGGCGGGAACGAGATCATCTCGAGCGACTTCCGCGTTATCTGCGCCACGAACCGCGACCTGGAGGCCGCGATAGGTGAAGGGAGTTTCCGCGAAGACCTGTATTACCGTTTGAACGTCTTCACGATATTCATTCCGCCGCTGAGGGAACGGAGGGTCGACATACCGCCGATGGTAAATCACTTCGTCAAGAAGTACGCGACGCTCATGAACAAGCCCGCGATAGGTATAGACACTGAGGCGATGGATCTGCTGATTCGCAATAAGTGGCCGGGGAACGTCCGTGAACTCGAGAATGTGATCGAGCGAGCGATGGTCCTGGCTAAAGCGCCGGCGATCAAGCCGGCCGACCTCCCGTTCCAGCTCTCGCAGCTCCAGGAAGCCGATGGCCAGCGCGACGATCTCCTGACGAGCATGGAGAAGGTGCATATCGCCAAAGTTCTGGAGAAGCACAACTGGAACATTACCCGCAGTGCCGAGGCGCTCGGCATAGACCGGGTTACATTGTACAGCAAGATTTCGAAATTCGGCCTGAAGAAGCCGTAGCACGCGCCAGAGGCTCATGAGCCTATGGCTCAGACATCTCCAATACTGATCGTCGCGATCGACCCTGTGGATCGCTCGCTTCTCGCCCCTCTTGCCGCGCCGCTTGCCGGCACTTTCTCGACGGATGTGGAGGTGACGCGGGCTGCGCCCCTTGACGGATCGTTTGCACTCAACGTGTCGCGTAATCAATACGGGTCCACTCCGCTCATCTCGGCGCTGCTCGAGAAGTTCGAAGACTTCAGGGGAAGGATACTCGGGGTGACTTCCGGCGACCTGTTCGTTCCGGTCCTCACCTACGTTTTCGGCGAGGCGCAGCTGGGCGGGAAGGTAGCTGTCGTTTCATCTCACAGGCTGCGCGACGAGTATTACGGACTGGCCCCGAATCCGGAGCTGCTTCATCTGAGGCTGCTGAAAGAATCGATTCACGAACTGGGTCATGCCTTCGGGCTCCTCCACTGCCGGGATTATTTATGCGTAATGCATTCGTCCACAGGCGTCGAAGAAATAGATTTGAAAACGGAGAAGTTGTGCGCGGACTGCGAGGCGAAGATCTTCCGGGCCGGAGGTTAAACAGATAGACGGGTCGGCAGTCTAAGCTGTGTCGGCCGTGCTCATTGAAGTTGGACTTTGGACATGCTATAATTGCGTCATCGAAGATAGAAGCAGTTGCCGGGGGACAAACCGGACGGATGAGTTAGCAGAGGACGATCGGGAGTTACAATCGCTGTTTGAACCCGCGGCATGTTCATTAAGAATGAAGGGGGAGTACTGTGATGAAACACGCGGTCGCGCTTTCAGCCATCTTATGGCTTGTTTCCGTGGAGGCGTCAGCTCAAACGTATGGATTGGGCAACGCGGATCCGGCTTTGTTCACGAAGTTCAGGATCCCGGAAACATCTCTGAGTTCGCTCTGGCTCAACACGAATTTCTACTTCAATTCACAAAGGTCCTCGAATCTCTTCGAAACCGGACCGAATTACAATTCGGAGGCAACCAATCTCTCTTACGGGCTGACGCCAAGATACTTTATGATGAAGGAATCCGACGACAGATATCTTGCGCTCAACTGTAATCTCAGCGGATCGTATTCATATTACGACGGTCACACTGAAGGGCCGGGTCTCCCGGTCAACACCTTTCATAAGGCGGTGGAGGAAGGTCTGAACCTCAATCTGAGTGAAACGTTGAGGAATTATGCTTCCGGAAGCGACCTCTTCTATTCGGCAGGATCGAATCTGCAATTCACTGTCTATGATCGGCATAACGACCTCCCGACATCCGACTCGACCCGGAGCACTTATTACTATGGTAACAAGGCTCAATCGTACAGCTTGTCCCTCGGATTTGGCTGGGGGAAGATGAGGGATGTGACGCCGATCGTGTCTGCCATAAGATTCCAGGAGAGGTTGAAACAGATGAACCTTCTCGATTCCGACTTGAGTGAGAAAACGATCGAGGATCTAGCCCGGCAGTTCTATAGGCAGGGTTATTTCTCTCAGGTTCACGTCCGGCCGGACAAGTTCTTCTGGGAGGGTGTCGACAGGACTCTTTCGTCCGACGGCGTATCGCTTGCCGGACTGAACGAGTATGCCGCATCATATCTCAGGGAGACCCCGGGTGAACTCCGATTTGTCCGTAACGAAGGGCTCGTTGGGGGTGTCGGTGTGCAGCTCAACTACAGAAACGTTTATTATTCCGCTCAGGCCAACCCGCCAAACGGCAGCATCACGGAACAGCTGTTCGTTCTTGGGGAAGCCTATGTGAATTTCAGTCATCAGATGAATCTCAACTCACAGATCAGCGCGAACCTGTCCGCAACGGGCGGGCCGGACGTGATAAAGCATGCGGATGTCAGACAGCAGTACGAGATCAGCGCTGACGTCGGCTACAATTACGAGTTGACCGACAGGATCGTAGCATCGGTGTCGAACTCCTTCGAGCTGATGTTTCAGAATTATAGCCTGCAAGGGAAGAGGCTTATCAACACCGCCGGTTTGGATGTGCACTATTTTGTCGAAGACAACGTGTCTCTCGGTGCTTCTTACCAATGGAGCTATCTGGACCAACGGAGATACTACAATAGCACCGCTAGGCTCAGACAGATCGAAAACTATGTCTACATCGGTTTGACTTACTACATAGACAGAGGACTCCTGTACAATTAGCTGCGGCTGAAGTTTGCGGGCCGGCCGACCACGGGCTGAGAAACGGCGCGTGGGCAAGGCTATCTTGAATGTAGCCCCCTGCGTTCGCATATTGCTTCAGTTATGTGCGGCATATGTGGAATATTCAGTCAACCTGGTTCAAGGTCGGGAATCGATCGCAGTGTCCTGGAACGCATGCGCGACGAGATGCGCCACCGCGGCCCGGATCAGGCCGGAACCTACATCAGCGATGATGGGAAAGTCGGACTTGGCTTCAGAAGGCTCGCGATCATCGACCTTTCTCCCCAGGCAAACCAACCTATGTCTAATGCTGACGGCACTCTGCACATTGTCTTCAACGGCGAGGTCTATAACCACGAGGTTCTCCGTAAAGAGATAGAGGGCCGCGGGTTGCGGTACCGGTCCAGGTCGGACACGGAGACTATTCTGTACGGCTATCAGATCTGGGGGAAGGAGGTAGTCAACAAGCTTCTGGGGATGTTTGCGCTCGCGATATATGATTCCCGGAAGAATGAGCTCTTCATCGCCCGTGACAGGATCGGCGTTAAGCCTCTGTACTACACCTTCGTGAACGGGACGTTCCTGTTCGCTTCCGAGATAAAAGGACTCTTACAATTCCCGGGAGTACCCCGCGAGATGGATGCGGATTCGCTCTATCACTACCTGACTTACCTCGTGACGCCCGCTCCGAACACGCTGTTCAAGGGCATTTACAAACTGGAACCGGGAACCTGGGGCTTTCTTGATTCATCCGGGAACTTGACTAAGCGCGAGTTCTGGTCGCCTTTGGCGGGAAACGGAGAGCAACCCACAATAGATATCGCCGGGAATCCGGTTGGACGCTCATCGTTCATAGATGAGTTTGATGCGGCTCCGGCCGGAAATCGCGAGGCTGTCGCAGTGAAAACGGTCAGGGATCTTCTGAAGCGCAGCGTCAGCGATCGTATGATGAGCGACGTTCCGTTCGGCGTCTTCTTGAGCGGCGGGATAGACTCCAGTACAAACGTAGCCCTCATGTCCGAGATGCTCGACAGACCCGTGGACACGTTCAGCGTCGGCTTCCGGGATCTTGAAAAATACAATGAGCTCGGTTATGCCAGACAGATCGCAAAGAGATTCGGGACAAACCACCGCGAGATAATCATAGATTCCAAGATAGTGTTCCCGTTTCTAACTGAACTTCCTTACTATCAGGATGAGCCTATCGCGGACCCCGTATGCATCCCTTTGTACTTCGTCTCGAAACTGGCGCGTGACAACGGGACCATCGTTGTGCAGATAGGAGAGGGAAGCGACGAGCTCTTTGCCGGCTATGCGTGGATGATGAGGGAGTTAAGATTCCACGACACGCTATGGAAGTTGTATACCTCCTTCCCGATGTTCCTGCGCAAGGCGGTTTACCATTCGAGTGCCGGTATCTTGCGGAACAGCCGCCGGTACCTGGAGCTCGAGTATCTTCGCAAAGCTACATTCGGTGAAGAGCTCTATTGGGGCGGCGCAATAAACTTTACGGAAACTCATAAGCAGGAACTGCTCGGCCGTGCCGCTCGTCCAAACGGGCTGTCTTCGCTTCGTGTTGCGGAGGAATTCTACTCCAGGTTGGACGCTACGGGACGCGAATTCGATTTTCTTCAGAAAATGACTTATGTCGAATTCATGAACCGTCTCCCGGAACTCCTCCTTATGCGGGTGGACAAGATGGCTATGGCTACGATGGTCGAAGGAAGGGAGCCCTTCCTCGATCACAGGCTTGTGGAGTTTGTGCTGCATCTCCCCCGCTCCCTTCGTGTCAAAAACGGTGTAACGAAATACATCTTGAAGAAGGCAGTTGAAGGGTTGATCCCCGATGAGATTATTTACAGGAGAAAGCAGGGCTTTGCGGCCCCGATGACCGAATGGCTGAGGGGAGATCTGCACGGATGGCTTAGATCGGAAGTGATGAGCTCAGCTCTCGTGAAAGAAGAAATCCTTGATGCGTCCTATATCGAACAGTTGCTCGACGTTCACAAGTCAGGAAAGAAGGATTTCGGTCAGCTTCTTTGGAACCTGCTCAACCTTTCATTGTGGTACAAACGCTGGATAGGATAAGAAGTCAGAGGTCAAATGTCGGGGGAGGGGTGGGAGATCAATGTCGGTCGTCGGCGATGAAGCTGGAGGCACGCGCCCAACCGGAATCTGATTTTGCCTCTCAGCCGGCGTTCTCGGCTATTTCTCAGCGATGATGAACCGCCAGAACCCGCACCATGGAGCAAACAAGTTTTTGTTAATGGCGTTTGCCAGCCGCGGCCAGCGCCTGCGGTACGAATCCCGAACGATGTACCTGCGGTTCCTGAACTTCGAGAACATCTGCTCCATCTCGCCCCTGGAGTAAGCCTTCCCAAGGGGGTTACCGTCGCCGTCATAAATGCGTATCCAACTCTCCACCAGCTTCTGACCGTCAGCGCTCTTCTTTCCGGCAAGGCGGGCTGCTGCGAAAAGCGGGGCGCCAAGCCAGACGTGCAAGGAAGTCCGGTTATACAGCATGATTATTATCCGGCCCCCAGGCTCAAGGACCCTGTAAACTTCGTCGATAGCTTTCTGCGTGTTCGGTGTGTGGTGGAGAACACCGAACGAATAGACCATGTCGAAACTGTCGTCCTTAAATGGGAGACTCTCGGCGTCGGCGACTTGCGCTTCGACCTTCAGCCCCTCCATCTCAAAACGTTTCTTCACGAGCTCCACGCTCTTTGGCGTGAGATCTACTCCTGTCACTTTAGCGCCGCCTCTCGCGAACTGCAACAGATCAGTTCCGAGCCCACACCCTATCTCAAGTACACTCTTGCCCGGAAATCTGTCGAAGCCCACGATCTCTTTCATGAACGGCTGTGTCGTGTATCTGAATCTTTCGACCTCGTCGAAAAACTCTCTGGACCCCCACTCCAGATCGGTGAACTGAGTCCCGCACGGGTGCGCATCCCAGTATTCGCGGACCTGGCTCTTAAGCTGTGCGTCTGAATTCTCTTTAATCACTTGAGAATATAACATTTAACGGCGTTTCTTCATATTCACTCGCGGACAACCCACGCCACTGATCCCGCGATAACGGTGTTGAAGACAAACACTCAACCTTCTCGCCTGTCTCCAGCCGGCCGTGACGGAAGAAAGCGTGACATCGTTTTGTCCGCCGTAATGCGTCACCAGGCGGTCGGCAGTCGAGGCGGTTGAAACCTGAGATCAGGTCGGCTCCGGCTGGCGAGCGAAAATGGATCGGGACGATAATGCGTGGCATAGTTCGATTGCAGTTTAGCGCCCGCTTTGATTACATTTTGTTTGTCAATCGCGATCATGGCCGTGGAGCCGAAATCACAGGAAAACCGGGAATTCTAAGCTGATGGATGACAGAGTTATCGAAACAGTCAGGCGTGCCCTTGCTGAAGACATCGGGGCCGGAGACATGACGACAGACTCTATCCTGACCCAGGAGTCTGAAATCACCGGCCGTTTCGTGGCGAAGTCGGCAGGAGTAGTCGCGGGCTGGGACATCGTCAGGGCTACCTTCAGGCTTCTGGACGAGAATGTGAAGGTATATCAGTCCGTCTCCGACGGTACCGAAGTGAAGAAGGGTGAATCGATCGGCACGATCGCCGGCCCTGGCAGGGCGATACTGACCGGCGAACGAGTCGCGCTTAATTTCTTTCAGAGGATGTCCGGCATCGCGACCGCAACGCGCCGATTCGTGGAGGCGGTCGAGGGAACAAGGGCGGTGATCCTGGACACGCGCAAGACGGCGCCCGGACTAAGACTCACCGACAAGATTGCCGTGAGTATCGGCGGCGCATCCAATCACCGGGCCGGACTCTACGATATGGTACTCGTGAAAGACAACCACATCGCCGAAGCGGGCAGTATCACGGAGGCGGTCCGGCGAGTGAGGGCGAAAGCCCCCGCCGGCATGATGGTGGAGGTTGAGGTGAGGACGCTCCAGGAATTGCAGGAGGCAGTCGGGCTGGGCGTGGATCGCATTCTGCTGGACAACATGGACACCGAGACGATCCGAAAAGCCGTAGCGCTGGCCGGCGGGAAGGTCCCCCTCGAGGCTTCCGGAAACATGACCCTCCGGCGGGTGGCGGCCGTCGCCGCGACCGGAGTGGATTTCATTTCGGTAGGTGCTCTGACACACTCGGTGACGGCAGCGGACATAAGTTTAATGATAGATAAGAAGTGACAGGATAAATAGAATGACCGTATTGGATATATATACCGGGATGAAAGAGAAGTTGAGGGACATCGTGCCCGAGCCCGAGCTGAGAATCAAGGCCGAGTTGGCCTACGAGATAAACAGGCTCAAAGCGGAACGAAATGCCGTTATCCTCGGACACAACTACATGGAGCCCGCCCTCTACTACTCTATCCCCGATTTTGTCGGCGACTCGCTCGAGCTTTCAAGGAAGGCCGCGGAAACCGATAAAGACATCATAATATTCTGCGGCGTGCGCTTCATGGCCGAGACCGCAAAAATCCTGAACCCGGACAAGACGGTTCTCCTCCCTTCGGAGAAGGCGGGATGTTCCCTGGCGGCAAGCATCACGGCAGAGGACGTGAGGAATCTCAAGGCGCAGTTCCCGGGGGTACCCGTCGTCACTTACGTGAACACGTATGCCGATGTGAAGGCCGAGTCGGACGTGTGCTGCACTTCGAGCAACGCCGCGGCCGTCGTGAAGTCTTTGGGCAGCGAAGTCGTAATCTTCCTTCCCGACGAATACCTGGCAAAGAATGTCGCGGCTGAAACCGGGAAGAAGATAATTTTTCCCTCGAAGGGCTTCCCGGGAAACGGAGGAGATTTCCAGCTCATCGGCTGGAAAGGCCGGTGCGAAGTACATGAGCAGTTCACCGTCGCGGATATAGAGAATGTCAGGAAGCAATTCCCGGACGTCGTCGTCCTGGCGCATCCGGAATGCAGTCCGGAGGTGGTCGGAGCGTCCGATTTCTCGGGAAGTACGACCGCGATGGAACGGTTCGTCCGTGAATCGAAAGCAGCGAGATATCTTTTGTTGACGGAATGCTCCATGGGAGACAACGTGGCGGCGGCGAACCCCGACAAGGAAATGCTGCGTCTCTGCAGCATAAGGTGTCCGCACATGAATCAGATCACGCTCGAGGATACCCTGGAGGCACTTCGGAAAACACAGTACGTTATAGAAGTGCCCGAAGAGACACGAGTGAAAGCCGCCCGGGCCGTTGAACGGATGATCGCAATCGGCTGAACAACTTTTGAATTTCACCCCTCTTGAACTTGCTGCAGAGTTGATATCGACATGACTAACAGTCCGAAGGAACACTCCGGCTTTGAGACGGACGTACTCATCATAGGAAGCGGAATAGCGGGCGCGGTAACCGCTCTTCAGCTTGCTAATTCCGGGTTAGGAGTGACTCTTGTTACGCGTGCAGTGAAGCCCGAAGAATCGAACACTTTTTATGCCCAGGGCGGGATAGTGTACAGGGCGCATGAGGACTCAAGGGAACTACTTACCGAAGATATTCTCCGTGCGGGCGCGGGATACTGCAACCCGCGCGCAGTTGAAATCATCGCCGCCGAAGGGCCGGCACTTGCCCGCGAGATCCTGATAGACAAAGTGAAGGTCCCTTTCGACCGCTCGGAAAACGATGAGCTCTCTCTCGTCCGCGAAGGCGGGCATTCCGTCAACAGGATTGTGCATGCCACCGACGCCACGGGGCGCGCCATCGAAATAGCGCTCCTTAAATCGCTCGAGACGAGGTCGAACGTCCGCCTCCTCACCGGACATACCGCGGTGGATCTTCTGACGCCTGCTCATCATTCGAGCGATCGTCTGAAAATCTACGACCCGCTGTCATGTGTCGGTGCTTACCTTCTGGATCAGGAAGGCGGAGCGGTGGTCAGATGCCTTGCGCGCAAGACCGTCCTGGCGACGGGAGGAATAGGCCAGATTTTTCTCCGGACGACGAACCCGTCCGGCGCGAGAGGCGACGGAGTTGCTATGGCGTACAGGGCGGGCGCGAGAGTCATAAACAGCGAGTTCGTCCAGTTCCACCCGACGACATTCTACCAGCCGAATGCGCCGAGCTTCCTGATTTCGGAAGCCGTCCGCGGAGCCGGAGCAAGACTGGTCGATGCGGACGGAAATACCTTCATGGAAAAGTACTCACCTGAATGGAAGGACCTTGCCCCCCGTGATGTCGTCTCTCGAAGCATACACCAGGAAATGCTCTCGAAGGATATCCCGAACGTTTATCTCGATTTGCGGTCCTACATTCAAAAGGACAAAATAAAGGAGTTGTTCCCTTCGATCGGTGAGCAGTGTTCGCTCTATGGGATTGACATCGCGACCGATCTTGTCCCCGTCGTGCCGGCAGCGCACTACTTTTGCGGGGGCGTGTGGGTCGATGAACGGGGCAGGAGTTCAATTACATCCCTTTATGCAGTGGGCGAGGTATCGTGCACCGGACTCCACGGTGCCAACCGGCTCGCCAGCACTTCGCTCCTCGAAGGACTGGTCTGGGGAGTGCGCGCCGCCGAAGACATCGTTCGTACGATAGGAGACGCTCCCGATCCGGCCGGATATGAGATTCCTCTTTGGGAGGACACGGGTACACTGATTGCCGATCCTGCGCTGATCAGCCAGGACATGAGTGTCCTGAAGCACATCATGTGGAACTACGTGGGGCTCGTTCGCACAACGAGGCGGCTCGGAAGGGCTATTCGGGAGCTCAGGCATCTCGAATCTGAGATAGAGAGTTTTTACAGGGCCGTTCGACTGACGGATGAGCTCATAGGATTGAGAAACGCCGTCAGGACAAGTCTGATTGTCGCGCTGGCAGCCTGGGAGAACAAGAGCAGCGTCGGCTGTCACTACAGGGTCTAAAGAGGGTTAGCGGAAAGAGAAGGTCGGCCTTCAGACGATGTGCCGTGAGATGCCGGCTTTCGCAGGCGGCACAAGCGGCACTTGCGTGACCCCGCACCAAAGGCGGGCATCTTGAGAAACCGGAGCAGGATTTCAGGGCGGCTACATGAAACAGTTACCGGCACTCAAGGCGGCAGTAGTTGCTGCCATCGGAATAGCAATCGGAAGGATTCTTCCGGAGTATACCGTCGTGTTTCTTTCATGTGCGGTTGTGTCTTCCTTGGGCTTGTCCGCCTGGATGTTGTTCAGGAGAAGGACTGGGGTCAGTCATTTTGCCTTGGGTGCATATATCTCGCTTCTCTTTGCCTTCGCTTTCCACATGAGCGCGAGCCTGGCGTCGCTGCAGGAAGTGCATCGCGGCGACTTTCGCATCTTTGCCGGGACTGTGGACGAGACGCCGCGCGATTCGTCGCGGCCATCGATAATTCTGACGAACTGCAGCGGTTTCGATACCTCCTGGCACAGAATCGACGGCGATCTCGTCGTGTCGCCGAGGTCTGCCATCCCCGCCCGGATCGGCGACCGGATGATTTTCACCGGCAAAACGGGCGTGGTCTCCGCGGCAAGAAACCCGGGCCAGTTCAATCTCAGGAACTATTATGCGCTCAATGGAATAGCAGGAAGAGTATTTCTTGGAAATGACGGAGACATCCTTGCCACCGAACACCAAAGCGGTTTCGGATTCCGTCGGGACGTCACCGAACCGATAAGATCTTTCATCCGCGACAGGACTATGGCTCTGATGTCCGGCGACGAAGCTGCGCTTGCGAGAGCCATGGTACTTGGAGAAAGATCCGCGATACGCAGGGGTATAAGCGAGCAATTCATGAACTCGGGGACGATTCATATCCTCGCGGTTTCGGGACTGCATGTGGGCTTCCTGACCGGGATACTGATGGTTCTCGCCTCACTTGCGAGGATTCCCCGCCGATGGAGGTTTCTCGCGATATCCCCCTTCCTCGTCATATATGCATTCGTCGTAGGCCTGACCCCGAGCGTGACGCGCGCGGTGATCATGGCGATCGTCGTTTTGTTCGGCCTCTTCCTTCAGAGAAGAAGCCGCGTCTTGAACTCGCTGGGGTTCGCCGCGCTTGTAATCCTCAGCTTCTCTCCGTCAGAGTTGTTCTCTCCCGGGTTTCAGCTTTCGTTTGCGGCTGTGCTTTCGATCGCGTTCTTTTATGAGCGCGTAGGCGTCCTTATCAGGAAATCGTACCCCGCGCTGGTCGAGCGGCCGTTCCTGAATTCCGTCGTCAACCTTTCTCTCCTCACGTTCTCGGCGACTCTCGGCACCGTTCCGATTTCTGTCTATTACTTCGACAGGATCTCACTCGCAGGCGTGATCGCAAACCTGTTCATTGTTCCGTTGGCCGGCATTTTCATGTCGATGAATTTCACGTTCCTCGCAGTCAGTCTCATCTCGACACCGCTGGCTTCCGTCTATGCGGCCGCCTCACAGGCAGTCGGATTCGCAATCCTGGAGACCAATTCGCTGATCGGTTCGCTCGGCGTGAGCAGCGTGAGGATAGGAGACGCGTCCATATTGTTCGGCGCGCTCTATCTCCTCTGGTTGTCGCTCGTGATTTTGTTCGGCAAGAGTTCGGTTCTGAAGAAAACTATATTCGCAGTGCTGCTCGGCGCGAACATGATTCTCTACGCCGGTTTCTTCACGGCACGGACCGAGGCACGGCTGTACGCTCTCGATGTGGGACAGGGCGACGCGATATATCTGGAGCTGCCGGACGGCAAGACCGTGCTGGTAGACGCGGGTGCGCGATTCGGCAACTACGACGCCGGCACACGAGTAATCGTGCCATTCCTCAGAAGAATGGGGGTCAGGGAATTGGATTATTTCATCGTGACCCATCTCCACAGCGACCACATCGGAGGAGCGGTTGGGGTTTTCAAAGGAGTGAAGGTGAGGGATTTCATCCATCCGGACCAGCTGTCTCG
>JAHECO010000047.1 GCA_024641705.1 Candidatus Kryptoniota bacterium
ACCCACGATGGAGTCCATGTCGTCCCATAATCCGTAGTTTCACTTATCAGATACCAGTGATTGTCCGGATAAGTAGTATCGTAGTTCGCATGAGCGGCGACAAAGGCGTAGCCGTTGGATCCCATCGACAACGAAGTCACATCCCATTGGAACGTAGGGCCGCTCCCATATGCTGCCGGAGCAACTGACGGATCATCGGTCGTCAGGGCGAGTTTCTGTGTCCATGTGTTTCCGCCGTCTGTCGAGACATACGCGTACAAGCTGTCATAGTCACCGTGAGTTGGCTGCGCAGTAATGATGATGTGCTGCCCACCCCTGGAAACGGCAATGTCGGCACATTGAGCCGCAGCGCCGGGTGCATTCACTAAGACATCCGCAAGAAGTCCCGAACCGTCGCCGATCACGTCTTTATTGAAGAATAAGGAATCTCCACGGTTAAAGGCGACATAGATGTTGAAATTCGAATCCGCCGCCACCGCGACCGCACCGGCTTGCGAATTGTTTTGAAACGGTGCTGTGTTCACGCTCCATGTCGTGCCGTTGTCGGTGGAATAGTACCATGCAGGGTCTAACCCATTGTTATTACCTGACGCCTGCCCCGTGATGAAAACCATCTTGCCGGTCTTCGGGTCTGCCACGAGATGATGAGATCGGAAAGGGGTTTCGTTACGCCAGCTGGTCGCAGGCCCGATAGAATCCACCATTACGCCGGATGGCACCTGTGCCATCGCCGTCGGCTGTAACATTCCAGGAGCCAGCATAAGTAACGCTGTAATTAAGGCACCGAACAAGTACCTACCTTTTTTCATTGTAACCCTCCTTTTAAATGATGGGAAAAGGTTCGTTGTTGAAATAGTCCGCTTTACCATTTAATCCTCCGTTATCCTCCTACAAATAATTGGTTCACGATAGTTTGCGCCCCCCAGAGAGAACACGATTGCCGTTTCTTAGTTCGCTCGTCTGTGGATCGCTGGTCTCCCAGAGAGTATCAATCTCCCCTGCGTCATCTTGCGGTTTCAAATACAGGCGACCTTTTTCTGACATCGAAGAGTCGTACGTACCCCGCTGAAGCGGAGACACCGACTTCCCTTTCGATCATTTGTGTCCGATAGACAACCGGCCGTACATGTCGGGACGCGTTCATTAAGTGATCTTCCAAATCAGAATTCGAGATCTACGGTGAACTGGTCCACAAATCCGAGGTATTTGGTCTTGATATAGGAATAATCGACACCCAGGGAAGCGAATTTCAGGCCCGCGCCCCAGGTAAGGCCAACCTGTGAATCGACCAGCCCTAACTGCTCGTATCCGACTCTTAAAAAGACATGGTCCATAAAACCGTATTCCGCGCCTACGTCGGAAAACGAGTAATTATCGTTCGGGTGAACGAAATCCGCGGCGAGGAGAATCTCATTGTAACGATTCTTTAGTACCTGGTAAGACAAGCCGACCTTGAGGCTCAGAGGCAGGTTCCATTCCCTGGTGTAGAGAGACGCGAGGATCTGGCTGTTGGAACCCGTGATCGTCGGATCAAGTTGGTGCGTGACAACGGCGTCGACCCCCTGCATTTGTAGCTGCGATCCGAAATTGAGTATCGACATTCCCAGCTTTATGTTCTGCCACGGGAGTTGATAGAGAATCCCGAAATCAACCGCCATAGCATTGGCGTTCATCTCCCAGATCCTTCTATCGATGTACTTGAAAGTCGCACCGAAAGAGAATCTCTCCATCAGCTTCCTGGCGTACGTCACTCCCAGAGCGATATCCGCGGCATCGAATTGCTGTCCGACTCCGTCCGGGTAGTCGACGGTGGTGACGAGCATGTATGGAGTGGAAAGAGAGGTGACCGAAGCGCCAAAACTCCCCACCGAACCCAGGTGCAAAACCCCGGCAGCATATAAGAATTTCTCACCTGCGAACCAGTTACTGTAATTGAAAGAGACCGCATCCTTGCTGAACCAATCAATGCCGGCCGGATTCCAATACATGGATTCCGGACCGTCCGCTATCGCGGTGTAGGCCCCCGCCAAGGCGGTCGCGCGCGAGCCGACCCCTATTTCAAGAAAGGGGGCGGCACTGGTTCCTACTTTAGACACCCCCTGGCATCTCACAATGCCACTCAATAAGAGTGGAAGAATCACTATTTGCAGTATTCGCTTCATTTTTAATAACTCTCCAATAAAGGTTTCACTGGATGACCGCAAATGTTCCGATCTTCTGTCCGATCCCGGGAGCATCGATTTCATACAGGTAAATACCGAAAGCTACGTCCAGACCGTCCTTCGACGTTAGGTCCCACGCCTCGCTTCCGTTGGCTAGGCTGCCGGTATGCTGAATCGTCTTTACCAAGTAGCCGTTCTGAGTGAATATCCGGATGGTGCACCGCGATGGAAGGTGATTGAAATAGAGCTTCTGGGTGCCCCTTCCCTGAAGTGCGCTCGGTGTCTCCCAACTTGCCGCGACCATGTACGGATTAGGAACAACCGTGACCTTATCCAGTACACTATTAGTCACGCGTCTCGTTGTGTCGGCGAAAGTATTCAGCTGGAACACTTCGCTTCCACCGAAGGGGGTGCCGCAAACAAAGTTGAATTTGTCGCCCGCCTGCGGCAACTCTGGAGTTGTGCCGTTAGGGGCGGAGAATTTCAGGGTCCACGCCGCCGAATAACCTCCGGATGGTTTTACCAGCATGACCTTTATTATGTCTCCACTGCCCAACATGTGATCGCCGTTGGCATCACTGTAGATGTACTTGAGGGTATCGCCGTTTGAGTTATCAGTGATCACGAAATAGTTCTTGACCACCGACCCTATCGCAGAGGTTGCGGGCTGGCTGGTGATCGTTATGCTGAAGTTTAGCCCGATCGCTTCGGACCCTCCTTGCGTAGTAGTTGCGACCAGATTGGTCTGGCTGCCGGACGACCATCCGGAGTTCGCATTGATAGAATCGGTATTGGGCTCCGCGTTATAAAAGGTCAGATACATTCCGTCAAAAACCGGCATGAACCAGGTTTGGCTCGAATTCCCCGTGGAATCGAGAGGGATCACGGTAGCCCCCTCTATGACCGAATCCGCGGTGACGTCTTTGACGCTGTACGACGTGGTATGCGGGGCCAAATTTTGATCGAGCGTCGACGCAAAGCTTATCACATATCTATGCCCTGTCCGGATAGCACCAGGATCCACGATTGTCACTTTTACCTTTCCGGTAGTCGGCGAGCCGGAAGTCTGCCTGACGTAGCCGTTCGCGTCTGCGTCGGTATGACCGGGGGAGTAATTCGTGGCGGCCGTGTTCGGCGTGACGATCGCCGTGTTAACCGTCTCACCGGTCAGTTGATCATACTGGTTGAACGTAAATGAGAAAGGACTGAATGACGGCTCTATGGGTACCAGATGCCTGTCAACACCGCCGGTTACCCAACTGTATCCGTGGCTGTTCAGTATCGTATCCATCCCGTCGAAATATCCCCTGTCGTACGAAAGGACCGCGTAGTAATAAGTCATACCGTTGGTCACGTTGGTGTCAACGAAAGCGTATCTGACGCCGCTATCATCCCCGTAGTAGAATTGGATTCCTGAACTGTATTTCGGACCGAGTTCCGACCCGGACGCGACTGGGCACGTCCCTTTTATACCGTCATCCAAATCAAATTGTGCGATCGGTTTATAATAGGTCCAATCGCCAAGATTATTTGTTATTGTTTGTGCATCGGTCAATTGCGGATCGGTGCCGCGAATAACCATATATCCCTCGAAGTTATGTCCGTAGACGGGGCTAGCCGATCCTTCCGCACGGTTGTCCCAGTAAATCGTTACCTTGTGGTCCCCGGGGACTGAGTGAACGATCGGCTGGAGAGGCGGAGTGGTAAATTGGTAATTATAATTATAAATGTTCTGTGCGCTGATTGCGCTTGCGTATATAGAGGTCTCATCGGCGCCGAACAGCCATACGGTCGAGAACCGCTGAGAGTCTTCGGGGCGAAAATCAAACGGGCCTGAGGCAAAGATCCAGAGGAGGTTGGCATTACCGATCGGGTTTGAGAAAGATCCAGGCTGTATATGCGCCCACACCTGGCTTTCATTGCTTGCCCACATTGATCCATACGAGGGAGATGCAAATGAAGTGAGGCCGATCTGATCGGATTCATCCTTATCAAGCCTTCCAAAATTCGGTTCCCCCTGGTCGGGTTTGAAATTGCCCTGCGTGCCATCCGGGTCCGGCCCGGTGTATCCGGGCGATCCAGGGCCTATCCCGTCCGAACCGACATCGTCATACCGTGGATCCCAATTCCCATTTTCGTCACCCGGCCACCACAGTTTCAACTGAATGGCTGGCACCTGATCAAGACTTGTCAAATGGAAAAACCTCAGGAACGCGGTAGTGTCGTGTGTTGCGACAAATGCAGCTTTCACACCCCCATCAGGCACTGGCGCGACACCGTACAACTTCTCCAACGTATCAGCAAATGGACAGGATGCCTCGTAAATAGGGCCTTGATATTGCGGGTATCTCGGCCAGGTCGCCGCCGGATCGTCTCGTGACTCGTCTATCATTCCATCATGGTCGTTATCAATTCCGTCGTCCGATATTCCGGGACTCTCGAGGAACTTCCACGCCATCCACCCCGGCTTAATGTTCTGGTACGGCAGTCCAGGAAAGAGCTGATCGTTATACGCATGAGTCAAGACCATATTCTCAAGTGTGTCATAACTGTCCACATCATTAGTGGCACCGATACCTCCCGGATTTACGTCAGCGTAAGCCCCGAAGAGGATGGGGAAATTGCTCATGTCGCGCGTGTAAGTGATAGTCCCCGAATTCGTCATCGTAGAGTGGATGAAGACTTCGTTCTGCGCGAGTGGATTAGACCACTCGAAGAGGCGTTCTTCGGCTTGAAGACCGAGACCTCCCCTTGTCGTGTCCCCGGCAAATGGATAAAACGGAAACTTGTTGACCCAGTAGTCATCCATCACGTAAAGGCCCTCGTCGTCCGCGTTATCGTCATTTGAATAGGGATAGGCTTTCCCGAAATAGCCGTCCCACAAGCCATCCCACGACGCGTCTTTGCCGGGCCAGGAGGAAGGCCAGGTCGTCGGATCTGAGTAGTGGGCTAATTCGGAAGTTGAATCGACCGATCCATTGGCATTGACGTAGCGGCGATGGTTATTGGCATAACCCGGTTTGGGCTCCCACCAGTAATCATGCCCATCCGGCGCAACGTTTGGATTTTCGCTGTAGGACTCGTCGACAACATCATAAGTTTTGCCGTCGGTGCCGACCACCTGGCCGGCCACGAAAATGGTCATCTCGTCTATGTGACCGTGACTGGTACCCTTCGGCCAGGTGCCGTCATAAGGGCCATTTGCGGCCGCAGTCCAACCGAAATTTCCCCAGTTGCCGTAAACCGATTGGACCTGATTGGCCTGAATGACCGTTGTCTTTTGATAGATCTGCTGCCCGCGGTTCGGGTCAATGTAATATCCTTCCTTAGAGTACGTTTGGGCCTGCGCGATCAGCGACATGGAAGCAAGCACAACCGCCGTCAGAAGCACTGAAGAGAATTTTCCTGGAATCATGAACGTCGACCTCATTTGTTAGCTCGTGCCTTCAATGACTAATAATTCAACTTGATGCCCAGCTTGATCAGACGAGGCATGGGTTGAGACGCCGGATTGTAATCGAACGCGTAAAGCGAATTAAGGTAGTCTTCAGGAGCATGTGCAGCCAGCTCCTGGGGTGTGAAGACCGGGAAATATTCCTGAAGCGTCTGATCGAACACGTTGTCAACTCTCAGGAAAACTTGGGCGCTCAACACACCCAGGCTGAAGTCTTTGTAGGCCTGCAAGTCCAAGTTGAACTGAGAGAGCCTTCTGCCAAGGTTCAGAAGCTGAATATTCGAAGCGATGAAATCGATTACATTCGGAGTGTAGGGATTGCCGGAGTTGAACCGTGATATAGCGCTTACCCCCCAGTCCTCCCCGGTCAGGTTAACGACCCAATTCAAAACGTGGGTCTGGTCCCAGCTCAAAGGAACGATTATTCTCGTCGCCTCGTTGCCGCTCTGCTGATCGTAAAAAGCCTCGAGCGGATCCGATCCGTTTCCTTCGGCGACCTGGTACGTGTAGTTGATGTCGGAAGAGAGCATTCCGGTCTGGAGTAGTCTAAGCTCGAGAGTGATCCCCCAGGCGTACCCGTAATTGGCGTTGGTGATCTCAGCGTAGTTAACCTGGTCAAAAGTCCTGAAGAACGTAACACCCGACAGGTTCCTGATGTCTTTGTAATAGCAGGTGGCATCAAGTATCAGCTGGGAGGTCATCTCCTGCTGAATGCCGATCTCGTATGCGGTAGTCTCCTCGGGATTTATGTCGGCGTTGCCGATCACAGATTGGTATACGCCCTGCACCTTGAATCCCGGGTTCATGTATACCTGCTGGAGATCCGGCATCTGGAAGAATTCTCCGAAGGACGCGTGAAGCGAGCCCACGTCGGAAATCGGGAAGGCGATCCCGAGACGGGGACTCAACTTTGCCTTCGGGTCGACGTACCTGTAACCCTGGCTGAATGGCAGGTTTTCCCCCGGCACGTCGGGATTTTTGTTCATGGGATTTGCCATATTTATCGGGACATAATAACGCGCGGTGAAATAGTCGTACCTCAATCCCGCATTCATCACGAAGTCCTTCACTTCAAGCTTGTCCTGAAGGTAGGCAGCCGCCTCGATCGGGCTGTGATTGTATGCGTTATGGTCGAACGCGGTCAATGGATCGATCTTGAGCCTGAAACCTGTCTGTGGGTTGTCGTTTACGGTAAAATCCTCTTCTTTCATCTTGATATCCCTGAGGTCGACACCAAATTTGAGAAGATTAGACTCGTTTACCTGGCTCGTGATATCATACTTGGCCTCAGTGGTATAGCTATTGTCATACTGGAAACCGTTGTCGACCCCGCCGACATTGAATATTCCGCCCGGGACACTCAAGTTATAATGTATCTCGGAAAGGAATCGCGGATCATATGGGTTAGCGTATACGGAACTGGTGTACCGGGTCGCGTAGTAAGAGAATGCGAAGGTCTGGTAGGTGCTTTTGCTCAACACGTTCGTGAAAGTAAGTATGTTGTTGTAAGCCCAGTTCCGGTTTGTGGGGTCGTAGCCCGGATTGAACATGTTGAAGTGGTCGTAATTTTTCCATCGAGAGAAATTGGAAATGAGACTGTAAGTGACCTTGAGCCAGTCGAACGGGCTTGTGGTTATTTTTGCGGAGTAGGAATAAGAAAAGGACGGGTTCATCGCTACGAGCGAGCTGTCGCCGCCGTATGTCATGAGCCAGTCGGCTGGGTTCACTGCTGAAAAATCCCCGAAATCGCTCGGCACGTGAACCATTCTTCCGAATAGCCAGCCCTGCTCATCGGTCAAGCGGCCCGAGAAGAAGAAATGCGTCCGAGATAGCAACGGGATTGGCCCGCCAAAATCGCCCTGGACGTATCGCTCGCCAAGCGGCCGTTGCTGACCGATGTCATAGAAGAGACTTGGATGGGACGTTTCATATTCACCCGAGTACGCCTCGATATTTCCCTGCAACTTATCCCCGCCTGCCTTTGTGACAATGTTTACGACTCCGGACATCGCCTGCCCGTATTCTGCATTGAACGTTCCGCTGATCACTTGTAGTTGTTGTATGTCATTGTTCTGGACATCAACGGCCAGTCCGCTTCCAAAGGGATCCACGACGGGCATACCGTCGACGATATACTGTATTTCATCCGATCTTCCCCCTCTGAGGTGTAATCCGCCTCCGGGGTCCTGGGTCATCCCGACCTGCAATTGCAGAATATCCGTCAGACCCTCAACGGGAAGTTTCTGGATTTGCACTGCAGTGACCTGTTCGGAAGTCGCGGTGAGGTCGCGGATTATGCGCTGCCGCTGGGCCGTCACGACGACCGCCTTCGTCTGAATAGCCCCTTCGGGTAGCTCGAAAGTTATTGGCGTGGTTCTATCAATGTCCACCGCAACCCCTTTTTCGATCACCGTTTGATAGCCCACATAGGCGGCCCTCACTTCGTAGTTACCGGGAGGAACGTTGATTATGAAGTAGGAGCCGTCAAGTCCCGAAGATGCTCCCAGTTGGGTGCCGAGTATCAGGACATTCGCTCCGATGAGAGGTTCGCCGGTACTTGCGTCGATCACTTTGCCGGATATCTTGCCGGTGGTTCCAGCGACCGTAGGCCGAGGAATGAATAGGGCGAGTAAGACTAAAAGGAAAGGTATAAATCTTTTCATCAAGGCTATCACTTCCTTTTTAGGTTGGTCCTGCAATATCGCTTCAATCCGAGCGAGTACTCGTCTTCGGAGATTCTAACGACGAAGACACACTGCCTCTCGACGAGTCTCGGGATCCTTGTCCATAATGGACTAAAAGGTAGATGGTAAGGGGTTAGAACGGAGTTTTTGAATTCCTAGATGCCTATGCCAGGCTGACGCTCATCTGAACTGGCCGCGAATGAAAAGATCTGTTCTTCAGGGTGAGGGCCAAACCTGATAGCGAAAGCTTAAAGATGGCAGAGAAACCGTATAGAGACTCCTTCAACTAACTCCTTACTGTCTTTTGATAAAACGAAACAAAGAACAACATGCGACTGAATAATAACAAAAGATTTAATATAAAGTCAAGAAAAAAACGAAAAATAATATAAGTGTTACGAGGCAGTTTGCCTAGACGTATCTACTATGGGCAGACACTATAGATACAGTGGCCCAAATGTTGCTTTTTGACGGGATCATACTTAATATGTTGATGAAACGATATGTGGCAGTGTGTTTTCCATGAGCGCTAGATAATTGAAGATGGCGACCGGAGTTGCCATAGGATGAGATACCTCAGCGCAGTAGACTTCGGGACGATCGTTCTCTATTTCTGCGCCCTGATCGCTATTGCGCTATATTTGCGGCGCCGGGCATCGAAGAGCGTGCGAGACTATTTTCTCGCCGACAACAAACTGCCGTGGTGGGCGCTGGGCATATCCGGCATGTCTTCCTTCACCGACATGGCAGGAACGATGCTTATTGTATCCTTTCTGTACCTTCTCGGTCCCAGTGGTCTGTACGTGGAGTTCAGAGGCGGAGCGGCGCTTATTCTTACCTTCATGCTCCTCTGGTCCGGAAAATGGCATCGCCGGTCCAATTGTATGACGGGTGCCGAGTGGATGGAGTTTCGCTTTGGCAAATCGTGGGGAGGGCAATTCGCGCGGGCTATCTCTGCCACAGCAGTCGTGGTCAGCACTGTAGGCATGCTGGTGTATCTCATGAAGGCGCTGGGACTGTTCGTGGCGATGTTCGTACCGTTCTCTCCAGCTCAAAGCGTCCTTGTCATGGTTTTGTTGGCAACCGCATACACTGCGGCATCTGGATTCTACGGAGTTGTGTACACGGATCTCTTACAGTCTTTCATTGTTATATCTGCAATAATCCTCGTCTCGGCGGTTGCAATAACAAAGATATCAGCAGCTGGAGATTTTGCCTCATTGGCTGCCAAAACCACGGGTAACCAGCACTGGATGGATTCAACATTGGCCTGGAAAATCAGAATGCCGCCGGGCTATGGTGCATACCACGATCTGACAATGCTCGTAATTTTCTACTTTCTCAGAAACATGCTTGTGGGGATCTCCTCGGCCGGTGCCGATCCCAGGTACTTCGGCGCCAGAAACGAGAGAGAATGCGGTACATTGACGTTTTTCTGGACATCACTCATGATGTTCAGGTGGCCGATGATGATGGGCTTCGCCGCACTTGGAATTATCATGGTACACAGCAGTTTCCCGGATCAGTCCATCTTGCTTCATACGGCAGCATATATAAAGGCGTATTTTCATAACCTGTCGAGAGGTGAGTGGCCTTCCGTTGTTTCTCAGATCATGAACAATCCTGCAAACTTCAACTCCCATTTTATTGCGGGACTTAAGAACCTGCTACATGACAACTGGCAGTCTAAATTATCTCTTTTAAGTTATGATGGAACAGTCAACCCCGAGAAAATCGTTCCGGCTGTGATTCTGATCGCGCTTCCTGCCGGGGCACGCGGATTTCTCCTTATAGCCTTCGTTGCGGCCGCTTTCTCCTCCTTCAATTCTGGAGTAAATTCTGCGGCAGCATATTTCACAAGGGACCTTTACCAACGCTTCGCCCGCCCCAACGCAAAAACGAGAGAATTGATCATAGCCTCCTATCTATTCATTTGCTCCATCGTCCTGCTCTCCTATTTTCTCGCCTATGACTTCCAAAGCATTACTCAGATATGGGGGTGGATTGTTATGGGACTTGGAGGCGGACTGGCAATCCCTGCCGTGCTCAAGTTCTATTGGTGGCGGTATAACGGCGGCGGGTTCGCCATAGGAACATCAGTCGGGATCCTTACCTCGATCGTGGAGCTGAAACTGTTTCCGGGCCTTCTGGAATGGCAGCAGTTCGTACTCGTGGCAAGTGTTTCCCTGATCGCTACCGTCCTGGGGACACTACTGACCCCCGCGGTTGAGGATGAAGTCGCTTTCAATTTCTATCGAACTACACGACCATTCGGCTTCTGGAAACCGTTTAAACAGCGGCTCGAACCAGAAGTCAAACTGTCGATGGATAAAGAACATCGGAACGACCTGATAGCAGTACCGTTCACGCTGGGATGGCAGGTCTCGCTCTTCTTCCTTCCGATGCAACTCATGATAAGAAATTTTAACCAGTTCTTCTTCACGCTGGGAATTTTTCTCTTTTGTTTCTTCGGCATGTACGTCTTTTGGTACCGCAAACTTCCGCCGAAAGAACAATCCGCATTAGCGGACCAACCTGGAGGAGCTGCGGCCGCCCGGGAAGGTGCAATTTCCGGCATCTCTCAAATCACATTTCCTATCAACCATGAGGTGTCTGGCGTGAACCGGACGTCAGTCCCAAAAAGGAGCAAGAATCGTCGTGGATAAAAAGAAAAACAAGAAGAAATATGAGATCTTAACAGACCAGCTAATCGACCTCATCAAGAAGAATAATCTTAAGCAGAACGACAAATTGCCTACCGTTAGAGAGATCATAAACAAATGGAATTTCAGCTATGCCACTGTGCATAGGACCTTGATGGAGATGGAAAACAGGGGCCTCATAACCAGAAGGCAAGGAAAAGGGATGTACGTCGACAGACTGGAGACCAAATCTTCCGACAAACAAGTCGCCTTGATTATTCCAAGCCATTTCAGCGGCTTCAAGATTTTTATCGACACACTCGCGGGGATAAGAACCGCTCTCGAGAAGGAGAAGATCAGCCTGCTGATTTCAATCTCGAACATGAGTCACGAAAACGAAAAGGATACGATCGAAAGACTAATATCAAAACGTGTCGATGGAATGATAATATTCCTTGAGGATCACTACCGGCAGGATTATTCACACATTTCGAGGCTAAAGGAAATCCTCTTCCCGTTTGTCCTGATAGACAGGTTCATCCCCGAGTTGGATACGGATTATGTTGTTGTCAACAATACGATCGCCATGCACAGGATTTGCGCCTATCTCAAATACAACAGGTATTGTGACAAAATTATATTCGTGCCTGACAACGATGCTCCTGAAAATATATCTTCATCCGAAGAGAAGCTTGCCGGTTTCAGGGGGGCTTTGAAAGTCTTGTATGGCCAAGAAGACGGGATGGTGCTCAGTCTTGACGATCTGGTCTTGAAGATCAACGAAATTAGCTCGACCTATAAGAATATAGGCATATGCATGAACCATGACGGGCTGATCAACGAATTGCTTGAGCGGCTTCAGCCGCAGAACATGACCCTCCCCAGGAATTGCCACCTATTCGGATATAACAATAGCTTCGAAACCCCGCTCTATCCCACCGTTGAACAGTTCAACGAAAAAGTCGGGATGAAGGCCGCGGAAATACTGATTGATAAAATGGGAAACCCCGGACGAGAGACCGTCCAGGTAAAAATTGAGCCGAAGCTCATACTTCCTGATCCAAACGGGAATTTCTTCATGGAAAGCTGACGCGTAGTATTCGATGATACTCTTGACGATAGGCAGCGGCCGGGTACGCCCTGAATCGGCTTTCGTTTTCCGGACACCCCTCACATGATCTGAAAATCCTCCCCGTTATCAGGACCTACCATCTTAGTCCGCTCAAATACTTCACGAAACGCAGCCGCGTGTCTCAAAAAGCACAGTGGAGACCTCACAGGTTCGAGTACTCTTTGTAGTCCGCGCTACTCACTGAAAACCGGGAGCCGCTGGCAAACCCCGGGTACGAAATCGAATAGAAAGGGAGGAGCGTTATGTCCACGTAGGGAGTGACGCCGCCAGAATTCTCCTGAAACAGCCACGAAGGAAATGCAAGAGTATTCGAACTTGTGCTCGTAGACCATGCCGCAACGGGTTCTTTGAGGGAGTCGTAACAGACCGCTTTAAGCGTGTAATAAGTCGCTCCGACAGCCCCTGTGCCCCATGCAATCGAGTAGTCTGAGCTTGTGTTCGCTACTCCGCTTGGCGGAATCCTGGGCTGTAGCAGACAATCGGTTAAGGAAGGAGGTACCCGCAGTGACTGTACAATGGTGCCAATCAGCGGGTGTCTGATAGTGAAGACCACCGAATCTCCCGTGGAAAGCATCAAGCCGGATCCGTAGAAGGTCCCGGGTGCATTCTGCCGAGTCAGCTGCAACCCGTCAACCGTTATTGTCGAACTATTGAATACGCTATCTGCTTCCGATTGATTTCGGTATCCTACCCGGCACACTACCGAGTAAACAGCCTTGCCGGAGTTTGAAGGAGTTTGCACTTGCGCAATTCCCGAAATCAATACATCCGAATTCTGGATGGGGTGATTCGGAATCGGATTTCCTGAGCCGGTCGGACTTGAACATCCCCAGAAAAATCCTGTAAGGACAAAAACGTAGATCATAGATTTCTTTGTCATTGTACTTCGTACTCCTCGCTAACTGAATCAGAAACATTGAGACGATTTCCAAGCACTACTACCCAATACTCCGCATCTCAAAGACAATTTCGACTATCTGCAAAATTACAGTCGTTAATTTACAACGGCCGACGATATCGTCCAATAGTTTGCCTCCTAACCGCATTGGCTCATAAAAAAGGTAACTTTGGCTGGGTCTTGAAAAGGTCACTGCCTCATAACTTAGATAACCCAATAAGGAGATTAGAAGATTATGGGAAGACAGGGAAAGCAGGAGTACCTGCGGGCGATTCTGAAGCGATATCGATTGGCAGACTGACTCGGATAGAGAGCTTCTCGAGCAGAGGATCGCCGGAGTCACCGTGGGCGGTTCGTATTAATTTCGTCCGAGCTTCATGGTAAGGGCCTCACGAACCTTTTTGGCAAATGCATAGGGCGTGAATGGCTTCTGAATAAATTGCACGGTTCCATTCAAAATTCCCTGCGGCGCGAGTTCGTTCGCAGTGTAACCGGACATGAACAATGTCTCAATTCCAGGCTTGAACTCTGCCATTTTATCGCTCAGTTCCCTCCCATTCATTGTCGGCATAATCACATCAGTCACGAGGAGATGGATCGTCTGAGGATAAGCCTCCGCGAGGAGAAGTGCCTCGCCAGGTTCCCCAGCAGTCAGGACTTTATAGCCGTATTTTTCCAGAGTCATCTTCGCAATCTCAAGCATGTCGGCCTGGTCCTCAACAACAAGGATCGTCTCAGTTCCTCGGATGGATTCTTCAGAAAGCTGATCCTTCTCGGTTTCAACTTCTGAGAGCGATCTCGGTAGAAAGATCTCAAAGGTTGTCCCCTCCCCAAGGTTGCTTGAGACTGAGATATCTCCGTTATTCTGCTTCACTATTCCGTAGACAGTGGAAAGTCCCAGCCCTGTGCCCTGCCCTTTCGGCTTTGTGGTGAAGAAAGGTTCAAATATCTTCTTGATCGTACTGCCGTCAATTCCCACGCCGGTGTCTTGAAATGTCAGTTTGACGTAATCACCGGATTTAATATCCAGATGGCTCCGCAATTCGTTTTCATCCAATGAAACGTTTGCCGTCTTCACCGTGATTGTCCCCGTCCCTTTTATTGCATCCTTTGAATTGGCAGCGAGGTTGATGAGTAGTTGATCAAATTGCGAAGGGTCGATCCGAATATTCCACAAATCCTTAGCCGGCACGAATACGAATTTAAGATTCTCTCCGATGATGCGTCGGATCATCTTCTCAATCGACTCAATCGAAGAATTCGCATTGATTACTCTCGGTGATATTATCTCTTTACGGGCGAAGGCGAGGAGTTGTCTGCTCAGATCTGCACCCCTGCTTGCGGCTGCCAGGATTCCATCTATGGAGCGTGAAGATTCATCCGGCTCCTTCAGCTTCGACTTAAGCATCTGGGCATACCCTATAACGACTCCAAGGATGTTGTTGTAATCGTGCGCGACACCTCCAGCCAGCTGACCTATGCTTTCCAATTTCTGAGACTGAAGAAGCTGTTCCTGAAGCGACTTCTGGTAGGTAACGTCGGTGCAAAGACCTTCATGAAACGCGATTCCGCCCGATCCATCACTTATATGTCTCCCGTAGTCCTCGATCCAGACTTTGGAGCCATCTTTCTTCTTTAGCCGATATGTCTCAGTAGTCGAAGGAAACCCACCTAATCTTGTCGGCTCTTCTCGTTCGGCTTCCGCAAAATAGAGCGTTCCGGGTATATCCATCGCGAGCAACTCTTCCTTGCTGTACCCCACCATGCGGCAAAAAGCTGGATTAACCTCCACAAACCTTCCTTCGTGAGTGCTCCTGTAATAACCAAGCGGCATAGAAGAGATCATTTCGAGATAACGTGATTCACTTTCTTGAGCCGCGGCTTCCGCGCGCTTCCTCTCGCTTATGTCAAGGAGGGCGGTGACGCGCATCGGCATTCCATTCCAAATAATCGTTCGAGCATGCGACTCCACAGGGATTCTGGAACCATCTTTTCTGAGTAGAAAATGTTCGTATTTCATTTCGTAGTTAGCCGCCATATTCTCTTGGACTGATGCCCTGGATTCAGGGGCTACAAATTCCAGGATAGGCTTCCCAACCATCTCGGCCAGTTCGTAGCCCAACATAGTCGTCAGGCGTTTATTACCATCCACGAAGATCGCATTGTTTGAGATGGCGATACCCTCAAGAGCCGCATCGCTCAACTGCCGAAACCGCGCTTCGCTCTCGCGCAGAGAATTCTCAGCTTGCTTCCGATCTGTGATATCGCGCAAGATAGCAACCGTGTAGATCTCGCCTTTCAGGTTGTAGGTTGATACATTCACCTCCTCGTCGAATTCGGTGCCATCTTTCTTCATTGCCACAGTTTCATAGGACGAGGGAGCCTCTTCACCTGCTCCTCTTCTTCTTACATATTCCTCAATTTGGTCACGATGGCTCGGAGCAATATGATCGAGGATTGATGTACCCGTGAGCTCATCGACGCTATCGAAGCCATACAATTTTAGAAATGCATGGTTCGCGAAAACCTGCATCCCTTTTCTTGAGACGTTGATAGCATCCCTTGAACATTCGAAAATGACCCGAAATCTTTCCTCGCTTTCGCGATACATCTGCTCACTTTTTTGACTGGCCAGCGATTCCTGTGTCGCAATTTCTATTGCCCTGTCGTTCTGTTGAAAAGTGAAGAGAGCGATGACCCCAGCTATTAACAAGAAGAAGAAGCACGTGGCCATCACCGATAGCGAATTTGGTGGTATCACGAAGCGAAAATGACTCGCAAGCAGGTACCAATATGTACCGAGTAGCAGGATGCAGGTCACAAGCGTAGCGATGATTAAACGACTGCGGCTCGCTATTAAGTTTGAACAAAACAAAACGAGAACGATATCCAGTGTATATTGCAGAAAATCGTACGAAGGGTCGGAAAAGTATTGTCCTGTAATAGCAATTCTGGTCCAGGTCACCCCAAGCAGAACAATTATGATGCCCAGTACTGCAGCTTGATCGTAATAACCCCGTATAAACGGAACGAAGATGAGGATGAGTCCGGCGACTACGAAAGCATTTGTCAAAACCTCGGGAGCCAGCCGCCCTAGAAAGATCGATGAAAGGGTACCGTCAACAACGTACGCCAGTATCAAAACCAGATCAAGCACGAACAGAATTCTCGCCTTGCGCTGAAGCAGCCAATCTGTCCCGTCATAACGTGAAAGGAGGCGATCGATAAAAAGGTTCATATGGTTCCCCGTTCGCTTCATTGACAAATACGAATTTTCACTTAGATACCTTGTGACGTTCCCCCGGTTCATGAACCAAATCCGGTGTAGCTGTCCGGTCAGGAATTGGCCCGGCGGGTCGGATGATGCACTTCCGGAGCCGGATGTCCTTTGCCGAGCGAGCGGATGTCGATTCTTTCCCGATGTCGCCTCCTTTGGTGCGTTTGTAACCCATTTTACCAATATAACAGCCGACGGCCTTATATGGGGTGACGTGCCCCCATATTGTGTACCAATGCTAAATTAGTGATCCGATCAGGCATTGGCAAACTGTACCGGGCACTGCTGCGTTGAACCTGATACGCGGAGAATGCAGGATGTGAGATTACCTCTTGGGAGTCTCGATCTCGGTTGGTGCACCCGGGATCCTGACAAGATTGGGACACGAGATTACTCACCAGGGTTTCTGGGCAGAATTGACGCGATCATCACACGATGTGATTTTGGATCGGCTGACTTTTGACCTAGAGTTGGTGCCCGGGACAGGACTTGAACCTGCACGGCCTTGCGGTCACTAGACCCTGAATCTAGCGCGTCTGCCAATTCCGCCACCCGGGCGCAAATAACTTTTGAAAGATTTCCTGATTTCCTGTGCGGAAAGTTCGGATTGTGTGACAATAATATACTCTCCGCCCGCCGTCTAAACAAGATTTCACTTTCCAAAAACAAAAAGGCGCCGCCATGACGGCAGCGCCTCGCGTCTCAAACAAACATCTTGTCCGTTGGGATCACTTCGCCGGGTGAATCATCGACTCAATAAAGCCGGCGACGTCCTTGTGGAACTGAGGCATCACGTCTGAATTGACATACACCATGTGACCCGACTCGTAGTACTTGAAGTGCACGCGCTTCATAAGGTCGGGGATGTTGTTGCCCAGATGATCGACGGTGTACTCCGTCGCGAAGAACGGGGTCGCCAGGTCGAAATAACCGTTGAGCATGAGGATGTTCAAGTACGGATCCTTGGCCATCACATCGGCGAGATCGGGGGCAACATTGGGATTCCGGAAACCGAACATACGGCGCCCTTCCTGATCCCAATCCCATTTGAACCCCTTTGTGTTGTAGGCACTTACGTGATACGTGTGGTCAGTCGGGAACTTCAGGTCCGTATGCAGGTAGTTCATGAAGTCCGTGATAAACGGCGGACTTATCTTCGCACTCTGGGGATCGTACCGGGAGAACTCTCCGATCAGGTCCGAGGATGGGCCGGTATACCTTGAATCGAGCCTCCCCACCGTCTCACCGCGTCCGCGAAGGAGTTCCTCAGTGAACTGTGGTTCACTCAGGCGCAGATCGGCACGGGCCCAGTAAGACTTCGAAATACCTGTGAACTGGTACAGCTTGGTCAGTACGTCGTTGTATTCGGTACTATCGATCGACTGTCCCTTGAAAAGCGCGTCGGCATATTCACTGCTCGCAAACTTGCGCGCGTCCTCGACGAAAGACTTGAGGTCGGCGGGCTTTTGGACGGGAGTGCGTTGTGATACCACGCGACAGCGGCGTACGTCGGGAAGTAGACTATGTATGGAAGGTCGTTACCCGGGGCAAAAGAAAGTGTTTCGAAATTCCAGACGGTCGACAGGAATATTACTCCGTTGACCTGCAAGCCAAGCCGCTCATAAAGGTAATCTGCTATTCCGGCTGAACGGGTCGTTCCGTAGCTCTCTCCGAATAGGAACTTCGGCGAATTCCACCTGTCGTTCTTGCGGACATATTGGAATATAAACTCGCTGACCGACTTGATGTCCTGGTCGACGCCCCAAAAGTCGGAACCCTTTGCCTTCCCTACCGGCTTGCTGAAACCGGTCCCGACAGGGTCGATCATCACGAGGTCGGTTACGTCAAGTATCGAATTCTTGTTGTCCTCCATCTTGTAAGGCGCGGGGGAAGTCGCATGCGGATCGTTCAAGACGACGCGTTTCGGGCCGAGCGCTCCCATGTGAAGCCATATCGACGAAGAGCCGGGACCGCCGTTGTAGGCGAATGTGATGGGGCGCGTCGAGGGATCGCTGACTCCGTCTTTCGTGTACGCCGTGAAGCCGAAGAGTGCGATCGGCTTGTCGTTCTCGTCCTTCAGCAGCATCGTACCGGTTGTCGCCGTGTAACGAATCTGCTGGCCGTCGATCGTGATGCTGTGCTGCGTCACGACCTGAATCGGCTTCGGTATCTCTGATTCGCTGGAATCGTTCCCGGCTTTCATCTCTCTGTGCTCCTGCGCGGACAGCGGTGCCGCGGCCACGAGAAATGCCAGAACGATCGCAGACAGGGATTTGTACATTTGGTCCTCCTTGTTCAAGTGAAGATTTGTCTGTGAATCTACTTCATGTGCGGTGGAATTTCAATCGGATCCGGCCGCACGGAAGCGTGCCATGGAAAACTCTTGCATCTGTTTCCTTCGGGGTCTTAGCGGAACGCCAGGACGACGAACGCGATGACGGCGAGCGAAACAGCCGCATAAGACGCGGGGCTCAAAGCCTCCTTCAGAACCAGCAGTCCGAGGACATTCGAAAGGACGATGGAGACCGCACCGAAAAGGGCCATGGTCTTGCCTAATTGGACGGACGTAAACACATAAAGTTGCCCGAACATGGCTGTCGTCCTGATCGTGAAGTACACGGCAAACCATAGGCTAAGGAAGGTCGCGACCGAAAAACCGTATTTGCGCATGAAAGTCCTCGCCAGCAGGTCGCCGTTGCTGAAGAGGATCTGTGAACCGACAAGTATAATTAAGGGCCAATTCATGTTTTTTTGGCTGAAGATAACGCTTCCCAGCAAACTTCGGAAGCTCGTTCATCTTGCCGGCGCACTTTGCTGAACACACCGTTGGACACGAACGGCGTGCATGCACGAGATCAAAAACGGATGACAGGCCGGACCGGATGGACACGCATTGACGAAATTAGTACATGGCGATTCGTTCTCTGATATCAAAATCGGTTCGGTGGTGAAAAGAATCTTTGCTTTGATTAAACTCCTGAGGCACGGCGGCACTCAAATTTTAGTTGTTATGCGAAGCACAGTTGGCCCCAGAAAACCCGAAAGGAGATCCCCAATGCGGCTGCTGAAATACACACCGATAGTCCTGGTATTTACGTCGTTGCTTTTCACAGGCTGTACAAGCATGCTTCTCGTGAAGAGCGCGTGGACCGGCAGCAACATCGTCGTCGACGGAAACGATAACGATTGGGGCGATACGATGTTCTATATCCCGGATGCGCAGTTGACCGCGGGAGTCAAAAACGATTCGAGCTACCTCTATATGATACTCAAGACCACTAATCGCAGGCAGGCTTTCCAGATAAGGGGACTCGGACTGACGGTGTGGTTCGACCCGTCAGGCGGGACCGGCGAAAGACTCGGCATACATTTCCCGATCGGTCGCGAGCCGGGAGAGAGCTTCAGGAAGAATCAGCAGACCGACCAGACAGACAACTCAACATTCGTATTAAAGAGCCCAAACGACCTTGAGCTTCTCGGTGTAAATGAGAACGGTCCGATGAGAATGACGGTCGCGGACCTGAAGGGCGTTCAGCTCCAGATGAGGAGCACGGGTGACGGCCTCATCTACGAGATGAGAGTACCGCTGCATACTTCGGCTGAAGATCCTTACGCCATAAACCCGAAGGGTAACGCGATCGGGATCGGCTTCGAAGGCGGGAAGTTCGAGGAGCGGGGACAATTCGACAGATCTGGAGGACGCAGGGGCGGTTTCGGAGGCGGCGAAGGAATGCCGGGCGGAGAAGGCGGTGAAGGCGGCGAGGGAGGCGAGATGCCGGGCGGCATGGACGGCGGGAGAGGCGGCTACCAGCGCGAACCCGGAGAGCAGCGCCAGGCTCCCAAACAGATCGACTTCTGGCTCAAAGTGAAACTTGCGACCGGCACTCCGCAGGCTCCCGCGATTCAGTAGAAGCCTGAAAACAGATTTCTCATGAAAGGATCGGGCAAGCCGGTCGTCTCCGTCTGAAATCGGAAGCCATTACGAGCATTCAAGCCCCTCGGCTAGTCGCCAGCCGGGCGGAAGAACATTCGTGGTCCCGCACGCATCGGTACCCGTTCCTTTCAGAAATCCAATCTTCCAAAATCTTAGATTCATTCGCATCCCGTTCCGTCGGCGCGAAGCATGCCATCACCTTTCCCGCCACCCGGTGGTTCATGCACCGGCCGGCTGCACCCAACCGTGTATGGCCGATTTCCTTGAATTGAGTGGGTTTCGATATTTGCTTTATTGAACGATATAGTTATTTTCAACGGCAGGAATTATGAGACGGGAGATAATCTCGAAGAATGTGAACTCCGCGCTCGCCCGCGTCAGGGCCCGCTGCGGAATTTTCCGGAAATCAATTCAAGAACGAAAATGACAGCATCGGCTCAAGACCGACTACGGCTAAACATCCTTCTCGAGGACATATCGAACGAACAGTTCAAGAGCGTCCTGCCGCATCTCCGGGAGCAGCACTACATATCCGGAGAGATCATAATGGAGGACGAAAGCGAGGGGACCGAAGTCCACCTGATACTCGAGGGAAGGGTCAAGGTTACAAGGCGGACAAAGTTCGGTGATGAGTTCAGGCTCGCCCTTCTTCATCCCGGCGATTTCTTCGGAGAGATTTCCCTGATCGACGGCCGCCCGCGGACAGGAAGGGTCACTGCAGTGGACGATTGCACCACCTACGTCCTCGGCAAGCGGGACTTCGACATGCTCCTCGAGCAGAGCCACCCGTTCGCCCTGCGCCTGCTTCTCGTGACTTCGATAAGACTCAGGTCCCAGAACAACCATTTCATCCAGGAACTGGAACACACCACGCGGCATCTCGTCACGGACATCCGGAGACTGGAACGGATCATCGACGCTTCCAAGATAATCAACTCGACCCTGGACCTTGACGAGCTTCTTAAGGTCATCCTCGACATAGCCCTCAAGATAGTCGATGCAGACAGCGGTACCGTTTACCTTGTCGACGAAAAGAAGGGCGAGCTGTGGTCGAAGGTACTCGAAGCCTCGGAACCGATCACCATAAGGCTTCCTCTGGGGAAAGGAATCTCCGGATACGTCGCGGCGACAGGCGATACGCTCAACATTCCAGACGCTTACCTGGACGCGCGGTTCAACCCGGAAGTGGACAAGCGGACCGGCTACCGGACCAAGACGATCCTGTGCATGCCGATGAAGAACAAGGACGGCAAGATAGTCGGCGTCTTCCAGCTCCTTAACAAGCGCGAAGGAGTATTCACGGCAGAAGACGAGAGCTCGATCAACTCGCTTTCGGTCCATGCCGCTCTGGCAATCGAGAAAGCCAGACTTTATGAAGAGGAACGAAGGAAAATCGCGCTGGAAAAAGAGCTTTCAGCTGCCCACACGGTGCAGCTCGGCCTCCTTCCGAAGGAGATGCCCGCTATTGAGGGGTACGAATTTTCCGCCAAGTCCTTCCCTGCCAAATCGGTGGGCGGGGACCTCTTCGATTTCATCCAGCTGGAGAACGGCAATCTTGCGGTCTCCGTCGGCGACGTTTCCGGCAAAGGCATGCCCGCGGCACTGTTGATGGCGAACGTCCAGGCTGCTTTCAGGGCATATTCCAGGCTCAACGCATCCCCAAAAAACTGCGTACGGGAATCCAACGACCTCCTCTTCGCATCGACCGCACCTGATAAGTTCGTCACACTCTTCTACGGCGTCCTCGACCCGCAAAAGAACTCGTTCTTTTACACGAACGCCGGACATGAGGATCCGTTCTTCTTCCGTCACGGCAAGGGAGCGACGAGACTGAAGGCGGGAGGGGTTCCTCTCGGAGTTGTCGCGCGCTTCCCGTTCGATGAAGACAAAATAGATGTGAAGAAGGGAGACGTCCTTGTCGTCTTCTCGGACGGCGTCCAGGATGCCGTGGATTCAAGTGGAACAAGGTTCGGGCCCGAAAGGATAGAAAAGATAATCAAGGACAACCTCGACGACTCAGCCGAGGCAATAGCGACCGCGCTGCTTTCTGAAGTTCAGAAACACTCCGCCGACATCCCCCAGTTCGACGACGTGACGCTCCTCGTCATGAAGCGGTCGAAGTAGCACGACGGCCTTCCCGCCGCCGCGTAATATTTCTCATCGTTTTCGTGGTTACTCTACCGAAGGTGTCTCGCCGGCGGTTAGACGCTGCTTCAAAGCTGCATAGTCGTAGCCCGGCTTGATCTTCCTGTCGAGTATGAAGTAGATAATCACGCCGACCATGACCACGGTCGTGCCGACGCCGGCTTCGGGACCGTATCTCCCTCCGGTCAGCCAATCCGGGCCGAAATCGTGCGGGATGAATATCGTGCGATTGGTAAGCAATCCGCTGACCGGAAGCGACAGGAAAAAGCTCTGCACGAGGTTCCATGAGAAGTGCATTCCGAACGGGAAGTAAAGTGTCCTCTTCTTGAGATAGGCGAGGCTCAGCCAGGCTCCGGCAAGCATCGTATTGACTGTGGAGAAGAGACTCGCGTCCGGGTTCATTAGATGGACGGCGCCGAAGAAAAGCGACACCAGTATCGTTGCCCCAACCGCTCCCATCCCCTCGATCAAAGCCTGAAAGGGATAGCCGCGGAAAATCAACTCCTCCCCCATCGCGAAGTACGCAAAGAATGTAAAACTCAAACCGAAGTTCCGAACCAGCAACGCAAATGTTTGGCCGGGTCTCACTTCCAGTTTGACGGCACCGACCGCAAGCTCCACCGCGCCGACGAGCCCGATCATCGCCGCTCCTATCAGGAACCCGAAGAGAAACTCTCTGAGGACTTTCCCGTGAAGAGGGAAGCCGACCGACATGAACCTCCGCCTGTCGATGAACCGGACAAGGAGATAAGTTGCCAGCAATACATCGATATAGAAGAGGAAGAAGAAAGATTGTGGCGGGACAATACCCGAGAGTTTCGCGAGAACCGCCGAGAGATAATAGAGGACGAGCACGGAAATCAGAAAAAGGAGGATACGCCACCCGCTTCTCAGATAATGCTCCGGGTCCAGGAGGAGGTTGTTCTTCGGCGCAAGCTCATCCGGAAGTTTTCTTGTCATCGCGACGGCTGCAATTGCGAAAACGCCCAGAAGAAATCCGAGGATGAACCAGTTCCCCTGGTCTCTTTGTTTTAGGCGGGCAACGGCCGCCGATACGAGCCCGCAGAGAACCGCGTACACAAGGATGTAAAGCCAATACTGAGTCAGTAAGTTGGAGAAGGCCATCTAGCACTCCGCTGATGTTTTCATGATAAATTCCCGGGGAATCTTCTTATGATGAGTCGGCGCAGCGTCACGGATGCACAACCCATGTGATCTTTTTATCCGATTTCGTGAGCCAGGCATGATTCAGGAACCCAGCCCAGTGCCCCTCAGGTTCAATCGTGTCTTTCTTCGGAATGGCTTTTTCCGGCCGGGTTGCGCTTGCCGTCGAGGATTCGTTTCGCCTCTTCCAGGATCTCCTCTTCCTTCCGCCGTTCCTGCTTTTGCTCGCGGTACTCGCGGTAGATCGCGATCCCTCCGAGAATCCATATCAAAACAGGGACAACCGTGAAGACCACCTTTGCCGCCATCGGAGCCTGGCTGTTGAACAGGACATAAAACGCCACGAGCATGAAAAGCAGCGGCGCAAACCAGGCGAGGAATACAATCCGATTTACCTTCATGAGCGCCTCATCCCGGCGGCCATTTCATCTGCCTGCCGCCTAGCAGGTGAAGGTGGATGTGATCGACTGTCTGGCCGCCTTCAGCCCGACAGTTCCAGACAAGCCTGTACCCTCTCTCGGCAAGCGAGACCTTCCCGGCGACCTCCACCGCGGTCGAAACGAGGGTGGAAATCAGGGCCCGATCGTCCGAGCTCTTCAGATCGGCAAGGCTGGGGACGTGTTTCCTGGGTATAATTAGGATGTGTGTTGGCGCCACGGGGTGCGCGTCTCTGATCGCGAAGACATCGCCGTCTTTGTAGACAAAATCAGCCGGTAACTTGCCTTCCGAGATTCTGCAGAAGATGCATTCCACATCGGAGAATTCTCAATTCTGAATTTTTAATTTTGAATTCCGCATTGGCATCGCGTCATTTCCGGGTTTCGAGTCAAGGCGTTTCAGGAGTCGCCCAATCCTCCCAACGATAACTACGGTCTTTCTTCCTCATTAAGAATTTAAAATTCAAAATTCTCAATCTAGTTCTGCGGTTGGAACTTTCCTACTTCTTCGACGACCGCGTCGACAATCTCTTCCTCCTTGACTCGCCTGATGACCTCTCCCTTGCGGTAGAGTATGCCGACGCCCTTGCCGCAGGCGACGCCTATGTCGGCTTCGCTCGCCTCGCCCGGGCCGTTGACTACACACCCGAGTATCGCGATCTTCACGGGCTTCTTCATGCCGGAGAGCCGGTCTTCAAGCTGTCTGGTGATGGAGAAAAGGTCCACCTCGAGCCGGCCGCAGGTAGGACACGCGATCAGCTCCACGTTCCTCGTCGCAAGGCCCAGCGAACGGAGAATTTCCTTACCGACTTCCACCTCCTTCACGGGGTCGTCGGTGAGCGAAACCCTGAGCGTGTCGCCGATTCCTTCGGCCAGGAGCGTGCCTATGCCTACCGATGATTTTATCGTACCGATCTTCGTCGGCCCGGCCTCCGTGACTCCAAGATGGAGAGGATAGTCGGTCCGCTGAGCTATCAGGCGATATGCTTCTATCATCAGCCTGACGTCCGTGGACTTTACCGAGATTATGACGTCGTGAAAATCGTTTTCTTCGCAGATGTTGGCGTGTCTCATCGCGCTCTCGTAGAGAGCTTCCGCGGTCGGGTAGCCGTGCTTCTCGAGAATATCTTTCTCGAGGGAACCGGAATTGACGCCGATCCTTATCGGTACTTTCCTCTCCCTGGCGAGAGTGAGAACCTGGCGGATCCTGTCGACACTCCCGATGTTTCCGGGGTTCAGCCTCACTTTCGCGACCCCGCCTTCGAGTGCCTTCAGGGCGAAGATATGATTGAAATGTATGTCGGCCACGACCGGTATCGGAGACTGCCTGACGATCTCTCCGATAGCCGCCGCAGCCTCTTTGTCGTTGACCGTCACCCGCACGATGTCGCACCCGGCGTCGGCCGCCTCGACGATCTGCTTGACCGTCGCGTCGATGTCAGACGTCTTGGTCTTAGTCATCGTCTGGACGGAAATGGGGGACCCTCCTCCGACCGGCACGTTGCCTATCTGGACTTTCCTCGACTTGCGGAGCGGGTATTTGAGATTCAAGGGAACGCCGGCGGATTCGGCGTGCGCCTGTTCCGATTTATTTGAAATCACGGGCAAATCTATCATCGTATCCTCTTATTATCTTATCGCTTCTCAATTTAACTTCTTACTCGCATTGAATAAAATCTTCTTCTCTTCTTCTGTGAGCGAATCATATCCCGATGCGCTAATTTTGTCCAGAATCTCGTCGAGCCTTGCCTGGCTCACGCTGCCATAATCCGATTTATCCCGCTTTCGAATATCGGTAAATTGAACGTCCGAAATCACTTTCTTGTCGGCATATTTCCTTTTTGGCCTTACGCTGTTGACTATACTGTCCTTCTTCCTGGAAAAATAGTCGGCCAATCTTCCGAACGCCGGGATCGATCTCCTGTAATAAAGCAGGTAAATGAAACCGACGAAAGCCCCGCCGAGATGTGCGAAGTGAGCCACGCCGTTCTCGGTTCCGGTCACGCCGTAGAACAACTCTATGGCTATGAAGATCGACACGAAGTACTTGGCCTTAATCGGGAAGAGGAAATAGATATATACGGGGGCTTCCGGAAAAAGCATGCCGAACGCGAGGAGGATACCGTAAATGGCGCCCGATGCCCCGATCGTCGGGAGCGGTGTCGTGAAAAGCGGAGTCAACAGGAGATTGGACAGCGCCGCTCCAACTCCGCAGAGGAAATAGTACCCGAGGAATCTTCGTGTCCCCCAGACATTCTCTAGCTCGACTCCGAAGAACCAGAGGGCAAGCAGGTTGAAGAAGATGTGGAAGAAACCGCCGTGCAGGAAAAGATATGTTACCGGCTGCCATATCAGAAAACCATTCCCGAGCGGAAAAAGCGCGAACAGCCTGAAAAATACGTTGTAGAGATAAATGTCTCCGATGCGGATCCCGAGCTGGAGAAACACCTGGAAGAGGAAAACAGCAGTGGTGGAGATGAGAAGAAACTTCATCCCCTTCGGGAAGAACTTGAAACTGGACGGAGGCGTATAATAGCCCGAATAATTCGTGTAATGACTCATAGATTCTTCACCTTACTGAACACTGTCAAGCCTCCGTCCGTTTCAAAGTTACTCATTTATTGTCGAGCGCCGCAACACCGGGAAGCACCTTTCCCTCCAGGAATTCGAGCGATGCTCCGCCTCCGGTCGAGACATGTGAGACTTTGCTTTCCATGCCGAATTTCGCGATCGCGGCCGCGGAATCGCCGCCGCCGACAATTGTGGAAGCGCCATGCTTCGTCGCCTCGACAAGCGCTTCGGCTACGGCCTTCGTGCCGGCTGCGAAGTTCTCCATCTCGAAAACTCCCATCGGGCCGTTCCAGACGACGGTCTTCGCTTTCACGATCTCATTCCGGAAGAGCTCGATGCTCTTGGGGCCGATGTCCATCCCGACCCAGCCTTGCGGTATCCCGTCCACGCCGACGTCCTTCTTCGCGGCAGTGTTCTCGAACTTCTCCGCGACGGTGCAGTCTACCGGCAGCATCAGCCTGGCTTTGCCCGACTTCGTCTTGTCGAGAAGCTCCTTTGCCAGGCCGACCTTGTCGGCCTCAAGGAGCGAGTTGCCGATCTCCTTCCCCATCGCCTTGAGGAAGGTGAACATCATTCCGCCGCCTATGATGAGGGCGTCGACCCGTCCAAGGAGATTGTTGATGACGTCGATCTTCCCTGAAATTTTCGCGCCGCCGATTATCGCGACGTACGGCCGGGCCGGATTTCCGACAGCCTGCGAGAGGTACTTGAGTTCCTTCTCCATCAGGTAGCCGCCCACCGCGGGTTTCAGAAATTTGGTCACCCCCTCCGTGGAGGCGTGGGCACGGTGCGCGCTACCGAACGCGTCATTCACATAAACCTGTCCGAGCGACGCGAGCTCCTTCGCGAAATTGTCGTCGTTGGCTTCCTCTTCCGCATGGAACCGCAGGTTCTCCAGGAGCACGACTTCCCCGGGCTTTACCGCCGCTATCGCCGCCTTCGTCACGTCACCGATGCAATCGGG
>JAHECO010000002.1 GCA_024641705.1 Candidatus Kryptoniota bacterium
GAAAATGTCATTCTGAAGGAGCGGAGCGACTGAAGAATCCACTTATTCGTTCTGAAAAATGGATGCTTCACTTCGTTCAGCATGACAGACAAGACTTTCTGGACAGCCTCCTGGGATGGGGTCTGCTCTCAATCTGTTTTCGGAAGAGAAGAGTTTAGCAGCTAGAAGGAACGATCCTAATGGAACAGAAAATATACATATATGACACGACGCTCCGTGACGGTACACAGGGAGAAGAGATCTCCTTCAGCGTCGAGGACAAGGTGAAGATCGCTTACCACCTCGATGACTTCGGAGTCGACTACATCGAGGGGGGCTGGCCGGGCTCCAACCCGAAGGACATGGAGTTCTTCGAAAGGATGAAGAATGTGAAGATGAAGCATGCCAGGCTTGCGGCCTTCGGCAGCACCTGCAAAGCTTCGGCGACACCGGAGACGGACGAAAACGTGAACCAGCTCCTGAAAGCCGCCACTCCGGTCGTGACGATCTTCGGCAAGTCGTGGGACATGCACGTGACAGAGGCGCTCGGCACGACGCCCGAACGGAACCTGCAGATCATCTCCGAGACGGTGAAATACCTGAAGGACAACGACAAGGAAGTGATTTACGACGCGGAACATTTCTTCGACGGCTACAAGTCGAACTCCGAATATGCGATAAAGACGGTCGAGGCCGCGGAAGCGGGCGGTGCCGATTTCATAGTCTTATGCGACACGAACGGCGGGAGCCTCCCGCATGAGGTCGAGAAGATCGCGGCGGCCGCAAAAGCGGCGGTGAAGACTCCGATGGGTATTCACGCCCACAACGATTCGGAGCTGGCAGTGGCAAACTCGCTGGCAGCCGTCGGGGCCGGCGCAACCCAGGTCCAGGGAACGATAAACGGCTTCGGCGAAAGATGCGGAAACGCCAACCTTTGCTCGATAATCCCGAACCTCCAGCTCAAGATGGGAATCGAGGTCCTCCCGGCAGCGAAGCTCAAGGCGTTGACGGAGCTGTCGAGGTTTGTCAGCGAGGTCGCAAACCTCCAGCCGAGGAAGAGCCTCCCCTACGTCGGACAGAGCGCATTCGCCCATAAAGGCGGCGTGCACGTGAGCGCGGTAATGAAGTCCGCACGGACTTACGAGCACATCGACCCCGAGGTGGTCGGCAATTCGAGACGCGTCCTCGTCAGCGACCTCTCCGGAAAAAGCAACGTGCTGTACAAGGCCGAACAGCTCGGCATCGCAATCGCGGGCAACAACGGCAAGGCAACAAAAATCGTAAACGAATTGAAGGCACTCGAGAAAGAGGGTTACGTCTTCGAGGACGCGGACGCGTCGCTGGAGATATTGATACGCAAGGACACCGGCGAAGTCGAGATCCCCTTTGAGCTCGAGGCGCTCCATATCATCATAGAGAAGAACGACAATGCCGGCCTCGCACACACCGAGGCGGTGATCAAACTGCGCGTCGGCGACCGGATCGAACATACCGCCGCCGAGGGCAACGGCCCCGTCAACGCGCTCGACAACGCGCTGCGTAAAGCGCTGCTGCAGTTCTACCCGCAGCTCGCCGAGACGAAGCTGTCCGACTACAAAGTGAGGGTCGTCGACGCAGGAGAAGGCACGAGCGCGAAGGTGAGGGTCCTGATCGAAACCACAGACGGCGAATCGGAGTGGAGTACGGTCGGCGTCTCCGAGAACATCATCGAAGCAAGCTGGAAGGCGCTGGTAGACTCAATTGTATATAAAATGATGAAAGACAACGACAAAATGACAAGAAGGAAGTTGGAGGCAGCAAAATGAAAGCGCAGACACGCATCGAACTGCTCGAGAGAGCGTTGAACAACGAATTGGAAACGATCAAAAGGTATAACGACCACGCCGAGGTTTCGGACGACTCCGAGACAAAGAGACTCTTCCGTTCCCTCGCGAGTCAGAAATACGAACACTACCTTCAGATCGAGAAACACCTCAGGCAATTGAAGGCGAATAACGACATTACCGACGCAATCAACAGCATGTTCCAGTAAATGAACGGAACACGGATGACACGGAAGAACGGATCTGCAGAATGGATGTAACGGTCATTAATATTCCTATTTGTCAGAATCGGAAGTATCATCCTTGTTCGCGCGCCCTGATCGCGCCAGACCTAAGCGCCGGCACGCGGGCGAGCGCCGTTCTCCTACAGTTACAGAGCGACCAGATAAAGCGGAAGGACCAAAGGGAATGAAGGACAAGATATACATTTTCGACACGACGCTACGCGACGGCGAGCAGTCTCCGGGATGCAGCATGAACACGCAGGAGAAGCTCAAGATGGCGAGGCAGCTCGAGGCCCTGCATGTCGACGTCATAGAGGCCGGCTTCCCCATCGCATCCGGGGGAGACTTCGAGGCGGTCAGGGAGATCGCAAAGGCCGTAAAGGGTTGCACGGTCGCGGGCCTCTCGAGGGCAACAACACTTGACATCGACCGCGCGTTTGAGGCACTCCAGTACGCAGCCAGGCCGCGCATACACACTTTCATCGCGACGAGCGACATACATCTGAAACACAAGCTCAAGAAGACCAGAGAGCAGGTCCTCGAACAGTCGGTTAACGCCGTAGCATACGCGAAAAAGCTGACCCGAGACGTCGAGTTCAGCTGTGAGGATGCCAGCAGGAGCGACATTGATTATCTTTGCCAGATCATCGAGGCTGTTATTACCGCGGGTGCAACTGTCGTAAACCTCCCGGACACCGTCGGATATGCCATCCCCCAGGATTACGGCACCATGATCAGGACGATCCGCGAGAAGGTAAAGAATATAGACAGGGCGATCCTGAGCGTGCACTGCCACAACGACCTCGGGCTCGCCGTGTCCAACTCGCTAGCGGCGGTCCTGAACGGCGCGAGGCAGGTCGAATGCACGGTAAACGGCATCGGCGAGCGCGCAGGAAATGCGTCGCTCGAAGAGTTCGTCATGGCATTGAGAACCAGGCCGGACGTCCTCCCCTTTCACAGCGATGTCGATACGGAGGAGATCTACAAGTCGAGCCGGCTCCTGTCCACGCTGACCGGGATGATGGTCCAGCGGAACAAGGCGATAGTCGGAGCGAACGCATTCTCCCACGAGGCGGGAATCCACCAGGACGGCATCATCAAGAGCAGGATGACGTACGAGATTATGACGCCTGAATCAGTGGGTATCAAACACTCGACCCTCGTGCTCGGCAAACACTCCGGCAGACACGCCCTGAAGAAAAGATTCGAGGAGCTCGGATACACCCTCACGCCGGAAGAGCTCGACAACATTTACACGGAGTTCACCCGGCTGGCCGACAAGAAGAAGGAGATACTCGACGAGGATCTGATGGCGATTCTGAACAACAGGTTCGAAAACGACGAGACGAGCTTCACGCTGTCGAGTCTGCAAGTCATGACAGGCACAGGAGTGAGATCCACGGCGGTCCTCGAGTTGACCGACGGCAAGGAGACATACGTCGACTCCGCCACCGGAGACGGTCCCGTGGATGCGGCATACAACGCGATCGAGCGCATTACCAAACTGAACGGTCACCTCGTCGATTACAACATAAAATCGGTAACCTGGGGCGGAGACGCGGTCGGAGAAGTCTTCGTCAAAGTCATATTCAACGACGTCGTCTTCACCGGCCACGCCGCGAGCACCGATATTGTCACGGGAAGCGTCGAAGCTTACCTGCAGGCGGTCAATCGCGCACTCTCAGCGAAATCGGCCAAGACGAGTGATGATGTGATGATTAAGAACCAGGCGAATGCGGTATAGCGAAACAGGCACAAAGGGACAAAGGCACAGAGGCACAAAGCGAGCTCTAAGCAGATCAGACATGCTTCGCATCAGTTTTCCCGGTGCCTTTCATCAACTTTGTGCCTCTGGACCTCTGTGCCTCTGCACCTATTATTACTAGAAACCTCAACTCCATAAACGCAAGAAAGAATGAGTAATCCTCAATGGGAATGACAATAACCGAAAAAATTCTCGCCGGCCATTCCGGAAGAGATAAAGTCGTACCGGGCGAAAATGTCTGGGTGAATGTGGACGTGCTCATGACGCACGACGTGACCGGACCGGGCACGATATCGATATTCAGGAAGGAATTCGGAGACGACGCGAAGATATGGGACAAGGACAAGGTGGTCGTGATCCCGGACCATTATATTTTCACCGAAGACCAGCACGCGAAACGCAACGTAGTCTTCCTCCGCGACTTCGTGAAGCAGCAGCAGATAGACAACTTCTACGACGTCGGGACCCCGGATTACAAGGGAGTGTGCCATGTTGCGCTACCCGAAGAAGGCTATACGAGGCCGGGCGAGGTACTGTTCGGAACCGACTCTCACACATGCACTGCAGGAGCATTCGGCGAGTTTGCCACCGGCATAGGGAATACGGATGCGGCCTTCATCCTCGGCACAGGCAAGCTTTGGGTCAAGGTGCCGCAGACAATGCGGTTCGTCTTCGACGGCCGTATGCCCGATTACCTCATGGCGAAGGACCTGATCCTGAGAATTATCGGCGACATCGGGGTGGACGGCGCGTCTTACGCCGCCATGGAATTTGCGGGCGACGCGGTCCACAACCTGAACATCGAAGAGCGAATGACGCTCTGCAACATGGTCATCGAGGCGGGCGGAAAGAACGGCGTCATTTCCCCCGACGAAGAGACGATGAGGTATGTCAAGGCAAGAAGCGATAAGCCGTTCAACGCCGTTCAAAACGATCCCGACGCCAGGTTCGCATTCGAAAAGAAATACGACGCATCGAAGCTCGCCCCACTTGTCGCGAAGCCTCACTCCCCCGAGAATGTCGACACCGCGGAGAATCTTTCGGGCGTGAAGGTCGACAGGGTATATATCGGCTCGTGCACGGGGGGGAAGCTCACCGATTTCAAGGCCGCCGCGAAGATTTTGAACGGCAGGAAGACCGTCGTCGACACCTTCATCGTGCCCGCAACTACCGATGTGACGAGAGGTTTACAGGAGACGAAGATCGACGGCAAGTCACTGTACCGGATCTTCGAGGAAGCCGGCTGCAGGATCGGTCATGCCAGCTGCGGCGCCTGCCTGGGCGGCCCCGAAGACACGTTCGGGAGACTGAACGGCGAGGAGGTCTGCATCTCGACCACGAACCGGAATTTCCCCGGCAGGATGGGCTCGAAGAAGTCACAGGTGTACCTCGCGTCCCCGCTTACGGCAGCCGCAACGGCGTTGAACGGTACAATCACCGACCCGAGAAAATATCTCGCGTAAGGTTCAAATTCGAAATCCGAAATTGTAAACACTAAACAATGTTCAAAATGCCAAATACAAATATCCAAACTTTGATCGTCAGGATTTGTTTAGAATTTAGAGTTTAGAGTTTCCCTAGTAAATGACAACGCAACGGCTTGAAAGAGCCGGAAGAAGGAGATCGACAGATAATGTCCCAAACTATAATTACAGGTAAGGTCTACGTTGCCGGCGACAACATAGACACCGATCAGATTATACCTGCAAAGCACCTTGTCTACAACACACACTCCCCGGAGGAGCGGAAGCTCTACGGACAATTCGCGATGAGCGGAGTACCGGAGGAGAAATCAGGATTGCCGAAAGGCGGAATCAAGTTCGTGAAGGACGGAGAGTTCGAATCGGAGTTCAGCATCATCGTCGGCGGGAAGAACTTCGGCTGCGGCTCTTCGAGAGAACACGCTCCCCTGGCCTTGCAGGTTGCGGGGGTAAAGGTGGTAGTCGCGCAGACATACGCCCGCATCTTCTACCGCAACTCCGTCGACGGAGGTTTCGTCATGCCTCTCGAATCGGTCGATAACGTCTTCAAGCACTTCTCCACCGGGGACCAGGTGGAGATAGACCTTAATTCGAACAAGATTACAAACACAACCACCGGGAAGTCCTTTGCGCTTCGCCCTCTCGGCGACGCTGCGGACATCATCAATGCGGGCGGACTCTTCGCCTACGCACGCAAGATCGGAATGATCAAGTCGAAGATCCCGCCCGCGGGGCAGAAGGCGGAGGCCAATGTTTAAGATCGCAGTTATCCCCGGAGACGGCATTGGGACTGAAGTCACCTCACAGGCCGTAAGGATCCTCAGGAAAGCGTCGCAAATCCTCAACGAGCAATTCGAGTTCACCGAGCTCAAGGCGGGAGGGATAGCCATCGACACCTTCGGCAAACCGCTGCCCGAGGATACGCTCAAGGCTGCACTGGCCAGCGATGCCGTGCTTCTCGGCGCTGTGGGCGGGCCCAAATGGGACAACCTTCCTTACGAGCTGAAGCCGGAGCAGGCCCTGCTGGGACTGAGAAAAGGGCTTGAGCTCTATGCCAACATCAGACCCGCGATCATGTTCCAACCTCTCATCGAAACATCTTCACTGAAACCTGAGATCGTCGGCGGGATCGACATCGTCGTCGTGCGGGAACTGACCGGCGGAATCTACTTCGGCCGCCCCGCAGGAATTCTTGAAGAAGGCGGAACGCGCCGCGGCGTGAACACAATGACTTACACGGTTCCAGAAATTGAACGCATCGCACATACCGCGTTCAAACTCGCGAAGACGAGGAACAAGTCCCGCGAAACGGGATCCCGCTCTGCGGGACGAGTCACCTCGGTAGATAAGGCAAACATCCTGCACACTTCGATGCTGTGGCGCGAAGTGGTCAATGAAATTCAGAAGAAGAATTATCCGGACATTAAACTCGATCACATGTACGTCGACAACGCTTCCATGCAGCTCATCAGGAATCCGAAACAGTTCGACGTCATCCTGACGGAAAACATGTTCGGCGACATATTGAGCGACGAAGCCTCAATGTTGACCGGCTCGATCGGCATGCTTCCCTCTGCCAGTATCGGGGAAAAGCACGCGCTATATGAGCCCGTCCACGGCAGCGCGCCCGACATAGCCGGAAAAGGGCTCGCCAACCCCATTGCAAGTATCCTGTCCGCGGCGATGCTCCTCGAGTATTCGCTGAAGCAGAAAGAGCTTGCGCGGAAGATATTCCGTGCCGTCGAGGTCGTGCTCAACGAGGGGTACCGTACTGCGGATATCGCCTCGCAGTCGAAGAACGTCCTTTCCACGGAGGATATGGGACGGCGCATTGAGGCCGCTCTGTAGCGAAATCCTTCTCAACGAAAGAGTTTCCCGCAAATTCCTGAGGTTTTTGAAAGGGGGGCCACCCAAAATCCCCCCTGGGGAAGTTGAAAAGCACTCCCCGAGCCTCTATATTTAACCTATCGTATTCTTCGAACTTATGGAAACGTTTTTAAGTTATTTCAGAGAGAACGGTTTTAACTCTTTCAATTCTGTCGAAGGAGTCGGCTGAGTTTGGGATTTCACATGGAGGCGGAGCGTCAATGAGAATGAAGGGTCGGCGAGCGCAGGAATGCTGAACTACGTCTGGATCGCACTCGTCCTCATAGGGGTTCTTGCCGCTGCAGGAAGCGACATATATGACGCTTCCACTAACAGATACCGGAACGGAGAGCAATTCGAGTTACGTTACGACAGCCTCGCCGAAAATTCCGGGAGAGTGTCGTACACACGGGAGTATTTCGATAAGTTCTACGGGGTCTCAATTGAATCGCCCGATACACTTACTTACAATGCCTCGCTCGTCGGCAGTTCGCTGAAGATCACCACCGACGAAAAGTCGCCGGAGCTCTGGAGAACCGTCGCGAAGACCGACGACAATTCGGACCAGATCACCGCGAAGGTCATGTCGAGACACGGAAGAGAGATGACCGTGCTCCTCCCGACAACCTCCCTGGTCAAGACGAAGGCGGTCCTCGATGCGGTAATCAGCTACAGCGAAATGGCGGTCAAGATTGCGTTGGGACTCATAGGCGTGATGGCGTTCTGGCTCGGGATCATGAAACTTGCGGAAGACAGCGGCATGATAAAAATCATCGCGAGGATAATGAAGCCTGTGATGGTAAGGGTCTTCCCCGACATTCCGCCGGACCATCCCGCGATCGGGGCCATGATAATGAACATGGCGGCTAACATGCTGGGCCTCAACAACGCCGCCACTCCACTCGGCCTCAAGGCGATGGATGAGCTTGACAAGCTGAACCCGCACAAGGGCACGGCGACAGACGCGATGGTGACTTTTCTCGCAATCAACACAGCCGGGCTTACGCTCATCCCTGCGACCGCAATCGCAGTTCGCGCTGCACTCGGGTCCAAGGATCCGACAGTAATCCTATTGACATCATTCTTCGGTGCGGGCCTCGCGACTATAGCCGGGATCATCGCGGCAAGACTCCTGCAACGGTTGAAGGTCTATAGAATAAAAGACACGACCGAAGAAGCCCAGGGAGGCGGAGAGACCAAATGATCAGGCAGATACTGGAAGCTCTCTCCATCATAGCCATCCCGCTCATTGTTGCCGGGTTCGTCGCATACGCCGCGAAGAAGAAGGTGCCGGTGTACGAATCGTTCGTGGCCGGAGCGAAGGGAGGCTTCGAGATCGCGATTAAGATCATTCCGTACCTCGTAGCAATGCTCGTCGCGATAGGAATTTTCAGGGCAAGCGGCGCAATGGAGCTGCTGGTCAACGCGCTGTCGCCGGTCGCGCGACTGATCGGGATGCCCCCTGAAGCTCTTCCGATGGCGCTCCTGCGGCCGCTCAGTGGAAGCGGTTCGCTCGGCTTGATGGCCGACATAATGAAAAAATATGGCCCGGATTCCTTCATCGGGATACTCGTATCGACAATGTACGGCAGCAGTGAAACGACTTTCTATGTCCTGGCCGTCTACTTCGGCGCGGTCAACGTGTACCGCACCCGCCACGCTGTAGCGGCAGGTTTGATAGCGGACTTCGTAGGAATGCTCGGAGCCCTGCTCATATGCAAAATACTTTTCGGATAATCAATGAGGATAAACATGAAGACACTAATCGTGCTTTTGACTTCAACTCTCATCCTGAGCGCTTCGGCGTTTGCTCAGAACTATCCCAAACCGATGCTGGCGCCGGGTGAGAGCCAGATCGCGGGGGGGCTCGGGATCTCATGGATAAACGAGAATGGCACTACCACGCCATATTACATGGTCGGCATAATGCCCGACCTCCAGTTCGGAAAGATCGGCGTGGGGCTCGACCTCACCCTCCGTATTTCGACCAACAGCGGCAAGATCCGCAAAGCCGACTGGTCGGACGGCGCCTACCGCAAGGTGATCAGGTACATCAGCTGGGGGCAGAAGCATGACCCAGTGTATGCGAAGATAGGACAGCTCGACATGGCGACTATCGGACACGGTTTCATCGTATACAATTACAGTAATAGCCCGAGCTACGACGATCGGAGGATCGGAGCGGAACTCGACCTCGATTTCACGAAGTTCGGATTCGAAACGATGTACGGCGACTTCAAGCAGGCTGGCGTGATCGGCGGAAGGGGCTATGTCAGGCCATTGAAGTTCACCACGCTGGCCGGCATCCCCGTCATCGGCGGGTTCGAGCTCGGAGCGACTTACGTTACCGACCAGAACGACAACTCCGGCATGGTTTTGAGATCGATCTTCCCCGTTCCCGCGCCAAGTTCGGGACCGCCCTATTTCACCCAGGACAGGGGCAAGATCGCTGAATACGGCTTCGACGCGGGGTTACCGGTTCTCCGGATACCCTTCATGGACGCCGACCTCTACTACGACTATGCGCAAATACATAACTTCGGTCACGGCTCCGCCGTCGGCGTACTCCTCAACTTCAACGGCCTCGGGGTCGCAAAGGCATCTGTAAAACTGGAGCACCAGTGGGTCGGTGAACAGTTCATTCCCGAATATTTCGATCAGTTCTATGAGCTTAACCGATATGTCCCGGGTGACTCCGGCTACTTCAGCAAAGCAACTCAGCTTGCGAACGCGCCGAAGGGACAGGGCTGGTACGGCCAGCTGACGATTGCAGTCCTGCAGAACTTCCAAATTGTCGGCGGCTACCGCGGCATAGACCACGATCCGAACGGCGGCCTGCTCCACCTCGAGACGCGCTTCCCGAATGTCATCCCGATGATCGCTTTCAGCGCCGGCTACGACAGGTGGGGGATACAGGGCTTCAAGGACGCATTCCAGCTCGACCAGCGTTCGCTCCTCTACGCGTTCTTCGGATACAAACCGTACCCGTTCATGACTGTCGGCTTCAACTACTACTGGACCTTCATCCCGGTGAACGGCAAATATGAAGTCCAGAAGAGAATCGAGCCGCGCGTAATGTTCAACTTCTCCTTCTGACGGAGGAACCTTTACCGTTATCCATCCTGTTAATGATTTAAAATGGAGATGGAATGGTGAAAAAAGGTTGGTTGGTCTTCCCCGTCCTTGTCGCCATGGGACTCGGTGGCCTGTCGATACACGATAAAGTATACGCGAAGCAGGAAGAGAAGCCGAAGTTCGGCAAGAACCTTCAGGTACTGACTTTCGTGAAGTCGAAGGAGGAGCTGAAGGGGTGGATGAGGATGATCAAGACGAGCCTCGGTGTGGACTGCGATTACTGCCACAACACGGACAATTTTGCCAGCGATGCGAAGCCTCCCAAGCGAGTCGCGCGCGTCATGATCAAGATGCTCCTGACAATACGGCAGGACTACTTCTCTTTTCCGAACGCCCCGCAGCCGACCTGCTATACCTGTCACCAGGGACATAAGAAGCCGATCAACGAGCCGTCTGGAGGATTTCCGAAAGGCGACGATTGATCCCGTCAGATTCGATGCGATAAGATGTCAGAAAGCCGGGCAAGAGCCCCGGCTTTTTTGATCTTTGGGAGAGGAGAGGTGACTATGCGAATAATATTCCTGATTCTCATGATCGCGGCAAACGCGGCATACGCCCTGCCGAGGTTCGCGATAACGACGGGGATGCAGTGCATCAACTGCCACATCAATCCGACGGGCGGCGAGCTGCAGAACAGCTACGGCAGCTCGGACTTCGTCGACGACCACCTCAGACTGGTCCCCGCACACGCCGGCGATTTCAATTTTAATCCACAGCTCGGCGAAGATATCCTTGTCGGCGGGGATGTCAGATTTCAGTACCTCTACGACGGCAGCACAAAGAACACCACATTCCAATCGATGGAAGGCTCGGTCTACTCCTCCCTCCATCTTTACACCTCAACCAGGCTCTTCGTGAAATACGACTTCGCGAACACGGCATACGAAGCATACGGGATGTACAATTTCGGTTCAGGGGACACCCACTTAAAAGTGGGTGCTTTCTCCCCGGCGTACGGGATCAGGCTGGATGATCACACGGCGTACACACGGAGAGGCAATTTCGGATACCTGCAGGGGATTCCGCAGGTCGGCTTGATATTCGGCCCGGATTACAGGGGTCTCGGCGTCGAGCTCGGGTCCAAGTTCGGGGATTTCTTCGTAACCGTGGATGCGACGAACGGCGACGGGTTCTCAAACATCAATTTCAATTCGAAGAAGGCTTTCATAGGAAGAGCCGAGTATCTCACCAGGGGCGTCGTCAATTTCATGCTCGGCGGATCGGCCTACCTTTCAGGCGGAACAAAGATGTACGGCATTCACGGTGGTGCCGGAATCGGCAAACGGCTTTCGATTCTCGCGGAGTACGATTGGGCGAAGTCTCTCCCGAGCGCGTCCCTCCCGAGCGACGCAACTTCGAATGCGGCATTGGTCGAGGCGACGTACTATCTATCAAACGGGCTCTACGCAATGGGTCGCTTCGACTATTTCAAGACTTACGCCGACGGCCCGTACTATTCACGATACGTTCTCGGCGTAAATATTTATCCGTTTCCGCATCTCGACTTCATGCCGCAAGTACGCTTCAATACGACAAACGCGGCGGGCGCGTCGCAGCCGTTCGAGGCGCTTGTTCAGTCGCACGTTTACTTCTGACCGGGAAGAATCGATGTTGCAACCGGAAGGTCGGAACGGCTCTTACCTCCGACCTCCGGCTCTTTACTTATCACCCATTTACTGGCCGCCGCCCTTTTTCACGGGAACGATGCCTGCCATATCACCGATTACGTTGACCAATTCCTGATCCGCCGGTACGACTATTTTTGTGTTTTGTTCGAGGGATGCCTGAACCGTCTCCAGCCGTTTAAGGATCTGCGCATTGCCGACGAAATATTTGTTTGCGGCTTCATTCACGAGCCTGATGGCTTCCGCCTCACCTTCGGCCTGGAGGATCTGGGATTGCTTGATTCCCTCCGCTTTCTTAATCGCAGCGCGTTTCTCTCCATCTGCTGTCGTTTCCGCGGCGGTCGCGTAATCGACGGCAGCGATCTTCTCATTCTCGGCCTTCACGATTTTGTTCATCGTCTCCTGGACGTCCTTCGGCGGGTCGATTTCCTTCAACTCGGCCCTTACAATCTCGATCCCCCAGCTTCCCGTCTCCCTGACAAGAATATCGATGAGGTCTTTGTTGATCCTGCCGCGCTCGCTGTTGGCCGACTTCAACGTCATCGTTCCGAGTATGTTTCTCAACGTCGTCCTCGTCAGGTTGACGATCTGGTATTCGATGCTGTTGACGTTGTACTGGCTCTTCTTGACGCTCTCCTCGTCCTGTTTGATCTTATAATAGATTTGCGCGTCCACGGTCGCGTTAAGATTGTCGTTCGTGATGATCTCCTGCGGCTCCGCTCCGACCATAGTCTCGGTTATGTTGATGCTTACCATCCTGTCTATGATAGGAATGATCCAATGAAAACCTGGCATGGCAAATTTCTTGTACTTCCCGAGGCGCTCGACGAGTGCGCGGTGAGTCGGGCGAATGATGCGTATCCCCCACAAGAAAATTAGAAATACGACAATCGCTCCGATGATCCAGATTGCCGATAGTCCGCTTTGAGTGTCCATGATGAAGTGTCCCTTTGTTTGTTTTCATGCTTAGTAGAATAGTCAATATTGTGCAGGGGGTTCCTGCAAGACTCTAATTTCACGGAATTTGTGAGTGAGCGTTAACTGCGAAGCTTTCCACATCAGTATGTTGCCTGGTACACCGAGCGCCGCTGCCACTTCAGGTATCCTTCCGCGTTTGGGAAGTCAACCCCCGTGTGCTCAACGAGCCACTCGTGGGCCTCCCGCTGCTCATCAGGGTAACCGAGCCAGTAAATCCCGATTGCATTCGATAATTCGATTCGCCTTTGAACCGCGGGCCATTCCTTCAACCAGTCCTCCTTGCTCCCCGGTTCCCGCAGGTATAAAACCCCGCGACCGAAACCGAGATTATACAGCTCAGTCCTAAAGTCCATGTCCGAAAACTTCTGATAAAAGTCATTCAGCAATTGCTCTTCGAGTGCCTTTGATTCGAGTCTTGATAGTCCGTCGAATTCTTGAGCCTTGTACCACGCTGTCCATTCTTGTGCAGTCGAAAACGATTCGCCTGTTATCAAACGCAACGCATTCAGTGCTTGGTCCATATAGCTGCGGGCAAAATATCCGGGCAGATACTCTTGAAGCGTATCTACGTCTTCAATACACTTTTCGATAACTCTTCTGCTAAAGACTAAGTTACAAGTGTGATTTGGGATTGGAGGGGACTCATAGCGCAGGATGACGCCGTCATATTGGGCGAAGAACGACTCTGGCACGGGCATTTCGCTTCTGTATTTGAAAAAGATGGTGTCACTGGCGACACGGTAAGGGATGCCGTTCCAGTACATCGGCGCACCTGCCTGGTCAATACTGAGGACACTATCTTCGCCATAGTATCCTTTCAAATAGTGAACCAGGTAATAACCTTTTGAATCGAGCGTATCGGGACCGACGACACTAGGTGCTTTCGGAACGTATCCTTCGATTAAGTGCGCATTTCCGCAAAAAATCAGCAGTTTCTGAAGTGGATGCCGCTCCAGGTACCTCTCCAACTTCAAAGCATTCACACTATCTCTTGTTGACACGAAATAGTGATAGGTGTCTTTAACAGATGCTTTGAAGAGAGACCTTCCGGCATTCGACTTCAGGCCCATGACCTCCTCACCGTAAATATCAAACATGATTCTTTCCGTGTTTGGTAGGAATTGATTGATGCTGTCCACCCTCTCGCAAAAGTGCCTCAGATTTACTGCGAACTCAAAAAAGTCGAGAGTCATTGTCGGTAAGTAGAACCCGATCAAAGGCTGCATATTTCCGGTCGAGATGTAATCATTCAAAACATGGATCATCGTGTCGTCTTCCTCAAGAACCAGCGTCAAATGATGGACAACTTTCTCACCGGATGAAACCATGTCCAGCCAATCATTGAGCGTTGTTGTCACGGTGAAGAAGGGTAGAACATTCTCGTGCTGAAAATCCCCGAGCATCACTATCCTCTTGGAATTCAATTCCTGGATTAGATAGCGTCCGGGTTGTGGAAATTGGACCCTCTCCTGTGCGCGCGAACTAACCTCCGGCAATAATAGGAGTGTGAGGGCAGTGACCAGGATCTTCCCAAGATACTGCATCTTTGATAGAATAACTCTTTGGTCCATCATATTCGCATCTCCCAATCCGATTTAATCTTGAAGACCGAAAATGAAAAATGTTGAAGTTCTCTATCTGAAATAGGCCAGCCGGGGACCCTATCTACCTTTATTCTTACAACTTAGCATTTATTTAACACGCCACGCTGGACTTTTCAAGCGCATTGCCGCGCTTCAGACTATCCTCTCAATCCTTAGAGTGTTCGTCGTCCCTCTCGCGAGCAGCGGCGTGCCGGCGGTAAGGACATAAGTATCGCCTGGAGAAGCGAGCCCCGACGACTTCAGTATGGAACTTACCTGCGTCAGCATGGCGTCCGTGTCCGAGAGCGATTCCACTTCCACCGGCACCACCCCCCAAATGAGGAGGAGTTTTCGCACAACGTCTACGCTTTCCGTGATGGCGAAAACAGGGACTTGCGGCCTGTACTTGGAAAGCGCCCTCGCGGTTGTGCCGGTATTCGTTATAGGGATGATGAAAGATGCGTCGACGAACTTCGCCAGCGAACAGGCCGCCTCGGCGATCGCGTCGGTGAAATCGTCGCGGACCGTCTTGTAGCTAAGCTTCCTTTCTACAAGCCCGAGATGAGATTCGGCCATCTTGACTATGGAGACCATTGTCTTTACGGCTTCGACGGGGAAATTTCCTGTCGACGTCTCACCACTCAGCATGACGGCATCGGTCCCGTCGAATACCGCGTTAGCGACATCGGTAGCCTCCGCCCTGGTCGGGCGCGGCTCCCTTATCATCGAATCGAGCATCTGCGTCGCAGTGATAACCGGCTTTCCGTATTCGTTGCACTTATGAATAATTGACTTCTGAAGAATAGGGACTTCCTCGATCGGCACCTCGACACCCAGGTCGCCCCGCGCCACCATTATCGCGTCACTGGCTTCGATGATCGGCTCTATCTCGTCGACGGCTTCGGGCTTTTCTATCTTTGCAATTATTCCCTGTTCCCCCTTCAGGCTCGTGAGCAGATCCCGCAGCTCAAGTACATCTGTCACCTGCCGAACAAAGGACAGCGCGATGAAATCGACACCGCTCTTGACGCCGAAGCGGAGATCGTCCTTGTCTTTCTCAGTAAGCGAAGGTATGCTCACGCTCACCCCGGGAAGGTTGATTCCCTTGTGGGACGTCAGAGGGCCTCCGTTAACAACCTCGCATTCGATGCGCTTGCCCGACAGAGATCCCGCCTTGATCTCGAGCAGCCCGTCGTCCATCAGGATCCTGTCGCCCGCCTTCACATCGTTCGTGATTCCCTCGTAAGTCACCGGGATCGTTCCGTCTCTCCCCTTTACGCTCTCGGTCGTCAGGATCACTTTCTCGCCGTTTTTCAAATTCATGACGCCGTCGATCTCACCGACCCTTATCTTGGGTCCCTGGAGATCCTGGACGATGGCAAACCTCCTCCCGGTAACCTCTTCCAGATGGCGGATTATTTCTATATGCCTGGCATGTTCTTCACGTGTTCCGTGAGAAAAATTCAGCCTGAACACGTCCGCGCCCGCATCTATGAGGTTCCTGATTTCCTGCTCGCTGTCGGATGCTGGTCCGAGAGTGCATACTATCTTTGTCTTTCTATTATCCGCCTTTTGCAACTTTGCGTGTCTCCTTTATTTGTTCGACTATTTCAACCAGCACTTTCGATGCGGGCCCCTGGAAGGAGTAATCTGCGTACCGGGAAAGTGGGGTCTCCTCCACGTTCACTTCGACGACCTTGCCGCCGCTTCTTTTTACCGTCACCGGGAGTTCCGCCGCCGGATAAACGACAGCGGATGTGCCTATGACGAACATGACATCCGCCGAGGACGCGGCTTCTTCGGCCATATTCCACTGGTCGGCGGGCAGCATCTCGCCGAACCAGACGATGTCCGGCCTTATCAGGCCGCCGCATTTCTTGCACCTGAATGACTCGTTTCCTTCAAAGTCCTCGCCGTCATACCTCATCCCGCAGCCGAGGCAGTAGTTCCGCTCGATGTTCCCGTGAAGCTCGGCGACGTTTCGGGACCCTGCACGCCTGTGAAGGTTGTCGATGTTCTGCGTGACTACCGTGAAATGCGGGAAGATCTTCTCCATATCGACAAGTGACATATGAGCAGGATTCGGTTTGGACAGCCTGGTTATGTGGCGTCGGTGCTCGTACCACTCCGAGACCAGCTGGGGATTTCTCAGGAACGCGTCGAAGCTCGCAAGTTCCTCGGGCTTCAGCTTGCTCCACAAGCCGTCTTCGCCGCGGAATGTAGGGATCCCGCTCTCCGCGGAAATGCCCGCGCCTGTCAACGCCACGACCTCTTTCGCAGACAAGAGGATCTTCTGGAGCTCATCGGGCAGTTTCATGGTGCAGGAAAAACATTGAGTCGGTGAACGGCCTGTTTCTCCGACATGGCCATCGGGAAAAACCTGAGATTTCCCTTCAGGTAATCGTTCAGGAAATCCTCGTAATGCGGACTGAGTATCTGGCCGCATTCTCCTCCCGGCAGGCTGAAATACATGCCCGGCTTGCCCATGTCCACTATCATTCTCATCGAAGGTCCGATAAGCATATCGTAGGGGCTATCGAGAGAGTATTCTCCGTTGTTCACGGTGGTGTTGTTCCCTCCTCTCGGGAACGGACCGAGGTCATAGATGCCCCTTATGATCGAGTTCGAACTCATTGGATGTTTCAACTCCAGCGTATGGATCTTCCCCCACATCCAGTCGATCGGATGCAGGCCGAACTCATCCCGCAATTCCTGGAGAGCCTGTTCAAGACTTTGCGCGAGCTTCATATTCAACAGGCTGTCGCTGTTAGCCACCCCGTACAGTTCCCCCAGCTCTTCCGGGTGGTTCAACATCCCCTCGAGTATTCTCGTCGGCACATTGCTTATCAGCACATACCGCTTGAACAGCTGTTCGCCCAGCACGGGCCTGAAGACGTTTCCTACAAGCTTCTCGAACGCCACATTGAGGATTGTCGCCGCGGAGCTCTTTGCCGTTATGTTCCCGTCGAAGTTCTTGAGATATATCAGTTCCTTCGGGAAGTATCTTTCGCTGTCACAGGCCGCGAGGATCCGGTGGTTCAGCATGATCATATAATCGGAGCGATAATCCAGCTGAAGATCACGCGAAAGCGAGACGCTCATCGTATCGCGATGCGCAATGAAAGAGGTTATCCTGTCGATGCGCGCGGATGGTTCGTACAGATTTGTTATGTAATAGGGGTAGTTATCGGAAGTCGTCCGGTTGTTCGCAGTTGCGACGAACCCGGAATTCGGGTTGTAGCTTTCCGGCAGCGACTTAAAGGGGATGAAGCTGTTCCAGACATTCCTGCTGCTATTTCCCGCCTGGGGAATAAACAGGAGCGGATAGCGGCGCAGCGGGATATTGCCGGCGGCTTTGTAGCCTATATTGCCGTCGATATCGGCGTAGACGAAATTCTGAGACGGCGCCCCGAAGTATTTGAGAGCTTCGATGAAGTCCTGGAAGTTCCGTGCGGTATTCAACAAATACATCGATCTGACCTCGTCGCTCGGCCAGTAAGCCGACCATCGAAGCGCGACGATCCCCCCGGGTTCGCCCTGGTCTGTCCTCAGCGCGGTGGTCCTGTAGGAACTCGATATCACTCCGCTGACGACGGGACCTAGGATTGTCATACGTTTGGTGAAGATGTACGGCGAGGTCCCCTTGACATCTACCGTGTCTTCAGTCGTGATGAAGGGAAAGAGTTTGCCGTCGTACCAGTACTCGCCGGGATCGGAGGAATCGGGCTGCATGATGTAGAAATCTGAGTCGTCTGCCATGACGTTCGTCATCCCCCACGCGATGTCCGCGTTCCGCCCGATGACGATCCCCGGTGCGCCGGGAAGCGACACCCCCATTACGTGAAGTGACGGTGAAGAGATCGACACATAGTACCATTTGGCCGGCTCACTGAAAGCCAGGTGCGGATCGTTTGCCAGAATCGCCGAGCCGCTCTCGGTATGTCTCTTAGATATTGACCAGCTGTTGCTCCCAAAACAATCGGGCGCCTTTACGCCTTCAAGGATGTCCAGGGCGCGCGAGTTGGACTCGGTGAAGCCGACAAGCGCCGAAGACAACTTCCTCGCCGCGACGGGCATCTTTCTTTCCCTCGTGCCTGAGAACAAAGGAATGAGGAGTGCCGCCTTCTGGGCACCCAGGCTGTCGTACAGCTCTCCGAATACCGGTTTCGTCCACCAGGATATGTCGAGTTCCCAGGCCATCAGCCGGGCTACCACGAAACTATCCCGCGGCTTCCAGGGGCGCGGCGAGAACTGGAGCATTGCGAACTCGGCCGGAAAGACTTTCGCGTTCGCGATGTAGGCGTTGACCCCGTTCGCATACCACCGGAGTATCTCCTTGCTGAGCGGAGAACATGCCTTGTAGGCGGAATCTGCCATCTCCTTAAAGCGAAGTGTCCGAAACAACTCATCCACCGCCAGGGTCTTGCTTCCGAATACCTCGCTCAACTTCCCTTCTCCCACCCGCCTGTACATCTCCATCTGGAAAAGCCGGTCCTGGGCGTGCACGAATCCGAGCGCGAAATACGCGTCCGAATCGGAATGTGCAACGATATATGGCACACCGAGGCTGTCGCGGAGCATCTGCGCAGTCCCGCCGAGGCCGGCAACGTCGATGCGACCGTCGAGCTGCGGCAAAGAAGACGTCCCGATCTTCTTCAGCAGCAGGATTACGCTTACAAGGATGATGAAAAGTGTAAGGGAAACAACCGCTGAGATGAACTTAAACCGTTTCACTTACACAATTTAGCGAAGGGTGTGCCAATGTAACAAATGAAAGGATTCCTCGTCGCGCCGAAACTTAATTACCGCAGGATGCTGAACAGGAATCCCGCCGAGACCGAAGGCACGAGGTATCTTGTCTGAGGCATGAACGAAGACGAGAAGAGGTCATAGTACCCCATCCCGCCGTTAAGATACACGCCGACGTATCTATCTATCCTGAGAGAGTTGCCGACTCCTATATATGCCGAGGCGCCGGAGGTGAAACGCGAATTAGGCACCGAGTAGTTTATGAAGGAACCGTTGGTCGGATAAGCCCATCCGAACAACAACCCCGCCGAGCTCTCGCCGTAAAGCGTATAACCGAGAGTCCCCAGCGTCGACCGCAAAAGCGGGATCCTGATCCCGACCTGCACCGGCATAAGTATCCCCTGCGATTCCGGTATCGATCCGAACGACCGGGTCACGGGAGAGAACAGGTTTATTATCGATATTCTCAGGAAAATGTTGCTGCGGAGCGGTATGTCGCCGACTGCGCCGGCACCCAGCGAGGTCGCGTTCATAAGGAACGGCGAGTACTCCGGCATGGCGATGGCACCCTGCCTGGAAGAAAACGGGGAGACATCCCCCGTAAAAAGATTGTCTCCCGAATTAGCGTGCAGATACTTCTGGCCGTAGCTGAGATTGTCCGGACAAATGCCGCCGCCGAGTGTTTGCGCCTCAGCCGCAACTGACGCCAGTATAATGATGAACGGTACCAGGAATATTCTATATCGTGTCATGGTTCGCCTCAGAAATCGTATTTGAAGGTAATCACAATATTCGAATTCGTCACTTTCTCATTACTGGTCCTCTGAGTAATGAGTTGGTTGCCGCTGGTATAGTAGCTGTACTCATATGAACTCGTGTTCCACCAGCCGTACTGGTATGCCATGTCGAAGCTCACTGTGTTCTGGATTTTCAATCCTACGCCGCCGCTCATGAACTTCTGAGCCTGATTGTATGTGTCGCCGGAATACGGCGACTCGATGTATCCTCCGCCGACCCTGAGGCACGGGACAAAGAGGGAGTACCTTGGGTCCACCAGCGCGTACTCAACGCCGCCGCGAAGTGTCAAAGCCCCCCGAAACTCTTGTCTTATCTGGCTATTCAGATTACTTATGAAATCCGAGGGGAGAGTGGAATTACTGAATTCAAGCTGCGAATAATCGGTATACTCCATGTCCGCTGCCACCGTAAGCTGGGATGTCCCGCCCGAAGCGCCGATTCCGAACTTGATAGGAGTAGTGACATCGTAGCTATTGTTCCCAGTCGGAAGTGTGTATGTCAGCGGGCTCGGCGGAGTGGTGTAGTAGGCCGTGCCTTTGTCGTTGAAATTGTCCGTCACAGTGTAGAATGACGGGAAGGTAATCGTCGCGCCGATCCTGGCCATGGTATTGCCTTCCACGTCGCGCACCCTGTACATCAAACCCACCTCTGCATTCCACCCGCTTATGTCCTGATGATCCTCGTTGTTCAATGTGAACGAACTGAAGTAGAGCGGATTGTAATTGTAAATCCCTTGCGGGTCGGACTCCGTAAACCTTCTCGTATACTCGTAGGACCCGCTCAGGAGGTTGAGCGTAATACCTATGGAAAAGTCGGGGGCGACGTCCAGACCCATCGACGCAAACCACTTGTTGATGCCTCCTGTCCTTTCTTCCGTCCCGTTCTGCTGCACGTTTTTCGTGATGAGAGGATTTCCAGCCGCATCCTCGAGATAGAGCATATAAGGGATATCCAGAGTGGTGTCGGGGTCGTAAAGCGAAGGAACGATGGAGCTGTTGGTATTGAACCCTTTAAAGGACAGTGTCGAGTTGAAATCGATTCCCCTGCCGTACCCGAAGGATATAACGAAACTCCCCCTCGTCGTGGGAAATGGATATACAATTCCCAGGTTTGTCAGATCGGTCTGGGTAATCGAAGAAGAAGTGTTCGTCCCGAGATATGTTGCATTGTCGCTGTAGCCCAGGAAGTTCAGTCCCAAAGTAACTTCGGACTCCCGCGATTGAGCCAACCCGGCGGGGTTGAAGAAAGCCGCGTCGAACCCCTGGGCCAGGCCCGTCATCGCGTTCCCCATCGCGATGGATCTGGCACTGACTCCATAACCGGTTTCGGCAAGTCTCAGAGCATCTTCAGGATACTGAGCATAAGCATTGAATGAAACTGATAGCATTAGGGAAGTGAGAAGGAATAATCTGCTTTTCATACTAATACCGTCTTGTTAAAGAGAATTTTCCGAATCGAGTCTACCGTAAGCGGCGGGTCGGTAGGACAGCTACGAGATTACGCGGCCCGCCGGTGAAACCAAAACATCAAAGAACAGTATCAGTGTCGGGCTCTTCCTCCGCTTCCTCCGCTTGCACCCTGTGAACTCCTCGCCGGGGCCGATGCCGTTCGCATCACCGGCTGGGACGCTGCGCGGTACTCATACCGGGGAGCGCTCTGTTGAAATCGCGGCGCTTCGTAACGCGCGACCTGTTGCGCCGGCATCGAGTACTCTGCCCTCTGTCTTGTCGCCTGAATTACCCTCACTTGCCGGTAGGAAGACTGAGGACGAACTTCTCCGTTGTTGTACGAGACGTAACCGTGCCTGATCCTCGGAGGCGGGGGAGGAGGCGGCGTATTGTTCTGCGGCGGGTTATTCTGCGGAGGAGGATTGTAGCTCGGAGCCGGGTTCTGCCGCTGAGGCGGATGCGTATAACTCGGCGCATTCTCCCTTACTCGCTGCTGCGGGTTCGACTGAGGCTGAGAGTTGGGCGTCGAATTCTGCTGAGGCGGCGTATTCCTGGGCGCCTGCTCACGAACGCGCTGCTGCGGGTTCGACTGCGGAGAGCTCGGAGCCTGGCTCGGATTCCGTTGCGGGAGAGGAGTATAGCTCGGTGCTCTCTCCCTCACCCTGTGCTGGGGATTCGGTGTGGCGTTCTGCTGAGTCGGCATGTACACCGGTGCTCGCTCGCGGGTGCGCGGCGCACTCGACGTGCCCCTGACGCCAGTGGCGGCCGGTTCGCCGGTAGAACCCACCCTGGTACGCGTTACAGTTCCTTCCCGGACGTTACCGGAAACTCCGGTGGAAGCATTGGCAGTCCCTGTGTTTGCCTGACCAGTAAGAGCATTCGGTGGGATTACATCGCCGCCATAACCCGCCCGTCCATACCGCGTGTCGCCGCTGTTCCTCACTCTCGGGGTCGGCGTACCAGACATATAAGGAGTATACCACGGATAGAGGCTGTAGGGAGAATACGGCGAATAAACGTTGTAGTACGGGCTGTTAGGATAATATCCCGCCATATAGGGGTAGTAGTAAGAAGGGTAGTTTCCCCATCCTGCCAAACCACCGTATGAAAACGGACCGCCGTACCATGTGTTTAATCCGAACCCGAGGTACCAGGTGTCCATCGGCCACCAAGCGGCGCTGGGACTGAACATGCTGTAGGTCCAGAGCGGCTGGTACATATAAGGCGAGCCGTAATACCCGTACCCATAACCATAAGGTGGCCACGCGTTACCATAGCCGTAGCCGCCCATGCCGTAGCTCCCGTAACCGTAGTCGTTGTACCCATAGTTGGGATTCACAGCGAGGGCGCCCGTCGAATCATAATATGTGGGGCTATAACCGTACTGTGAACTGTCCTGGGCAGTTGCACTCGAGTTGTACGATGACCCGTAATCACCGTAATTGCCGCTCGTGGTCGCGAATTCCGTATAACAACCCGACAACCCTGACACAACCAGGAGCGACACTGCCAAAACTGCTAATCTTGTTTTCATGGCAATCACCTCACTTTTTTTGACGCAAACCTTCGTCGCTGCGCTTAACTCCACCCGATGCCTGATGCGGTCCGGTCACATCGTTATGCCCCCTTCGCCATTGACCGCGGCCGTAATCGAAATAGAAAGGCGCGAAGATGACGGGGGCTGCACCCGTCTGCCAATTCATCCCTCCGTCCAGAAGAACGGCCGGTGGAGCGTAGAATCTCTGCGCCTGAGCCGCAAGGCCCACGGTGCTCAGTGTGTCTCCCGTGACCGTTCCGCCGGCGATTAGAGCCGATATAAGAACCACAATCATCTTCTAAATTCCTCGATTGAATTTCAATAATGACACGACTCGATGCAAGGACATTCGATGCCCTTAAAATAAATTAATTTCCGGGTTTTCCGGAGATGATACCCTTAAAATGAATTAATCCTCGGCTGTCTTTCAGACTTGAGTACTCTGCGACGGGCTACATCGATTGGACGTACTCTATCCGGATTGTGCGCAGACTGCCGGTCTTTTTGAGGTCGAGTATGTTCTTGTAATCGAACTCGACGGTGAATCCGTTGCCGACGCTCCACTTTATGCCGGCGTTCAGGTAGCCGGGTCCTGCTTTAGAGAGCCCGGTCGTGTCTGCGAGGTTGTCGTTGAACCCGAAGTTATACTCCGCCACGATGGAAATATCGCGCCCGATTGTCTTGTCGGCCCCTACGTAGAAGTTCACATTCTTGTTCTTGTCACCGTTCTCGAGAGAATAGTTGATACCGCCGTGAACGCCGAGGTATCCAAGCATCGTGAAGTACTTTGATGCGGCCGCAAAAAATCCCGGAGATTTGTAAGAGTACCTGCTGTATTGCGACAGGTAGACGTCCTTCCCCTGAGAATCGTACCCGAGGGTCAGTGCCGGAAAGTCCGCGGTCTCGTCCACCAGCCTGAAGCGTATGTTGACTCCGGGAAGCTTGTTCCAGTCGACGGGACCGGACCCGATTATGTTGGTGCCGCCGTAGCTGAGTCCGAATGTGAGCCGGTTGAAAGCCCCCGCTTCGAGAGACATAAGGACGCCGCTCATCTCATAGAAATGGACGCTCATTCCGATCATCCCGTTGTGAAGTATTCCCGCGGTAGGCATATCGATAAGATAACGCGGCTCGACTCCCGCATCGCTGCCCGCACTTCCGTTAAGGTTTCCGGCGAAAACAACGGATGACGTCAGAAGTACCAGTATGAGAGCCTTCAACTTCATTACGATCTCCTTTCAAAATTCATCTTCACCAAATACTTTCCGGATGTTCTTGGGCAGCTCGACTTTCTTCGATTCTTCCTCTGTCTCGGATGTGTCTTCGTCCCTGGTCTCGGGCGCCCGCACGGACGGAGTCTTACCTTCCGCGGCGGGGACACTCTCTGCGGCGTACTTGCTTATCTTATCCACCAGCTGCCGCACTTCCGCCAACAGTTCTGCGCTGTCGTAGAGAAGCAGCTTGCGGTCCTTGTACACGAATTCTCCGTCCAGCATGACATCGGAGAAATCCGAGTCATCGTAGTCCTCGATCAAGGCGCGCGCTGCATCGCGCTGGGATAACTTCTCGAGTCTCCGCGCCGAAAGCTTCTTGGCGTCGATGAAGGCGAGGTTTGCCACCTTGCCAACCTCGATGCTTCCGACTTTTGAACTCATGTTGAACAAATCGGCTCCCGCGCGTGTGGCGCCGGCAAGAGCTTCCTGCGCTTCACATCCCAGCTCGAGAAGTTTCTTCATCTGAAGGAAAAGACCCGGGGTCGCCCAGTCGGAGCCGATTGCAAATTCCCCGTACACGTTCCTTATGGTTTTAAAGTTCTGTGCATTAAGCTTGTCGGGGATCAGCACTATTTTGGCCCCTCCGGACCTGGCCACCTTCAGAGAGGCAGCCGGGGTCCCGCTCAGGCCCACCAGGATGGTGGAGCTGTCCAGTATCTTGCTTTTTCTAAGCAGCTGGATGATCCCCGTATTGAAATTCGATTTTGTGAGCTCGATATCGTCCGCGTCTTCGTCGGCGTGTGTCATGATCCAGCCGGGTGCGTCGGAGTTGTTGCGGGCGACGGCGCTGAGCCCGAAGAGAGTCAGGTCTTTCTGGTACGGGACAAAGACGCCCGACTTAAGATGCCTGTCGACTATCCTTCTCATGAAACCTATCTGCTGTTCGCTCTCCGCGAACGCGACCGCGTCGACACCGGTGAGTTTGATTGCCGAATACATTCCCCTCGCCCCGGCTTCGTCCCCGATCACCGCGAAAGAGATAGCGCTGACGCCGCTCTGCAGGGCGCTGAAGAAAGTGACGTGGTACATCCTCTCGTAGAAAGACTCGTCCTGGGAATCGAGGGTAGACTCCAACTCTAGCAGCGGCTCGGTTCTCCACTGGGATATAGGGACCCTCGGTTCTGCGATCCGACAGATCAGAGACTCGGGATGAAAGTGAGAATTGAAAAGAGTAGGGAGGACAATCTTCTCCGACCCGTCGACGATCTCCGCGTCGGCATATTTGCGCTTCAAGCTCTCCAGGTCTTTCGATACTTCGACTATGAGGTTAGACCGGATTGCAATGTTGAAAAAGCCCGCCCGGTTTTCATCGTCGCAGGCAAAACCGTAGGCACCGGCTATGATCTTTGTCGCACTCATCTGCACTCCTTCACTCATTGCGCATAAAGGTACTTCGCGTCGTAGAGTTTGTTTATCCCGTCTTGATAGACCGCATACTGAAAACCTTTCCTGATCGCGGCACCGCCTACTTCTCCGCGCTTGTTCAAGGCAATATAAGCAAGTTGGAATTCTTTATCAGCTTTAATCTGTTTGGAGTGAACCTCAATTGCCCTCTTTATTGCAGTCTCACAGGCTTCCTGCGGAGTCTGCCTGTTCTTCATGCTTTCCACTACGAGGAAGCTCCCGACGATACGCATGTTTGCCTCGCCGACGCCCGTGGAGGCAGCTGCTCCGACCTTTCCGTCGACGTACAACCCAGCTCCGATTATCGGTGAGTCACCCACCCTTCCGCGGATCTTCCACGCCATTCCGGAGGTCGAGGTTCCTCCGCTTATCCGCCCTTTCTTGTCCATAGCAAGAAGGCCGATCGTATCGTGGTTATCGTTGAGGTCGTCCATATCGTGAGGCCCGACCCAGTTGTCCTTGTCGCTCAGGTTCTCTTTCCAGCGAAGCCATGTTTCTCTCGATTGGTCCGTCAGGAGGTCTACCGGTTTAAACCCGTGAGCAAGGGCAAACTCATACGCCCCCTTCCCGGACAACATAACGTGATTCGTACGCTCCATGACTTTTCTGGCGACGCTAACCGGATTCTTGATCTTTTCTATGCAGCCGACTGCACCGCAGTTCATGCGCCAGTCCATTATCGCCGCATCGAGCGTGACTCTCATCGTCTCGTCAGGCAATCCACCGTATCCTATGCTCGTTATGGAAGGGTCATCTTCCACAACCCATATCCCCTGTTCCACCGCGTCGAGCGAATTCGATCCCCCGCTCAGCAGTTTCCATGCGGTCTCATTTGCGCGTAGCCCGAAATTCCACGTCGATATCGCTACCGGTGCCGACATCTTTCCTCCTCGTTCTGTGGCCAGACTTTGAATTCCAAATTTAGAAGCGGCATACGTTCCAACGCCGACGACGGCGCTCTTCTTGATGAATTCACGCCTTCTCATTTCGACACCTTATAAACAGTGGTCCCATCTTTCTTGTCCTCCAGTATCACACCGATGTCCTGCAGCTGAGACCTTATGGCATCAGCCGCCTTGAAGTCTTTGTTCTTCCGGGCATCCGCGCGCATTTTTATGAGCAGATTAGCCAGATCATTTTCAATGTTCTTCCCGGCCGCGCCCGCGTCTTCCCCGGGAATAATCCCGAGCACTTCACCCGCAAGCGTCCGGGTGAAAGCGTAGAGCTGACTTGCGACGTCCACGGTCACGCCGACTCCGGAACCTAGGAGCGTATTGATGTCTTTGAACATTTCGAACAGCACGGCTATCGCAGCCGGCGTATTGAAATCATCGGCCATCGCCGCAAGCCACTCACCGTAATACCTTTTCAAGTCGACGGGCTCCTCGGGCAGATCGTCGAAATTTACCGCCTTGGCTGAATCGCCGCCCAACGCTTTCAACTCGCGCATTATGTTCTTGAGTCTCTCGAGTCCCTTCCCCGCTCCCTCGACGGCTTCCTCGGAGTAGTCGAGAGGACTTCTGTAGTGGCTCTGAAGTATGAAGAACCTGATCGTTATTGGATCAAATCTGGCAAAGGCATCCTTCAGAGTTACGAAATTTCCCAGCGACTTGCTCATCTTCGTGCCGTTTACCGTCACCATATTGTTGTGAAGCCAGTACTTGACGAACGGTTTTCCCGTCGCGGCCTCGCTCTGTGCGATCTCACACTCGTGGTGGGGAAACTGGTTATCGAGACCGCCGCCGTGTATATCGAACGTCTGACCGAGATACTTCATGCTCATCGCCGAACACTCAAGGTGCCATCCCGGAAATCCTTCGCCCCACGGAGACGGCCACCTCATGATGTGCCCCGCTTCAGCCCGCTTCCAGAGGGCAAAGTCCGCGGGATTCTTCTTCTCGCTCCGGACATCGATCCTTGCACCAGCAATCAGGTCTTCAACCTTCTTTCCTGACAGCCTGCCGTACTGGGGAAACTTCGATACGTCGAAATATACATTCCCGCCGGCTTCGTAGGCGAAACCTTGAGCTGTCAACTTTTTGGCGAGTTCGATCTGTTCTATTATATGGCCCGTTGCGCGCGGGGAGATGTCGGGTCTCTCGATTCCCAGCCGGTCCATGTCCTCGAAGTAGCTCCGCATGAAGGTCTCGACTATTGCCATCGGGTTCACGCGGTCTCTCTTCGCCTCTTTTTCAATCTTGTCGTCACCTTCGTCGGCGTTGTCCGTCAGGTGCCCGACATCGGTTATGTTCTGCACATAAAGCACCTTATAGCCGACGAACCTGAAGAAACGTACGATTGCATCGAACGAGACATAACTCTTGCCGTGGCCTATGTGCGAGTGGTTGTAGACGGTAGGGCCGCAAACGTAAATGCCCAGCTTTCCTTCTTCGGTGGGGACAAACTTTTCTTTCTGTCTGGAAAGCGAATTGTAAAGATAGATATCTGTCTTCATTTGATTCCGATAAGTTCTTTTGCCCCGGAGATGCTGGATTGGGTCACGTCTTCGCCGCTGAGCAGTCTGGCAACCTCGAGGACGCGCTCGTCTTCGCTGAGCCTGGCTACATGGGTCACCGCGCGCTTGCCCTTCACACTCTTCTCGACCCTGAAATGCACATCGGCCATCCCGGCGATCTGAGGCAGGTGAGTGATCGCAATTATCTGGTGATAGCCGGAGAGATTCTTGAGGCTTCTGCCGACCTTTGCTCCGATCCTGCCGCTTATGCCGACGTCGATCTCGTCGAACACCAGGAGGGGGAGCCTGTCGCTTTTCGCCAGGATCGTCTTCATCGCAAGCATGATCCTGGAAATCTCGCCTCCTGAAGCGACTTTGGCGAGCGGCCGCGGTTCTTCACCGACGTTCGTCGAAATGAAAAACTCAACGGAGTCGAAACCCTTGTCTGTAGTCTCGTAAAAGTCTTTTCCCAGCCTGACGAGCGGTCTCAGTTCGGCCGCCTCGCCGGAGTATGTTTCGTTCTGTATGTTGATCTCGAATTTCGCGTTCTCTATCCCGATCTCCGCCAGAACGCCTACGATGCTTCTTGTCACACGCTCGGCCACTTCGCGCCGCTTGGCGGAGAGCCGTTCGGCAATCTCGGAGAGTCCGGTTCTGGCCGACGCGACATTCGCGCCGAGCTTGTGTATAGCCTCGTCGAAGTTCTCGGCCAGCTCGAATTCCTTGCCTATCTTCTCCCGGTACTCGATTGCCGCTTCAAGCGAGCCGCCATATTTCTTTCTAAACATCGAAAGCGCGCCGAGCCGCTCCCTGATCTCTTCCAGCCGCTCCGGGTTGAAGTCGATCTTGCTGCTGTAGCTCTGCACGAACCTTGTAATCTCGTCGACGACGGCCTTTGCGCTTTCGCTCTCTTCTTTGAGGGGATCGAACGACTTGTCTATCTGGGATAGATCCTCGAGCTGGTTCCGGACGACGACAAGCTGATCGTGTATCGAACTCTCGCTGTCGTAAAGAAGCTCGTACAATTTCATCGTGACTTCGAAGAGCTTCTCGGAATTCTCAAGTATCTTGAGCTCCGCCTCGAGCCTGTCAATTTCACCCGGCTGCGGATCGATCGCATCTATCTCTTTGATCTGGAATGCGTACAGCTCGCGCTTTTCCTTCAGGGCGTCCCTCTTCGAGATCAGATCTTTCAGCTCGGACAACTCCCTGTTCAGGTCACTGTATGCCGCTTTGAAATTCCTGACAAGCGTCTCGAGACCGCCGAAGTCGTCGAGCAGATCGATGTGTGTCTCCGGCCTGAGCAGGGACTGGTGCTCATGCTGCCCGTGGAGGTCGACCAGGTGGTCTCCAAGCTCCTTGAGCTGCGCGATCGGAACGGGAGTATCGTTCACAAAGGCACGGCTCTGGCCCTTCTGGCTGACTTCCCGTCTGACGATAATCTCCTCATCGCTCTCGATCTCCGCGGCATCGAGGAGGCGTTTGACCTTCCTGTTTCCCGAAATCGTAAACACGCCTTCGACGACGGCCTTCTCCGTCCCGCTCCGTACCTCGTCGGACGTAGCCCGTTCCCCGAGCACGAGGCTGAGGGCATCGATGATTATCGACTTCCCCGCGCCGGTCTCGCCGGTAATTATGTTCAGCCCCGTTCCGAACTCTATCTCGAGCTCGTCTATCAAGGCGTAGTTCTTTATCGAGAGGCTCTTGAGCATCGGTACGTTTACTTGATGTTGAAAAACTTCGCTTCGGGATGGTGAACGACTATCGCGGTCGTGCTCTGTTCTGGGACGAGCTGGAACTCTTCCGTGAGAGTCATGCCGATCCGGTCGGGGTGCAGTAGTTCGAACAGCTTCGCCTGGTCCTCGAGGTCCGGGCAGGCGGGATATCCGAAGGAGTAGCGTGATCCCTGGTAGCCCTGCGAGAAGAGCCGCTTCTTGTCCGGAGCGTCCTGGGAATCTATGCCGAGCTCGGTCCTGACGATCTTGTGCCAGTACTCCGCAAGCGCCTCGGCACTCTCAACGCTCAGCCCGTGGAGGTATAGATAGTCCTGGTAATTGCCGGCGTCAAACAGGTGTTTCGTGTACTCGCTCGCCTTCGAGCCGATCGTAACCGCCTGAACTGCGATCACGTCGAATAGACCGGATTCGACCGGCTTGAAAAAATCGGATATGCATAGGAACCGGTCGTCCATTTGCCGCGGGAATGTGAACCTAAACCACTCTTTGAGGTCACTGCCCTTCAGGTTTCCCGGCCTCACAGAATTCCATTTTCCGTACAAATCTTCTTCTGCCGCCGGCCGGTAGATTATGAGGTCGTCCGCTGAAGACCGACACGGGAAATAGCCGTAGATGACCCTGGGTTCGAACATCCGCTCGCGTTTAACGGTAAGTTTTTGTTCATCGAGTACCGGATAGATTTGGGATTCAAGGAGCTTCTTATACTCTTCCTCGGTTTTGCCTTTTTTCGAGAATTGCCACTGACCGCGGAAAAGCGCGACCTCGTTAAGGTATTCCCAGATCTTCTCGAGCTTAATATTGGTTGCGACCATGCTTCCGTAGAACGGAGGCGTCGGAACCGCGACTTCTCTATTCACTTTGCTTCGGACCTTTACGTTTATTCCCTCTCCCCTCGCCGGTTCCCATGTCTCTTTCCGGTTCAGTTCGAGCGTTTTGTCGAGAGCGGACGAAGCGGTTGTCACGTTCGCCAGCTCGGCAATATCGATTTCCCCCGACTTCACGCCTTCTCCCGACATCGCGGGATCGTGCAGGCGGGACATGAAGTGCAGACCGTCGAACGCATCGTTCGCGTACGAAACATAGCCGTCATAGACTCTCCGCAGATCCTGCTCGACATATTTCCTCGTAAGCGCTGCCCCGCCGAGTACGACCGGTATTTTCAAACCCCGCTGTTCCATCTGCTCGAGGTTCTCCTTCATGATAACGGTAGACTTGACGAGGAGGCCGCTCATCCCGATGGCGTCGGCCGAGTTCGTCTCCGCAGCTTCGATCATGTTCTCGATCGGGACTTTGATTCCAAGATTTATTACGCGGTAGCCGTTGTTGGTCAGGATTATATCGACGAGGTTCTTCCCGATGTCATGCACGTCCCCCTTGACGGTGGCCAGGACGATCGTTCCCTTCTGCGAGCCCTCCACGCGTTCCATGAAGGGCTCGAGGTGTTTCACGGCGGCCTTCATCGTCTCGGCCGACTGCAGGACGAAGGGGAGCTGCATCTGACCGCTGCCGAAGAGCTCGCCTACTACTCTCATCCCATCCAGCAGGATCTCGTTGATGATCTGGAGCGGTGGATACTTGTCGAGGGCCTTCTTCAGGTCACCGTCGATCCCGATCTTGTCGCCGTCGATGATCCGTCGTTTCAATTTCTCTTCGAGGCTCAGCGACTCCACAGATTCCACGGCCCTGGTGCCGGACTTTGCACCCGCGTAATAATTCATCAGCTCGACAAGCGGATCGTAAACGCATTTCAACTCTGCCATCAGCTCTCCGCCGCCTCGAACTGCCGTTCGTCGAATATGAGCTGCCGGGATATTTCTCTACCGCGTTCCTCGATCTTGTAGAGCGGCATGATCTTCTGCGCGTTGACTATCGCCAGGTCGAGACCTGCCTCAATGGCATAGTAAAGGAAGACCGAGTTGAGGACATGACGGGCATGGGCGTTGAGGCCGAAAGAGGCATTCGATACACCGAGCAACGTGTAAGCCCGCGGAAATTCGTGCTTTATAAGCTTGATAGCCGCTATAGTCTCGATGCCGGCCTTGCGAAACTCCTCGTCACCGGATCCGAGCGTAAATGTCAGCGTGTCGAATATCAGGTCCTCTTCGCGCATGCCGTACTTGTTCACGGCAAGATCGCGGATCCTTCCGGCAACCTCCAGCTTCTTCTTCCGGGTCTTGGCCATTCCCGACTCGTCTATCGTGAGCGCAATAACCGCCGCGCCGTACTTCCTGCAGAGCGGCAGGACATTCTTCATCCGCTCCTCGCCATCTTCGAGATTTATGGAATTTACTATCGCCCTGCCGGCGTACCGCTTAAGTGCCTCCTCGATAACCTTGTATTCCGTCGAGTCGATCATGAGGGGGAGCGCCACCTGGGTGTTGAATCTCTTCATCACCTCCCGCATGTCGCGGACCTCGTCCCTGCCGACGTATGCCACGCACAGGTCGAGTATGTGGGCCCCTTCCTTTATCTGCTCCTTCGCCAGCTGGACCATGCCGTCGTAGTTCTCGGCGAGGAGGAGTTCCTTGAATTTCTTGGAACCGTTCGCGTTGCAGCGCTCGCCGACGATGACCGGAGGCGGGTCGAGGTGGAGCGCCACGCTCGAATAGATCGACGATACCGACGGAGTGTAAGAGACCTCTCTCCGCATCGGTTTTGCCTGGGACGCGATCTTGACGAGTCTCGAGATATGTTCGGGAGTCGTGCCGCAGCAGCCACCTATGATGCTCACGCCGAACTCCGTGACAAACCTCTTCATCCAGAACTCCAGCTCGTCGGGCGTGAGGTGGTAGCATGCCTGCCCGCCGATATTTTCGGGAAGGCCGGCGTTCGGCATGACAAAAACCGGTTTCGGCGAGTTCTCGCAGAGGTACCGGACATTCTCTTCCATTTCTTTCGGACCCGTCGCGCAGTTCATCCCGAAGACGGTCACTATGTCGTATGGCTCGATAGTCGTAAGGGCCGCCGAAATCTCAGTCCCCATGAGCATCGTGCCCATCGTCTCTATAGTGATCGAGACAATTACCGCGATCGGGTTGCCTGTTTCTTCTATATGTTCATGTATCGCCGCCAGCGCCGCTTTGGTCTGGAGCAAATCCTGACAAGTTTCGACGATGAGGAGGTCCGCGCCGCCGTCGACGAGTCCTTTTACCTGTACTCTGTAAGAGTCCCGCATTTCGTCGAACTCTATATGCCCGAGCGACGGAAGCTTCGTTGTCGGGCCCATCGAACCGGCGACGTACCTGCGCCTGTCCGGGGTCGAATACTTGTCGACCATCTTCCGCGCGATCTCGGCCGATCGTTTGTTTATCTCGTAAGACTTATCGGCGAGGCCGTACTCGGCAAGCACTATCGATGCTCCGCCAAAGGAGTTTGTCTCGATAACATCTACACCGACATCTAGGAAACCGCAGTGGACTTCCTCGGGCGCTTCCGGCCTGGAAATGTTCAGATACTCGTTGCAGCCGGCAAGATCCTCTCCACCGAAATCGGCGGCGGAGAGGTTCTGCCTCTGCAGACTTGTTCCGGTCGCCCCGTCGAAAACGAGGACCCTATGTTTCAAAATTTCGAGAAGTTCCTGTCCTGTCATTCCACTCTGTTTTGAATCAATTTAGCTGTGAATATGGGGAAATTCAAACGAATCAAAAGGAAACGGCGCGCGATCCAAAGTCCTATCGGTGGATGATCAGTTCTCCGCCGAAAGGATGCCGATCTGGGTCAGTTCGCTCTTGAGAGCAGCCACTATTCTCCTGGTAAGGTCGACGTTGCGTGGGTTGACGTGGTGGGCTTCGAGCCAGACGAGCTTCTTGGGTTCCCTGGCCTTCTCGTACAGCTCCTCCGCGTAAATCCTTGGGATCTGCTCATCATCGGTTCCGTTTATCATGAGGAGGCGCATCGGTGAAATCTTCTCCGCGTATCGCAGCGGCTCAAGCGGATGGAGGAGGACGGCCCCGACGATGCTGACGAAGTCGCTCATGAGGGGCCCCTTGTAGCGGCGGACATTGTGGCGTATCATGCCGCGAAGGTCCCCCCCGCCGAAGACGATTGCGGCCACTGCCGCCCGCCGGTCGTGAGCGGCGATGCACGGGACGAACGGAGCGCCAAAGCTGTATCCGAGTAGTATGATCCTCGTGGTGTCGACATCCGGCCGCATCCAGAGGTAGTCAGTCAGCAGCATGACGGATGGAACCATGTCGAGCGCGGCCGTGCGCATCTCAGGGGCATCGGCCAGGAACTGAGAAAGTGTGTACGATTCGCGGGGATTGTACGGATAATTCGGGGCAGCGATGATCACGTCTTTGATGTCCAGTGCGTAATCGATTGCATGCTTTCCCGTTGTCTTTCCCCCAAGGAGTATCACCACGGGGTATCGCTTGTGCTCCTTTTCGCGGGCAGGTGTCAGCAATCCGCACTCGACCGTCAAACCCGCGTCGCTACGGAGAGTCAGCCACTCTCTCACAAACACGCTGTCCGAGGCAAAAGAAGATAATTCAAAGTTGGCGAGTGTGCCCTTCGTCGCGATGAAATAACCACCGTAGTCACGGCCGGCAAAGTACAGACCGCACAGGACCAACATCAGGAAGATTGCGAGAAGTATCAGGAGAAACAGCCTTACGACTTTCTTCATGCCCACAGTTGCCCTCCTCACCCAAATATCGCTCGCGGTCCTCGAGTGTTCAATACCCTACCGGATCTCCCTCCGACCTATCACCCCACCACCCCATCATTCCACTATTCCATCATTCCGTCATCCCCCTATTCCACCACTCCGCCACTCCATCACTCCATTATTCGTAGAGTGTCGGATCCGGAATTCCCGCAAGTTGAAACGCTTCTTTTCTTTCTACGCAGGTTCCGCATTTGCCGCAATGCAAATCGCCTCCTTTATAACACGAGTATGTCCTCTCGAACGGCACGCCAAGTTCATTCCCGATAAGGACGATGTCTTTCTTGTGCATATTAACGAACGGGTCTTCTACCTCCACGCCAAGATAGGTGCCGGAACGTCCTGCCTCCGACATCGCCCTGAGAAAGTCGGGACGGCAATCGGGGTACACGGCATGGTCGCCGGCATGGGCGGCATAGAGCACTTTCCTTGCATCGAGCGATTCCGCGAACCCTATCGCGACCGACAACATGATGCCATTTCTGAACGGGACGACGGTGCTCTGCATCGACGAATCTTCGTAATGCCCTTCTGGTATACTTCCGCCGCTCCGGAGGAGGTCCGACTTGAACAGGTCGTTGATGAACGGCAGTCTGATGAGCGTGTGGGGAACGCCGGCAAGGTGCGCAATCCCAGTCGCGGCGGCTATTTCCTTTTCATTGTGTTTGGATCCGTAGTCAAATGTTACGGCGTGAACATCGTAGCCTCTCGAGGCCCAGTAGAGAAGTGTAGCCGAGTCGAGTCCGCCCGATAGTGTGACGATAGCTTTTTCCATAATTATCTTTCTGTCTGACACAAAAATTGGCGGTGTCTCAGTTTTAACTGAACCACATAGAGCACATAGGGATCATTATCCATGTCTGCTATGTGCCTATGTGGTTAATTTCTGGAACCGTCGCAATTCACACGTGAGATTGAGACACCACCGAAAATTTAGAAGACTGCGGGCAGAGAGGCAATTTCGGATCGGACCAGACCGGCCTGAAGAGCGGCAACGCCGCTTAGACCGGTCCTGTATGAGCATTGATCCCCAAAAAAGCTTATCGGCCATCCCCTTGGGTTCGCGATTTTGCGAATAAAGCGACGAAAATGGAGTGGCTTCTGGTGACCGGCAGTGTTTCCCCGTCCGGTTTGCAAATGAGGCCTAGGGCTCCCATATTCAAGCACGCGCCGGTCAACACTTATGCGGCGGGAATGCTTGAGGCAGTTCAATTAAGATGCGAGCTGGGTATGCCAAAGTCATTTAAGCCTACCGTTCTGTCGGTCTTAGCTCTCTCGGCAGTTTTCACCTTTTTCTTCTTCCTGAGTAAACACAATCCCCTGTTCTCGGATGTAAACGCATTCGCTGAGGACCCCTACGACGCGATCGGGTCCTTCGGATTTCAATTGGCCCTCTTCGCCGCTCTCCTCTCTGTGATACGCGTGTTCCTCCCGAGGGGATCCGGCGAACTATCTGCAAGTCAGAAGCTGCTGGTCATTCGCGGCTGCACCGTCTCTGTCCAAGCGGTCGCAGTCACGCTGGCGGCGGAGATGGTCGCGATGTTTCGCAGCCCGTCGCTCTGGATGGATTCTCCCCGCGGCAGGTTGTTCGCGCTCCTCGTTGCGGTGATGACGTGGCTGGCGGCTTTCGTGGCGTGGCGGATTGACCGGCTTGCGTACAACGCCGGCCTTAAGTCCGAGGCATCTGCACGGAGGATGGCACTGGTCAATTCGCTCGCCGGGATAGCGATACTTGCGATCTATCCGTCGGCGTGGCGCGAGACCGTTACAGGGGCAATTCTTACAGCGCTGCTCGGGATGGCGCTTCTCTTCCTTCTCACCTGGTCATTGGCTGCAGCCCTCTCGCCCCGGATCGACATCCACGATGAAGATTTCCTTGACGAACTGGGAGCCTCATACAGGTGGCTCAGGACCAGACTACATGCTCTCTACGGCACTTTGGGAGCTGTAGAGAAATTTCTGTCGACTTCCCTGTTGAGGTCCTTTCTCAAATTCCTGAACCCGCACAGGCATAAATGGAATCTCGCCGTCCTAGTGGCGCTGATTGTCGGGATCATACTGGCTCTCGTAGAGCTGGGTGGGGAGAGTATTCCAGGAGAGGGTGCACTGAGTATCATCGTTGCCACCTATGTCGGCATCGAGACAGTCGGCGTACTTGTCGGATACGGGTTGTTCACCAGGTACCTGGGAATATTCAGGACCGGAAAGTGAACACCCACACTCTCCTTTTTCCTCCGGGGGCACTCATAGTCTCTTGAAGGAAGAAACACGTTGGCGCTTACCGCATCAAGTTAGGATTGCCAGGATGAACCCGGACGATTTTGGATTGACGCGAATTCCCTTCGCGTCATCCCTTCCTAGAGAGGCACTCTTCAGGCGGCGACCCTCTCCCGGAGCCCCCACATGGTCCGAAATCTGGAGCTCCTCTCGACAACGGTCGATACAACCGGGACCGGATTCAACGATGCCGATTCAACGCGGATGGCCTGGTATCATAACCAGCCCGGGAGGGGAAAATCGTAGAGGAGACATGTCTTCGTCGGATTCACTGATGCCGAGGCCGAGTTGTTCGGCGAAGAAGACATTAAAGGGCTGGAACGGAGACCAATGGTTCGTTTTGGAGAATAGAACGGTTCACTGCCTACGAACGAGGGGAGTTGTTTTCATTCAAGATCAGGTAGAATTCGTCTCCCTTGCTCTTGCAGGTCACAAAATCCTCTAATTATTATTGAGAGAAGGTTACCTTCAATATCCTAGCTTGCCTCTTAAGCAAATTATCCGAGTATACCTTGTATTCCTTGCCTCGAGATAATTTGATCCACCACCGAGTCTTCTTCCCCTTCCAATAGAACCAATAATAATCGTGATCACCACCGGGAGCTAACCGAAACCCCTTATCAGTGATGTTCTTCCGAATCGTCTCTCTGTCAACGGGCATTATACCAGGGACGATTCTTCAGATATTCAAGCTCTCGTGCAAATACTCCCGGAACGCAAACGCTGTTGCGTCTAGTTTATCGGTGGGGGTGCTATCCAGGTCTTCGCGAAGAAAGCGGATTGTCTCTTTCAGGTCATCGATCGCGAGTTGCAGCGTGGCGCCGCTACCACCAAGCGTCCAAGTCGGATGATATAGGGAAAAACCCTCTTGATCCCTGTACACCACGAATAGGTCGCCGAACAGTTCCAACTGGTGCTCATACTTCTGCGCGAAGATGACCTCACTGTTCATTTTCCCCTCCGGTGAGATGACCGCTGCAACCAGCCTCAGACTTTCCTCGTCATCCAAAAATCCGACAGAAAGCTCCCTCTGCGCCAATGAGGCGGGAATCGATGATTCAGACTTCATGCTGTCTAGGTTCACGTTCACGTTCCGCGATATAGCATTGATCCAAGATCCCCGGAGAGCTTGACTTGCCACTTCGTATTGCGTCGAAGCGTTAACCTCTTGCGTCATTTCAGACCTCCCAGAAGATTGTCGGCGTGCTTTATCAACCATTCACCAATTCCACTGAATGAGTCGTATAGCTGGGAAGGGTGCCATGGTCGATTGAGAGATTCATGAGAATATGTCTTTGGTCAATCGTCGGGCCTCCCCAAGCTCCCGTCGCAGGATAGATACGATAGTCACTCGCCTTCCGAAAGGAATAAGTGACCTTTTTGGGGCGAGGCGATGGGTTGTCTGGCATTCTCAGTCTCCTTCAGTTGTTTCATCGGAATTCCGAACCGCATTCTTAAGTCGAATACAAGTCAGCCCGGTAGCATGGCCTTATGTTATTAACAATATATTACCCCTAATACTCTATTATGTCAAGTGATCCCGGTGCCCTGAATCACGTCAAGCACTTTGATTTTGGAGCTTTTTGCGAAGAATCACCATATCCCCCTTCGACCCCATCTCCAATCGTATCTGCGCTACGGGCATCTTCATATCTCCGCTGTCAAGTGACGGACGCAATTATGTCCCCTCTCCCCGCAACTCGTCAGGACCGGGAAGCCCTGACCGTTATCTCTTCTAACACCAAGACACAGCCAGCAGACTCCCTCCTGCCAGAGCTCTCTACTCGGTCTCCTTTTGCCCTTGACATTCAAGTCCCAATAGCGTATAATGAGAACGATTCCTATTATTACAACCAACAAGGAGGAAATACAATGGCAAAACCACTGAAGGGATCGAAGACTTTCGACAATCTTAAGGAAGGCTTCGCAGGAGAATCCCAGGCAAACCGCCGCTACCTGTATTTCGCGCGCCACGCCGACATCGAAGGATATCCCGACGTCGCAGGCGTTTTCCGCGATACGGCGGAAGGCGAGACCGGTCACGCGTTCGGACACTTCGACTTCCTGAAAGAAGTCGGCGACCCTGTCACCAACGTCCCGGTCGGCGACACGAAGGCCAACCTCAACTCCGCAGTCACCGGTGAAACCTACGAGTACACGGAAATGTACCCCGGCTTCGCCAAGACGGCGAGAGAAGAAGGGTTCGAGGAGATCGCAACCTGGTTCGAAACCCTCGCGCGCGCCGAGAAGTCGCACGCCGGCAGGTTCCAGAAGGCTCTCGATACTCTGGGAAAGTAAAATTCAGAACTGCGCAGAACTGCGAGGTTGTCCCAAAACAAGGAAAATGTCATTCTGAAGGAGCGGAGCGGCTGAAGAATCCACTTATTCGTTCTGAAAAATGGATGCTTCACTTCGTTCAGCATGACAGACAAGACTTTCTGGACAGCCTCGCAGTTGCTAACTCAAGAGGCTCAATAATGGCAACGGCATTTGATTTCAACGCCCCGGATTTTTACGACTCCGTTTCTTACGCAAAGGAGACGGCCCGCATATTCGATATTTGCAACGGCTGCAGGCTGTGTTTCAACCTCTGCCCTTCGTTCGACGTGCTGTTCAAGCGCATCGACGAACTCGACGGCGATCTCGACAAGCTCGCCGACACGGACACAAAGAAGGTCGTCGAGCTCTGCTACGACTGCAAGCTTTGCTACCCGAAGTGCCCGTACACACCGCCCCATCACTTCATGCTCGACTTCCCGCGCCACATGCTCAGAGGAAAAGCGATCGAGGCCAAGAAGCACGGCGTTGCCCTTCGCGACAAAATGCTGAGTAAAACGGATCTCCTCGGAACTGTCTCGACAAAGGTGGCGCCAATCGTGAACTGGACGCTCGAGAGCAAGCCTTTCAGGGCGATCATGGAAAAGACCGCGGGTATCCACCGTGACAGGAACCTTCCGAAGTATTCAGGCCGGACCTTCGCTTCGTGGTACGAAAAGCATAAGAAGTCCGATACGAGGGGCGAAGCACAGGATGTTGAAAATTCCCCGCAACACGCGGAGGAATCACCGAAGGTCGTCTTCTTCCATACCTGCTCGGTGAACTATAACGACGTGGATACCGGTAAGGCGGCAATCCAGGTCCTCGAGAAGAACGGCGTTCAAGTGGAAGTGCCGCCTCAGAAATGCTGCGGCATGCCTTACCTCGACGGCGGCGACATCGATAACGCAAAGAAGCACGCCCATTACAATATCAGTCAGCTTGCTGACTACGTGAAGGAGGGATACGACATCGTTTCGCCCGGGCCGAGCTGCAGTTACCTGATGAAACAGGAGTACCCGATGCTCTCCGACGATCCCGACGCGAAGCTGGTCGCTTCGCATACCTTCGACATGATGGAGTATCTCGCAAAGCTGAACAAAGATGGAAAGTTATCCAGGGATTTCAAGAAACCGGCGGGAAATGTGACATACCACCTCCCCTGCCACTTGAAAGCGCAAAATATAGGTTTCAAGTCGCGGGACGTGCTCGAGCTGATCCCCGACACGAAGGTGGAGGTCGTGGCGAAGTGCTCCGGCCACGACGGGACATGGAGCCTGAAGAAGGAATACTTCAAGATGTCGCTCGAAGTGGGCAAGCCCCTTTTCGAGAAATTCGGCGACGGCGCCGCTGCGGCAAGCGATTGCCCTCTGGCACAGCTGCAGATCGAGAAGGGATCAGGCACGAAGCCTCGCCACCCGATCCAGATTCTCCGCGACTCTTACGGGCTTGAACAGGATCCAAAAGTTTAAGAGAAAGGAAAGCAAAATGAGACCAAACATAGGCATAAAAGACAGCGACCGCGCGTCGGTCGTCGAAATACTGAATGAACTTCTATCAGACGAATTCTTGCTTTACACGAAGACCAGGAAATTCCACTGGAACGTGACCGGTCCCCGTTTTCACGATCTCCACAAGTTCTTTGAGTCCCTGTACGAAGAGCTTGACGGCATCATCGACGATGTCGCGGAGCGGGCCAGGTCGCTCGGTGGCCCGGCGTTCGGGACTATGGCCGAGTACTCGAAGAACGCAAGGCTGACCGAATCTCCCGACGAGAATCCAAGTGAGGACGGTATGCTGAAGGAGCTCCTGAACGACCACGAGGCCGTGATCAGAACTCTCAGGGAAGACCTGGTGAAAGTCGGTGAAAAGTACGGCGACATGGGTACGAACGACTTCCTCACCGGCCTGATGGAAAAGCACGAGAAGACCGCCTGGTTTATCCGGGCATTTATGTCAGAAAAGTAACACAAACGCGCGGCAGGCGGCGCCGTCGGACGATGGCGCCGGCGAACCGCCGCGTCAAAAAGAGATAGGAGCAGAGAAAAAGAAGTGAAACCGATCGAATTCAACGAACTGAAGAATATCATAGAGTATGAGAAGATCCGGCAGGATTTCCGGAGCAAGATTATCGAGATGAAGAACAGGCGCAGGCTGAAGGTCGGGGACCTGGTGACGCTTACATTCGAGAACAGGTATACCGTTACATTCCAGATAGAAGAGATGATGCGCGTCGAGAGAATCGTTGACGACGCCAAGATCAAGTCCGAGGTGGAAACCTACAACGAACTCATACCGAGAGAGAATGAGCTGAGCGCCACGCTGTTCGTGGAGGTGGACGAGCAATCGAAGATCAAGCCGACCCTCGATTCACTCGTCGGCATGAACAAAGACTCCGTCTACATGAAAATCGGAGAGAAGATGATACCCGCCGTGTTCGAGGAAGGTCATGCCACGGACGACAGGATAAGCGCGGTGCAGTACGTCAGGTTCAAGTTGTCGGCTGAAGAGTCCAGGGCTCTGGCAAATCCCGCGGTTCCCGTCAAGGTGATTATCAAGCACGAGAACTACAACGCGGATGTCGATATGTCGAAGGCGATGAGGGAGGCCCTATACCGCGACATGACTGAAGGCAGCTCCGTGAACGTTTGGAATTGAAGGAACGTTTTCATATTGAGGTCAAACGATATGCTAAGCGACACACGCCAGAGAAAACGAAGCAAGCAGCGCGAAAAGGTGCTTGACGTCGTTCGCTCCACGAAATCCCACCCGACCGCGGACTGGGTCTTCCACGAGGTACGCAAGGAGCTGCCGAACGTCAGCCTTGCGACCGTTTACCGGAACCTCAACCTTCTCGCCGAGTCGGGAAAGATAAACGAGGTCCTTTGCGACGGCCAGCTCAGGTTCGACGCGAACCGGGACGAACATTTCCACTTCATCTGCCGGTCTTGCAAAGGGATATTCGATATAGATGAGACCCGGGTCACCTCCCCCGACTTCAAGCTGCCGAGAGGCTACGTCGTCCAGGACGTGAGGATGGATTTCTACGGGATCTGCCCCTCCTGCCAGGCAAGTCAGTAATCCCAGCTGGAGCTACCTTTCGCGTTTCAGAACAGGTTTACGGTCACTGAGAGAGTTACGATGTCGTCCGTGAACTTGTAGTACTCGTCGTTGGACGAATTCCCGATGTGGTCGTAGTTCAGTCCCAGCGTATATCCCGCGGGGAAGCCGACCGACGGGAAAGACCTTGTTAGCCCGATAGAGATGTCCGTGTACCTGTCGTGCCGTTTGTCGGCCACGACGACGGTTTGACTGGTATCGTATGCCGGGCGATTGTAGTCCTTGCCGGCCGACCTGAATCCCACGGAGAGACCGATCCCGGCAATCAGGGAGTCTCTCTTTACCCCGATGTTGAATTCGCTCCCCTGGTATGAATACGGGTCATCATAAACCTCGGACGACAGGCTCGTAAACTTCGCGACAGCACTGATGTATCTAGCCGTTCCCGATACATCTCTTCTGATGAGGAAACTCCCGTTCGCCTTCCACTGTCCGAGAAGGATATTCAGACCTGCCCCGTAAGTCGTCTGGGCCGCGGATGGAGAATCGAGCACGTAAGTCTTCGCGGCGGAGGATGATTGTCCGCCGCCCTTCCCTTTCCCTTTGTAACGTCCCTGCGAATGCATGTTGATCAGGTTCTTCACGGTGGAGCTCACCGTATCGACGCCGTAGTACTTCTTGCTTCCGTAAGACCCGTTCACATAGAAGTAGACGGAGCGCGTCGGCATGAAGGAGAGTGATACGCTGCCGCTGTTTACGAGGTTCGAAAGAGACGTGATCTCATCATAGCCGGTGTAGTTTATGCCGTAATGCAGTCTCAGCATCGCGAGGCGTGCAATCGTGTAACGCAAGCTCCCCCCGGCGGCGGAGTTGAAGTTGGCATATGCTGCGAAATCTCCGGAGTGCGGCACCGTCCTGTTGAGCACTCCTGAGAGAGCGAGATGCGTCTCGAGCGAATCGGGGGGCATTGACAGCGGGTCTTCCGTCAGCGACGCGGCTTCGCTGCTGTCGAGGTCGTCGGCGATCCTGCTGAGCTGTATGCGGTAGCTGACGTTCAGGCTGTGGTTCCAGTTGTCCTGCTCAGGGTAAGAGCCGTAGCTCGACAGGCCTCCGTAGTATGACATGTCCAGGTCCGAATAGTCCCAACCGACATAATTGTCGAGACCGATATTCATGCCAAGATAATTGTCCGGCACCTGGGCGTAATTGCCGAAGACATTCGAGTCGTGCGTGTATCCAAGCTGTACCGAGCCGGTAAACTGAGCCATCGATGTTGATGCAAACAGGAAAACGGCGGCGACTGCGATCTTCTTCAATTTCTATTTTCCTCCCGTGGGTTCTTCGAGCTTAAACCGGACTGTCTTGGACCACGTGCGTTTTTCCCTCTTGATATAGTCCAGGTAGATCGCGCGGCCGACGACGTATATCCAGAACTGGCAGTACGTAAAGTACATCAGGAAAACGAGCAGAAAATTCCTGAATGTATCGAGTCCTTCGTAAGACAACACCAGCATTATCTCGAGTATGAACAAGATTATCGCGAGCACCCAAACGGTCGTATATGGGCCGGGCAACGGTATCGCGACTATGTGAGAAACACTGAGGATGAAAATCAGGTCGCTGACTCCGATCGCGAAGAGAAAGATATAGTAGAGCGAGAGGAGATAGAGGACCTCGAAAGCCAGGAATTTGTTCTGGAACTGCGGTATTTCCCTGAAGAACTTGGTGACGACGTAATTGTTTCCCCGCACCCATCTCGTCCGCTGCTTCGACCAGACCGTTATCGTTTCCGGCTCCTGCTCCAGAGTTACGGCAAAAGGGATGTATTTGATCTTATACCCTTTCATGTACACTCTGATACTCAGTTCCGAATCCTCGGTTATGGCGTCTTCGTCCCAGCCGTTGAGGTCGTCGACGAGATGCTTCCAAATGACGAAATTGGTGCCGGGCAGGGTGGCAACTTTGAACAGAGCCCAACGGCCGGCCTGCAGTATTGCCTGGAAGCTCATTGTTTCTATGCTGACAAACCGCGTAAGCCAGGTCCTGTCTTTGTTTATGGTCCGGAAATTCCCGAGGACCGCCCCGAGCTCCGGATGGAGGAGAAGCTCGGCCACCAGATATTTCAGAGCGTCCGGCAGAGGCTGGTTGTCGGCATCGTACACTGCGATCACCTCGGCGTCGGTCTGTTTCAGACCGATGTTCAGAGCCCTCGATTTTCCTTTTCCCCCTTCGCCTTTCGGCACATTGTAACACCGGACACGTCTGTCGTGCTTCGATATGCTCTCGACGATTTCCCCCGTCTTGTCCGAAGATCCGTCGTTGATCACGAGTATCTCGAGTTTCTCCTCCGGATAGTCCAGGCGAAGCATCGCTTCGAGTGTCTTCTGTATCACTGTCTCTTCGTTGTGGGCCGGGATGAGGATACAGACCCTGGGACTCTCAAAATGTGTGAGATTATCTATCGACTTCTTCTCTTTCGCCGAACTCCAGTTATGGGAAAAACCCGCTATTGTTAGAACAAGCTGGTAGGCGATCATGAACCAGATGAAAATTACGGAAAGGACAAACAGCGCACCCAGCAGCGTGGTGAAGAAATCAAACATGCGCAGCTGCCCTTCTTCTTCTCAGCTTGAGTGTAAAGTATAAGATGATCAAAATCCCGCCGGCGAGCGAGCCGAAGATAGCGATAAGAGAGGATGACCAGAGACTTGTCATGTCGATCCCGTACGAGACCGTACTCTCAAGTACAACGAGGACTTTGTGCTGCCCCGGGGGGAGGACGATTCCGTAATGTTGCTCTTCGCGGGCAACGGTGAACGACACGTCGTGATCGTCGACAAGGACGGCATAAGGAATCTTTCCGAAAGAAACAGCGCATCTTCCTGGAGAATCGTACGTGAATTCCACTCCTCTCTGGAATGTCCGTTCACTCAGGATGTTGCACGAGGCCGCTTCGATGTGCGACTGCATAAGGCCGCTTTCGAACGGATTCACGTCGGCCTTCACGATCTTCACCAGATGGTCACCGGCAGGAATGGAGAAATTGCCGGGCTGGTAGGGGTAGACTGTTTTTCCATCGACGGAGATCTCAGCCACGTCGTCGCTCAACCGAAGCGAAGTAGAGTACGGCGCGCCTATGCTGAACCCGTCGGGAGTCACCTGGAAGTCTGCCTGCGGCACCGACGCGAAGGAGAACTCTGCCACGTCCTGGGGATAGGCCGTCGCCTCCGAGTAGACTGTCGTTCTCGGCGCGGCCGTAGCGGCGGAATTGACGAGAAGGTAACTCTCTATTCCGGTCGGTGTCTTCGTCGGAAACACGCCGTTGTAGTTGGACTGCCTGAACTCGAGTATGTTAAGGTCGATCATCAAATCTGATGAATCGGGTCCGAGCAGCCGCTTGTATGTGTCACCGATCGAAATATAGCGGCGCGGGTCCGAGTTCCAATTCGCTTCGGGGTCTTCGACATCAAGTATGAACTTGTACTGCTCCCGCAATCTTAGGATTTGATCCATGTTCACACCGATAGTGGTCAACAGGGCGGGAAAGGTTTTCTGGTCGAGCACCGTGAGGACAATCTGCGCGCCGGGTTTATCCTTGAAGGCGCCGGTCGCAAGACCGAGGAAGTGTGCCGTCAGGCTCGTGACCAGCGAGGTGCGGAACGTGACGAAGCTCTTCCAGTCCTGCGGCGATGTCTTATAGTAATGGGGCGAATTCTGCTGGAACAGCTGTACCGGATCGAATCCGTACTTCTTCCTGAACATGACCCGGGCGCTCTGATTAAACGGTGTGAGCACCCTCGGATCGCCCGGCGCTCCTTCACCGCCGAAATATAGCTCGCCGATGTTCACGCCGTCCCAGTCGTACGACGTCAGGAACTTGTAGATCCAGTCGGAAGCGGCGTTAAGGCAGGCTGTGTCGGTAAGCGCAACGGGATAGCGCCAATCCGGACGCACATCCTCACCTTTGTAATTCTTCTCGTGCCATTGCGGGTGGTCATCGTAAAATTTCTTGCTGATCTGCGGCGGCTCAATCCAGGCATAAACTGTAATCCCGTAAGCGTGACAGAGCCTTATGAGCCTTTCGTAGTCGTACATGAATTTCGGGTACTCATGCCATCCCGCCACGTGGATGGTCCTGATTCCGCGGCTGGCCCATTCCTTCACGAGAGCTTCCACGCTGATGTTCCTGCGGAGGCCGGGATCGAAATACATTTCAAGGTCGTTGCGTCTCAACGACGGGTACAGCTGCAGGTAATTCTTGATCCACTCGATGAAATACGGAAATCTCGAGTAACCTCCGTCGGTGACGGGATCGAAGCGGGCGGTTATTGCAATGAATTTCCCCTTCCCGTAGTTCCTGGCAATCGCCACCGGCGCGTCGTTCACATCGTTGGTGCAGATCACCTGGTCGCTTTCTTCGACGTCGATCCGGTGGACCGACTCGAACGTGCCCCAGCTGAGGAGCTCCTCCGGAAACAGCCTGTCCCTCACCTTCTCGAGGCGCATTACATTCTGGCTGAACTTCACGCCGAGGTCGACAGCGAGAGGGTTTTTCGCGTCGGTGATCACGTTCCCTCCGTCGGATACAAACTTTTCGAGTATTTCGTAAAGCGAATCCGGGAGGCTGTCTGCGACCGCATATGGTACGACGATCAGATTGTAGCCCTGAAGACTTCCAAGGTTCCCCGCGGCAAGAGTGTCGACCGGGATTCCCACGCTCCTGAGGGCCGTCACGAAACTCGACTCGTCCAGCCTGGCACCGCCGGCCGCGGTCGGATTCCACAATATGCCGGCGACCCCCGGAGTCACGCGTTTCTTCTCGGGAAATATCCCGTTCCACATGTTCTTCAACGCGATCGTTACTCTGTCGAAAAACGTCAGTTCCTTTTCCCTGTACTCGATCGGCTCCGCGGCGTAAATCCAACCCGGCTGGAGGTCGATGTTCCTTGATATGGTTTCGGTGATCCTTTTCGGAGTTATGTCTCTCTTTACCCTCTCGCCGTTCTGGTCGAGATAAACCTCTTTAAGATACTGGTCCTCGATGGAGACCTTGAACGACTCCTTTCCGGAGACGATGGCCCTGTCCGGAAGCCTGACGATGTTGCTGCTGTCCCTGAGGCTGACAAATGTATAACCGAGATCCCTGATCCCGTCCACAATTTCTTTGAGAAGGTGGATCGGCATGAAAGGGTGAAAGAAAGCTGTGGCGTAGCCGTCCCTGACGTACAGGTTCGCCTTCGCCGCGGCTAGTATATCCTGCACGGCCTTCTCTTCTTCCTGTGGAGATCCGAGGGGGACGTAGCCCACGTTCTCAGGAATGATCTTCTCCCCGTACATGTCGCTCTGTATCACGTACGGAAAATCCTGGCTGTAGTCGAGGTCGTCCATCACGATCCTCTCCTCGACTGCCGTCGAGAACACCTTCGCGATGGCTGCGTAATCGATTTCAGAGGCACCGTAGTGAGGCGTCTCCCAGGCCAGCGGGTAGATGCCGTTTCTCATCAGTTCCTCGACTCCGGTTTCCAGTTTCTGCTGGACGTAAGCTGTGTTGTCGTTGGCGATCGGCCTGTTGAGTGCGCTGTCCCAGAACTCGTAATCGTTGTCGGTGACACCGTGATATTGATGTGTGACTCCGTGCATGACTATTGTAGCCCCATGCGCTTCGGCATACCTGAGGGCGTCGACCATGTCGGGCTTATCCGAAAGCGAGATGCGGACGTTGTTCGAAGGATCGACATAAAAGGGGACTACTGCAATCAGAAAGGGTACGTTTTCGCCGTACAACAGGTCGGTAATTTTCCTGATGCTACCTGGATCCTCAGTCGGGTCTACATCCTCTATCCGGATCATCGCAGAATGGAATTCCGGATGTTCCTGGCCGAGTATGTCATGAAGCTTCTCTGCGAAGAAGATGTATCTGTCCGTAGGGCCGATGTAGGAGAAAGGCGAGTCTCCGAAGAGGTACAGGTTGCCGGTATGGATTGCGTAAGGAGATACCACATGGTGCGGCGCGAATGCGTTCGCAAGAACTTCGACTTTTGTCCTGTTCGTAATCGAGACCATTGTCAGGTAATTGTCGCCCTTGTCGAACCTGAAGTCCCTGTCGGTGGGGACGACGGCGTCGAACCCAGCCGTGGAATCGTAGTATTCGGGGACGAAGCCGTATTTCTCCGAGAGGCTATGACGGGCATTCAGCGCGATTATGCCGGTGTTTAGCCAGACCAGCGTGCCTTTGTAATTGTATGCATCGTCAAGAAATTTGTCGGGGGGCTGGCAAGTGCTGGTGAACCCGTCGAAGAAGAGGTAGTCGTACCCGTTGCATTCTCCGGGTCGGTAGTCGTTGGCCGCCGCGAGTTTTTTCTGCAGATCGAAATGTCCCAGGAGCTGGAACAGCTGGAGTGCGTCTCCTTTGGCAGGGTTGCCGCGGACATCTTTTCCTTCATAGACTATCAGCACACGGTTTCCCGCAAAGAGGTTGCCGCTATAGAGCATCAGCATCGTCAGCACAATTCTTCTTATCATCACGAGATCTTTTTCACCGGATTAGTTCTGTTGTAGGGTTAGCCGATCCGACCGCCGCAGGTATAACCTCCGCCGGCCGCGGAAGACAGTTGCCGCAAAACGCAATTGCCTCCGCCTAAGATGGGTTTCGGACATTCTGGACAAGGGCGGGACACTCTTTCGAGAGACAGACCCGATGTGCAGGTCTCTCCCCACATTTCATTCATACGATTTAGTCTTTTCCGTCCCAGCTGTTGTATTTTTCGTACGCGTCGATGATGTCCTTGACGAGCTTGTGTCGTACGACGTCGGTCTTCTCGAGGTAAACGAAGCTGACACCCTCGACGCCCTTCAGGACTTTCTGAATCTCGACCAGACCGCTCAGGCTCTTCTGAGGAAGGTCGATCTGCGTAATGTCGCCCGTCACGATCGCCTTCGAGTTCACGCCCAGCCGGGTAAGGAACATCTTCATCTGCATGGCCGATGCGTTTTGAGCCTCATCCAGGATAACGAACGCGTTGCCCAGCGTTCTCCCCCGCATATAGGCAAGAGGCGCAATCTCGATCACGTTCTTCTCGACGTACAGCTTCAGCTTGTCCTGCGGAAGCATGTCGTCCAACGCGTCATAAAGAGGCCGCAGATAGGGAATCACCTTCTCTTTGAGGTCACCCGGGAGAAAACCGAGACTCTCCCCCGCTTCGACTGCAGGCCTGGTTAGCACGATTTTCTGGACCTCCCTGTTACGGAGTGCTGCGACGGCCATTGCCACGGCGAGGTAAGTTTTTCCCGTACCTGCGGGTCCTATCACAAAGACCACGTCGTTCTTCTGTACGGACCTCACAAACTGTCTCTGCCCGGGGGTCTTCGGCTTTATCAGGTCGTTCCTCGCCGAAAGGACAACCGTATCTCTCGATCCCTCTTCGCCGGCCCTCGCAGATTCTCCTTCGCCCGAGACGAGTTCGACAACCGTCACAACATCGTCGGTCCTAAGGACGCCCGTCTTGTCGAGGACGTACATGAGTTCCTTGAAAACCTTCTCGACGCGGGCAGTCTCGTCCTCCTCACCCTTAATGGTGATGCTATCGCCGCGCACGATTATGTTCGCATCGAACCGGTCGGAAATTATCTGGAGATTTGAATCGTTGATTCCGAGGAGCGATAGAGGATCGACTCCCGAAATCCTTATCCGTTTTTCAACGATATCCATTCAATCTGTGGAAAGGAATGGTTAAAGAAAAAACAAAACGCCCCTGCCTTGCTGATAAGAAGACAGGAGCGTTATAGAAAATAGACGAATTTCCCGTGTTATTGCCGACTACTTCGAAGGCTGAGCCGGAGTTCCCATCATGCGCGCCTTCTTTGCATAGTAGGCACGCGCGGCCGATTTCTCCTTTGCCGAGAGCGGAGCGTTTTCGGGAATGGTCAGGACTTCCTTCGGATAGATCAAATCGGGATTCTTGATCTTGTCGCGGTTGGCGACGTAGATCTTGGGCCACTTCCAGGGATCATCGTAGATGGTCTTCTTCTTGGAGATGTTCCACAAGCAGTCCCTGTTCCGTGCCCACGTGCCGACGGTATAGGTCTTCGTCGTCGCGCAGTTCGCGAGGCGGGCCTTCAGCTGCGCATAGTCGTTCGAAAGAGACTGCACCTTGTCGTAGAACTCCACGGAGAGGGCAAGCTTGCTTGCCTTCAGCGAGTCCACCTGCGCACCGACTGCCTGGACATCTGCTCTGTGCGCGCAAAGATCCTGGTCGGACATCTTCATATAATTGTCAATCTGGCCGCTGAGGTTCTGGAGGGCGAGACCGAACGCGTTCATCCCGTCCTGGGTCGTTCCCAGCATGCCGAGGTATTTCTGCATTTCCGACTGGTACTGCTGATCGAGGCTGGCCAGCTGATTCTTCAGGTTGGTGATGTCGGTGTCCAGCTGACTCAGCACGTTCTTCAGCGAATCACGCTTGGCTGTCAGCGTCGTCATCTGGGCCTGCCAATCGTCCAGCTTCATTTCCTCCTGTGCGGAAGCCACAGAGGAAATCGCAAATACCAATGCGATCACTGCCAATATCGATAACCGTTTCATCTATGGCTCCTTATCAGTTTGACTTAGTAGTGTCTTGCTGGGCCTGCATTCTCTGCTGCACGGCCTGCTCATTACTCTGCAACTTCTTGATCTCTTCCTGCTTGGCTGCAACTTGTTTCTGCAAATCAGCCTTCTGCTGGTTTGCTGTCTGAATCTGCTGCTGGAGTGTAGCAATTTCGTTCTTCATATCAGACATCTGCTGCATTTGAGTTTTGTCAGCATACTTTGTACACCCAGCAAGCAAAATGGACGCTACAATGAGACTCAGGATAACACCTGGGGTTTTTCTCATTTTCTACCTCCTTTGCATATTTTCGTCGTTCTAAGTTTAATTGAATCAAGCGTTTTAGTCAAGGATTTGATATTAAAAATATCTTAAAATATTTTCACTGGCAATACAAATTCACCCGCGCTTTTTGTAAATTTCAATTCCAAAAGAGGAGTTTAGCAGTTGTCGAAAGTAAAGAAAGTAGTGCTCGCCTATTCGGGCGGGCTCGATACATCTATAATTATTCCTTATTTGAAGGACACGTACGGATGTCAGGTTATCGCCTATGCCGCCAATATCGGGCAGGGCGACGAAGAATTGAAGGGATTGGACAAGAAGGCGAAGAAGACCGGCGCGGACAAATTCTACCTGGTCGACCTGCGCAAGGAATTCGTGCAGAACTTCCTTTTCACGATGATTAAGGCGCATGCTATATATGAAAGGAAGTACCTGCTCGGCACTTCCATAGCCAGACCCCTTATCGCGAAGTACCAGGCAAAAATTGCCCTGAAGGAGGAAGCCGACGCCCTGGCCCATGGCTGCACGGGAAAAGGTAACGACCAGGTCAGGTTCGAGTTGACGTACAAGGTATTTGCCCCGCACCTCAAAGTAATCGCGCCCTGGCGTGAGTGGACCATACGCTCCCGCGAAGATGCGATAAGGTACGCCGAGGAGCATCACGTGCCGATAAAAGCAACGCTGAAGAAGATCTACAGCAGGGACGGCAATCTGTGGCATCTCAGCCATGAGGGGGGAGAGCTCGAAAATCCCTGGACCGAACCGAAGCAGGACATGTTTATACGCACGAAGTCGCCGGAGGCCGCGCCGAACAAAGCGACATTCGTTCAGATCGAATTCAGGCGCGGAGTACCGGTTGCCGTCGACGGCAGGAAATACGATCCCGTCAGCCTGGTCGAAAAGCTGAACAGGATCGGGGCAGCCAACGGGATCGGCCGTGTCGACCTCGTTGAAAACAGGCTGGTCGGGATGAAATCGCGCGGGGTCTACGAAACGCCGGGAGGCACGATACTTTACGCCGCCCACAGTCAGCTCGAACATATCGTTCTGGATAAAGACACGCTTCACTATAAAGATCTGGTTTCGCAGCGGTACGCGGAGCTTGTTTACAACGGCCAATGGTACACGCCGCTGCGCGAAGCCCTGGATGCGTTCATGGAATCGACCCAGAAGCACGTTACGGGAACCGTTCGCCTGAAGCTCTACAAGGGAAACGTCATCGCCGCGGGAGTGAAGAGCCAGTACTCACTATACCGCGAAGACCTCGCGACGTTCTCACAGGATAAGGTTTACGATCAGAAGAAGGCCGAAGGCTTCATCGACCTGTTCGGCCTTTCCATGAAGGTGGCGTCGGAAGTGCATGGAAAGCCAAAGGAATGAGCCTGGAGTTTCGTGAGGTCAGGCTTGCGAACACACTGGCAAGGCTTCAGGGCGGAGACGATTTCTTTCTCTACTACTCGACTTTCCTGGGCGGTTACACCCGCGACCGCCTGCTCATGTCCGTCCCGATCGACGACCATATCGTGCACCGCGGCGACGGCGTCTTCGACAATGCCCTCTGCGTAGACGGAAGTTACTATCTCCTCGACCAGCATCTCGAGCGGTTCTTCTTCTCGGCTAACGCAATCGGGATCAAACCCCAGTTCACGCATTCCGATCTGAGACGGCTTCTGATTAGACTGGGAATCGAGTCGGGAAAGAAGAACTTCATAGCGCGGTTCTTCCTCTCCCGCGGACACGGCAGCATGAGCGTCTACCCGCACGAGGCAGTGTCGCCGAACCTGTACGTTCTCATAGGAAAATTTTCACCGGCTCCGGAACGGTATTTTACGACCGGCATGATCGCCGCTACCAGCCCCACGCAGATGCGCCCGCCGATCTCTCCCCAGGTCAAATCTGTGGATTATTTGTCGAACGCTCTGATGGAGCTCGCCGCAAAGGCGAGCGGAGCCGATTCAGCAATAGGCGTTGACGTTTCCGGCAACCTGACGGAAGGCTCCAACAAGAATGTCGCGGTCGTCGGGAAAGACGGCATAATGCGCATCCCGCCTCCGGAGAAGATACTTCGTGGAACGACGCTCGCCCGGGCGATCGAGATGTCGGGTGAGCTGAAGAAGAAAGGATTCATCCGCGAACTCCAGGTTGAGAACATCCCGATCTCCGATGCGTACAATGCCGCTGAGATACTCTTCTTCAGTACTTCGTTTTTTTGCGCGCCGGTAGTAAAATATGACGGGCGAACGATCGGCGACGGCAAGCCCGGAAAAGTCTGGAAAGCATTCCATGATCTTTTCAAAAAGGATATTAAGTCTAACAAGAAAGTTTTAACTCCTCTAAGGTAATTCAGCCAATGCCAAAACTCTGGGGCGGAAGATTCACGAAAAGCGTGACCAAACTCATGGGAGAGTTTAACGACTCCCTCCCCTTCGACAAAAGGCTCTGGGAGGAAGAGATCGAAGCGAGCGGGGCCTACGCGGCCGCGTTGGCAAAAGCGGGAGTTCTCTCGAAATCAGAACAGAAGAAAGTCGCCGGAGCTCTCGCCGAGATCGGCAGGGAATTCTCCGCCGGCAAATTCGAATTCAGACCGGAAGACGAGGACATCCACACCGCCATCGAGCGGAGACTGGTCGAGAAAATCGGCGAGCCCGGCAAGCGGATACACACGGGGAGGAGTCGCAACGAGCAGGTAGCGACCGACGAAAGAATATTCCTGAAATCGGCGGACATTGAAGTCACGGAGTTGATACGTGAATTGCAGCTTCAGGTTCGCGATCTCGCGCGCAAGACAACTGACGATATTCTCCCTTCGTATACCCACCTCCAGCAGGCGCAGCTCATCAGACTCGGTCATTACTTCATGTCTCTATTCTTCATGCTGGAGAACGACAGGCAGCGCCTGGAGGACCTCGAGAAAAGGATCGACGTTCTCCCACTCGGCTCCGGCGCCGTAGCGGGTTCGACGATAAAGCTCGACCGGGGCTTGATGAAGAAAGCACTCGGCTTCGCCGAACTTTCGCCCAACAGCATAGCGGCAGTAAGCGACCGTGATTTCATCAATGAGTTCCTCTTCGCGGCCGCCCAGACGCTCGTCCACCTCAGCCGTTTCGCCGAAGACCTGATCATGTGGAGTTCGACCGAATTCTCATTCGTCGAGCTCGACGATGCGTATTCGACGGGGAGCAGCATGATGCCGCAGAAGAAGAACCCTGATTCCCTCGAACTTATCCGCGGCAAGGTGGCCCGTACGATCGCGAACCTTAATGCCCTCCTGACCCTGCAGAAAGGCCTCCCCCTCACCTATTCGAAAGACCTGCAGGAGGATAAGGAGCCTCTTTTCGATTCGGTCGATACCCTTACATCTTCACTGAAGGTGTTCGCGGGCGTCGTTGCGACGCTCAAGGTTCGCAGACAGAACCTCTTGCGGAACACCGACGATTCCATCTATGCGACCGACATCGCCGATTATCTCGTCGGGAAAGGCCTTCCCTTCCGCGAAGCTCATTCGGTTGTCGGCAGGCTCGTGCTGACCGGCGCCGAGAGTCAGAAAAGGTTGAGAGATTTCACGGCAGCCGAACTTAGGGCCATCTCCGAATTATTCGACGACAACTACCACAAAATTTTCGATCCGAAAAGGTCCGTGGAGAGGCACGACGTCTACGGCGGTACAAGCCTGAAAAGAGTTGAAGAGCAGATAGACCTTGCGGGCAAAATGTTGGCAAAGAAGAAGCTTCGCCGGAGATGAACACAGATTTTCTGAGAGATCTCAACCCGGCCCAGCTATCAGCGGTTAAATCGGTCGAGGGACCACAGCTTGTTCTCGCGGGCGCGGGAAGCGGAAAGACTAAGGTGCTGACGTACCGCGTCGCCTATCTCGTCGCCATCGGGGTCCCATTCCACAACATCCTCTGCCTGACGTTCACGAACAAGGCGGCAAATGAGATGAGATCCCGCACCGAGAAAATGCTGGGCGTGGGCGAGAACGGAAAAGAGAGAAGACTCTACGGGTGGCTCGGAACTTTTCACTCTCTGTTCGGGAGAATCCTGAGGATGGAGGCCGACAAGCTGGGGTACACTTCGAACTTCACGATTTACGACGAAGAAGATTCCCTCAAGCTTGTCAAGCAGATCCTCCGCGAGAGGAACCTGTCCGAAGAGGTATTCGCGCCGGCCGGCATCAGGTGGCAGATAAGCAAGCTGAAGAACGGTCTCATACTTCCTTCCCAATTCGAGCAGTCAGCGAAGAGCAGGCTCGAGCAGGTTACCGCGGAAGTGTACGGTACGTATGACGACCGGCTCAAGAAGAATAACGCGATGGACTTCGACGACCTCCTTATCAAGCCGATCATCCTCTTCAACCACGACCGCGCTTCGCTGGAGAAATACCAGAACAAGTTCAGGTTCATCCTGGTGGACGAGTACCAGGATACGAACCGGGCGCAGTACATGCTGCTCAAGCTTCTTGCGGAGAGACACAGGAACCTTTGTGTAGTGGGGGACGACGCGCAAAGCATTTACTCCTGGCGGGGCGCAGACCTCCAGAATATTCTCGACTTCCAGACCGATTACCCCGAGGCAAAGGTATTCAGGCTCGAACAGAACTACCGTTCCACCGGGAAGATCCTCAAAGCGGCCAACTCGGTCATCGTGCACAACCAGCGAAAGCTCGACAAGGAGCTATGGACGGAAAACCGGGAGGGCGAGCAGCTCTCTGTCCTGGAATGCGACAGCGACAGGGATGAAGGCTACAAGATCGTTCAAAAGATCAGGAACGAGAGTATCAAGGACAAGCTCCAGCTGAAGGATTTTGTGGTGTTGTTCAGGACGAACTACCAGTCCCGCGCACTCGAAGAGGCCTTCAACCGCGGCGGGATCCCGTATATAATTGTCGGGGGCGTGGCGTTCTACAAGCGGAAGGAAATCAAGGACCTCCTCGCGTACCTGAAGCTCATCGTCAACCCGCAGGACGACGCATCTTTCCTGAGAGTGGTCAATTTCCCCGCCCGGGGCATCGGGGACGTGACAATAGACTACGTCCGCAGCTTCGCCTCCAAGAACCAGCTGTCCCTCCTGGAGGTAGCGGAACGCGTGGACGAGATCGTCGAAATACAGCCCAGGCAAAAGAACCAGCTGAAGCAGTTCGGGAGACTTATAGACAAATACCGCAAGCTGAAGGACGAACTCTCCATCAGTGAGTTCACGCGGTCGCTGACCGATGAACTACAGATCGTCAGGACGCTGAAAGAGGAAAATACGGTCGAATCGCTGAACCGCATGGAAAACATACAGGAGTTCCTGGCAGGCATTGCCGAATACCAGAGCGAGAATGCCGAAGGGACCCTGCAGGATTACCTCGCGGAGGTATCGCTTGTCGCCGACGTCGACCGCTGGGACACGAAGAGAAATTCCGTCACTCTTATGACGGTGCATGCGGCGAAGGGTCTGGAATTCCCGGTAGTATTCGTCAGCGGGCTCGAGGAAGGACTGTTTCCATTGTCATCGAAGGAGCAGGACGAGCTCGAAGAGGAAAGACGCCTCTTCTATGTCGCGATCACCCGGGCCAAGAAGAAAGTCTACCTTTCATTTTCCAAACAACGGTTCCGTTTCGGGAAGCTCTCATACCAGGTGCCTTCTCGATTCCTCGCCGAGATAGAGTCGGATCTCCTGGATCACGAGCACGGCGCACGCATTTCGTCCCAGCGTTCTCTCTGGGAGACTCCTTCGCCTTTCGAATCGCTCCGGCCCTCGCTGGACACCGCCGGGGTTGCGGCCGACGAAGACGAGCCCAGGCGTCGTGTGGAAAAAGAGCGAAGCGCGGCTTCGCATATCAAGATCGGCACGATCGTCGAGCACCAATTCTTCGGCGAGGGGAAGGTCATTGAAATGTCGGGCAGGGGAGATAACGAGCGGGTCGTAGTCCTCTTCAGCGCGAACCAGAGGAAGCAGCTGATGGTGCGGTATGCCAATCTACGGATCGTGAGATAATCGGACAACACTCGGATCGACAGATGGAAATTGAAATTGTTTCCCTCGGGGCGGAAGACCGCGCCTCCGCTGCCCTCGCAAGAGACCTGTTCCTCGAATACGCAGACTCCCTCGATTTCGACCTGGATTTCCAGGATTTCGACCGTGAGCTCGCGGAGCTGCCGGGCGAATACTCATATCCGGACGGGAGACTCCTCATCGCCTTCGTGTCCGGCAAACCGGCCGGCTGCGTTGCGCTCCGTAGAATCGAGGAGGCCATTTGCGAGATGAAACGGTTGTACGTGCGTACCGAATTCAGGGGAAAAGGAGTCGGGAGGATGCTGGCCCGAAAGATTATTGACGAGGCGAGGAAGATCGGATACCGGAGAATGCGGCTTGATACGGTGAGCTCGATGAGGGAAGCTATCTCACTCTACAGATCGTTCGGTTTCAAAGAGATCTCACAATACCGGGTTAATCCGCGCCCCGACGCGATGTTCTTCGAACTCGATCTTGCAACCCGATAGATAGCACCGGTCTACCAACCGATCTCGTCCTAACGGATATCGCCGTTCGAGTAAATCTGCACCTTCCTTACAAACTCCAGCTTTCTTCCGAGAAATCTCTCCGCGATCTCGTTGAACTTCTGAGGGAAATCGCTGACGTAGAACTCATATCGCGGCTTCGTTTTCTGTTTGTTCAGCATATTCCCTGATGAAAGTAGATCAAGTACAGACCTGGCCGTCGCCTCGCCGGCGTCGACAAGATCTACATCGCCGCCAAGAATCCCCGATATCGCATCCCGAAGGAGCGGATAGTGCGTGCAGCCGAGGATCATAACGTCGATCCTCCCCGAGAACCGCGACAGGTATTCCCGTGCGACCAGATCCGTTACCGGGTGATTGAACATCCCTTCCTCCGCGAGAGGGACAAAAAGCGGGCATGCCTGTGACAGGATCGGAGTTTGCGAGTTGATATCCTTCAGGGCGGTCTCATAAGCCGATGAATTAATGGTGGAGAGCGTTCCGATGACGCCCACCCCCCTCGACCTCACCTTGCCCATGGCGGCGTCCGCGGTTGGCTCTATCACGCCGATCGTCGGAACCGTCGAGTGCGAGCGGACCACGTCCATCGCCAGCGCGGAAGCCGTATTGCAGGCGATAACGATAACCTTCACTCCCTTCGAGAGAAGGAATCTTGCATCCTGCACCGCGTACTCTCTGATGACCTCCGCGGACTTGTTGCCGTACGGGACTCTTGCCGTGTCCCCGAAATAGACGATGTTCTCGGATGGCAGAATATTCATCAGCTGGCGGACAACGGTCAACCCGCCGATGCCGGAGTCGAAAACGCCGATTGGATTTTCGCGAGAGATCACTTAAAGATGAGCTCGGAGTCTACTGATTCGTTGATGATCCGGAGGATGCTTTCTCTCAACCTGTTGAGTTCGTCCTGGGAAGGCTTCGTGCCGTCGTTGCGCAGTATGTAGAAGGTGTCGACTATCCCATCCACTCTCGTCGCAATCTTTGCGAAGTGGATGCTGAGTCCGGCCGACGACATGGTGGATGTCACTTTGTACAGGAAACCGAGGGAGTCCGGGGCAAAGACTTCGACGAGGGTGAAATCCTTAGTTTCCGACGTCTGGACCGCCACCTTGATGTTCGGGTTCGCCTCATGTTTCAGCCTTCTCTGCCACTTCATCCTGTGGCGTTCGAAGAGTCGCTCGGGATCGGTCTCTCCTTTCAAAACAGCCTTGAGATCGGCTTCGATTTTTGCCGACTGCGCGTCCGTGAGATTTTTCCTCGTGATATTGTCGAACACCTTAAACCTGTCGATGATAATTCCGTCATCCCGTGTGAAGATGTTTGCGTCAAGGATGTTTGCATCGTTGGCACTGAGACAGGAGCAGAACCTCGCAAGCTGGAACGGCGCGTCGCGGGCAATCATCGTGACGTCCGTGTAATCTTCGCTCTGCTCGAAGTGCACGTTGACCGTGTCGAATTCCGCCTCTATAGCTTCGATGTGCTTCACTATCTCATCATCACCGAACACAACCGAATACAGATCGTTCTTTATCCCGCCGAAGTGCTTCCTGACAAGGGAGGACTTTTCGGAAGGCATCCTTCCCACGATGGTATCTTCCTTCAGGCGGCGCTGCTCGGCCTGCAGCGAGGCGATGGCTTCCTTGTCGAGCGATCCCGCCAATATGGTGTGGGATTTCCTGTAAAGCTCGTAGAGAAGCTGGGCCTTCCATTTGGTCCAAACCGTCGGATTAACCGCACTGAGGTCAGCATAGGTAAGGAGGTACAGCATCTTCAGCTGTTCCTCACCGGCAAACAACCGTGTGAAGGAATACACCGTCTCGGGATCTCCGATGTTCCTCCGGAAGGCAATCTGCTCCATCTTGAGGTGATTCCGGACGAGGAACCCCACGTCTTCAATGATGTCTTCGAAACCAATTCTGCCGAGCGCCTTCTCCGCCACCTCGACGCCGATCAGTTCGTGTTTTCCTATCGAGATCGGTTTTGCTATGTCGTGAAAGAGGACCCCGAGATAAAGTGCATCGAGACGTTTCACGCTTCTGAGAAGGCCGCCCAGGAGCTCGTCCTGTTCCCCCACGTTCTCCAGGTTTTCGATCGCAGTCAGCGTGTGCTCGTCCGCCGTGTAGTAGTGATAAACATTATGCTGAAAGAAGCCTATGAGCTTGCCGAACTCCGGCAAGTACCTCCCCAGCACGCCGAGTTCGTTCATCGATTTCAGCGTGAAAGCCACATAATTTCCGGAGAGGAGGACCGACTTGAAGATGGCAGCCGCGTCATCCGATTTTTGGAACGACGGCTCGCTGAAGACATTTAGTTCCCTCGCGAGTGTCTCATGGACGTTCTCGTCGAAATGCATGCCGGTCTTTGCCTTGTGCTGGAACGCCTTGAATAGGCGGACAGGGTCCCGGGCTATTTCCCTTCTGAAGGCTATTTGATCCCCGACTAGCGCGTAATCTTCGTCGAAAGGGGTGGCCTGTGCTTCAGAACCCTGTGGTTTCAGTGCGGCCTTCATCTTTTCCGTAAGAACCTGGTTGAGCCTGAAGATCTTCCGCGCATGGCGGAAATAATCGCGCATGAAACTCTCAATGCCCTTGGTATAATCCGCACTTACGTATCCCATATCCGCGGCGACCTTCTTCTGGATCTCGAAATCCAGCAGGTCATTCAGGGCCGAGGACTGGTAGTGAAGGCTCTGCCTTGTCCTGAGCACGAACTCGAATGCATCTCGGGTGTGGTTGAATTGCAGTTGGTTAATCAGCCCCTCTTCCAGGAGCCGGTTCAGGAAGTCGAGTATCGCGGGCTGTTTCAGAGAATAGCCTGCATCCGGCAGGAAATCAGGATAAACCGCGCGGTACATCCAGAGGAGGGCATGGATATCCCTGAGTCCGCCGGCGCTCTTTTTCAAGTTAGGCTCAAGAAGGGATGTCGACCTGCCGTACTTGTTATGTCTCACCCTTATTCCGTCGATCGTCGACTTCACGAAGCTCCGATCCGCGTTCCTTGAAACGAAATCTCGGATCGCAGATTCGAGTTTCACGAAAAGTTTCCTGCTCCCCGCGACATAGCGGTATTCGAGCGTGGCGGCCCAACTGTCGTGGTCATCCTTGTGTGTCTGAAGAACCTGCCCGACGTTCCGGACGGAATGACCGATGTTGAGCCCCATGTCCCATAAGAAATGCATGATGCGTTGGGCCAGGAAGCTGGACTCTATGCCGCTGCCCACGATGAAGAGGATGTCGATGTCGGAATGGGGACATAGTTCGGCGCGGCCGTAACCTCCCACCGCAACCGCCGCAAGATTCTCCGGATTACCCGCGTCCTCGACCGCCCTGGTTATCGCCTCGTCAATGGCGGCAGTAAGAACCAGCGATACCTCCGACCCTTTCGCACCCGAAGCGTGGAGATTCTTTGCTGTCTCTTTTCCCCGGTTCAGTTTATCTATGGCAATGCCGACTTCTTCTCTCATAAGAATGAATATAATCAAGGCGTGTTTGAAAATGGAACGATATTCGGTGTGGTGTTACGGAGAGTTTACCAGCCTGTACCCGACGTCTGACCAGCGCCGTCAGGTCTCGTCCCCGTCGGAAGCCTCCAGTGCCGCCCTCACCTTCTGGACAAGCTGCTCGAAGTCGAAGGGTTTCTCTATTACCTCTACTATCCCTTTCAGCCCTGCGCGTTCCTCCGGTGTTATGTAACCGGTGGCGATCAGAACGCGAACCTTCGGATTTATGATCGTGAAGTTTTCCAGGACCTCTCTGCCCGACAGTTCCGGCATATTAAGGTCCAGGACCACGAGGCTGATATCTTCCCACTCTTCCTTGTAGATATCGAGCGCGGTCATACCGTCCTTTGCGGTGACGACCACGTACCCCGCCTGCTCAAGGAGAAACTCCGCCGCTTCCCTGATCCCCGGTTCGTCATCCACGAACAAAATCTTCTTCCCGTACGTCGAGTAGGGTTCTCCGACGTGCGACGGGCCCACATCCAGGTCTGAGCCTTCCTCCCCGGAACTCGGCGGCAGATATATGCTGAAGACCGTTCCCTTCTTGGCTTCGCTGTAGACCTTGAGGAATCCGTTGTGCGATCTCACAATTCCGTACACCACGCTGAGCCCGAGCCCCGTGCCTTTGCCTGGCGGTTTCGTGGTGAAGAAGGGCTCGAATATCTTGCTCATCAGTTCCGCCGGAATTCCCTCGCCGTTGTCTCTCACCATTATGAAAGCGTAAGTCCCCGGAGTGACCTGGTACACCTCCGCCTCCATCGGCGTGACGTCGCGGATCTCCGTCTTCAAAAGAAGGGTTCCCCCGTGAGGCATTGCATCTCTTGCGTTGACCGCGAGGTTGAAAATGACCTGCTGAATCTGGCTCTGATCCCCTTCGACGTAGATGGGGGCAGGGTTGAGTTCGGTCTCGATCTTTATCGTGCGCGGGAAAGTTTCTTCAAAAAGCGGAAGCGACTCGACTATGATTGCATTTATGTCGAATGCCCTCCTCTGCTCGAGGCCTTTGTGCCTGCTGAACGTCAGAAGACGCCGGGAGAGATCGCTCCCGCGGAGCGCGACGTTAGTGATGTTGTCGGCGTACTTCTTAAACTCCGTATTCTCGAGCCTGCGCTGCAGCAGCTGCGACGACCCCAGGACCACCTGCAGGATATTGTTGAAGTCGTGGGCGATCCCCGCCGCCAGCGTGGCCATCGACTCCAGCCGCTCGAACTGTTCCAGCTTCTCCTTCTCTCTGAATTCGCTGGTGCTGTCGACGACAAGCGACTGAACGCCGACCTTGTTTCCGATGTGTATGAGGCTCGAATAGCCCGACAGCACAATGTGTCTCCCCGAGGCAGTCGTGCCGTTCGCCTGCCAGCGGTCTCCGTTCTTCTCCCCCCTAAGGATAGAACCGAAAACACCTAGAAGGGTAGTGTGATCTTTGGGATCCAAAAAGACGGACAGGTCGCTCCCGGAAAGGCGGTCGATTTCGGACTCCAGGATTTCAGCCAGACGCGCGTTGGCAAATATCAGCCTGTCGTCGACCATTATAAAGCTTCCGATATACGGATTCTCAACGATCCTTCTATACTTGTCTTCTGAACTCTTGAGCTCACTGACCTTGTCCTGAACCTCCTTTTCGAGGCGCATCGACCACCGGAACGCCACCGAAAGTATCACTATTCCACCGCCGAAAAGGCCCAACATCAGGAGCCCGGCGAGAAGGAGGAGGGAATTTGTGGGTCTGAACAGCCCTGAAATCTTCCCTTCAGGCTGAATCGACGCAAAAACTCCCCGATATCCCTGGAAAATGAGGGGGGTCGTGACAAGCAAGTAATATTCCCCCATTCCGGAAGATGCCTGACCCCTTAGTATCTTGAATCCCTCGAAATCTGCTTGTGAAAGCGCGTCAAGTTTTCCGGCCAGGTCCCGACCATCGATATCGCCGTGCTTAAGTGCCGCATTAAGGAAATCTTCACCTATTTCCGTCTTATCGCTCGAATATATGATCCTCAGGTCTGGTGACACTAGCGCTAAATCGGCAGCATAATCCGTCAGGTCGGCAATACAGCTTGAAATCATCCGATTGACATCAACCAGCGCAAAGGCGTAGGTGCTGTTCTTGTAACGATTTCTCGCCCTGACTACAATCAGGTATTTGAGGTTGTCGCTCTGCGGGCTGACAGCGAGCTCGACTCCGTTGTCGTTGGCTCGAATTTGAGTCGTCATGAGAAGTTGCTTCACAAGAGTGTCGGTCATTGCCGACTTAGCCCCGTAGAGAAGCCCCAATGATTTCGCGCTGTCCGCATCGCCCACGGCGTCGACGTAGACTCTTCCCCTCTTCAAATCCATCAACACCATCCTCGGGTCGACCGCATCTTCCGACCGCTGGAGTTTCAACACTACATCCTGCAAAGTAGACCGGACCCTGGCCGCCGCGAGTTTGCTTATCGCAAGCCTCGACCTTGCATTGGTGTCCAGCGTCGATATTCTCAAATCTCCGTAAAGCGACTCAGCGACCAGGAGTATCACGAAGATGAAAGCCATCAGTCCTGCCCCGATCAGATAGAGGTCTCTCAGGACCCTGACTCTCAGTGTGTCCACGTAGGTGGTCTTCACCTGGCGCAGGACGATCGGGAGATAGAGCCGGATAAATTGGATTATGAGAAGGCTCACGAACACCGAGATGGCTAGACCGAAGGTGTTCAGTAGAATCCTCGACGTCGGATAGAGGCTCATGCTCCCGCTCATCCTGGCGATAACGAGCCACGCAGCAGGTTCGGCCAGGTAGTAGACAGAAAGCCCTCTAATGAGTTTCGACTTCCAGGCAACCTGGCTCTTGCCGAGCAGGTAGAAGAACTCTCCAATGTAGAACACAATCCCGAACAACGCTGCCTGTCTCAGGATATAGCAGGTGGCGCCGAGTCTCCAGTAGATCGGGCGATCGTATCCCAGGAAATAAGGTATAAACACTATGAGGAATATCAGGACGACGAACTCGCCTATCCTCGCGGTCTTCTTCGCCTTTCGGCTCAACTCCGGCTGGTTTACAAGAAGGAATGAGTAAATTCGGTTCGTCCCGATCAGTGCCAGGACCAGGCCGAGTGCCATGCCGAAGGTCAGTATGAAAAGCCAGAAGGCATCGACGTTTCCGAAGACGATGTCGAAATAGATTTTGAAAAGGTAAGAGAATGTCAGGACCGAAGCGCCGGCAAAAAGGGACGTGCCTCCCCGCGATCTGCCGTAGGCCAGACCTATCCTGAAAGCGAGATGGGTCAAGGAAGCTATAGGGAGAATAACAAAAAGAAAGTCGAGTATGTCGGCAGCAATTGTCATTAAGGAACAGGGCTTTGCTGCCACTATAATAGTTAGCGGGCAAGGCGTAAGCAAGTGAAAATAAACAAAAAACGCATCCCGCGGGGACGGGATGCGTTCGCAAGGGTGAGGTATTATGTCAGTTCAAAACCGGAATTTCAGAATGCTGAGCACCACCGAAACATTCTTGGCGGCTGCCGGGTCGACGACTGCGTTGAAGGTTCCAACTCCGAGGTCGATATCCCAGAACGGCAGGTTGATGCCGAAACCGAGAGCCCACCTGAACCCGTACGCACCCCCGAAGCCGAGACCCGTTCTGATCGGGAAGAGACCGATAGGTCTCCACTCGGCACCAAGGACAAATTCAGGGATCGTGGAATTTCCGAGCGAGTTGTTCAACCCCTGGTGATAGTCTATTGCGACCAGAAGCCGGCCCGGAATCATCGGGAACAACTCGTCAAGTTCCACCGACGCGCCCAGGTTGAATCGCGTCGGAAGCGGGGTTGTGAAGCCCGACGAGACCGAATCCCTGTTCTTGAAGAAATCCTTGAAGGCATTGTTAAGGCTGTCGACGTTGCTCGTGGCGTTCGGCACCCCCACCTGCGCGGGAGAGAACCCGCCGAACGTGAATGAGGTGTCACCGCTGGTCCTGATGGCATTCTTCGTCCACGCAATCCATCCGATGTCGGTGAAGCTATAGCCTACCTTTACGAATTCCATCACCTTCGCCGTCCCGCCGAGGTCGAATCCGAAACCTGTCCCCGCCGGGTCGAACGGGTTGAAGTTCATAGTGGTGTCGCCCACGTTGCTGTTGACCGCCTTCGACAACGCGTTGCTTATGAAGCCGGCCCTCTGTCCGTCGAAACCCATGCTCACGTCGAAGGCGTAGTTGGCTGAATCCGTGTGCAGAGAGCTGTTTACCGTATTTACATTGGCGTAGCCTATACCCGTGACGAACTTGATGCCGATTCCTGCCTCGAAATCCTTGGCAATTTCCTTGGGTACGATGAGGAAATGGGGCAATCTCATGGCAAAATCCGCGTTGTAACTGCGATACCACCAGGTTGTTGATCTTATGTTGTTCCACGAGAAGTCGGTTCCCGGAGGATTGCCGTTCAGCACAAAAAGCATGAACGAGTTCGGAATCGACGCGCGGGCACCGATATGATCGTCTACTGAGAAGCCGAGGCCTATGTCAAGGCCCCGAACCGCGACTCCGAGGTCACGGATGGTGACGTCGGTAAGAACCTCCCCCACGCCTCCCGGGAAAGCGGAAAGTATTCCCTGCTTGTCCGACTCGGTCAGGAACCTCCCTATCTGGTTCCCTGCGCTGTCAACCTGGCCGGTGCCGGTGAAGTAGGTATTGTACAGGTCAAGACTTAGAAAATCGGAGCCGGCTCTTACACTCAGCGGCGCTATTTCCACGACCACGTGCCCCCGAGAGAGTGCGATGAGGTTCGCGGGATTCGTCCCGATGGCATCGGCGTCGGTCGAAACCGCCGTGGACAAACCGCCGAGTGAAACGAGTCTCGCGCTTGCAATCTGTTGAGCGCGCGCGCCGAAAACCGGCATCAGGAAGAAGAGTGCGATGGCTATTGTCTTTTTCATGTCGTCACCCTCACTTCCCTACCAAACTTTTGTCAACCCTGAAGGCGAAGTTGCCGTACACTTTCAGAGAGATGGTGTTGGTCTCCGTGAACGGAACTGGCTGCGATCCGACAGGATTGCCTAGAGGAGTCAGGAACTGATAGAGAAAGATCATCCGTGAACTCGCGAATGCTCTCGCCTGGGTCCCGGCAAGGAAAAGCAGGTTATGCTGGAATGTCGGAAGTCTGACGGACCCGTCCTGATTAACTTCGGCAGCCGGAATCGCGAGAGAATCAAGCGGCGTGACCATACCGGTCAGAGTATCCAGAAGCGAGGTCTTGATCAACACGGTCATCGGAAGGCCGTTATTCACATCGAAGTACACCTTTGCGCTGTCGACGTCTCCCATACGCACACTCGTGGTGGAATCGAAGACAGGGCTGCCCGTCGTATCTCTGAATGCCGCGTTTAAGATGCCCACCTGCAGCGGCAAAGTGATGGTATTTGTTATACCTATCCTGTCGGTATCGTTGATACTCCCCGGCTGAGTCTGCGGGGTATATGGAACACCCGGGGGAATATCCTGGGGAAGCGGATTCACTTTGGCATAGCCGGTTATTATGAATTGATCCGGTATCTTGCCGTAGTTTATCGCAAATGAGTTCATCGCATTCGCAAATTTCCTGCCAAGCCCGACGGTGTTGTCTTGATCAGGATAAACAACCACGGAAGTATCTGCCGAGTCCGGAGAGACCATGTTAGGAAGTGAGCTATTCATCGGGGTCAGGCTCACGTGAATGAAGTATGGAAATCCACGACTTCGAACCTTGAAACGGAGATGGGTCGAGTCCCCGAGAAATGTAATCCCTCCGCTGAACTTCATCTTGAAATCGCCGAGGTCCACCTGCTGCGTATCGCTCGCGAATGTAAACGTGTTCTTCGGATGAATGACACCGGAGAATGAGCTGAACTGAATATCTGACGTGCTGAATGAGCTCTCAATCGTATTGGCAACATCCACGTCGATGAACTGACCTTGTGATCCCGGGATCCCGACAGTCACTGTGTACCGGAGCGAATCGGTCGGATTGCCGTACGCGTCGGACATATTCAGGTTGTATCCCGACAGATCTATCGGTTCGGTGTAACTGCTGCCGGGAGAACCGGCGGCAGACAGCGTGAACTGTCGCGTCAGCGGTACGTTCTGGCTGTCAAGACTATTGATAACTACTGTTACCGGATACACAGACATGTTGAAATGATTCGTCACGCTGAGATAGAGATAACCGCTGCCAATCGTCGCCGAGGTAACCATATCCTGTTCAGACAAGGGGATGCTGTTTTGTATGACAACGGGCGCCTGGCTGGGAACGATTGCGTTAGCCTGCGAGACTTGAAGAACTGTAAACCCCATATTAAATGAAAGGAGATTGTCGGATTGATATGTCTGCGGCGTACTTGAGCTATCGGCGCTGTACGTAAAGGAAAGAGTCGGATTATTGGTAAGGACTCTGCCCGCGAGCTGAAGCGTCGTGTCAAATGAGCTGTTGGCCTGTATGGAGTCGAGCGGGATGGGAAGCGGATTCCCGTTGGCGTCGAGGATGTTGACTTGCCCGCTGCTGAAATGCACCGTGGCGGGATAACCGTTAGCGATCGTGATATGGAGCAGGCCATTACTGATCGTCGCCGACTTGTAGCTCGCAAACGGAGCCTGGGGTCCCAGGTTATTTTCGGGTGTCGGCGGGATCGCGGGCACCGGGGCCGTTTGACCTTTGGTGATACCTCCCGGATACGGAATCACGTAACTAATCGAATCCGGAGAATCTATTGTGAAGCTCGAAACCCCCTGTGTCAGAGGGGTGCTGGGAATGGCCTGCATGCTCAGAGTTGCGCCGACCGGAATACCTTGCACCTCCTGAACCCTCTGGACATAGAACAGGTTGTTGTCAGGATAACTGCTGAGTCGCGTAGTGTCTCCATTCGACACCATTACCGAATCTTTCTGTAAAATCTCCGCGAGGCTGTACGTGCGGTCGAAAATCGGGGCCGAGAGCTGGGTATCCCAGCTCGGCATGACGAAGGACGCAACCTTGTACTTTGAACATCCGACCATAGCGACTATGATCGCCGTGATCGAAGCGTAAAGTACTCCTTTCTTCATCTCAAGACTCCTTTCAACATTAACGGGATGTGAAAATCGCGTTGCGCTCTCGAGAGAAAATAAGCAGAACGGGATACACATAATTTGTCATGAGTCACACCGGCTTGCGCCAGGTCACTCATGTACTTAATCGGATGTTTAAATGAAGACTTTATGCGAAAAGTCCGATGCATATATGACCCTAAACACGGGCTCTAAGGTCTCTCGATGACTCGGGTTCATGCGCCAGGTGATTGAAACCCGAACGGCGCGGTCGGAGGAACGGGACCCGCAAAGACTTTGATCTCCCCGAAATTCCGCTCATACTTCTCGACATTCTCGCGCAGCGCGCCCAACAGCATCTTGGCATGCTGAGGAGTCATTATAATTCTCGCATGCACTTTCGCCTTCGGTACTCCCGGCAACAGCCTCGTAAAATCTATGATGAATTCCGCCGGCGAATGCGAAATGATGGCAAGGTTGGAATATATCCCCTCCGCCTCCTTGTCGCCAAGCTCGATGCTGATCTGCTGCGGCGCGTTCTTCTCTTCCGACATCTCAAACTCCTGGGTTCTCCGGGAAGATCACGCATTCCCGGCTGTAATTCCTATTCTTTGTTGGTTCGTGAGCAACTAGCTGACTTGGACAGGTACTCTCAAGAATAAGCCTAAAACAAGATTGAAACAACGGATGACTTAAAAAAAGAGCCGCCGAGAAGCATCCTCCCGCATTCCCGGCGGCATCTCTAAACTTCCCGGTCTCTGTCTAGTGCATCTGTCTCAACGAGTCCGCTTTCTGCATGGCGTTCTGTGCCTTCTGTACTTCGTTCAGGTAGGCATAAACCTTCCCAAGCAGCTCCCAGATATTCGGGTCGTCGGTCTTGTAGGTGGAATATTGCTCGAGATAAGGAAGTGCCTTGGCGAATTTTGAGCTCACTGCCTTCCTCAGCGAATCGGGGTCGCTGTTCGGAGAAGCGCCGGTTTGCATGTCGACTCCCCAGTTCACGTACGACGCGCCGATGTTGTATATCGCATTCCAGTATTTCGGATCGATCTTCAGGGTCTTATCGAACTGGTCTATCGCCTGCGCGTAGTTGTTTCCCTTAAGGAGTATCACTCCGTAATTGTACTGGAAGTCCTTGTTGTCAGGATTCTCCTCTGCGGCCAACTTGAACGCCTCTGCCGCTTCCACCGTCATGTCTGCTCCGATATAGCAGTTCGTGAGTATCGTCATGATGTTCGAATCGTTCGGATACAGTTGACTTGCCGGCTTAAGGATATCGAGGCCTTTCATGAAATACTCGACGGCGAGTTTGTACTTGGTAGAATCGATCTTGGGATTGTAAACAAAATCTGCCTTTTTCGTCGCCAGTGTGTCGTTCTCAAATGTGATGGTCAACCCCAGTGTCTTGTATACCCAGATAACCTTCGCTTGCTCCTGGGAGGCCTTCCTCCGCTTCCCTTTCGCCTTGGGCGGCTGCTGCGTTGTTTTTTCGTCGGGCTGCCCGATAGCGGATGTGACATCGCCTTCAGACATTCCCGTCTTAAGAGACTCCAATCCACCGGCGATTTTTATTTTGTCTCCGTTCTCGTCCTCGAACGCCTGCTTGAGAGCGTGTCCCTTCTCATAATAGATCTCGCCCAGGAATTTTGCCGCATCCTGATCTTTCTCCCTGGTCCACAGGACCTTAAGCGGGTCAATCGCACTGTCTGTCTTGCTCATGTTCAGATAAGCGTAAGCCAGCCCGCGGAAGCTCATCGTGCTGTCCGGTTCGAGAAGAATAGCTCCCTGGAATGACTTCACTGCCTGGGGATAATACGAAGCCGTATCGCGGCCTTTCTGGAGTGCCGAACTCCCGGCGTTGTAGCTGATCACCCAGTAGTGTTGCCTGACCTGCTGAATGTCTTTCTCGTGAACGTTGGAAATTTTCAGGGCATGGCCGAAAGCATCCAGCAATCCCTCAATATTCTTCTTCTCGCCCCGCACTATACCGAGGTAATACCACCCTTCCTCGTCGAGAGAATCGCTCTGCACGTCCTTCTCGAGCTCCGCTTCAGCCTTATCCCACTCACTCTTCTGCATATACAGCTTTGCGCTTGTCAGTTCCGCCGAAGAACACTGGAAGCCGACAAATGCGAAGCTCACTGCGAGAAGTCCTATGAGAGGGGCCCAAACACTGTACTTCTTCATTATCTCTCACTCCATTCCAAAGTTTTACAAATTTGTTTCAATAAATATAAAGTCCGTCGCCTGGATATGCAATTTGTTGTAAGGCGGCAACTTACAGGTAGATCGAATTCGTCCGGATATAGTCTTCCACAGCGGCCGGTACCATATACCGTATCGATCTTCCGGATTTGACGCGCCTCCGGATGTTCGTCGACGAGATATCGACACTCGGCACATTCACGAGTTCAACCTGGGCGAGCAGCCGCTTGTCAACCACGGCGAGATCGAAACCCGGCCGGTTCATTGCGATGAGCCTGCATTCTTTCAGGATCTCCTCGGGATGCTTCCATGTATCGAAATCTGTCAGAAGATCTATGCCCATTATGAGATGGAGATCGTCATCAGGCCTGCTCCGCTTCAGCTCCCTGATGGTATCGATCGTATACGAAGGCCCTTTTCTCCGGAGCTCAATATCCGACAATTCGAAGAACGGGTTCCCCTGTATCGAGAGCCTGACCATCTCAAGCCTGTGCTTTGCCGGCACCACGTTTTCTTTCATCTTGTGAGGGGGGATTGCTGCGGGTACAAAGAGAATTCTGTCCAGTTTGAGATGATCGCGTACGCTTTCGGCGGCAAGAAGGTGCGCCAAGTGCGGCGGGTTGAACGTTCCGCCAAAGATCCCAAGTTTCTCGCAGGATCTTCCGGGCATTAAATCTCGCTGTATTTGTCCTTCAAACCGAGTAGGAAATCAGTCGTACGGCGTGCGTTCTCGATGAGCTGTCCGTTCCTGACAAAAGACGTAAACAGCCTTCTCAAAGCCGCGAGGTCACGTATACACGCATACCGGTCGAGGGTAAACATCATCGCGGAAAGAGGGGACGAGATTTTCATAGAAACCTCGAACGGGTCCTTCGCGTTCAGGGCGTCGAATACCTGGACATGCGGTTTCTTCAGCCCGACCATGTAAAGCTGGTCGGCGACGTCGGGACCGAGGACGACCACGTCGTCTTCGAGGCTGAGCAATTCGTAGGTATGCCGCAACGCCTGAAGCGGGATAAGCGCTGCATCGACGTCGAGGTAAATCAGTTTCTTCGTCCCGTCCGAAAACACATTGTCGACCGCGTTGGCTATCTTGTCCGAGAACTTGTTCCCGACCGCGGGTTTCAGTTTGTATTCGAAACTCGCGTGCCTGAATACATGTTCGAAGTCCGGGCGGGCGTCCGCGGGGTCGAAATAGACGTAAGGCTGCGCATGCAGGTGTAAGGCTGCGCGTTCGACAACGTCAAATAGCAGCGACGCGTGAAGCTCCGCCGCCTCTTCGTTGGTCAGAGGAGGCACAAGATTGATCTTCACTTCTTTCGGGAGCGGAGTTCGCGAGACGACGAGCAGTGATTTCTCTATCATGCTGTAAAAAGTTATAACCGATGCGAATAATATTCAAGAAAATCGCGAAATCATTTTGACTTCCCGAAATTCACGAAGCGCACGCAATATCCAAGATTGAATATCAAACTCCCCTTGATTAAGTTTGCAGGCAAGGAGCATAACCAACGATTCACAAATTTAGATTCACGGCAACGGATCAGCGACATGGCACGGTTCGGTTCTGACAGCGTCGTCGAGTCGGTCCGCCAGGCGACGGACATCGTCGACATAATATCGCAGTACGTCCGTCTGCAGAAACGCGGCAAGAACTATCTCGGGCTGTGCCCGTTCCACACAGAGAAGACTCCCTCGTTCACGGTGAACCGGGAAAAGGGGCTGTACCACTGCTTCGGATGCGGGGCAGGAGGAAACGTCTTCACATTCCTCACCCAGCACGACAAGATATCATTCGGCGAAGCGCTGAGGCAGCTGGCTGCCCGCGCAAACATAACTCTTCCCTCCTATTCCGACGGGAAACAGAGCGAGGTGGACGAGGTCCTCGACGTCAACGAAAAGGCTTCCCGATACTACCGGGACATGCTCCGGTCGGACGAAGGCGCCCCCACGCTGTCCTACCTTAAAGACAAGCGGCGATTCAATGACGATTCCATCGAAAGGTTTATGATAGGCTACGCCCCGGACAGGTGGGACGGCCTTCTCAACTACCTCAGGAAGAAGGGGATCAGCGAGAAGGTGATCGAGAAATCCGGCCTCATACTGAAACGGCAGGACGGCTCAGGTTATTACGACAGATTCAGGGCGCGAGTGATGTTCCCCGTCCTTTCGCCCAGCGGGAGCGTGATCGCCTTCGGTGGAAGGGCCATGAAGGCGGACGAGAGGGCAAAATACATCAACTCGCCGGAAACCGCTGCGTACGTCAAGGGAAGGACACTCTTTGGAATTTACCAGGCCAAGGATTCGATGATCGAAAAAGATGCCTCGATACTTGTAGAAGGGTACGCAGACTTGATCGCCCTTCATCAGTACGGTATAAGAAACGTGGTCGCGTCCAGCGGGACAGCACTCACTGCCGACCAGATACAATATATTTCCAGGTACACGCAGAATGTCTACCTGGTTTACGATGCCGATACTGCCGGCCAGGATGCTACGCTTCGCGGAGCAGACCTTCTCCTCGAACAGGGAATGAATGTCTTTATCGTCGAGTTGCCGGCCGGTGAAGATCCCGATACTTATGTTCTCTCGCAAGGAAGCGAGGCGTTCATGACCCTCATCGGCGGGGCGGTGAACATCGTCGAGTTCAAGGCTTCCCTCCTCGCGCGTCGATCCGGTAAATCCGCGGATCCGGCGGCCATAATACAATCGATCGTGGAATCCCTTGCAAAAGTCGGCGACGCCATCAGGGTAAACCTCTACGTGAAGACTCTTGCCGACAAATTTGGTTTGCGCGAAGAATCGATATACGAAGAATTGAAGAAAAAGAGGACTTCTCTGGGCGCTAGATCGAGACAGGTTCAGCCAAACGCTTCGGCAAATCTTTCTCAGCGGCTCTCAGTATCCGATCGCAACTTGGTGAACATTATCTTGAAGGTCGACGAGTCGTTCTTAGATGTTATCGCCAAGCAAGTGGATAGACTAGAGATCCAAAATCGCATCACCAGCGATATTGTTGAGAAATCCATTAGAGCTCGCCTTTCCGGTGAGCAGATGTCCACTGTTATTGACCAACTCTCTACGGAAGAATCACGTAAAATTTTTGCGGAGCTGGCAACAGCAACCCCGGGAAGGAGCAAGGAGTGGTGGGAAGAAATTAGGCAAGGCACCGAATCGCCTGATTTTGTAAGATGGTTCGTTCAGTTTCTCATTAGTTACGAACTTGAACAGATTGAACAACAGTTTAAACTTATACACTCCTGGACCTTGGAAGCCGAAAGGAAGGGCATACCGACAGTGGACTTAGATTCACAATATAGAGAACTGGAAAAGAGGAAAGACTTCCTTCTGCATGTTTTCGCAGACAGAAAGCTCATGGCTGATTACTTCAGAGATCTTCAGAACTCTTAGGCAGAAATCCCTTCCGAAAAGGATTCCCCCATGCTGCCAAGTCAGTAAAAGTGGACTATTTACGTTGGGCCCATTGCCTTATATTGTGCAATGCCGTGCGTTTTTCGGCGCCCGGCAAGCGATTTTGCGTTGCGCCAGAAGAAACTTCGATCCGTCCCGCGGGACAAAAGGAGCGGAAAATTGATTGAGATACACGAGGAAAAATGCGACCTCTGCGGCTGCTGCGTGGGCGTCTGTCCCGAGAATTGCATCGACATGACCGAGAGCCGCATCTCGATAGTGGATGCGATCTGCACGAGCTGCCGAAAGTGTGAGTGGGCTTGTCCGTTTGAGGTATTCAAGTTCAAGAATGACAAAGTCAGGTTGAAAGCGACCGCATGAAGGATTCATATGACGTAATAATAGTCGGCGGAGGCCCCGCCGGCACTACGGCTGCCCGTCACGCGGCAATGGGAGGAGCAAAGGTCCTCGTCCTCGAGAAGGACCGGGAGATCGGCGTACCGGTAAGATGCGGAGAAGCCGTAGATCATGAAGGGCTCGCACCGTTCATACAACCGGACAAGAAGTTCATCGCCTCTGAGATAAGGAGCTTCAAGCTGATCGCTCCCGACGGAACCGTGGTGAAACCGAATATAGAGGGGCTCGGCTACGTCCTCGACAGAAAAGTCTTCGATTATGAACTTGCAAGGATTGCCGCCGATGAAGGCGCGGAGATCGTGACTAAGGCGTACGTCGACGGCGTGGAAAAGAGGGACGGGACGGTGACGGGGGTAACGGTCCAGTACCAGGGCAACAGACTGAAGCTTCGGAGCAAGATTGTCATCGGCGCCGACGGCGTCGAATCGCGCGTCGGAAGATGGGCAGGCATAGACACTACAGTTTCGATGCACGACATGGAATCGGCCGCCCAGGTTACTGCCGCGAACATCGATGTCGAACAGGACACATGCTGTTTCTATTTCGGCGAGAGATACGCGCCGGGGGGCTACCTGTGGGTATTTCCGAAGGGAAACAAGACAGCCAACGTGGGACTGGCAGTTGCAGCCGACAGGAGCAAACAGAAGCACGCGCTGAAGTTCCTCGAAGAATTCATGGAAGAGATGTATCCAAATGCCGCGGTCCTCACCAAGCTCGCGGGTGGAGTCCCTTGTGCCGAGACGCTTGAAAAAATAACCATGCCCGGCCTCATGCTTGTCGGAGATGCAGCCCACCAGGTGAACCCCGTGTCCGGTGGTGGAATAATAAGCGGGATGATTGCCGGAAAGATAGCCGGCTCGGTTGCCGCCGAGGTCGCCAGGTCAAACGACATGAACCTGCTCGGTCGCTACGAGAAAGAATGGCGGGATTCGCTCGGTATACGTCACCACAGATATTACGGGATAAAGAAAGTCATATATAAATTCCGAGACAGTGAGCTGAATTCTATCGCCGCAGAAATCTCGAAACTTCCGGAGAAAGATCAGACTCTCGGTGCACTTTTCAAGCAAGCTGTCGTTAAGCACCCATTGTTGATACTCGACGTAATGAAGCTGTTTTTTGCCTGAGCAATTTCAGCGGTCATGAAGATCAACATAATCGTCAGCGCGGATGATCGGATCAGGGAAAAGATCAAGTACGGCCTGACACTCCTATTTCATCCCCTCCACGCGGATGTCGTGTTTTCAAAAACAATCGCTCCGGATTGCCCGACCATCTTCTACGGCCGTCAGCTGCCGAACGACTCCAAAAGGGTGCTCTGGATTCGGTCATCCGACAAGTTCACGCGATGCATTTCAAATTCGGTTGTCCCGGACGTTGCCGATGTGACATGGCTCGAATTTGAAGGCAAGAGACTTCCCAGGCTCTTCCCCACCCCTAACCCGATCAATCCTGAAATCGATTTCGACATCGCTGCGGCCGCATTCATGCTCGCATCAGACTATCAGGACCTGGTGAGCCTGGAGAGGGACGAGTTCGACAGGCTTCGGGCGATGGATTCCCTCCAATACAAGCTCGGCGTTCTCGGCTTCCCTGTCGTGAATTACTATTCCCTTTTTCTGAAGGAGAAAATCGAAGAATACTTCGGCGTCTCTCTGGAGCCAAAGATGTACGCGGGAGGCAGCTGCGGCATAGCACTGACACACGACGTGGACTTTACCAGTTACCTCAATCTCAAGATGATCCGCCGGGAGATGTTCGGAATCGCGGTGCTCAACAGGCACCGGCTCGGATCCACTGAGCGCGCGGAAAAACTCCTCTTCCCCATATATGCCCTTTTGGGACGGGACTATCCTAAGATGGGGCTTGATTTCCTGCGCGACGCAGAGATCGAGAGCGGTCTCAGGTCAACCTTCTTCATGAAAACCGGGGCTACCGCGAAACAGGACATATCCTACAACTACAAGTCTGCGGGCATGAATGCTTTCCTGCGTTCGCTGACCGATGCCGGATTTGAGATCGGGATTCACCCGAGCATGAAAACCTACGTGGACGCAAACGAGTTCTTCAGGGAGAGAGACAGGCTCCAGGAATTCCTCGGTAAACGTGTCGATTCAGTCCGTCAGCACTATCTCAGGTTCACGGCGGGCAAGACCGTGCAGATATGGGAAGATGCCGGGATGAAGTACGATTCGACGCTTGGGTTCTCCCGCGAGGCCGGGTTCAGGAACAGCGTCGCTTTCCCATATCCGCTGTACAATTTTGCCAAAGACCGCATATCACCGGTGATCGAACTTCCAATGATCCTTATGGACGGGACCTTTGCCGAAAACAAGACACTCACCGGGGGCCAGGCGCTTGCCAGGATGAAGGAGTTGATACTTGAGACGAAGCTGGCACATGGCGCGGCGGCAATTCTCTTCCATAATTCCCTGACCGACCCGATAGACTTCCCCGGTTACACAGCCATCTACTCGGAGCTCCTTCGCGAGATAAAGCGCGGCGAATTCTTCGCGGAAACACTTGGCGGGGTCATAGAAAACTTCCGGTGAATCCGTACATAATCCTCGTCATCCAGATCCTCCTTGCAAGCGGAACGCATATCGTGGCGAACGTGGTCGCCAAGGAGGTACCGGCTACCAACCTGACTTTCCTCCGAACGCTCATTTCAGGCTCCGTTTACCTTTCCTACGCGCTCTACGCCGGACTGGCCTTCAGATTCAGAGGGAGGGACCTGGCTCTCCTGATACTTCTCGGGTTCCTTTCGATACCGATCAATCAGTTTCTCTTCTTGCACGGAATGCGATACACGACCGCTACTGACGCCTCGCTCCTCTACGCAACCACACCGGTTCTCGTTCTAATAATTTCCAGAGTCTATTTGAAAGAGAAGATCCTTCCGACAAAAGTTGCGGGAAGCATGCTCGCCTTCCTTGGCGTCGCAATAATCGTCCTCGAGAACGGACTTCACATAGGCATGTCTCATGTCAAGGGAGATATTTTTGTCTTCACCGGCGTGATCGCCTGGTCGCTCTATACGTCGCTGGGGAGGAAACTTGTTTTAAGGTACGGTGCCATACAGACCACGATATTCGCCTCTCTTATCGGGACCTGTTTGTTCGCACCTGTTGGGGTCTACTCGTCGATAGGATTCAGCTACTCGTCCTTAACGACGGGCGAATGGATGGGGATCTTCTATCTTGCCCTCGGGACGTCGGTGGCCGGTTATGTTCTGTGGTACTCCGCGCTGAGCAAGATCGAAGCGGGTAAAGTCGCCGTATTCACCAACGGTCAGCCGGTCATGACGGCGATCCTCGCGTACCTTTTTCTCGGCCAGGGAATCTCGCTTACTTTCGCTGCCGGCGCGCTTGTGACAATTAGTGGTGTGTTTATTACCCAGCTGGATTTGCGCCGTCGGCCCGTCTAGTCCGGCTATTTCTCAAATTCTATTCTATCTCCGGCACTGATCCCAAATCTAGCGCAGAAGCCGCCGTTCACTTCGACGACGTATTCGGCCGGCTGCCCGGACGTTATGGAAGCCTCGCTCAAGGGGGTCGCCTCCGGATAGACGGAGACTATTCTCCCGGACTTGTCGGCAAACACCATGTCGAGAGGGATATACGTGTTCTTCATCCAGAAATCCAAAGGCTGCTGGGTATCGAAGATGAACAGCATGCCGTCGTCCTCCGGCATGTATTTCCTCCACATTAACCCCTGGGCCCGCGCGGCGTCATTGTCGGCTATCTCTATCTGTATCATCTTTATGATCGCGTTCGTCCCGTGTTTCAGGAAGACGAGCTGGCCGTCATCCATGAACTTCGGTCCGTCCTCCGGGTTCGGCTGTCCTGCACCGCGCTGTCCGGACCAGCCGACAAGGATCGGGAATGCAATCACAAACACGGTACAATAGACCACGAGACTGCTTCTGTTCACCATTTCAAAAGCCGACCAAAGTAAAGTACATGGTGCAACACATCTTAATCCTCTGTTCTATGAAAATTCACGGATGAAAAATAAGAACTTGTGTGGAGATTTGCGATTCCCCTACTGCCGTTTCGATATCCGCTCATATCAGGGGGATGGCGTAGAGATGGGATTGAGGTGGAAACCGGCTGGTCCGGTGGACCAGCCGGTCGGTCAAATTGAAGCTATTCTTCCGCCGGTTTGTCCACCGCGACCTTCACGGAGGCACGGCGTTTCGGTTTCGAGGCGCGGCGTCGCCGTTCTCTTATTATGACGGGCTGCTTCCTCAGGAACCTCTCGTCGATCTCCGGCTGGGCCTTCGCCTGACCCGTAATCTCATCGTACTCGAAGACCTCGTACTTGTAATTCCGGATGACGATCTTCTGGTCGTCATGATACAGGACATACTGCGGCAGGATCGGGATCTTCCCGCCGCCGCCGGGGGCGTCGATAACGAAATACGGCACCGCGAGCCCGCTCGTATGCCCGCGGAGCTTGTCCATAATTTCCAGGCCGGTTTTGACGGGGGTACGGAAATGGTTCGTGCTTTTCACCATATCCGCCTGGTAGATGTAGTACGGGCGCACCCGCATCATGAGCAGTTTGCGGTTGAGTTCCTTCACGACTTCGGGGTCATCGTTTACCCCCTTCATGAGGACCATCTGGTTGCCGAGCGGGAACCCTGCGTCTGCAAGAAGGTCGCAGGCTTGCCTGGCTTCGGGTGTGATTTCCCAGGGATGGTTGAAATGGACGTTGACGTACAGAGGTTGATATTTCTTCATCATCTGTACGAGCTCCGGGGTTATCCTCTGCGGCAGCACGCACGGCATTTTCGTGTGCACGCGGATTATCTCCACATGCGGGATTTCTCGGAGGCCTTTCAGAACCTTTTCGAGCATGACGTCGGTCAGCATCAACGGGTCGCCGCCTGAGACGATGACGTCTCTCACTTCCGGGTGAGCCATGATGTAATCCAGCCCGTCCTGGATGTACTTCATGCTTATCTTGGTGGAATCGCTCACCTTTCTTTTCCTCGTGCAGAAGCGGCAATACATGGAGCACTGGCTGGTGACGAGAAAGAGGACTCTGTCGGGGTATCGGTGGGTTATGCTCGGAACAGGACTATCATGGTCCTCATTCAGCGGATCCACAGGAAGACCGTCGTCTTCGAGCTCCTTGGCATCCGGGATGCATTGGAGCCAGATGGGGTCACCCGGGTACCTGATCAGGCCAAGATAGTACGGGTTGATTCTGATGTGGAAAAGGCTGTTCAGCCTTTCGGCAGTTTCTTTGTCAAAGTTGAAGCGCTTGACAAGGTCATCAGCACTGTCTATACTCTGCCTCAGCATCTGCTGCCACAGTTCCATAAATTAGTCCTCCGAGATTTGTTTAACATAGACCACGAGATCATCCCCCGGGCGGTAGTAGTCCTTTATCCTGCACCCCTCGTGATAATCTCGTTTTAGATAGAAACTCCGCGTGGAGAGGTATTTCTCCTGCGAACTCGTGTAGACCGTGATCAGCCTGCCTTTATGATTCATTATATCATGCTCGGCAAAAGAAAGAAGCTCCGTGCCGATCTTCTTTCCCTGCTGCTCAGGGTCAACCGCGATCCAGTAAATATCGTAAGTCCCGTCGGTGAGCGGCGTCGGTCCATAACAGACGTACCCTGCCACATTGTCCGTAACGGCAGTGTAAGTCCAGTAGCCGCTGTCAAGGGATTTGTCGAAGTAGGAATTGAGAAGCTCGTCGGCTATTTCCACCTCGGCTTCCGTGAAGTAGTCTGTTCTCTTCAAGATGTCCAGTATCGGGGCGTGATCTTCCCTGACCGTGGGTCTAATACGTACCAACGCTCCTCTTGAAAGCTGATTCGACTATGTTGTTGATAAGCTGGCCGTATGTCCAACCGAAGGCTTCCGCACTCCGGGCAAACCCGGAGTCGCCAGGGGTAAGGTCGGGATTGGGGTTCACCTCGAGAACGTAGACCTTTCCGCTCTTGTCGACGCGCATGTCGATCCTGGCGTAGTCCCTGCACTTCATCACCTGGTATGCTTTAACGGCGGTGTTCTGAATCTTCTGTTGGAGGCGTTGACTTATCTTTGCCGGGCAAACGGGAACAGTAGACTTGTACTCCACGGTCTCCGGTATCCACTTCGCCTCGTACGACACGATGTGGTGGTATCCTTCGGGCATGGACGTGAAATCGATTTCCGATACCGGGAGTGCCACGACTTCCTCATTGCCGACTATTGCGACGTTGAACTCTCTTCCTTCGATGTATTGTTCCACCAGGAACGGCTGCTTGTATTTCCTGAGGACATCGCCGAGCAGACTCTGCAGATGGTCGCGGTCGTAGACCACGGAAGCGTTGGAGATTCCCGCGCTGGCATCTTCATGGATCGGTTTTGCAATCACCGGGAAATCTATTTTCTTCCGTGACACCTCGTCAGGGGATGTGAAAACCCGGAACGATGGTACGTTGATCTTGTGAAACGAAAGGATCTCCTTCGCCCTTACTTTGTTCAGACAGCTCCCCAGTGTCAGGGGTCCGCTGCCCGTGTAAGGGATTCTGAGAAGCTCGTAAAGGCCGGCGACATTCATCTCCTGGAACGAATCGCCTTCTATCGATTCGCAGAAGTTGAGTACAAGGTCTGGTTTCTCTTCCTGCAGCTTGTCCATCAGCCTGCCTATGGCCGGGCTTGTAAGAGCAGTGGAAACTTCGTATCCGGCGTCTGTAAGAACTTCGACAATTGTGTCCACCTGCTCTATCACGCTCATCAGCGAGGTATCTTCAGGGGTGCTCTTTGCCTCATGCTCGGTTTTGCCGCTGAAAGCCATTTCGAGTTCGGAACTGATGTCCAGCGAGGCCTCGTCGTAGACTACCGCGATCTTCTTTTTCTTTGGCATAAGCCGCCTCTATAAGTTCAACAAATACCGTTAGTTACGAACTACTCTAATCCAAGCCTTCTGAGTGCTGCGTTCAGCACAGAATTGATCATTTCATCGTAATTCAGACCGGCTGCTCTGGATGCCATTGGGAAACAGGAATGCTCCTCGGGATCCGGCAAAATCCCCGGTAACGGGTTGATTTCGAGGATATTGGGGTCGCCGTCAGCGTCGAGCCTTACATCAATCCTGCTCCAATCGCGGCATTTCAGGACCTCAAAAGTCTTCCGACAGATGTTCTCGATCTTCCTCCCCAGTTCATCATCTATAGGGGCAGGACATTTGAACACCTCGATCGGAGAATTCTTGGTGTCCCATAGCCATTTCGCTTCGTAAGAATAAACCGGCAGTGCCTCCGATGGCAATGAACTAAAATTCAACTCGACAGGCGGAAAGACTTTCAATTCATTCCCATTACCAAGCAGCGCGACGGTGAACTCCCTTCCGGGAAGGTATTCCTCCACAAGCGCAGGCTGTTCGTAGTTAGTAAGTATTCGTTCAACTTCCTGCCTGAGGGCCTCGGGCGTCGTCACGTAAGAGGAATTGTATATCCCCTTGCTCGAACCCTCATGCAGCGGCTTGACGAAGAGTGGATAGCGCAAAGAAGCTTCGGACGCTTCTTCGAATGAACGCGCGACAACGAACCTTGAAGTCGGAATACCGTGGTAGGACAGGATCTCTTTCGTCCTCGACTTGTCGAGACAAGTTGCAAGGGTTAACGGGTCGGATCCGGTATAGGGTAATCCAAGAAACTCCAGCATCGCAGGGATCTGAGCTTCCCTGCTGACTCCATTCATCCCTTCGGCAATGTTGAAGACGATGTCGAACCCACCTTCGCGAAGTCTTTCGTACGCGAACTCATCCGCCTCGATGAGAGTGACATTGTGGAACAGAGACAACGCACGCGCGACGGCGTTGATCGTCTCCAGAGTATCCCACTCGGCGTACATGTCCGCGACCTTCTCTTGTACCGTTACTGCGTTGAGGGGAGAAGAGTGGGAAGGAGATTGAGTGTTGTCGTCGAAGGTGCTCTCTCTTTTCTGGTTAAAGACAAGAGCAACATTCATACATGATCCTGCATCATGTCCGACTTCAGGTATGTTGGCAAAGCGCCCACCATTTGCGTTAAATATAACGGTTTCTGCTTAAATGTCAAGCAAAGTGGTACAGTTTGAGGCCTTTCTCGGACGGCTATCACATCTCCCGCGAAGCCGGGTGCGACCGTCTCCGACGACGGTGACGACCGCATGCGCTCAGACCGAGACACGACGCTCGAAGGAGCGATTGACGATGTTACGATCAGTAGTTAAGTCGGTATGAACAAGATCGATCATCACTTCAACGAAGGATCACAGATCCATTTCGAAGCGACCGATCACTCGCGATTGGGATCATTAACTTCTGTGCCACAGAAGAAGCAATCACTTTCCAGAGTTACGATTCTATGTGGTTAATGTAAGCATGGCACGCACGACTGTCGGCAGGAGTAAAGCGGATTGTATCCGATTAATCGGGGAAAGAATACGGATGACGCGGCCATCGCCTAAATATGCCTGAAGAAGCGGACAACATATGCGCGCCCGATAGATCAGAATTCGAACGAGAGTTCTGCGCCCAGCGAATGATTGACGATGCCGAGCTGCACTTTGGCATATTTCCTGTTGAACGGCAGGTTTTCCACGATCTTTGTGCTTCCTATGCCGATAATAGCGCCGACGAAGACGTCGCTCGGCCAGTGCGCGCTTTCCATCACCCTTGAGATTCCGACAAGTGTTGCGGTGCCGTACGCGGCATAAGAGACCCACTTCTCCGGGTAGGAATCGGCAATCGAAGCCGCCGCGGCAAAAATTGTCGCCGTGTGTCCTGAAGGAAACGCATCGTAGCTCGCGATACTCTTGCTGCCGTTGTCTCTGTGTTCGAAATATGAAAGCGGACCGCTCCACCTTCCCCCCTCTTTTGTCATCATACTGGGACGCTCCCTGCCGAAGGTGTTCTTCAGTATCTGAGTTGCGATTCCACTGAACAGGAAAGTCTCCATACCCAGATTCGCAGTTCGCAGCGAGCTCTGATCCCCCGTGATAAAATGATAAGCGTAAAAACCGCTGAAGAGCGCTATAGAAAATGTGCCGAGCCCCATCGTGCTCACCACAGGACTCACTGTAGACAGCACGGAGCTCCGCATCCTAACACCGTGAAGATACTCGTATACTTCGTCATCCGATTCAAATAAACTGTATGCAATAGCGAGCCCGCCCCCTACCATTTCTGCAGGGGTAAGAAGCGGTTTCTTGATTGGCAGGACCGCAACCGATCGCTCGTTGGCTTGAGCGGTTCTATCGGCATGAAATTTCGGAGAAGCGTCCTTGCTTTGATCAAGAGAAGCAGCAGGCTGCTTGTTGATGACAGAAGCCGCGGGGGCCTTCTGATCACTTCGATGGTTCGGCAGAAGGAACAGCCAGCAGCAGAGCAGCAGAGTCAAGCAATCATCACAGGTTCGTGGCGTCTCGTTTGGTTAATGATGCTCAGTTCGATATCTTGCTCAACATGCCCGCCGCTGAATTTGTTCCCGAAACGAAGCTGTAGCCCGGCTCCGCGCCACAAGACGCCGCATTAAGCGGCGGGATTCCCTTCCGTCGAATCCTGTTTGATTTCCGCCCTCGCCTTCGGCAGTGACCCGGGATACTTCTCCTGGAGAAAACGGATCATCTTCTCCCTGACTTCACATCTGAGATCCCAGGCAGTGCCCGAATCCGGTGCACTCATGAGTGCTCTCAACTCCACGGTATGCTCGGTAGCATTGGTGACCTGAAGTCCCCATGCCTTGCCGTCCCAGAGTTTGGAAGATTGAAGAATGTTATGCAATTGCAGCCTGATTTCTTCCACCGGCAGCGTATAATCGGTGTAAATAAACACGGTCCCCAGGAGGTCGGCAGATCTCCTGGTCCAGTTTTGGAAAGGTTTCTCGATGAAATATGAGAGCGGTACAACAAGCCTTCGCAGGTCCCATATCCGGACCACAACGTACGTAGTACCGATCTCTTCGATCCAGCCCCATTCCCCTTCCACGATTACGACATCATCCAGCCTTATCGGCTCGGTCAAAGCCATCTGCAGGCCGGCGATGAGATTTGAAAGCGTCGGCCGGGCGGCCATGCCGATCACCAGGCCCGCAATCCCCGCCGAAGCAAAGAGCCCGGCGCCTATGCTCCTGATTGCGGGAAAAGTCATCAACATCACGGAGATCGAGACTATCGCTATGACAACGACGATAATTCTTCGCAGGACATGGACCTGCGTCAACACCCGCCTCGCGGCCAGGTTGTCCCTGACATTGACATTGTATTTCTCCGCCATCATATCGGACAGGACTTCTGTCAGTGCGATCGAAAGCCATGCTACGCTCGCTATGATGAGGAGGCCTATGAGGTGATTAACCGTGTCATGTATTTCAGGCTGAAGATGCAGAAGCGGCATGACGACTACAACACCGACAAGCGGCAGAAGAAGCGCGGCGGGCCTGCGCGAATGCTGTAAGAACGAATTGTCCAGCTTGCTTGGCGTTCTCTTCGCGATTCTCGATAAGACGCCGAACAAAATCTTATGTAACAGGAGACCGGCGACGATAGCAACCGCGAGTATACCCAGAGCCCGCAGCCAGCCCTCCCACAGAATAGTCATATCAGCCAATCAGATTTCCCTCCTTTCCTGGTTGTCGTGAGACATTGACATATTCATCTTACCAAAGAAAGGCTTTCGGCGCAACAGATGCGAGCAGACTTTTTGATTTACCGGATGGGTTGAATCGCGAAGGACAGGAGCGCACGCGGCGCGGGAGGATTAGACTTAAAGAAGCTTCAGAATCTGATCGAGAATTCTTCCGGCAACTTCATACTTAGGCAGGAGAGGTAGTTCCGTCTTCTCGTCCTCTTTTCCCAAAATTATTGTAACTCTATTTGTCTCGGTCCCGAAACCCGCCCCCTCTTCTCTGGGGTTGTTCACGACTATCGCGTCAAGTGACTTCGAAAGAAGTTTCTCCCTGGCATTCCGGATCGCGTCGTCCGTTTCGAGCGCAAACCCGACAAAAACCCGCTTGCCTTTCTTTGACGCCATCGATTTCAGGACATCGACATTCTCGACCAGCTCGAGCTTCGAGCTCCCGTCGGCGAACTCTGATTTCTTGATCTTACGGTCCGGCGGGTTGGCGACTTTGTAATCCGCAATTGCGGCGGTCATGACGAGCGCATCACACCATTCGATATTCTTCCCGACGGCGCTCAGCATTTCATCGGCAGTCCTCACGTTTTCCCTGGCGACATTTCTTGGGGTCTCCAGCGATACGGGGCCCGTGATAAGCCTGACCTCCGCCCCGCGATTTGCCGCGGCAGCCGCCACTGCGAATCCCATCCTGCCTGAACTCCGGTTCGAGATGAACCTCACGGCGTCGATCGGTTCCTGCGTCGGGCCTGCGGTGATGAGTATTTTCTTCCCCTCCAAATCCCTGTGGTGACCCTCGAAGAAGGCCTCCATCCTTCCGACAATCCTGTCGACCTCCGCAAGCCTACCGGGACCGGAAAGTCCGCTCGCCAGCTCTCCCTCTTCGGGCTCGATAACGATTACTCCGCGCTCCTTTAATTTCGATATGTTCGACGTTGTTGCCGGATGGACATACATGTCGGTGTCCATAGCGGGTGCAATGACCAGCGGTGCGCGAAGGGCCAGCGCGATCGAAGTGAGGAAGTTGTCCGCAATCCCCTGTACAAGCTTTGCTATCGTCGTGGCGGTGACGGGAGCTATCAGCATCGCGTCGGCCCAGATTCCAAGCTCGATATGCCAGGTCCCGACCGAAGTGGGACGGTTCGGGTCGGGAAACATGTCCATATAAACCTGATTGTGGGATAGGGAGGAAAATGTAAGCGGTGCAATGAAGTTCGAGGCGGATGGAGTCATCACGACTCTTACATCGGCACCCTTCCTCTGAAGTTCGCGCAGGAGGAAGGCGCTCTTATAGGCTGCGATGCTTCCGCATACGCCGAGAATTATTTTCTTGCCGGAAATGGATGACATGCCGCCGGCCCCGCTTCACATTACGCTTATGAGGGTGCCAGCACGCATGTTCTGAAAGATTCCTTAGAGGGAGGATTTATAGCGGTAGATGATCTTGCCGTCCAGTAACTCGTTGAGCGCCTGTTCAGTAGGCTTCTGCAGCTTGTCGAATTCCTTGCTCAATTCAACTTGTTCCGGGTTCACTTTCTCGTCTTCTTCAAGGGATTCCTGGATCTGCTTGATCCCTTCAAGGCGCTGGCTGAATTCGATTTTTCTCTCGTCGCCGATCTGTCTCGCCCTGCGAGAGGCGACGACAATTGCTTCGTACGCGTTCCCGGTCACTATATCAAGTTGTCGTATGTCAATAGGTTTCAGTCCCACTCGAAAACTCCTTACGTTTCTTGTTTATGATGTCAAAAACCTCACCAACTGCGCGTTTTAGCTCATCATTGATAATAATATAGTCATATTCCCGACCTATCTCAAGCTCCATTTCGGCCCTTGCCATCCGCCGTTCGACCTGCTCCCTGGTCTCGCTCCCTCTTCCTTCCAGTCTCTGTTTAAGCGTCTGGATCGAAGGCGGTTTCACGAAGATCAGAACGGCTTCGGGGAACTTTGCCTTAATCGATAATCCTCCTTTGACATCCACATCGAAGATGATGTCCTGCCCTTTCGAAAGCGCTTTCTCGATCTCGCTCCGCAGAGTCCCGTAGTAATTGGAATATATGTTCTCGAATTCGACAAGCTTGCCGTCGGCAATCTTCTTTTCGAACTCCCCTTTCGTAAGGAAGTAATAGTCTTTCCCGTCCACTTCACCCGCCCGCTTTTCGCGGGTCGTCGCTGAGACCGAGAACCCGAAAGTCGGGTACTGTTTCAGGACTTCTTTCACGATCGTCGTTTTCCCCCCGCCGCTCGGAGCCGATATCACGAGCAGCATGCCGCGGTGCTTCATTCCAGGTTCTGTACCTGTTCTCTTATCTTTTCGAGTTCTTCCTTTATCTCCACAACGAGATGAGACATATCCGCGTCGAAGGCTTTGGATCCCATCGTGTTTGCTTCCCTGTTCATTTCCTGGAGAAGGAAGTTCAGCCTTCTTCCATTTGATTCTTCCCCATCCAGAAGTTCCGTGAAAAACCGGTTATGAGTTCTGAACCTCACCACTTCTTCCGTGATATCCAGTTTGTCGGCAAGGAGGACAATTTCCATCTCGATGCGTGCGGGATCGACTTCTTTCCCGTCAAGCACGCCGGCGACCTTTTGTCTAAGCCTCGACTTTTCCTCCTCTGTCCGCGATCGTGACAGTCCTTCGAGCTGCTCCAAATCGGATTCCAGCTTCGCGATTCTTTTGAGAAGGTCAGCTCTCAGAGACCCCCCTTCGGTTGACCTTGCTTCATGAAGTTGAGCCAGTGCCAGGTCGAGGGCGGACTTTACCGACTCCCACTCCTCGCCGTCGGCGGTTTCGGGTGCCGCCGCCTTGAATAGGTCCCTGAAGGAAAGTACATGCTCCAACTTAAGAGGCGTCGATATGCCTGCGGACTTCTTGAGCGACTTAAGGAGTCTGACAACCTGTTTTACCGATTCCGCATCTACGAACACCTCGCCATTGTGCTGACCGGTACTCGTAGAAACCATTATCGACAGTTTACCCCTTCCAACCCTCTGCCGGACAGTCTCGCGTATTTCCATCTCTCGCGTGGAGAGCGCCTGCGGAAGCTTAACGTTTATCTCGAGATACCGGCTGTTCACGCTCCTTATCTCGACCGAAGCCGTACAATCGCCCACTCTGGCTTCCCCTTTGCCGAAACCGGTCATACTTTGAATCATGGCTCGAGATTTCCTGCGGGATGGTTATTGAAATTTGGAAATTATAATCCGCCTCGGCGATCTTCAATACTGATCACCGGCGGATCGACAACTACCAGTGTCACGGGGAGCGTCTTATCGCGACCTGCCCCTTGACTTCACCGGCATTTTGAACCGTTTGTCGACCATTCCTTTCTTGCCGTGGCTGCCAAATCTGTCGACCCACTTCTTCACGGTCTTCACATTGACACCGGTTCTCTCTGCTGTTCTTCTCAAGCTCTTCAATTTCTTGTACGTCTCGACAATCTTCATTCTTTTCTGCACATCACTCATCATGGTACAATCTCCTCTCTTACATGACTATTATAAGTCATCGGATTGTCTTTGTCAATCACCGATTGCCGAACCCGGCAACACGCGGACCGAAAGACCGGCGAACAACCGCCGGTTATTACATCCATGGTTGTGCAACGCATTCCCCAGTCGTGAGCCCGATGTCGCTAGTAGGGCATGTGAGGAGGAGACTCACGCCACGTCAATACACCGAACGTACCGGTGTAGGGGAAGGATGGCGGAGAATTCGATGCAAGCCGACTGTCGTATTGATAGTTCTTGTTGTATCCGGTGGCCGTCTGATTCGTGGAGCTGTTGAAAGTCCCGACCGGTCCGCGGGTCGCGTTCGCAATCGAACCCAGGAGGTGGATATAGGCGGAGGTCCCAAGATTTGTGGAGCTCCAACCGGAGTACGAAAAGGAACCGTTTTGGGCATAAATCGCGGCATCTATGTAGACGTTCTGCTGGCTGGCCGTCAAAGTGACGTTGTTCTGTGCCACAAGTCCAAGCATGTCCGTACTGCTCGGATTCGTCGTGGGGTCGTTCTGATAGGTGACGTTGTTGTCTATCAATATGTTCCCGCTGTTGGTGGAACCGATTGCTCCCTGCTGCGCGACGACTGTCAGCTGGCCTCCGAGGACTCCCTGCACGTGCGCGTCACCGTTCGATACAGCGACGACCCCATTTGGAGCGAAGCTGCTTAGCGGCAGGACAGAATCTCCCGAGGCCGGCACCCTGGTAGTGCCGCCGTGCCCGCCCGGTACATACGTAACAGTGTGAAACGAGACATCTTCCTCGTTAGTCGTGGTGTTGTAGGCAAAGGAAAGATAGACATCGTATGTGCTGTTAGTGTTGGTATTTGTATTGGTGAAGAGCTTGCTGGCCGTGGATGCGCTGGGGGTAACGGAACTCATGCCGTAACTGACTCCCGATTGGAAGCCGGCGAGAAATTTCGGCGTGGCTGCCAGCGATTTTGAGATGCCGAGCCTCGATGAAACCTGACCCTTAAATACCGGCGTCCCTGACACATACAGGGAATCATTCGTCGCCATCGGCCCGCTTACGGTATCTCCTGTCTTCCAGTAGATCCCGTTCTCTTTGTTTGAAAAGAATTCCCACTGGGAGTACTGCCTTCTTGTGAGAAGGACCTGGACGGTATCGGTATATGAACCGGTAAAATCGGAATACGACGATGCCGACTGAAGCAACAGCTCAGAAGTGTGCCCTGCCACCGGGGTTGTGGTCACAGTGTAGTTTCCACCGGCGAACTGTCCGCTCAGTGAGAGTGCGGTAGCACTTACATCGGTAAAGAGAGAATCGCATCCGATATTTGCGCCGGCGCTGGCAATGTTGTAAACATTCGACTGCCCGTAGTACTGGACGTAGTTTTCTACGGCGCTGGTTGCCTCGCGGTTCCAGTACTTTCCCGCTATCCCGAAGACCAGGGAAAAACCGATGATAACAATGAGAGTTGCGCGTCCTACCATAACCGACCCCTTATCTGCTATTCAAGTTCTTGGAGACGAGTCTTGTCTGTCTCCAGGTTGAAAAGACTTGTTTGTTCGAGGTGTCCGCGTAGACCGCCGTGGGCTGGACAGTCACGTTAACCTGTATCACCTCGACGCCTGCCGTGTCCCCGAGGAACGGCGTCATAACAGAATCCCCCAATTCATTGTAATACGACAGGTGAAATTGAGTGACTCCCAGGTTTGAGCTGTCGACCTCAGATACGCCGTTCAACCCGGTAACCCTGCGCACAAGCATCCTGACATTCCGGTTCGAACAACCGGCTACCGCCCAGGGCTCAAGGTACCACGACACCGTGTCTATTTTCCCGTCGTTATTTACATCGGCCTGAAATGTTATGCTGTTTGTGTCGCCGGAGATGATGAAGGAGTTGGCGGCGATTGTATCGTTGTTGCAGTACCCTATCAGCCTGAAATCCCATTCCAGGTTCTCGACGACTGAGGTTATGTTCTGCTGAACGGAAAGCGATGATTGCGCCTGGAAAGTGTTGCTGGTGGCCCTCTCGTTCATCGCGAGCGCCGATAACAGGAGGAGGCTGCCGATGACCATCGACCCGATGATGTCTAACATAGTTGTGCTGCCCATGACTCCCTACCTCCCCGCTCTTCCGAAAAACCAGTAGCTATAGACAGAGTGCATGACGACCGTATCCGGAAGGTCCTTGTTCCATACCCAGACATCCAGCCTTTTCGTCCAGCTCGGGCTACTCGAGTTCTGACCCAAGTCCGCGTAGTTGGCTACATAATACACTCTGGTCTTCAGGTAGTATTTCCCGGTACTAAGCGTAACGCTATCCAGCCTCCCCTGACCGTTGAGACCGTTGTAGTCGTCAAAATCGTCGAGGTCGTTTGGATCGTTGTTTTCCTGGCCGAGCGAGTTTGCCGGCGTAAGCTGTGCCAGAGTTGTGTCGACGCCTCTTACAGTACTGTCGTCAAACGCGGTCGAGTCGGCCTCCTGTATAACCGAGGTGGCCAGTGAAACGGCATCGAGCCCGCAGTTGGTGCTGAGCAGGGTTTCGCCGGTCGAGTTTATGTCCCGATTGGTCGTCAGTATAACTGCCCCCAGCAGCATCATAGCCGCGATGGTCAGAAGAGTTTGCCCAGTACCCATTTAGTTCTCCTTTACCACTGGATCTGCTTTAATGTGCCAAATTGCCGGACATTAATCAAATGACATAGCTGACCTACGTCACACCGGTGCGATCCGTCGCCTGGCTACACTCTGTCCGCACGGACGTGCTCAAACGGCGGAATCGGCGAAGAGGCGTGCCGATTCGCGCTCAAGCACGTTTGATCTTCAAGCAGGTTAATAGCCCCCTGGCCGGTTACAACAACTGACGGGGATGTAAGATGTGGTGCCGAAGGCGGGACTCGAACCCGCACGCCCTTTCGGGCCCTGCCCCCTCAAGACAGTGTGTCTACCAAGTTCCACCACTTCGGCTGGCATAAAAATTAAAAAACGAAGAGAGAAAAAACAACACCGCGTCTAGCGACGCGGCCCTCTCCTCGGTCTGTCGGAATGACGCCGCTGACTGTGATATTCTTCCTCCTGACCGTCAGGGTTCGGATTTTCAATCAGGACCTTCCTGCTCAGATTGTAGCGTCCCATGTCGTCGACTTCCATCAGCTTTATCTCGACTTCGTCGCCGACCTTGAAGACATCTTCGACCTTGTTCACTCGCTTGTGGTCGATCTGGGAAATATGAAGGAGTCCTTCCTTTCCCGGCAGGAACTCGACGAAAACGCCGAAGTCCATAAGACGCTTTACCGTACCCTTGTAGACCTTCCCGACTTCGGGGACTTCTACAAGACGCTCTATCATCTCTCTTGCCTTGTCGCTCGACTCAGCCGAGACGGCTGCTATCACTACCGAGCCGTCGTCTTCGATGTTGACTTCGGCGCCGGTCTGCTGAACGATGCTCTTGATCATCTTTCCGCCCGGCCCGATAACTGCACCGATCATATCGACAGGTATCTTGATGGAAGTCATCCTTGGTGCAAAGGGCGAAAGCTCCTTGCGAGGCTCCGAGATCCCCTGCTCCATGATCCCGAGAATGTGCTCGCGCCCCTCTTTTGCCTGTGCCAGGGCCTTCTGCATTATCTCGAACGAGATGCCGCGAATCTTTATGTCCATCTGGAATGCGGTAATACCGTCCCTGGTACCTGCGACCTTGAAGTCCATATCGCCGAGATGGTCCTCGTTGCCGAGGATGTCGGAGATGACCGCCACGTCTTCACCCTCCTTGATGAGGCCCATGGCTATACCGGCGACCGATTTTGCCAGGGGGACGCCTGCATCCATCAGCGCAAGCGAACCCGCACAGACTGTAGCCATCGATGAGGAGCCGTTCGACTCGAGTATGTCCGAGACGATGCGGACGGTATACGGGAAGTCCTTTTCTCCGGGGACGAGATTTTTCAGCGCTCTTTCGGCAAGATTTCCGTGCCCTATTTCCCTGCGCCCCGGTCCCATCATGCGGGCAACTTCCCCGACACTGTATCCCGGGAAGTTATAGTGAAGCATGAATCGCTTTGTCGACTCGGGGAGCAACCCGTCGATAGTCTGCTCGTCAAGCTTCGTACCGAGCGTGACCGACGTGAGACTTTGGGTTTCGCCTCTCGTGAAGAGGGCGGAACCATGCGTTCTCGGCAGGATCCCAACCTCCACGGTTATCGGCCGGATCTCCTTGTATCCCCTGCCGTCCAGCCGCTTTCCCTCCTTCAGGATCATCTGGCGCATGTCATCTTTGTCGATGTCGTGAAGGACTTCAGATATCTTAGCTTCCTGCTCCGGATATTTCTCGGCGAGAGCGAGAAGCACATCTTCCTTGATTTTCTTTGTGCGGTCGCTGCGCTCGGCCTTCTTTACGACCGATCTGTTGAGCTCGTGAATGCGGTCGAACGACAAGCTCTTGATTTCAGTGAGCATGGCCTCGTCGGCTTCGTCCTTCGGGACTTCGCGCTTCACCTTGTTGGCGAGCGAGGCGAGCTCCTTCTGCAGCGCCACGATCTCCCTGATGTACCGGTGGGCAAATTCGAGAGCTCCCAGGAGGTCCGCTTCGGAAACCTCGTGAGATTCTCCTTCCACCATCACGATCGAGTCGTCTGTACCGGCAACCGTCAGGTCCATATCGCTCCTGTCGAGCTGCTGGACCGTCGGATTGACCACGTACTGTCCTTCTATTCTTCCGACCCTGACTTCAGCAATCGGGCCTTCAAACGGTATATCGGAGACTGCCAGAGCTGCGGAGGCGCCGATCGCCCCAAGTACATCAGGGTCGTTCTCGCCGTCGAAGGAAAAGACAGTCGCGACGACCTGCGTCTCATAGACCCACTTCTTGGGGAACAGCGGGCGGATCGGCCTGTCTATCAGGCGCGCGGAAAGGACTTCCTTCTCGTTCGGCTTCCCTTCTCTCTTTATGAATCCACCTGGAATCTTTCCTGCGGCGGCCGTCTTCTCGCGGTATTCTACCGAGAGCGGGAGAAAGTCGATCCCTTCCCTGGCCTCCTCGCTCGCCACGACCGTCGCGAGCACCATTGTGTCGGCGTACCGAACCATGACGGCACCGCTGGCCTGTTTGGCAAGCTTCCCGGTCTCAAGGGAGAGTTTCCTGCCGCCAATTTCTATTTCTTTGGATATAACACCTTCCATCATTTGTCCTTCTTCTTTTACTTTCTGAGGTGGAGTTCCTCTACAATTTTTCGATACCGCTCAATGTTCCTGGACTGCAAGTACTCAAGAAGCCTGCGGCGTTTGCCGACCATTCTCAGCAGACCGGTCCGTGAGTGGTGATCCCCCTTGTGTGTCTCAAAGTGGGAACCGAGCTCGTTGATCCTTTCAGTCAGGATAGCGATCTGCACTTCCGGGCTGCCCGAGTCTTTTCCGGATTTGCCGTACTTCTTGATAATCTCCTGCTTCTCATCCTTCGTCAAAGGCATTACCAAAACTCCTAATTTTGTTTGTTGATAGTTTTAACCAAAAATTCGTTCATCATGCGCTTGTCTTCATCCATCTGCGCTATGAGCTGTTCGGCAGACCCGAATTTCATCTCGTCCCGCAGCCGGTGTATGAAAGCCACTTTTATTCGCTTGCCGTAAATATCCCTGTCGAAATCCGAAATCCAGACTTCGACTGTCGGGGCACCTTCTTCTTCGAAGGTGGGCCGCACACCGATGCTTGCCAGGCCCGTCAGCTTGTTCCCTTCCACGGATGCTTCAACGATGTACACCCCGAAAGATGGGATCAGGAGGCGGTCGTCCACCAACTTCAGGTTGGCCGTCGGGTATCCGAGGAGCCTCCCCCTTTGGTCGCCCCTGATCACGTAGCCTTCCAGCGAATGAGGGCGCCCGAGCATTTTGTTCGCGAGCTGCAGATTCCCGTTCTGTATCTGCCGGCGAATCGTACTGCTTGAAACTTTTTCACCATCGATCAGAACTGCCTCGATGTAATCGACTCCGAAGCCGATCTTCGCTCCCACTTTACGGGCAAATTCGACCGTCCCCTGTGCGCCGCGTCCGAACGTGTGGTTGTAGCCCAGCACCAGCTCGTGTAAACCGACTTTCTCATAGATCATCTTAATGAGAAAATCCTCCGCGGTCACAAGCGAAAAATCGCGGTCGAATTTCAAGAGGCAGATCTCGTCTATTCCCGCATCGCTGATCATCTGCACGCGTTCTTCCTCCGTCAAGAGGAGCTGAACCTTCTTCTTTCCGATAATCTCCTGAGGATGCGGTTTGAATGTTATCAGGACACTCCTGCTTCCGAATGCACGCGACTTCTCCACGAGCGTGTTCAGTATCTTCCTGTGCGCGATGTGCAGACCATCGAAGGTCCCGACAGTAACGATGGACCCCGGATTGAACGCGATATCTTCCAGCGAGTAGCGGATCATGCGGCGCAACTCACATTAAGTTCATCGAGGGTGATCGCGTTTCCAACTCTGTATTCGCCGATCCTCGTGCGGACCAGATCGATCAGCACGGATCCGCAACCGAGCTCACCGCCGAGATCTCTGGCGAGGCTTCTGATATACGTGCCGCTGGAGCAGGTCACCTTGAGTTTCAGGAGCGGCGGCACAAATGATTCTATCGAAATCCCGTATATGTTCACCTTCTTCGGCTTAAGTTCGAATTCGACCCCGCGTCTGGCCAGATGATACGCCCTCTTGCCGCCCACCCATGCGGCCGAATATTCCGGCGGCACCTGTTCGATAGTGCCGACGAATTTCGCCACGGCCTCCCGCACTCTTTCCTCAGGGAAGGAGACATCGGAGGCCTTTTCCACAAGCTCCGTCTCCATGTCGTGGCTCTTCGAAGTAACGCCGAGCCTCAGAGTCGCCAGATATTCCTTATCCAGCCCGAGGAAGCTTCCCATGGACTTCGTCTTGTCCCCGGTCAGGATGATCAGCAATCCTTCGGCCAGCGGATCCAGTGTCCCCGCGTGGCCGACCTTCTTCAGCTTCAGCCCGTTGCGCACTTTCCGAACGACCTCGAACGAAGTCATGCCCTTCGGTTTGTACACAGAGATGATGCTGCCGGGCTCATTCGTCATCGTTATCGTTCTCTGAATCCTTTTTGTTTTCCTGGTGTGTCTTCCTCAGAAGGTCCTCGATATTGGCGACGTAATCCATTGTGTCATCTATGAAAAAAGCGATTTCCGGGGTGAACTTCAGCCTGACTTTCGCCCCTATGAACTGGCGTATATCCTTTTTGGCCTCGTTCAGGAGAAAGAGAGTGCGATCCTTCACCTTCACGTCTCCGAAGACGCTGATGTATACTCTTGCCAGTCTCAGGTCCGGCGACATAGACACCTTCGTGACGGTCATGAAACCCATCTCCGAAGTCCGGTAATCGCGTTCGATAAGGGAACCGACCTCCTGCTTTATGAGATTACCGACTTTCTCTGTTCTTACGGACATTCAAAAACTCTTTCTTCCGGCAAGCGCCTGAATTACGCAAGCGTTCGCTGGGTCTCCACTATCGTAAATGCTTCAATATTATCGCCGACCTTGACGTCGTTGAAGTTCTCGAGGCTGACGCCGCACTCGTACCCTTCTTCGACCTCCCTTACATCGTCCTTGAACCTCTTGAGAGACGCTATGGTGCCTTCGAAAACGACGATCCCATCACGGACCAGTCTTACGCGGTTGTTCCGCTGGATCTTGCCGTCCACGACATAGCAGCCTGCGACCGTTCCGAATTTCGGCACCTTGAAAGTCTGGCGGACTTCGAGCGAGCCGACGACATCCTCTCTGAGCTCAGGGCTCAGAAGGCCTTCAAGGCCTTTGCGGACGTTCTCGATGGCGTCATAGATAATGCTGTATAACTTAATCTCCACCAATTCCGCCTCGGCCAGTTTCCTCGCGGCGGCGCTGGGCCTGACGTGGAAGCCGAGGACTATCGCGTTCGAGGCGGCGGCGAGAAGCACATCGGATTCCGAAATCGCGCCGACGGCCTTGTGGATCACCTGAACTCTGACTTCCTCGTTCGAGAGCTTTGCGAGAGCATCACTGAGGGCTTCAACCGAACCGTCCACATCGCCCTTCACGACGATGTTCAGCTGTTTTATCATTCCCTCCTTGATTTCCTTGGAGAGATCTTCCAGCGTCACATGATGCTGCGTGCCGCGCATTTCCTGCTCACGCCTGATGACTTTTCTCCGGTTGCTTATATCGCGCGAAATCCGCTCGTTCTCGACCGCAACGAGGACGTCGCCCGCAAGCGGCAGCTCATCGAAACCGATGACCTGCACGGGCATCGCGGGTAGAGCCGATTCCATCTTCTTGCCGCGCTCGTCGGTCATGGCACGCACTTTCCCGCTCGTCGTCCCGGCAACATATGCGTCGCCGATTTTCAGAGTCCCTTTCTGTACAAGGACCGTTGCAACGGCACCTCTCCCCCTGTCGAGTGTAGATTCAATCACGACACCTCTTGCCAACCTGTCTGGGTTGGCTTTCAGATCCAGGATGTCCGCCTCCAGGAGGACCTTTTCCAGGAGAAGTTCGACGTTTGTCCCCTTCTTTGCCGAAATCTCAACCGACTGCGTTTTCCCGCCCCACTCTTCGAGGAGGACGCCGTGATCCGCCAGCTGCTTCTTTATCCTGTCCGGATTTGCTTCAGGTCTGTCGATCTTGTTGATTGCCACGATGAGCGGCACGTTGGCTGCGCGGGCGTGGTTGATCGCTTCGATCGTCTGGGGCATAACATTGTCGTCTGCAGCGACTACGAGGATAACGATGTCGGTAACCTGTGCACCCCGGGCACGCATAGCCGTGAAGGCTTCATGGCCGGGAGTGTCCAGAAAAGTTATCTGCTTGCCGCTTGGCAGTTGTACCTGGTAGGCACCGATGTGCTGCGTTATTCCGCCGGCTTCCCCGGCGACCACGTTCGCCTGTCTCACGAAATCCAGCAGCGACGTCTTTCCGTGATCGACGTGTCCCATGATTGTGACAACGGGAGGCCGGGACTTCAGGGCCCCGGCGTCATCAGCCTTATCTTCAAGTACCTCGTCCGTGTACTCCTGCTGAAGCTCGACCTCATAGCCGAAATCATCTGCCAGGAGTGTAATGGTCTCCAGGTCCAGCCTCTGATTTATCGATACCATCAGTCCGAACGAAATGCACTTGGAAATTACTTCGGCGACATCGACGTTCATCAACTTTGCGAGTTCGCCGACCGAGACAAACTCGGAGAGCCTCAGTTTTCGCTTCTCGATTTCTTTCTTCTCAATTTCGATCTGGGCAGCCTCGAATTTTTCTTTCCTTCTCTTTTTCCTGATGGCGGCGCGCTCCGACTCGCCGGCATCTTCGATGCTGGCCATAGTACGCTGGAAGGCCAGGTCGACTTCCGCCTGATCCACGTCCGGATGCCTTCCCTTCTTCTTTTTCTTCTTCTTAACCTCTTCTTCAGATTCGGTCTCCGGGACGGGCACGGGCTCCGTACTCTGCTCGCGGATTTTCTTCTTCTTCTTTTTCTTCTTCTTCTGAGACTGAGTCTCGGTCTCGAGCTGCGCTTCGGCTTCTTTCGTCTTCTTCTGCGCTTCTTCAAGTTCCTTGCGGAGCCGCATTTCCTCTTCGGTGATCAGACGCCCGGTCCTGAGATCCATCCTTCCGCGGATCTTCAATCCCTTCTCTTCCTTCTTGGGCGCCGCCTGCCGCTCGACACTCTCTTTGGCAACCGTCTCGCGGGCGGGCTTCTCAGCGGCGACCGGACCAGATTCCTTTCCGGCAGCGGCCGGCGGCTCTGCGATCTCCGCGCCGGGCGGTTCCGGCTGTGCGGTCTGCGTAACACCCTCCCCCGCTGTTTCCTGTCCCACGGCCTGTTCCACAGCTCGGTCTGTCTCAACCAGCGGCGGTGCTTCGACGACTTCCGTCTGTGCGGGAGGGGCGGTCGGCTCCGCCGGCACGGGAGGTTCCATCTTGGCTTCGGCAACATGCCTGCTCTCGACCGTGACCGTGTCCACGAGTCTCTTTACCGCGACCTTCTCTTCCTGTTTCTCAGTAAGCTGCTCCTTGATCTTCTGCCGCTTTTCTACCTGATCCAGTTCCTTCTTGAAATGAGCAGCCAGCTCATTATACATCTGTTCATCGACAGACGAGGTACGTTTGACTTTCTCATGCCCCTTGGTTTTGAGAAAGTCGACGATCTGGTCGGCAGACACCTGGAACTCTGATGCGACTTTTGTTACGAGTTTTTTCTTCGTGGTTGTTTCAGCCATGCTGAGAGTAGCCTTTCTTTAGAGCCTATTCATCCTGGGGTTCGTTTTCCGGTTCTTCCTCGAGTTCCTTGCGCATCATTTCTTTTATTTTCAGTATTTCCTCTTCCGGGATCTCGACATCCAGCTTGATTTCATCGTCGGTTGCTTCCAGGACATTTCTGGCCGTCAGGTATCCGGCATCAAGGAATTTGGTCAGAAGCTCTTCGCCGAGTTCCTCTTTGAACTCGGAGAGATCGATGTCGTACATCTCCGCCTCTTCTCCTTCTTTTCCCGCGCCCTTGGCTTCCGGCACGACCCCTTCTCTCATAAGATCGATATCGAAACCCGTCAGTCTCGACGCGAGCTTGACGTTTATGCCTTCCTTGCCGATCGCTATCGATTCCTGATTGTTGTCGACCCAGACCTGCGCCTTCCTGTTCTCCAGGTCCACTTCAACTTTGGTCACTTTGGCGGGTGTAAGGGCGCGCTCCACGAAAGACTTCGGTTCCTCCGAGTAGAGGAGCACGTCAATATTTTCATTGTTGAGCTCGCGGACTATGGAATGGATCCTCACTCCCTTCATTCCGACGCAGGCTCCGACGGCATCGACTCTGGAATCGTTGGAGAGAACGGCCACTTTCGCCCTCTTGCCGGGATCACGGGCGATCGCCTTTATCTCGACCACACCGTCGAATATCTCGGGGATTTCCATTTCGAAGAGTTTCTTCAGAAACATCGGGTCGGCCCTGGAAATGATTACCTGCGGACCGGAGGTCCCTTTCCGCACTTCTTTCACCACGGCTCGGACCGTGGAATTTTTTCTGTAGTGCTCGTTGGAGATCTGTTCGGACCTGGGAAGGAACAACTCCCGCCGGTTGTGATTCACGAGGATGAAATCACGCTTGACCTGATAGATCTCACCGACCACTATTTCGCCGATCATCTTATTGTATTCGTCGTAGATAACATTCTTCTCGTATTCGTGCAGGCGCTGCAGGAATGTCTGCCGCGCGAAAACCACGAGCCTCCGCCCGAGCTCTTCAGGAGGGACTTCTTCGGGATACTGGTCTCCTATTTCGAAATCGCCGTCGGGTTCGAGCTGCTTCAGTGCTTCGAGGCTTATCTCTTTACCGGGATTCTCGACCTGCTCGACGATGTTCTTAATGACGTAAATTTCTATTTCGCCGCGATCGACGTTTGTGACGATATCGGTCTCGACGTCATCGCCGTATTTCTTCTTGACTATTCCCGCGAAAACCTCTTCAAGTATTTCAGATACGACCTCTTTGTCGATGCCCTTCTCTTTTGCGATTTCTGCCGCGGCAGATATGATCTCATTCTTCTCTGCGTGCATTTATCCTCCTGTCACCATCTGATTTTAACTCTTGCTTCTATTATCGAGTCGAATCCCAGTTCAATCGAAGCCGTTTCTGTTCTCAGTGTTATCTTGTCGTCAGTCAGGCCGGTCAGGTCGCCTTCCGCCTGCCTCGTCTCCCCCGCTTCCAGGTATTTTACCGACATCCCTCTTCCTATGTTGCTTTTGTACTGCCTTCTGTCCTTCAACGGCACGCCGACTCCCGGCGAGGAGACATCCAGCCGAAAACTCTCACCGAGGATACCCGATGTCTCAAGGAGAGGGAGCACTTGCCGGCTGATCTCGGCGCATTCGTTGATGGTTATCCCCCTCTCGGTGTCGCAGAAGACCTCAAGCAGCTGCCTCTTGCCTTCTCCCTTCAGGGACAAATCGACAAGAAAGGCGCCCTGGTTCTGGACCGCAGGGTCGAGTAATCCTCGCAATTTCTCTATTTTCGCAGTTCTTTCCATATCTTCTAAAAAAAATAGCCCAGAAATTCCGGGCTAATCGTCCGAGACACATAAAATATACTCGGCGCAATCCACTTTTTCAACCCTGTGCAGGGCGCGACGCCGCGTCGGGGGGCAGTGTCCTAATCTGAAAGCAGTCTATTCCAACGTCTTGGTTACATATCTGATAAACGACGGAATTGTCATTCCCACGTGCGCGGGAATGACAGTCGAGAACTCTCATCGCATCATGGCGTGAAACTAGGACAGTACCTGTCGGGGGCAAAAGTTGATTTTAAAGCCAATATTTAGTAAAGTTGTTGGATATTAAGTTGAAAGAAAGGGGGGAGTCTAATGTTCCGTTTGAGGCTGTTTCAGTGCCTTCTACTGATAACCGCATCACTCCTGACAGCCGGCTGCGCTTCGTTCGAGAACATCGATTCAAGGATTACGCCACCAACGGTGATTGAAAAAGTACCGCTGCCCACGCCCCCGGCCGAATTGGCCACCAGGGATTTCTACATCAAGATGGAAATGCTCATAAGCAAGGATGGGACTGTTCGGCACGTGGTCCTCACAAGATCCACGGGGGACGCCGAATGGGATTCCGCGGCGGTCCAGCGGATAATGATGTGGAAGTTTTCACCGGCCTTGTTGGACAACAAGCCGATTCAAATGAGGATTATTCAGACCGCGAGGGTCGTCTCAAGTCAGCCCGTAGTGATGGATCTTTCGGAGATAATCGTCGGCACTTATGCCGAGGCAGATTCGGCGTACAGGCTCATCAGGGAGGGGAAAGATTTCGATTCCACTGCTTCAATGTTCCGTTCCTCGGTTCCCGGCATGCCAAGCGGACATTTAGGCGAAGTGGATATCCACCGCTTCCAGAGCGAAATCCAGGACGAACTGCTGGCTCTGAAGCAGGGTGAATTCACTCACCCGCTGCCGCTCGGGTCGTATTTCGCCATTTTCAAGAGACACTAGGAAGTTCAGGGACAAGCTGCGAGGTCGGCATCCCGCAGCTTGCGCCTTTGAATCTCCGCCCGCAAATTCGTAAATTAAGCCGACAAGTTGGAGGGTTGGCAGAATTGGCTAATGCACCGGTCTTGAAAACCGGCGCCCCTCGGGGCTTGGGGGTTCGAGTCCCTCACCCTCCGCTTCTCCAACCCTTCCTACACGTTAACACGACCACAAATCAAAATCTCCTTGGAGGACTCAATGCATTATCCCTGGTGGTATGTCCCCAACCTCACCTCACCGATGCTTATCGCGTTGATAGCGACGGTCCATGTCTTCGTCTCGCTCTACGCCGTCGGCGGAGGCATCGTCCTGGCGGGGGAAGTCTCCTACGCTTACAAAGTAAACAACAAATCACTTCTTGATTACCTCAAATCTCACACGCTTTTCTTTATTCTTCTCACGGTCGTATTCGGCGCAATTACAGGAGTCGGCATCTGGTGGACGATCGGTCTTGCGTCCCCTCTTGCCACCGAATCGCTGATACATATCTTTGTTTTCGGCTGGGCGATGGAGTATGTCTTCTTCGTCCTCGAGATAGTCTCCGCCTTCATCTTCCACTACTACTGGGGACGGCTCGATGCCGGAACACATAAGACAATCGGCTGGATCTACGCGGTGGCCGCATATATCAGCCTCGTTCTGATAACCGGCATCACCGCCTTCCAGCTCGACATCGGTAACTGGACCCCCGATAAAGGAATGTGGGTCGCGTTCTTCAACCCGCAAACCTTCCCGCAGATAATCGCACGGTCCGGCGCGTCGCTGCTGCTCGCGTCTCTTTACATTTATCTGCACGCGGCCTTCAAGCTCAAGAACGATCACCAGCTCCGCGCACTCGTCGAGAACAGGACATCCAAATGGGCGATGGCCGGTGCGGCACTGGTGACGATCGGAGGAGCATGGTGGTACTTCAACATACCGCCGAGTGCCAAGGCCGCGCTCGCAGGAGCCAGCGCACTCAACATTCTGTCTATACTGGTCTTCGCAGCCTCGGCCGTCGTGTTCTTCATGCTGTTCTTCGGACCATACCGCAACCCCGGCTGGATCAATCCGGGATTCGCCATCCTATATTTCCTTCTGGGAATTGCGGCGACCGGCACCGGTGAGTTCATTCGCGAAGGCGTGCGCAAGCCGTATATAGTCTATAATTACGTCACCGGCAACAATGTGCTCGTCTCGGAAATTCCGAAGCTGCAATCGACAGGATATCTAAACGGCGGAACATGGACGAAAGCGTTCATGAAGGCACATTACCCGCAGGTTTTCGATACGACCGGCAACATCGATGACGCGAAACTGCTGCAGCTCCCCGAGGGGGACCAGGTCAAGGTCGGACAGGTCCTCTTTCAATATCACTGCAACAACTGCCACTCCGTCGGAGGATTTTCCGGAGTAGCTGAGCTCACGCGGGGATGGAGCAAGGACATGATCCATACCGTGGTCACTCACCTGGCAAAAGCACATTTCTTCATGCCGCCATGGTGCGGAACGCAGGCTGAGGCGCAAATGCTCACCGAATACCTGGCTTCCCTCTCGGAGCCCAGCCCGCCCGGGATGAGGTTCGGAAAGGCGGTCAACCCCGCGCTGAAACAACTCGCAGACGGAACCTTGAGAGAGGAGGGTGGCAAATGAATCCCCAGTTTTTAATCGGACCGGTTTCTCCGCTCGGCAGCCCGGCACCGTTCTGGTTCATTACTTTCTTCAAGGTGCTCGGCTTCATACTCCACATGATACCGATGAATATATGGTATGCAGGAATGGTTCTCGTCGCGATCTACGCGACGTTCGGCAAAAACCATTCGCTCGAACTGGCACACCGGCTCTCCCGGACCATGCCGGTAATCGTGGCGGTCGGTGTAAACCTCGGTATCGTACCCCTCCTGTTCACCCAGGTAGGTTATTATCAATTCTACTATCCCGCGGGAATATTGATGGCTCATGCGTGGTTCAGCGTGATCATCATCCTGATCTTCGCGTATTACGGAGTGTACGTCTATTCGCTGAGCGTCAGGAAGAACAAGAGCACGAAGTTCGCGCTCGCGTCGGCATGGATAAGTTCAATAGCATTCATCTTCATCGGATTCCTCTTCGCGAACAACTTCAGCCTGATGTCGAACCTGAACAGCTGGATACACATTTTCAACAAGACGAACGTGGGCGGCGCAGTCCTCGGAACCGGATTGAATACATCGGATCCGACATTGATACCGAGATGGCTGATGATGTTCGGGCTCGCGATGACGACCACGGCCGTCTTCATCGCCTTCGACGCCGTATTCTTCAAGAAACGGGACACTTCTGAGGATTACAAGAGATGGGCTGGCAAGTTCGCGCTAATCCTCTACGTGATCGGGCTGGTATGGTTTGCAGCTTTCGGCAGCTGGTACATATTCGGCGCGATGGATAAATCGGTCATCGCGGAAGTGACCGCTCATCCGCTCATCTATTTCCTCTTCGGTCTGACCGCGGTGTCGCCGGGCTTCGTCCTCGTGACGCTGTTCGTCCAGAGGAAGGGACTGAAGAAAGGCGGAGTGATACTCGCTACCGTTCTCCAGGTCGTGACTCTGAGCCTGAACGCGGTGAGCAGGCAGTGGGTCCAGAACGTGGAGATATTTCGATATGAAGATATTTCCAAACTGCCGGTCAATACTCAGTGGAGCCCGATGATCGTTTTCTTAATCCTATTCGTGATCGGGCTTGCGGTAGTGGGCTGGATGATCGCCAAGATCGCTGCCGTCGAGAAGCAGGCGGCGAATATTTCTTAGGATGGGATGTCGGATGCAGGCAGGATAATCTTCTTGCCTGCATCACACTTTAAACCGGGGTTAGGTTAATCCTTGGACTGGGTAAAATCTTCAACGATCTTCACGAGCTCGGCACGCCCCTGACCGTTTATCGCCGAAAACGGAAGGAAGCACTGGCAGTACTTGAGGTTGGGAAGCTGCGCTTTGGCGCGAGCCATATGCGTATTCATCTTATTCTGCGAGAGCTTATCCGCTTTTGTCATAACCACGACGTAGGGGATCTTGTAAAACTCGAGCCAACCGATCATGATCTTGTCCAGCTCCATAGGCTCGTGCCGGGCATCGAGTATCTGGACCACCAGTTTCAGCTGTTTTCTCTCCTGGAGGTAGGTCTCGACAAGCTTGGCCCAGCTTGACTTCATGTGTTCCGGGGCGATGGCGTATCCGTAACCGGGAAGGTCAACGAAGTAATGCTCGTCGTTGATCAGGAAAAAATTCAGGGACCTGGTCTTTCCGGGGGTAGAGCTGGCCTGGGCGAGGTTCTTCTTGTTACAGAGCTTATTTATCAGAGAGGACTTGCCGACGTTAGATCTTCCGATGAACGCAACTTCAGGCAAATCGGTATCCGGCACCTGCGAATAGTCCACAGCACTTGTAACAAATTTCGCTGCTTCGATCTTCATAAGGTCACTTCCCCATTAAATTCATTTCACGCTTAAAGTTAACAAAATTGGAGATTAATCTCAATCCATCGGACGGGCCGCTAATGCCCGGGTTTGTCGTGGCTCCTCAATTCTCACGTTTTTTGCCATCTTCATAAAACCGTTTTTATCAAGTCTCTCTAATCCACTGGCAACATGCAACTAATACCAATTCTAGCAACACAAAGTGAGTATTATACCCATTCGGAGTCACGCGCCGGCGGGATGAAGGACCCAAAAACGTATAGAGAAACAATCCCACCAATCCTGGATTCTTCGTCGCCCGTCCGCAGGGCGGCCGGACTCCTCAGAATGACAATGCACACCCGGCAACATACAACCCAAACATGTCATTCTGAATCCCGTGAAACGGGATGAAGAATCCAGCCTGCAGGGAATGCCGCAAATCTGGATTCTTCAGTCGTTCAGAATGACACTTAGAGGTCTGCGCATGAACGAACAAAGATGTCACGAAAGCAGAGAGACTTGAGAACTTGACATTTTTCTGCCGGTAGGTTAGCATTCGGCGGGAGAGCCGTGCGGACTTATCACGTGTACATCATGGCAAACAAGAAAAACGGGACCATCTACACAGGCGTCACTAATAATATCGCGAACAGGGTGTACCAGCATAAACACAAGCTTGTTCCCGGATTTACTAGCCGGTACGGCTTGGATCGGCTTGTCTATTGCGAAGAGCACAATGACATACGAATGGCCATCGTTCGCGAGAAGCAAATCAAGGGGTGGACGCGAAAAAAGAAACTCGCACTCATCGAGTCTATCAACCCCAGCTGGGATGATCTGAGCGAGGGATGGTATTGATCCGCCAACAGACCGCAATGCCATTCCTTCATCCGGGGCCACTCCCTGCAAAACGCAGAGTAAGCTCAGGCGAGATGAAGAATCCAGTCCCTGGAAAGTTTGCTAATCTTGAAGTGAGGGATTTTCGCCGAAGACAAATCTCCGATCGGTGCGACTGCTGGATTCTTCGTCGCCCGTCCGCAGGGCGGCCGGACTCCTCAGAATGACAATATACACCTGGCAAGATACCACCTAAACCTGTCATTCTGAATCGCGTAAAACGGGAGGATGAATCCAGACCATAAGTCCGAAAGTGAGGTAGACACTGGGCCCCGACACGTCTGCCGGATAATCATGGAAAATGATTTGCCCGTGCAGGGCGGATTTGATCCGTCCGTCAAGCACTTGCGGTAGGATTCCTTACGGTGTGTTACGATATGCGGGCGTACTACTGAGCCGGGGTAGACTCGGCTTTGGCTTCCTTCACCGGAGTTTCTTCCTTCTCCTTCTTGGACTTGCGGCGTTTCTCCGCTTCGTCCGCGGCATTGAAGTCGACCAGTTCTATAATGGCAACTTCACCGCCGTCTCCATGCCGCTGTCCGAGCTTCACTACCCGGGTGTACCCGCCCGGTCTGTCCTGCACTCTCGGCGCAATTTCGGAAAAGAGTATCTTCAATGCCTCGCGGTCCTTTATGAAGCGCGATACATGCCGCCGGGCCGGCACGCTGTCTTTTCTGGCTTTGGTTATCAGGGGCTCTATGAAGACGCGCGTCTCCTTCGCCTTAGCCAGCGTCGTCCTGACCTGTTTGTATAGTATGAGGCTCGTTGCCAGAGACTCCATCAGAGCTTTCCGATGGGAATGCGTCCTCTTTAGTTTTCTTCCAGAATTCAGGTGTCTCATTCTTAAAAACTCCGATTACTCGTTCTCGTCTTTCAAATATTTGCTGACGTCCATTCCGCCGATCTTCTCCGCCAGTTCTGCCAGCGACTTCCTTCCGAAATTTCTGAACCTCAGGAGCTCCGCCTCGTCCTTGTTGACAAGTTCGGAGATGGTATGGATGTTGGCGGCCTTCAGGCAGTTGTGCGCCCGCACCGAGAGTTCGAGTTCATCCACCGACATCTTAAGAAGTTTCCTGATGCGTGCGGCTTCCTCTTCCTGTGCGGAGCCTTCCTCTGTTGCCTCCTGATGTATCCCGAGATTGAGGAAGAGCTGGATATGGTCCTGCAGCATTTTCGCCGCCGTCGTGACCGCGTCTTCGGGGGTTATCGAGCCGTCTGTTTCCACTTCGAGCGTCAGCTTTTCGAGAGTCGTTTTCTCTCCGATTCCCGTCGGCTGAACGAAAAATCTGACGTTTCTGATCGGTGAGAACAGCGCGTCGATCGAAACCAGGTCTTCCGGCGCTTCCGCAAGCTTGTGGTCTTCGGCGGGCTCGTAGCCTTTCCCGCGGCTTATCCTCAACTCGACCTCTATCTCCCTCGAGTCACTTAGAGTGCCGATGTGGTGTTCCGGGTTCAGCACTTCTATCTGGGGGTACTGGCGCTGGATTTCCTCCGCCGTGAATTCCATCGGGCCTTTCAGCTTCAGGTTGATCTTGTTGATCTTTTTGTCTATCAGCTTAACCCGGACCCCCTTGAGATTCAGCGTGAAATCGACGAGGTCTTCGGACATCCCTTTGATGGTGGAGAACTCGTGAAGCGCGCCGGGAATCCTAAAATGTGTGAATGTCCATCCGGGTATGGACGAGAGCAGGACTCTCCTGAAGGAATTGCCCAGGGTAGTAGCGTAGCCGCGTTCAAGCGGTTCCACCACGAAGCGACCGAAAGTATTACTATAACTAGACTGATCCAAGACAATTGTTTCTGGCATTTGCAATTTCACAGCGCTCATTAGATTTTCACCTCAATTAAATTTCTCAGTTGCTCTTCCCGACTCGTCGGGATCCCTTCGGATAACGCCTCTTTCAGCGCAACAGTCATCACTTCGAGTACAACTCGACGATAAGCTGTTCGTGGACATCGGGCAGCGGTATCTCCCCGCGTTCGGGGACCTGAAGGAACGTTCCCGTCAGCTGGGCCTTGTCGAGCTGCAGATAGGACGGCAACATTCCGTCCTTAACCCTCTTGAGGGAAGAATGGATGGCGTCGAGCTGGTTGCTCGCCTCGGCCACTTTGATGACATCCCCGGCCTTCACCAGATAGGATGCAACGTCCACCCGTTTGTCGTTCACCAGGAAATGTCCGTGGAGCACGAGCTGCCTGGCGCCCTTTCTCGACGGCGCGAAGCCCAGCCTGTACAGGACGTTGTCGAGTCTCCGTTCGAGGAGCCTCAACAGGTTCTCGCCTGTTCTGCCCTTCTGGTGGGTGGCCATCTCGAAGTAGTTCCTGAACTGCTGCTCGAAGACGCCGTACATGCGTTTCACCTTCTGCTTCTCGCGGAGCTGCACTCCGTACTCGCTGACTTTCTGGCGCCTGCGGAGGCCGTGCTGCCCGGGGGCGTAGTTCCGCCTCTCAAGCGGACACTTGTCAGTGTAGCACTTGACTCCCTTCAGAAACAGCTTCTGTCTTTCTCTTCTGCACAGTCTGCAACTCGCTTCTACATATCTTCCCATTTACTACTCCGAAAAATTTGATTAAACTCTACGTCTCTTTGGAGGCCTGCAGCCGTTGTGAGGAATCGGCGTCACATCGCGGATGCTCGTGATCTCGAGTCCGCCGGTCTGAAGCGATCTGATAGCCGCTTCACGTCCGGACCCAGGTCCCTTGACAAGGACTTCCACTTTCTTCATGCCGAGGCTTGCCGCTTCTTTTGCGGCGGCCTCTCCGGCCGACTGCGCCGCATACGGAGTGCTCTTCCTCGATCCTTTGAATCCCATCTTGCCCGCGGAGGACCAGGACACGACGTTACCGTAGATGTCCGTAAGGGCGACGACGGTGTTGTTGAACGTCGCTTTTATATGCGCTATGCCGTGGGCGTCGACCTGTGTCTTCTTACGCTTTTTTCCTGCTGCCTTTGACAACTCAAAAACCTCCTATGCTTTACTTCTTAGCCGCGACTTTCTTCTTGCCGGCAACCGTGCGTCTCTTGCCTTTACGCGTTCGCGAATTCGTCCGGGTGCGCTGGCCTCTGACGGGGAGTCCCCTCCGATGGCGCAGCCCGCGGTAGCTCCCGATGTCCATCAATCTCTTGATGTTCATCTGGGTCTCGCTCCTCAGGGCACCTTCCACCTTGTACTCGGTGGTGATCACCTGCCGGATCTTCGCGACCTCTTCATCGCTCAGCTCGGCGATGTGCTTTGCAGGGTCGACTCCCGCTTTCTCCAGTATGTCGATGGCGGACGCATGGCCGATCCCGTAGATGTAAGTCAGGCCGATCTCGGCCCGCTTGTTTTTCGGTAAATCTACTCCTGAAATTCTCGCCAACTTAATTCTCCTTTGTTATCCCTGGCGCTGCTTGTGTTTCGGATTCTTCTTGCAGATCACTCTGACAACGCCTTTGCGCTTGATAACCTTGCAGTTGTCGCAAAGCTTCCGCACCGATGCTCTGACTTTCATTTTCTCAATTCCTTACTTGTAACGATAAACGATTCTGCCTTTGCTGAGGTCGTACGGGGAAAGCTCAACCGTGACCTTGTCTCCGACCAGAATCTTGATGAAGTTCATTCTCATTTTTCCCGAGATATGCGCCAGGATCTCGTGGCCGCTGTCCAGCTTGACACGAAATGTCGCGTTGGGCAGCGTCTCGCTTATTGTACCGTCGACCTTAATCTGTCCTTGTTTAGCCATTGGAAGCAGTCAGTATTTCCGGTTTTCCATCTGTTATTACGACAGTATGTTCAAAATGAGCCGAGGGTTTGCCGTCCGATGTATAGACGGTCCAGCCATCCCTCGCCGTGTAGACTCTATATGATCCCGCGTTGACCATCGGTTCGATCGCCAGTGTCATTCCCGTACGGAGCAGAGGGCCTTTGCCTCTTTTCCCGTAATTCGGAACCGGCGGGTCTTCATGTAGCTTCGTACCTATCCCGTGTCCGACCAGGTCGCGAACCACCGAGAAGCCGTTGGATTCCACGTATTCCTGGACAGCCTGCGAGATATCCTCGACGTGGTTATGGGCTACTGCGTTCTCGATTCCCACGTACAGCGCCTTTTCCGTCACCTCCATCAGCTTCCGCTTTTCTTCGGATATCTCTCCGATGGCGAACGTTCTGGCAGCGTCTCCGTAGTAACCATTCTTTATCGCTCCGACATCGACGGAAAGCAGCTGCCCCTCTTCCAGCCTTCTCGGGCCGGGTATGCCGTGAACGACCTGGTCGTCGATCGACAGACATATCGTTGCCGGAAAAAGGTTCCGCTTGTCGAAACCGTAACCCTTGAACGCGGGTTTTGCATTTTGTGAAAGAACGTAATCTTCTGCGATCCGATCCAGTTCTTCGGTGGTGACTCCCGGCTTCACATGCTTCCCGACGATTTCCAGGATGCCGGCCACCACTTTGCCCACCTCGCGCATTAAATCTACTTCGCGGGGTGTCTTAACAGTAATCATCCAAAATCAAGAATAACGACGGCTTTTCAGTTTTCCGGTCTTCATGAAGCCGTCATAATGGTGCATCACCAGCTGTGATTCAATCTGGTGTACAGTCTCCAGGCCTACGCCGACGATAATGAGCAGGCTTGTGCCTCCAAAAAACGAGGCGAAACTCTGGCTCACTCCGAACCTCACCATGAACGCGGGCAGGATCGCGACTATCGCCAGGAATATGGACCCCGGGAGCGTCACCTTCGTAAGTATGTTGTCAATGAAATCCGCCGTGTGTTGTCCGGGCCTGATACCCGGGACGAACCCACCCTGTTTCTTCATGTTGTCCGCGACGTCGGTCGGGTTGAAGGCAATGGCTGTGTAAAAGTAAGTGAAGAAAATAATCATCAAAGCGTAAATGAAAGAATAGACGAACGACGTGAACGAGAAGTATCCCGCGATGCTCTGCATGAACTCGTTCTCCGGGAAGAATGTCAAAACCGTCTGCGGAACGAACATGATCGACTGCGCGAAGATGATAGGCATAACGCCTGCTGTGTTCACGCGGATCGGGATATACTGCATTACACCGCCGTAAACTTTTCGGCCCACGACCCTCTTGGCATACTGCACCGGGACCTTCCTGGTTCCTTCGGTCACGTACACGATGGCCGCGATGATTCCGATCATCAGGGCGACAACCACGAGCTCGGAGATGAAGCCCCTCGTGCCTGAGCTGACGAGCTGGTACTCATCAAGTATCGCGTTGGGAAATCTGGCTATGATGTTGATGGTGATGATCAGGGAGATACCGTTGCCGATACCTTTGTCGGTAATCTGTTCGCCAAGCCACATCATGAAGATAGTGGCCGAGGTCAGGAATATAACGGTGGACAGAGTGAAACCGATTCCGCGGACCACGTCGGGAATGACGGGAAATCCACCCGGAGTGGTCATGCTTTCCAGCCTGACGCTCACGCCCCATGCCTGCAAAGCAGAAATGAGTACCGTGCCGTAGCGGGAAAGCTGCCTTATCTTCTTCTGACCTTCCTCGCCCTCCCTCTGCAGCTTCTGGAAGTACGGAACAACCGCGCCAAGAAGCTGGATGACGATTTCTGCGCTGATGTAAGGCATAATCCCCAACGCGAAAATTGCCGCGTTAGAGAAAGCTCCTCCGGCGAACAAGTCGTACAATCCGAACAGCGTGTTCTGCGATTGAGTCCGGGTAACTTCTGCAAGCAGAGATGCGTCCACACCCGGAAGAGTGATATGCGCTCCGAGCCGGACGACAGCAAGGAGTCCCGCAGTGTAGAGAATCCGCTTCCGCAAATCCTCCACCTTGAAGACGTTTCTTAGACTCTCAGTTAGTCTCGACATTTCTTATGACTCGAGTGTTTTTGTCCCGCCGATAGCCGGGATCATTTCGACTTTGCCGCCTGCCGCTGCTATCTTCTCGGAGGCCGATTTGCTGAAAGCGTTTGCAGTCACCTGCAGTTTCGCGCTAAGATTCCCGTCGCCGAGTATCTTTACCGGGACAGATTTCTTCGCCACAGCCCCGAGCCTGTAGAGCACTTCGGGGGTAACCACTCCGTCTGCAAGCTTCCCCGACTCGGCAAGCTTGCCGAGGGTGGAGACATTGACGATCTGGAACTCCACGCGGAACGGGCTCTTGAAACCGAATTTCGGGATACGCCTGTTAAGCGGCATCTGACCGCCTTCAAACCAGGGTCTGATCTGATCACCTGAACGGGAACGCTGCCCTTTGTGTCCCTTTCCCGCCGTCTTGCCGTGACCCGAACCGACTCCGCGTCCGATGCGCTTTACCTTTTTTCTCGCACCCGGAGCATACTTCAAATTTCCTAGAACGTTCATGAAATCTCCTAAGCCTCCTCAACACGGACTAGATGCTGGACTTTAGCAATCATTCCTCTGATCTGAGGAGTATCTTTCTTCACCACCGATTTTCTGATCCTGCCGAGCCCGAGTGCTTCGATTGTAAGCTTCTGCCTCTTCGGCCTCTCGATGGTGCTTCTGATCTGTGTTATCTTGATTTTCTTTTCGCCACTCATTTGGATACCTCCGCCGAATCTGCCGTCGCGCCGCTTGCCGTCTCAGGACCGGCGTCGACCGCAAACAGATCACGCGTTCTCATGCCGCGCTTCTCTGATATCATATGGGCGTCGGAGAGATTCAGCAGCGCACGCATCGTCGCCTTGACGACGTTATGCGGGTTCGACGAGCCCATCGACTTTGTAAGAACGTCCTGAACGCCTGCCGATTCAAGAACCGCGCGGACGCCTCCGCCGGCTATCACGCCCGTACCGGGAGTTGCAGGTTTCAACAAGACCTTCGCGGCGCCGAATTTACCGATCACCGGATGCGGGACAGTACCGCGCAGCACCGCCACCCTTACGACATTCTTCTTGGCGTCGTCGACTCCCTTGCTGATGGCGTCGTTAACTTCGTTGGCTTTGCCGAGGCCGACTCCGACGCTTCCCTTGCCGTCACCGACCACGACGATCGCGTTGAAGCTGAAGCGCCTTCCGCCTTTTACAACCTTTGCCACGCGGTTGATATGGACGAGCTTTTCCTTCAGCTCCGTTTGATCCGGCTTTACTCTTTGTGCGTTCTTAAGGTCTCTTAATTTCATTTGTCAAATGCCTTTTTAAAATTTCAAACCGCCTTCGCGCGCGCCGTCGGCGAAGGCTTTCAGTCGGCCGTGATATATGTGTCCGCCCCTGTCGAAAATCACCTGCTGGATGTTCTTCTCCAGCGCCTTCTTTGCGAGAGCCTTCCCGACGATCTTGCTGACGTTGGCCTTTCCCTTAACGGTCTTCAGCTCTTCCGCGATTTCCTTATTGAGGCTCGACACCTGCAAAATGGTTCTTCCGCGGCTGTCGTCGACAATCGTTCCATAGATATGTTTAAGACTCCTGAAAACCACGAGGCGAGGCCGCTCCGTAGTCCCCTGGATCTTCTTTCGCAGACTGCGTTTGGCTCTTTCGTGGCGCACTTTCTTTATTTCAAGACGTCCCATTTTGAATTAACCTCGAAGTTTTATTTAGCCGCTGCCGCTGCTTTTCCAGCTTTGCGACGGACAAATTCGTTTTCATATTTCACGCCTTTACCCTTGTAAGGTTCCGGCGGACGGAAAGACCTCAGCTTGGCGGCCACCTGCCCGACGAGCTGTCTGTCGATTCCAGAAATGACGATGCTTGTCGGTGACGGCGTCTGTATTTTCACTCCCTGGGGCGGCCTGAAAAGGATCGGGTGGGAGAAACCGAGAATCATCTGGATGTTCGAACCTTTCATCTCGGCCCTGTAACCGACTCCTACTATTTCGAGTTTCCTCTCGAACCCTTGGGTCACTCCGGTTACCATATTGTTGAGCAGCGCCCTCCAGAGGCCGTGGACAGCATCGAAAGAATTTCCTCTGACTTTCACGAGTGCCTCTTCACCGCCGACTTCGATGGATACCGCCTGGTGAAGCTTGGCCGAGATTTCGCCTTTCGGTCCCTTCACCTTGACCGCTCCGTCAGACACCTGCACCGTCACTCCTTTCGGGATCGCAACGGGCTTCTTGCCAATTCGTGACACTTTAAGAACTCCTTGTAATTACCAAATGTAGCAGATTATTTCTCCGCCCACGTTCAGGCGACGGGCATCCTTGTCTGTCATTACGCCCCTGTTAGTCGAAACGATCGCAACTCCCAGCCCGTTCAACACACGGGGTAGTTCGGTTGCGCCGGCATATACGCGGCGACCTGGGACCGAGATACGCTTCAGACCGGAAAGGACCGGCTTGCCATTGTAGTACTTTAGATAGATCCTGATGGTGCCTTGAGTGGCTGTCTCCATCTCACTGTACTTGTCTATATAGTGCTGCTCATACAGGATCTTCGTAATGGCTCTCTTCAAATTACTAGCCGGGATATCCACTCTTCTCTGCCGTGCGGTTGCTGCATTTCTCAGTCTTGTGAGGAAATCAGCAATAGGGTCAGTCATCGACATCGACTTCCACTCCTAAGTTAAATTACCAACTTGCTTTCTTGATACCGGGTATAAGCCCGTCCAAAGCCAATTTTCTGAAGCAAATGCGGCAGACGCCGAATTTGCGGTAGTAAGCTCGCGGCCTCCCGCAGATAGTGCAGCGGTTATGCTTTCTCACTTTGTACTTGGGCTCTCTTTGAGCTTTGACAATCATTGCTGTCCGCGCCACTCAAATACTCCTTTCGAAATTAAGCAGCCTCTCCGAAGGCACCTTCGGAGGCTTCACGTTTTCTGAAAGGCATTCCGAAACCTTTCAACAACTCGTACGCTTCTTCGTCCGTCTTGGCAGTCGTCACGAATGTGATGTCCATGCCGAAGATTCTCTCGATCTTGTCCACGTCTATTTCCGGGAATATGATCTGCTCCTTCAGGCCGAGCGTGTAGTTGCCGCGACCGTCGAACGACTTGTCAGGCACTCCTCTGAAATCGCGGACGCGCGGGATAGCCAGGCTTATCAGCCTGTCCATGAACTCGTACATCTTGGCGCTTCTGAGTGTTACCTTGCAGCCGATCGCTATGTTCTCGCGAAGCTTGAAGTTCGATATAGCCTTTTTGGAGCGCCTGATCGCAGGCTTCTGGCCGGCTATGAGGGTCAGTTCGCGAACGACCGTCTCAAGGATCTTCTGGTCCTGAGTCGCCTCGCCGACGCCGCAGTTTATCGATATCTTCTCAAGCCTGGGGACCTGCATCGTGTTGCTGTAGCTGAACCTCTTCATCAGGGCCGGGACGACTTCCTTCTTGTATGACTCGGCCAGACGAGGAGTGACTTTCTCTTCGACGACTTCCTCAACGTGCGGGGCCGCCTTGCCTTTCGGCTGCTGCTGGGCCTTGGGTTTCTTCTCTTTCCCGCCCTGCGCCGCTGGATTTTGGGTTTTCTCTTTTGCCATTCTTCAGACTCGTTTAAAACATTTCGTTACAGTTTTTGCAGACGCGCATTTTCTGCTTGCGTCCGCCCGTGGCAGTCGCCACCGTCGCATATCCGACCCGGCTCGCCTTGCTGCACTTCGGGCAGACAACCATCACGTTTGATGCATGGATCGATTGCTCTCTCTCCAGTATTCCTCCTGCAGGCATCTTGCTGGTCGGCTTAGTGTGACGCTTCCTGACATTCACTCCCTCGACGAGAACTCTCTGTTTGTCCGGGATTACGCGCAACACTTTTCCCGATTTGCCGCGGGAGTTGCCGCTGATGACTAGAACCATGTCGTTTTTATGAACGTTCATTCTTAAAACCTCTCTTAAAGTACTTCGGGGGCTAGCGAGACAATCTTCATGAATTGCTTGTCACGAAGCTCGCGCGCGACCGGTCCGAAGATGCGTGTGCCCCGCGGTTCGCCCTGCTGGTTCAGAAGGACCGCCGCGTTCTCATCAAACCTGATGAATGTTCCGTCGGCTCTCTTGTATTCCTTCTTGGTCCGCACGACGACGGCCTTCGACACGTCGCCCTTCTTCACTTCCGCACCGGGTATCGCCTGTTTGACTGCGACCACGATGAGGTCACCGAGTCCGGCGTAACGCCTGTCGTGCCCGCCGAGCACTCTGATGCAGCGGACCTTCTTTGCGCCCGAATTGTCGGCGACTACGAGATTCGTTTCTTCCTGAATCAATTCCTAAACCTCCGCTACTTCGCTTTTTCGACAATCTCTACGAGGCGCCAGCGTTTACTCTTCGACAGCGGCCGCGTTTCCATGATCTTCACGATATCGCCTATACGCGCTTCGTTCTTTTCATCATGCGCCATGAGCTTCGTGGTTTTCCGGAAATATTTCTTGTAGATGGGGTGCGGAACCCTTCTCTCGATGCTCACAAGGATGGATTTCTGCATCTTGTTGCTCACGACTTTTCCGACCCTGACTTTTCTAAGGCTTCTTTTTTCGGTTGTGCTTTCCATCAGGCGACCTCATTCTTATCTGAAGCTTCGGCGGAAGTGTTCTTCGAGGCCGCGGTCTCCCGTTCGCGGAGGATCGTCCTCATCCGCGCGATCTCTTTCTTGAGAAAGCGAATCTGTACCGGGTTCTTAACCTCGCCGCCGACGGCTTTCTGAAACTTCATCTTGTCCAGCGCCTCCAGGTTGTCCTTGATGCGCTGCCGCAGTTCCTTCTCCGACATAGGCCGGAGCTCATGGGGCTTTATCATTTCTTTAACCCTCGTAATCCATACTTACGACAAACTTCGTCTTTATCGGCAGCTTGTGCGCCGCAAGCCTCAAAGCTTCTTCTGCGAGGGCCGCACTCACGCCGCCGATCTCAAACATTACTCTGCCGGGTTTCACTACGGCAACCCAGAACTCCGGCATGCCTTTTCCTTTTCCCATTCTTGTCTCGGCCGGCTTCTTGGTCACCGGTTTGTCGGGGAAAATTCTGATCCAGATTCTTCCGTCGCGTTTCATCTGTCTCGTCAGGGCGACACGTGCCGCCTCGATCTGCCGGGCAGTAATCCAGCCGGGCTCCAGAGCCTTCAGCCCGAAGTCCCCAAACGCGACGGTGCTTCCGCGCTGGGCCTTGCCGCGCATCCTGCCGCGTTGAGTCTTTCTGTATTTCACCCTTTTAGGCATCAACATAAGTGAATCTCCTTAACTGTTATCGCGGAAGCGGTCCGTAGACCTCGCCGCGGCAAATCCAGACTTTAACACCGATCAAACCGTAAATCGTCCGGGCAGCGACACTTGCGTAATCGATATCGGCACGCAGGGTGTGCAAGGGAACACGTCCTTCACGGTACTGCTCCGTGCGGGCGATTTCAGCACCGCCGAGCCTTCCCGCGCACATCACCCTGATCCCTTCGGCACCCATCCTGCTCGCCGAAGTGATGGCGTTCTTCATCGCACGCCGGAAATTAATTCTTCCTTCGAGCTGATTGGCAATGTTCAATGCTACCAGATACGCATCAAGCTCTGGCCGCTTTATCTCGAACGTCTTTATCTTGACTGCCTCCCGGCTGGTGAGCTTCTTCAGTTCGGCTTCGAGCTGGTTGACATCCTTTCCGCTCTTTCCAATGACAATTCCCGGACGGCTCGTGTGGATAGAAACCGTCATCTGACTTCCCTTACGTTCGATTATGAGGCGCGATACACCTGCCTTGTCGAGACGGTTCCGCAGGTAATTCCTGACTCTCTCATCTTCAGTCAGCAGCTTCGAATAGCCCTTGCGCTCGAACCATGTCGAGTCCCAGTCTCGTGTGATTCCGAGCCTAAAACCGATAGGATTAGTCTTTTGTCCCAAAAGTTCCTCCTAAGTCGTTCCCGGAAATGCCGGGATGCGTCTGGATTAATTTCATTCTTTGGTTGCCACTACAACTGTTATGTGGTTGCTTCTCTTTCTTATACGATAGGCGCGTCCCTGAGGGGCCGGCAAAACTCTCTTTGCCACGGGACCGCCGTCTATAAAAATCTCTTTGATGAAAAGGCTCTCTTCGTCGATCTTGCCGACATCTTCCCTGTTCATGATGTTGGCAACGGCCGAGCGCACGGCTTTCTCGGCATCCTTGGCCGCATGCTTCGGGGAAAAATGCAGGATCGATAACGCCTGGCCGACGCTCTTTCCACGGACCAGGTCGGCAACGAGCCTCATCTTCCGTGGCGAAGAGCCGATGTATCTGGCAATTGCTCTAGATTCCATTTCCTGAACTCCTTTATCCGGCCGTAGCTGTCTTTTCGGATTTCACGCCCGGGTGAGTCCTGAAGGTACGGGTCGCTGCAAACTCTCCGAGCCTGTGTCCGACCATCGCCTCTATGATGTACACCGGGATGAACTTGTTTCCGTTGTGGACCGCGAAAGTGTGACCGACAAAATCGGGGACGATCATGCTGTCTCGCGACCAGGTCTTGATCACTTTCTTCTGGTTCTTCTTGTTGAGATCCTCAACTCTCTTGAGAAGCTTCGGATCGACGTAAACACCTTTTTTTACCGAACGAGCCATGTCATTCCAACCGTTACTTTCTGCGTTTCACGATATACTTGTTTGACTGCTTGTTTCTCTTGCGGGTCTTCTTGCCCTTCGTCTTCCAGCCCCAGGGCGACACCGGGTGGGGGTTACCCTGCGGGGACTTTCCTTCACCGCCGCCGTGCGGATGGTCGACCGGGTTCATAACGACGCCGCGCGACTGCGGCCTGACTCCGAACCAGCGAAGCCTGCCTGCTTTGCCCCAGCTGATGTTCTCATACTCGGCGTTGCCGACTACTCCGATGGTGGCTTTGCAATCTGTCCTTACCATTCTCATTTCACCTGAAGGGAGCCTCAGAGTTGCGAAATTGCCTTCCTTTGCAGCCAGCTGCACCGAGTTGCCGGCACTCCGTGCTATCTGCGCACCCTTGCCGGGCTTCAATTCCACGTTATGAATCGTAGTGCCGACGGGGATGTTCTTGAGCAGCATGGCGCTGCCCGTCTTTATCTCGGCTTGTTGGCCGGTCTGAACGATATCCCCAACCTTGAGGCCGTCGGGGGCGATAATGTACCTCTTCTCTCCATCGACGTAATGAAGGAGGGCGATCCTTGCGTTGCGGTTCGGATCGTATTCGATTGCCGCGACCTTTGCGTCAATGCCGTTTTTCTCGCGCTTAAAATCTATGATCCGATAAAACTTCTTGTGTGCGCCGCCGCGATGGCGAGATGTTATCCGGCCCTGGTTGTTCCTCCCTCCGGAGCTCTTCAACGGTGCGACCAGGGCTTTCTCCGGCTTGGTCTTAGTGACCTCTTCGAACGTGGAGACGGTGTAGAACCGGGTCGCCGGGGTCATTGGTTTTAATTTCTTCAAACCCATTTCAAAATCCTTTGCCGTTCATTATTTCTTCGCTGGCATACCGCATAGTGCAATCTGCAATCAACCTATGCAGCACCGAGCAAGTCGATCGTGTAACCTTCCATGAGTGTAACAACCGCCTTCTTCCTCATGGGCCGTCTTCCTTCGAAACGTCCGCGCTTGGTCATCGTGCCTATCAGCTTGCCTTTCACTACCACCGTGCGAACGCTTTTCACTTTAACGCTGAAACGCTTCTCGATCTCGCGCGTGATTTCAATCTTGTTTGATTCTTTTCTCACTTCAAAGACATACTGGTGCTGCTCCTGCAGCTTCGTATTCTTCTCAGTCAAGAGAGGTCTTACCAAAACCGAACTCATTTCGTTTCTCCGACCAGTTTATCCTGTAAAGCCGTGAGCGCACTCTTCTGGAAGAGGACTACGTCGTTGTCCAAAATCTCGTATACCGACGCTCCTACAGCATCCTTGACGAACACCCGGGGCATATTTCTCGCCGCAAGCGCAACCTTCCTGTCACCCTTGGGCAGAAGGACGAGTACTTTCTTCCCCTTCAAGCCGAGGGAGCTGAGTATCTCGACGACGCGCTTTGTCTTCGACTCCTCAAGCGTGAAGTCTTCGACCACGACTACGCCGCTGTCTTTGGCCTTATAGGAGAGTGCCGACTTCTTCGCGAGGTCTTTCACCTTATCGTTGACTTTCTTCACATAATCGTGAGGCCGAGGCCCGAAGATCGTTCCGCCGCCGACCCATACGGGGTTTCTGGTCGAGCCGCTGCGGGCTCTTCCCGTGTGCTTCTGCTTCCACGGTTTCTTCCCGCCGCCGCGCACTTCCCCGCGTGTCTTCGTCTTGTGAGTACCCTGGCGGGCGTTGGCCAGATAGGCAGTCACTGCCTGGTAAATGGCCTGGTCGTTCGGTTCGATCCCAAACACGGCCGCGGACAACTCAACCTTCTCGCCCGACTTGCTCCCGTCGATTTTCAACACTTCTAATTGCATCTTGGCAACCTCTTTCACTTCCAGATTTGGACGTAACCGTTGGTCGGCCCGGGGATGGAACCTTCCACGAGAATAATGTTCGAGTCAGGGATCAGACGAACCACCTTCAGATTCTTCATAGTGGACCTTTTTCCGCCCATTCTTCCGGCCATCCGCAACCCCTTGAAGGAGCGGGAAGGATAGGAAGAGCTGCCGACGGAACCGGGGGCGCGCAACCTGTCGCTCTGGCCGTGTGTCACAAGGCCGCCTCCGAAATGGTGACGCTTGACCACTCCCTGGAATCCCTTTCCTTTGGAAGTACCGGTCACGGAAATCTTGTCGCCGACGGAAAACACCTTGTCGACATTGATGACGTCGCCGAGTTTGAACGACGCGATGTCGAACCCGTCAAACTCGCAAAGCATCGCCGCAGGCTTGACTCCGGCTTTCGCAAAATGTCCTTTCATCGGCTTGGTGACGACGCGTTCGGGCTTCTCGCCGAAACCGAGCTGGAGCGCCTCGTATCCGTCGCGATCCTTGGTCTTGATCGCTGTGACGGCACACGGTCCCGCCTCGATTACGGTCACGGAGATGGCGTTGCCCTTCTCGTCGAAAACGTTAGTCATGCCGAGTTTCTTGCCAAGCAGACCGCTCATGGTATAATTCTCAATTTTAAATTCTCAATTCTTAATTACGTACATCCGGGTAATCATGGCCGGAATGAAGAGTGCAAATTCAACATTTAAAATTCGAAATTCAGACCTGTCCTGACGACAGGTCAGGAATTTTAAATCAGACCTTCATCTCGACATCGACCCCCGCGGGGAGATCGAGTTTGGTCAGAGAGTCAACCGACTTCGACGACGCATTATAGATGTAAATCAACCGCTTGTGCTGTCGAAGCTCGAACTGCTCGCGGCTCCGCTTGTCGACGTGCGGAGAGCGAAGCACGGTATAGATCGTCTTCTTAGTCGGCAGCGGGATCGGGCCGGAAACAACGGCTCCGGTGGACTTGATCGTCCTGACGATCTTCTCCGCCGATTTGTCAATCAGAGCGTGATCGTAGGATTTCAACTTTATCCTGATAGTCTGACCAGCCACAGCTTACCTCGTTTGTATGATTTTGTCAGCGTTCAAGTGGAGATACAGCATTCCGTATCCCTATTCTATGATCTTCGTTACGACACCTGCACCGACCGTGTGACCGCCTTCGCGGATAGCGAACCTAAGTCCTTCTTCCATAGCGATCGGGGTTATCAGCTCGATCCTCAGGTTGTCGACGTTGTCGCCGGGCATAACCATCTCGGTACCCGACGGGAACTCCGTAGCCGAGCCGGTAACGTCTGTCGTGCGGAAGTAGAACTGCGGACGATATCCTTTGAAGAACGGAGTATGGCGGCCGCCTTCTTCCTTGCTCAGGACATAAACCTGTGCGATGAACTTGGTGTGAGGAGTAATAGATCCTGGCTTCGCAAGAACCATTCCGCGCTCGAGCTCATTTTTCTCTACGCCGCGGAGCAGAGCGCCGATGTTGTCGCCCGCCATTCCTTCGTCGAGTTCTTTTCTGAACATCTCAAGTCCGGTAACGACAGCCTTCTTGTGGGCGCCGAGACCGATTATTTCGATTTCCTCGCCGACCTTCACTTTTCCGCGTTCGACACGGCCCGTTCCGACGGTACCGCGGCCGGTGATGGTGAAGACGTCTTCGATCGGCATGATGAACGGCTTGTCGACATCGCGCTGGGGGAGCGGTATATAGCTGTCTACGGCATCCATCAGGTCGAATATGCACTTCAGGCGCGGATCCTCGGGCGTAGCATTGGGATCATTTCCCGCTTCCATAGCCTGGAGAGCGCTGCCGCGGATTACAGGTATCTCATCGCCGGGGAAGTTGTACTTCTTCAGCAGGTCGCGGACCTCGACCTCAACGAGTTCGAGGAGCTCAGGGTCGTCAACCATATCGACTTTGTTCATGAAGACAACGATTTTAGGCACACCCACCTGATAGGCCAGCAGGATATGCTCGCGGGTCTGAGGCATCGGACCGTCGTTAGCCGCAACTACGAGGATCGCCCCGTCCATCTGGGCGGCGCCGGTGATCATGTTCTTTATATAGTCGGCGTGTCCGGGGCAGTCGACGTGCGCGTAGTGTCTTGTGGCAGTCTGATATTCCACGTGTGCAGTTGCGATCGTTATGCCGCGGGCCTTTTCTTCGGGGGCGTTGTCGATACTATCGAAACTCCTGGCGGATGCCCAGCCTTTCTTGGCCAAGGCGAGCGTGATTGCGGACGTTAGTGTAGTCTTGCCGTGGTCGATGTGCCCGATCGTGCCGACGTTGATATGCGGCTTACTGCGGTCGAATTTCTCCTTTGCCATCTAAATTCTCCTTATGATTTTTTCAAACTAATTATCCCAACAAGTCGGAATTCCGCATGCGGTGATACCGACAGAAAGAGACGAACGGAAAGCGAGTTTCCGGTCATGCGGCAACGGACTCCTTGCCGCGCACCTTTTCAATGATCTGGTCCGCGATGCTGCGCGGCACCTCATCATAGTGAGAGAACTGCATTGTAAAAATCGCGCGTCCCTGCGTCATCGAGCGGAGAGAAGTGGCATACCCGAACATCTCGGACAGCGGGACCTGGGCTTTCACGACCTGTGCATCTCGTCTCGAGCTGATTCCTTCGATCCGGCCGCGACGGGAATTCAGATCGCCCATCACGTCTCCGAGATACTCTTCCGGAGTCACGACTTCCACATCCATCATGGGCTCAAGCAGGGCCGGGTCCGCTTTCCTGGCACCTTCCTTGAAACCGATGCTTCCGGCTATCTTGAACGCCATTTCGCTGGAATCGACGTCGTGGTACGATCCGTCAAAGAGTTTTATCTTCACATCGACAACCGGGTATCCGGCCAGGACTCCGCTCTGAAGCGCTTCCTGGATTCCTTCGGAAACTGCCGGGATATATTCCTTCGGAATAACGCCGCCGACTATCGCGTTCGTAAATTCGTATCCCTTACCTTTTTCGTTGGGTCCGATTTCCAGCCAGACGTGACCGTACTGTCCGCGTCCGCCTGATTGTCTGATAAACTTTCCTTCCTGGGTGACCTTCTTCTTGATCGTTTCTTTGTAGGCCACCTGAGGTCTTCCGACATTGGCTTCGACCTTGAACTCGCGCTTCAACCTGTCGACGATTATCTCCAGGTGAAGCTCGCCCATACCGCTTATAATCGTCTGCCCCGTCTCTTCGTTGGTAGACATGCGGAACGTCGGATCCTCTTCAGTCAGCTTCATGAGCGACTCGCCGAGCTTCTCCTGGTCGGCTTTGGTCTTCGGTTCAATGGCAATGTGAATGACCGGCTCAGGGAATTCCATTTTTTCGAGTATGATCGGAGCCCCCTCTTCACAGAGCGTATCGCCGGTCTTCGTGGCCTTAAATCCGACCGCGGCGACTATGTCGCCTGTGAAAGCCGTATCGATATCTTCGCGGTGGTTCGCGTGCATCCTGAGGATGCGGCCGATTCTTTCTTTCCTGCCTGTGATCGAATTATACACGTATGATCCGCCGGAAAGGGTTCCGCTGTAGACTCTGAAGAACGTCAGCTTGCCGACATACGGGTCCGTCATGATCTTGAACGCCAACGCGGAGAACTTGACGCTATCCGAGGGCTTGCGCTCGATCGGATTACCGCTCATGTCATGCCCGTGGGTAGCGCCGACATCTATAGGCGACGGAAGGAAATCCACGATGCAGTCGAGAAGACGCTGGACTCCCTTGTTCTTGAACGCCGTACCGCAGGCGACGGGGACGATCTTGAGCTCGATAGTTGCCTTTCTAATCGTCGCGATAATTTCTTCCTGAGAGATTTCCTTGCCGTCGAGATACTTAACGAGAAGCGTGTCGTCGATGTCGGAGACGGCCTCCAGGAGTTTCGTCTTGTACTCCTGCGCTATCTTCTGAAGGTCGTGCGGGATGTCGTACTCTTCCCAGGTGGTACCGAGATTCGACTCGTTATACATGACGGCCTTCATCCTGATCAGATCGATTATGCCCGCAAAAATGTCTCCCTGTCCGATCGGGAGCTGGATAGGAACCGCGTTTGCCTTCAACCGATCGTGCATCATCTGGATGACGTTGAAGAAATCAGCGCCGACGCGATCCATCTTGTTCACGAATGCGATTCTCGGGACTCCGTACTTGTCGGCCTGGCGCCAAACTGTTTCAGACTGCGGTTCGACGCCGCCCACCGCACAGAAAAGGGCGATTGCGCCGTCGAGTACGCGGAGCGAACGCTCCACCTCTATCGTGAAATCGACGTGGCCCGGAGTATCGATGATGTTGATCCTGTGATCCCGCCAGAAGCAGGTTGTCGCGGCAGAAGTAATGGTGATACCTCTTTCCTTTTCCTGCTCCATGAAGTCCATCGTCGCCGCACCATCATGGACTTCTCCCAGACGGTGCGTTTTACCTGTATAGAATAAAATCCTTTCGGTCGTAGTCGTTTTACCGGCGTCAATGTGCGCCATTATACCTATATTTCGCGTTCGTTCTAGCGGATACTCTCTAATCATGTTCTATCTATAACCTTCCGGTCTTTTCTACCACCTATAGTGGGCGAAGGCCTTATTGGCTTCCGCCATTTTGTGGGTGTCTTCACGCTTCTTAATAGCGTTTCCTTCACCGTTCGAAGCGGCTATTATCTCGGCAGCAAGCTTCAGCGACATCGATTTATCCTTGCGCTCTCTGGCATACCTGATCAGCCAGCGCATTCCAAGTGCGAGACTCCGCTCGGGGCGGACTTCACTGGGGACCTGGTAGGTCGCACCACCGACTCTGCGGGCGCGAACCTCTATAATCGGCTGGACGTTGTTCAGTGCCTTCCTGAACACGTCGAGCGGATTTTGTTTCGTCCGCTGCTCGACGATGTCAAATGCATCGTAGAGTATGCGGCGGGCAAGGTGTTTCTTGCCGGAGCTCATGACATTGTTCACGAACTTCGCCAAGAACACATCATTATACTTCGGGTCAGGGATCACCTGACGCCTGTCAGAGCGCTTTTTCCTCATCTTAAACTCTTCTTGTTATAATTATGCCGAAGCTTTAGGCTTCTTGGCACCGTATTTTGACCTGCCTTGCTTCCTGTCTGTCACGCCGGCAGTGTCAAGAGTGCCTCTTATGATGTGATAACGCACGCCAGGAAGATCTTTAACACGGCCACCTCTGATCAAAACTATTGAGTGCTCCTGAAGGTTATGTCCCTCGCCAGGGATGTAAGCCGTAACTTCTATTCCATGGACCAGCCTAACGCGCGCTACTTTGCGGAGAGCCGAATTCGGCTTCTTAGGTGTGGTGGTATAGACGCGGGTGCATACGCCCCGCTTTTGCGGGTTTCCCTGAAGCGCGGGGGACTTTCCTTTGAGAAGAATCCTCTTCCTCCCCTGCCTTATCAGTTGGTTAATCGTCGGCAATGTGTTCCTCCAAAATACGTACCTTCATCATAGAGATAAAAATATAAAAAACCGCGCCCAAACAAGCAAGAAATCGCGCCATAAAAAGGGGGAGAAATTTCTTCCTCCCCCGCTCTGACACCGTTCTCTTAGGACGCTACCTTCTGGCGCGAGACTCCCTCTTCGGTCTCTTCGGCCTTATCGAGCATCTCTTCCTCGGTCAGGATCAGGTCTCGGAACTTCTTCAGACCCGTGCCCGCCGGGATCAACTGCCCGATTATGACGTTTTCCTTCAATCCGACGAGGTTGTCCAGCTTCCCTTCGACCGATGCATCGGTCAGGACTTTCGTGGTCTCCTGGAAAGAGGCCGCAGAAATGAAGCTGTCTGTCGACAATGCTGCCGATGTAATTCCCAGCAGCACATCCTCGGACGTCGCCGGCACCGCATCGCGGAACTCGATCACTTTCTTCTTCGACCTCCGCAAATCGCGGTTCTTCGCCATCACGAGAGCACGTTCGACGATCTGGCCGATCCTGTACTTCGAATCGCCCTTCGTCGTCACAACGACTCTCTTGCCGATTGAAGCGTTCTCCTCGCGGATCCTGTGCACGTCGGCGATATCGCCCTCGAGGAAGGGTGTATCTCCGGAATCAACGACACGAACTCGCTGGAACATCTGCCGGACAATCACTTCTATGTGCTTGTCGTTTATCGTCACGTTCTGCTGGCGGTAGACCTCCTGGATCTCATCCAGCAGATATTTCTGGACATCAGCCGGGCCCTTAATCCTCAGGATGTCGTGGGGATCGATCGGACCGTCGGTCAGACGCTCGCCGGCAATAACAAAATCGTTCTCTTGCACCAGGATGTGCTGGCGCAGAGAAACCTTGTAGGTCTTTCTGTCTTTCCCGTCCGCACTCGTGACGATAACTTCCTTGGTTCCTCTCGACTGCCCGCCGAAGCCGATGTACCCGTCGATCTCGCTGACTGTGGCGGGATCCTGCGGTGCACGTGCCTCGAACAATTCCTGAACCCTTGGAAGACCGGTTGTCACGTCGCGTACGCGCGAGAGTTCCTTCGGTTTCTTGGCCAGAGTCTCGCCGGACTGGACCTCTTCGCCCTCTTCGACGACGATGTGAGCGCCGACCGGGAGGTTGTAGGTCCGTTTCGACTTCGAACCGTGGACTATTTCTACCGACGGCGTGACGTTCTTGTCGATACTTTCGATAACGACTTTCTCAACCTGACCGGTCTGCTCATCCGTCTGCTCGCGATACGTCACATCCTTCTTAAGGTCGCCCCAGCGGACTTTCCCGCCGAACTCCGTGAGGATGAGAGTGTTGTACGGATCCCACTGGTAAACGAGGTCGCCCTTGCTTACGACTGCGCCCTCGGCCAGAAGCAGGTGAGCACCCTGCGGTACGTCCATCTTCTTAATGGCACGGTTGTCTTTGTCGAGTATCTGGATTACGCCGTGCCTGCCAAGGAGGACTTTCTCGGGTTTGCCCGTCGTCCTGTTCGAGTAGTCGACAAGAGGCTGCATATTCTCGAATTTCAGCTTACCTTCGGCCGGGGCGACGACATTCGATTCCTGTGACTCGACGCTGGCTGTGCCGCCGGTGTGGAACGTGCGGAGCGTAAGCTGCGTACCGGGCTCTCCTATGCTCTGCGCGGCGATGATTCCGACGGCGTCACCGATCTCAACCATCTTGCCCGTTGCAAGGTTTCGCCCGTAACATTTCGCGCATACACCGCGCGGGGCCTCACAAGTCAGCACGGAGCGTATATCCACGCTGTCGATAGCCGTGTTGGCGATCTTCTCCGCCAGATCTTCCGTGATCTCATCGCCGCCCTTAACGAGCACTTCACCCGAAAGCGGGTCAACGACTTCGTAGAGAGCCACACGGCCGAGGATACGTTCGACCAGCGTCTCCTGCACGCGCTCGCCGTCTTTGATGGCACTTACGGAAATTCCACGGATCGTCCCGCAGTCGTCCGTCGCGATGACGACGTCCTGCGATACGTCCACCAGCCTCCTGGTGAGGTAACCGGCATCCGCGGTTTTCAAAGCCGTGTCTGCCAATCCCTTCCTGGCACCGTGCGTCGAGATGAAGTATTCCAGGATTGATAATCCTTCGCGGAAGTTCGCAATAATGGGATTCTCGATCAGATCCCCGACCTGTCCGGTCAGCGACTTCTGCGGTTTAGCCATCAGTCCCCGCATCGCAGCGAGCTGCTTGACCTGGTCCTTTGAACCGCGGGCGCCGGAGTCCAACATCATCCAGATTGAGTTGAAGCCTTCCTTGGATGCCGACAGCGTTTTGTACGCAGCATCGCTGACGAGATTGGTCGCCCTCTGCCAGACGTCGATGATCTTGTTGTACCTCTCGCCGGCAGTGATAAAGCCGCCTTCGTAGCTGGCTTCGATTTCCTTGACCTCGCGGTCGGATATTTCGATGAATTTCCTCTTTACATCGGGAATTATGACATCGTTCACGTTAATTGAAAGGCCGGCCGCCGTCGCGTTTTCAAATCCAAGATCCTTCAGGTCGTCCAGGAACTGGGCGGTCTTCGAGGGGCCTGCCTTTTTATAAGACTCGGCAATGATCGAAATGAGCTTGCTCTTCGTGAGGACCTCGTTGATGTAACCGAGTTCCTCCGGCACGATTTCATTGAAGAGGACACGCCCGGGGGTTGTCTCGATGAATTCCCCGTTCGTCCTAAATTTTATGGGTTCATGCGGCGACAGTTTTCCAAGTTCGATCGCCATCCTGATCTCGTCGACCGAAGAATAGTGTTTTATCGGTTCGCCGTTTCCCTTTCTGACTTTGGTCAGGTAGTACAGTCCCAAAACCATATCCTGGGTGGGGTGCACTATCGGTTTGCCGTGTGCTGGAGAGAGGAGGTTGTGACTCGAGAGCATGAGTATCCTTGCCTCGAGCTGGGCCTCGTACGAAAGGGGCACGTGAACGGCCATCTGGTCTCCGTCGAAGTCCGCATTGAAAGCGGTACACACGAGAGGATGCAGCTTGATCGCCTTCGCGTCCACAAGAACCGGCTGGAACGCCTGGATACCTAACCTGTGCAGCGTCGGTGCACGGTTGAGCATTACGGGGTTCCCGTCGACGATCGAAGGGAGGACCTCCCAGACTTCCTTAACCTTCCTGTCGACAAGCCTGCGTGCCGTCTTTGCCGTCTTGGCTTCGCCGCGCTCCAGAAGTTTCCTTATGATCATCGGCTTAAAGAGTTCGACCGCCATGTCCTTCGGCAATCCACACTGGTGAAGCTTCAGTTCCGGACCGACTACGATGACGGACCTGCCGCTGTAGTCGACGCGCTTGCCGAGCAGGTTCTGGCGGAACCTTCCCTGTTTTCCCTTCAGAACATCGGAGAGAGATTTCAGCGCGCGCTGGCTGTCGGAGTTTACCGCACTGATGCGTCTGCTGTTATCCAGCAGCGCGTCGACGGCCTCCTGAAGCATTCTCTTCTCATTACGGAGAATTACTTCCGGCGCCTTTATGTCGATGAGTCTCTTCAGACGGTTGTTCCTGATGATAACGCGGCGGTAAAGGTCGTTCAAATCCGACGTCGCGAACCGTCCACCCTCCAGAGGCACGAGAGGTCGAAGCTCCGGGGGAATTACCGGTACGACTTCAAGCACCATCCATTCAGGCTTGTTTATAAACTCTTCCCCGTCCCTTGTACGGAATGCTTCGGCGACTTTCAGCCGCTTCAGAAGGTCGATTCTTTTCTGTTCAGATCTCTCGGTGCGGGCGCCTACGCGGAGCGTCTCGCTGAGTGAATCGACCTCGACTCGCTTCAGCATCTCCTTAATAGCCTCACCGCCTATCCTGACGATGACCTTTCGGCCGTCAGAATCGTCGAGTTCGTTGTTGTGCGGATATTTTTCCTGGAGCTCATAGTACTGCTCTTCAGTCAGAAGCTGTTTCTCTTTCAAGTCCGTAGCGGCGCCGGGCTGAACGACAACATAGGATTCGTAGTAGACTATCTTCTCGAGCTCTTTGGTCGACATTCCAAGCAGGTTGCCGATTTTGCTCGGCAAGGAGCGGAGGTACCATATATGGACGACCGGGGTCGCAAGAGTTATGTGTCCCATTCGCTCGCGGCGGACGCTCTTCTGCGTGACTTCGACGCCGCATCGGTCGCAGACAATCCCCTTGTACCTGATCTTCTTGTATTTGCCGCAATGGCATTCCCAGTCTCGCACCGGTCCAAAGATCTTCTCGCAAAAGAGCCCGTCTTTCTCCGGACGATACGACCGATAGTTGATCGTCTCAGGCTTTGTCACTTCTCCATGAGAGCGATCGATGATCGAATCGGGAGACGCAAGGCTGATGCGAATGGCGGTGACGACCTTGCGGGTCTGCTGTAAATCGCGGCGAAAATCCATGCTAGGCATTAAAGAAACCTCCAATTTTTATCACACTCCCGATCCGCCGCAGGCGGACCGGGATCACAAAGTCTTTACTTTCGGTCATCACTTCTTGCGAATTCACCGTCATGCATAACCTTCACTTCGAGACCGAGTCCCTGGAGCTCGCGTACAAGCACGCTGAAGGCTTCGGGTATTCCCGGCTCGGGAGTGTTTTCGCCCTTGACGAGAGACTCGAACAGTTTAGATCTGCCGGGCACATCGTCACTCTTCACGGTCAGCATTTCCTGGAGGACATGTGCTGCGCCGTATGCCTCGAGGGCCCAGACTTCCATCTCACCGAATCTCTGGCCTCCGAACTGCGCTTTTCCGCCCAACGGCTGCTGGGTAATGAGCGAATACTGACCGGTCGACCGGGCGTGTATCTTGTCTTCCACAAGGTGGTCGAGTTTCATCATATACATGTAGCCGACCGTGACCTCGTTCGAGAATGTCTCACCGCTCTTTCCGTCATACAGGACTGTTTTGGAGTTATCGCTGAGACCGGCTTTTCGGAGTTCTTCCGCGACCTCTTCCCACGTGGCGCCGTCGAAAATCGGGGAAGCGTATTTCACGCCAAGCTTTTCCGCTGCCCAACCGAGGGCGGTCTCATAGAGCTGGCCAATGTTCATACGCGACGGAACACCGAGAGGATTAAGCACCATCTGTACCGGCGTACCGTCCGGGAGAAACGGCATGTCTTCTTTGGGGACTACGATGGAGACGACTCCCTTATTGCCGTGCCTGCCGGCCATCTTGTCTCCGACCTGAAGTTTGCGCTTCGAGGCAACGTAGACTTTTGCGAGCTGCACAATTCCCGGGGGAAGCTCATCGCCTGTGATCGCTTTATTTCTCTCACGCCGCGCTTCTTCCTCGAGATCAAGCACGCGGGCATGGTAGTTTTTGTAGATCTGTTCGATAAGCCTGTTCTTCCTGGCGTTATCAACCCATGGTTCGCTGAAGTCCAGCTTCTCGAGATCGTCGAATTTCTGGAAGGTTTCCCTCTTCAGCGAAGTTCCGCTGCGAATCACGACGGAGCCATCCCTCGCGCGTATGCCCGTAGATGCCTCTTCTTCAAGAAGTCCTGCAAGTTTGTCGATCAGCTTCTCGTGTACTTCGCTCTTCGCGGTCTTCAACCACTTTTCGATCTCTTCGAGCCGCTTCTTCTCTTCCTTCTTCGACTCGGCGTCTTTCTTCTTTCTGGAAAACAACTTCGTGTCGATGACGACGCCGCGCATTCCGGGAGGGGCCTTCAGCGACGCATCTTTGACATCGCCGGCTTTGTCTCCGAAAATCGCACGGAGGAGCTTCTCTTCCGGCGTAACGTCGGTCTCGCCTTTAGGGGTGATCTTACCGACGAGGATATCGTTCTCGACGACTTCCGCGCCGACCCTGATCATGCCGTTGTCGTCGAGGTCTTTCGTCATTTCTTCGGACACGTTCGGGATGTCGCGGGTCAGTTCCTCTTCACCGCGCTTGGTGTCCCGGACGCTGGTCTCGAGCGACTGGATGTGGATAGATGTAAACGCGTCCTGGGCCACGAGGTCCTCGCTCACTATGACCGCGTCCTCGAAATTGTACCCGTGCCATGGCATGAACGCCACAAGCACGTTTCTTCCGAGGGCAAGCTCGCCGTTTTCCGTCGAGCATCCGTCCGCAAGGACGTCGCCCTTCTTGAACCGCTGCCCGACCTTGACAAGAGGTTTCTGGTTTACCGTAGTGTCCTGGTTGGTCCTGAAGAACTTGCGAAGCCTGTATTCGGCCGTCCGGAGGTCCTGGAAGCTGGCGATAAATTCATCCGACTTCTCGTTGATATCGTATTTGACGACGAGGTGGCTGCCGTCGACCTCCTGGACAAGTCCATCATGTTCGGCGACGACGAGAGTCCTCGAATCGACTGCCACTTTCCGCTCCAGGCCCGTCCCTACAACCGGGGCTTCATTGGCGATGAGCGGAACAGCCTGACGTTGCATGTTCGCTCCCATGAGCGCGCGGTTGGCATCGTCATGCTCGAGGAACGGGATCAATGCCGCGGCCGGGCTTACTATCTGGTTCGTCGCGATGTCCATGAACTGGACTTCCGAGGGTTTTTCCAGGATGAAGTCGCCGTGGTATCTTGCGCGGGCGCGCTCGCCTACTATTCTTCCCTTTTCGTCGACTTCGGTGTTTGCCTGAGCGATCTTGTACTCATCTTCCTGCGCAGCGCTAAGGAACACGATCTCGTCCGAAGCGACGCCGTTGACCACTTTGAAATATGGAGTCTCTATGAATCCGAAGTCGTTCACGCGGGCATGAACCGCAAGAGACGAGATGAGTCCGATATTCGGGCCTTCAGGCGTCTCGATAGGACACAACCGGCCGTAGTGCGTGTAGTGGACGTCGCGGACTTCGAAACCCGCCCGCTCTCTCGTAAGACCTCCCGGTCCGAGTGCGCTCATGCGGCGCTTGTGCGTCATTTCCGCGAGTGGATTGGTCTGATCCATGAACTGTGACAGCTGGCTGGTCCCGAAGAAGGAATTCAGCACAGTGGTTATCACGCGGGCATTCACAAGACCCTGCGGAGTAAAATTATCCTCATCATGAATGTTCATCCGCTCCTTCACGTTGCGGACCATCCTGGTAAGGGCAAGATTGAACTGGGACTCAAGCTGTTCCCCGACGGTCTTGACGCGTCTGTTGCCGAGGTGGTCGATATCGTCGATCTGTCCCTCGTCCCGGCGGAGTTTCAACATGTAGTCGATGATCGCCACGATGTCTTCTTTGGTCAGGATGGTAGTCGACGTGGAAATCTCCAGCGAGAGCTTGGCGTTCATGCGGTAGCGTCCGACGTTTCCGAGGTCGTACCTCTTCTCGCTGAAAAACATCTTCTCGAGGAGTCCGCGGGCAGTCTCAGTGTCCTGAGCTTCGACGGATCTCAGCTCTTCATAAATCTTCTTCAGGGCGCCTTCGCTGGAACTCGTGGAATCCTCCCTGATCGTGTTGAGCAGGATCGGGTCGTCCCCCTTGCGGGTCGTCTTCAACACTCTGAGCTTCTTCACGTTGGCGTTCTTTATGAGCTCGACCGTTTCCTCGGTCAACTTCAGCTCTTCGAGTGACAGGTCCGACGTGTCGATGATAATTTCGCCGGTCTTCGTGTCCACGACATCGCCGACCAGTCTTCTCCCGACGAGTTCTTCCACCTCGAGCTTAGCGACGTTCAGTTCCTCGACCTGCTGGAAGAGCTCGAGTATGTCTTCGTTCTTCTCGTATCCAAGTGCACGAAGGAGCGTGGTTGCATAGAACTTTTTCTTGCGGTCAATATAGACCCACAGAATGCTGTTGATATCCGTCGTGAACTCCAGCCAGGCACCCCTCATCGGGATGACACGGGAGCTCCATATTCTCGCCCCGTTAGGATGTTCGGTCTCGACGAAAAACACACCCGGCGATCTGTGGAGCTGGCTGACCACGACGCGCTCTGCGCCGTTGATGATGAAAGTCGCACGGTCGGTCATGTACGGGATAGATCCCAGATACACTTCCTGTTCCTTGGCTTCCATGAACCCTTCTTTACCCGGGTCGGGGTCCTTGCTCGCAAGACGGAGTTTTGCCTTCAGCGTCACCGAATATGTCAAGCCCTTTTCAATACACTCTTCAACTCCGTAGCGCGGCTTCTCTATGCTGTACTCGACAAAGTCGAGGGCAAAGTGTTCCTTGTTGTCGTAGACGGGGAAATTGACCTGGAAAACTCCCTGCAGGCCGATCGCCCTCCTCCTTTTGGAAGTGATATCTTCCTGGAGGAATTTCCTGAACGACTGGATCTGAACATCGAGGAGATCCGGGTAATCGACCCTCTGAGGAATCTTTGCGAAGTTTAAGCGCGCCGAATCCTGCCCATTAGAATTGCCGTTCTTCAACGTAATCACACTCCTTTAAAAATTTTTCGAAGAGAGATTTGAGTAGCGGGCGCGTCCCACATAAAGACAGGTAATCCGTCCCCGGATTATCCGGGACGGATTACCGAACTGGCTACAATAACTGATACTGATAACGTTCAAATGCCCGCTAAAGTTTTTTACTTCAGCTCGACAGTTGCTCCAGCCTCTTCGAGTTCTTTCTTCAGTTTTTCCGCGTCCGCCTTGGACAAGGCTTCCTTCACGACTTTCGGGGCGCCGTCCACAAGGTCTTTCGCTTCCTTGAGGCCGAGTCCGGTCGCCGCGCGGACAACCTTAATGACGTTGATCTTCTGTGTCCCTGCACTGATGAGATTGACGTCGAATTCGGTCTTCTCCTCGGCTGCTGGTGCCGCACCGCCTCCGGCTACGGCTGCCGCTCCGGCAATCACTACCGGCGCCGCGGCGGTCACCCCGAACTTATCCTCCAGCGCCTTTTTCAATTCGGATGCTTCCAAGAGGGTGAGTTTGCTTATCTTATCCACCAGGTCCTGAACTGCTTCTGACATTTCTTATTTCTCCTTTTGAAATTCTATTTTGTTCTATGCGGCCTGAGCGGGGAGCTTCTTCTCCACCGCATCGAGCACTGCAACCAGATCACGCATCACGGCCGAAATCGATCCTGCGATACCTGAAACCGGGGCGTTGATGCTCCCTAGTATCGCGCTGATCATTTCAGGCTTGGACGGCATCAACGCAAATTCATTCAGTCTCTTCCCGTCAAATACCTGCTTGTCGACGATGAACGCCTTCGTCGCAGGCTTCTGACTCTTGTCGAAGAATTTCTTCAGTACTTTCGCCGGCGCGATAGGGTCTTCCGACCCGAAGGCAATTCCCGTCGGCCCGACCAGGTAGCCATACGCGGCTTCGTCGGACGAGTAAGTCTTCATTGCCTTCTTGATCAGGGTGTTCTTCACAACCTGATACTTCACGCCGGTCTTCTGGAACTCTCGCCGCAACTCATTGCTTTCGGCGACGGTCATTCCTGCAAAGTCCGTGAAGAAAAGACTGCTTGAATTGGACATCAGCTCCGCCACATCAGCGACGACCTGTTCCTTTTCATCCTTTTTCATCTTTTCCTCAGATGTTTGACATTAGTGCTGTTCCGGGGGTAGGACCCCGTACAGGCTTAGAAGCATTCGGTGCGTAAACTCAGTGTATGCTCGCGGCGAGCGACTTGTCGATCTTGACCGAAGGGCCCATCGTCGACGATATCGCGACGGTCTTGATATACTGCCCTTTTGCGGATGCCGGTTTCAACCTGTTGACCGCAGCCAGGAAGGATTTCACATTGTCGACGAGTTTATCCTTGTCGAAAGAAGCCTTCCCCACGACCGCGTGGAGGTTGCCTGCCTTATCGACTCTGAACTCGATCTTGCCGGCCTTGATCTCCGTGACAGCTTTGGCGACATCCGGTGTCACTGTGCCGCTCTTCGGGTTGGGCATCAGCCCTTTCGGCCCGAGAACTTTGCCGAGCTTTCCGACATCAGCCATGACGTCGGGAGTGGCTACTATAACATCTATATCCGACCAGCCTTCCTGAAGTTTCTTGAGGTAATCGTCGAACCCGACATGATCCGCTCCAGCCTGCTTGGCATCTTCCTGCCTCTGGGCCTGTTTGGCGATAACGAGGACCCGGACGGTCTTGCCGATCCCGTGCGGAAGAGAGACAGTGCCTCTGACCGCCTGATCGGCGTGTCGCGGATCGACGCCGAGGCGGACGGCTATGTCGACGGTCTCGTCAAACTTTGCTTTCGCCGTCTCTTTGATCTTATCCACGGCTTCTTCGACGGTGTATTCCTTGTTCTTTTCAACCAGCTTGGTCAGTTCTCTAGTTCGCTTGCTTTGTTTCATTTTTATAAACTCTTCTTTTTTAGCCTTCGATTACGATGCCCATGCTGCGCGCCGTGCCGGCGACCATGCTTGCAGCAGCTTCGACGTCCGTCGTGTTCAAATCCGGCATCTTCATTTCCGCGATCTTTTTCACCTGTTCGTACGTGACCTTTGCGACTTTCACGCGGTTCGGCTCACCCGAACCCTTCTCGATCTTTGCCTCTTTGACGAGGAGGACTGCGGCGGGCGGGGTCTTAGTTATGAACGCAAACGACTTGTCCGAATAGACCGTGATCACGACGGGGATAATCAATCCCTGTTTGTCCTGCGTACGGGCGTTGAACTGTTTGCAGAACTCCATAATATTGACGCCCTTCTGGCCGAGGGCAGGACCCACCGGCGGTGCCGGAGTCGCCTGTCCGGCCGGTATCTGCAACTTTACAAAACCGACAACTTTCTTAGCCATTGTTCACCTGGGTTATCTCTCTAGTTCAACTTCAGTAAAACTCAATTCGACGGGGGTCGGGCGACCGAATATGGTCACGGTTACCTTCAGTTTCATGCGGTCCTGGTTCACTTCCGACACTTCTCCTTTGAAAGTCGAGAAGGGACCGCTCGTCACCTTCACCTTGTCTCCCGTCTTGAACGGCACTTCCATGACTTGCCGTTCTTCGTGCTCGTCGATCCGCCCTTTCATCCTCACGACCTCATCGGGTCGAAGCGGGCTCGGGTCTCCCTTGGGTCCGACAAAGCTTATAATGGACGGCACACTGAGTATGAAACCCTTCACCCTGTCGTCCATTTCGGTTTCGATCATCACGTATCCCGGCATGAAGTTCCGGGTTTTCACTTTCCTCTTGCCGCTTTCACTGATCGTCGGCACCTTCTCGGTCGGGATCACTATCTCGCCGAATCTTTCGCGGATGTCGGATTCTTTGAGCTGACTCTCCAGATATGCCACAGCCTTATTCTCCTGTCCGGAGTAAGTGCGCACGACATACCACCGTTTCGTGGACACCTTTGCGGGTTCGACTGCTTCTTTCTTCTCGACGGGTTCGTCGCTCATAGTATATACCTTAACGCAAGATTCACGATCGTATCGACGGCATATATGAATACTGCCATGATCAGTGTCGCAACAAGGACGACAGCTGTGAAATCCTTCAGCTCATCCTTGGTGGGCCAAGTAACCTTCTTCATTTCCTTGACAACATCGTCGAAGAAACCGATAATCTTTTCTCTCATCACATTACCTCTGTTGTGCACGCCTGCGTGCTGAAACTTTCGTGTTCGTTTTTTCGCGCCGCGAAGGCAGGCTCTTCGGCGTGCAAGCACGTCAGGAGGGACTCGAACCCCCAACCTGCGGTTTTGGAGACCGCTGCTCTGCCAATTGAGCTACTGACGTATCTCACTCTTGGAATTCTCAATTCCAAATTCTTAGTTCCCAATTCAAAATTCAGAATTCAGAATTGTTATTTCGTCTCCTTGTGCGATGTGTGCTTGTTGCAGAAGCGGCAATACTTCTTGTATTCGACCCTACCTGTCTGCTTTTTCTTGTTCTTCGTCGTCGTGTAGTTGCGGTGTTTACAGACTGTGCACTCGAGCGTGACTATGTCTCTCATAATTCATCCTTAGTTAAGCACCGGCCGCGGCGGATTCTCCGCAGTGGATGGTGCGAGCTCACGACGGGACTTGAACCCGTGACCTACGCCTTACCAAGGCGTTGCTCTACCAGCTGAGCTACGTGAGCGGACACAACATTTATAAAGAATACTGACGTGTTCGGTACGCCGGCGTATCCCGTGCATCGTTCATCATATATGAACCGAAAAGATGCTCAGCAACGCCTCCCCGAATCTGTAAGTTCGGGTGAGAGCGGGAGACGGGACTCGAACCCGCGACCAACAGCTTGGAAGGCTGTGACTCTGCCAACTGAGTTACTCCCGCGTTCAGACTTCACACTTGAAAGAGCTTCCCGCGCAGAGATAAGACATCGGTACACAATGCAAGAAAGACCCTGCCTCGGGGGAGACCTGAGTGCTCCCTTATATGTCAAAACAAACTTTTGTTCCAGGACCACAACGATCAACGAACAGGCGGTGGGCGGCGGGGGATTCGAACCCTCTAAGGCGTAAGCCAACGGATTTACAGTCCGCCCCGGCTCTCCAACTCCGGCGTCCGCCCAAATGCATGCCTGCGTGCCGCGACGCCTACCTTCCGTATGAACAAGTCGGGAAGGTTATTCGGCGTACAGGCTCGCAACCGAGCTGGCGAAGGGATTTGAACCCCCGACCTGCTGATTACAAGTCAGCTGCTCTACCAACTGAGCTACGCCAGCATTTTGCATTTTGAGCTAATAAATTTAACAAAAAAAGCGACAAAGTCAAGGTCAAAAACGGAGCGCCGAACCCACCAAATATCAGCAACTTAAGCCATATTCAGCCCACCTCAGCCATAGCCTTTCGGACTTCGGCTCACATTTTGCACCTGAGCACGGAAATAGCCCCAACATCCTCCCCCGATCCTGCGCCGTGTCTGCCCCTCCCCGGAGGTCGGGGAGGGGCAAAGCACGCGCACCGCTTACTTCATGAGTACCATCTTCCTGATTTCAACGAATGTGTTCACGTTGATCCGCACAAAGTACACGCCGCTCGGCAGGGACGATGCATCGAACCTCAGAGAATAATATCCCGCATTCTGCTGCTGCGCTACCAGCGTCCTAACGAGGCGTCCGGCGACATCGTACACCTTCAACTCAGTATACCCACTGGACGGTAGCTGGTAGTCGATCGTCGTGGATGGGTTGAAGGGGTTCGGATAGTTCTGCGAGATGCCATACTTGTCCGGGACGGCAGGCCGGTCGCCCGCCACTGCCGTGATGACGAGGTTGGCCTCATTTGAGTACGCCGAAGAGACGTGCGAGTTGTATCCTCTCACCCGGTAGAAATACGTGGAGCCTCCTGCGACCGTCGAGTCGGTGAAGGTTGTCACGCCTGCTCCTACCGAATCTATCTGCGCATAGGTTCCGCCCGAACCCGTCTTGCGTTCAATCCGGAAACCGTCCTCGCTTGCCGAACTGTCCTGCCAGGTGAGAACCGCCTTCGGCCCGGGTGCCAGGGCCGCAGCCAATCCTGACGGAGGGCGCATTTGCGTCACGGCATTCCTCACGTTTGAGAACCCGGAATTGCCTCCGTCGTTGTACGCGTACACCCGGTAGAAGTACCGAACACCGTCGGTCAACCCGGTATCGGGGTAAGACGTCGAGTTGGCGGCAAGTGTCGCGACCACCGACCAGGCTGCTGTAGTGTCGAGTGCCCTCTGGATCTTGAATCCCGTTTCATTGCCCGAGTTATCGGTCCAACTTAAATTTATTAGAGAAAAACCTGCTGCCGTCGCGACCAACCCGGTCGGCGACGAAGGCACGGCCACTATCGTAGTAAAGTTCCAGACGAGCGACCATGCACTTGTACCTCCTGGGTTCGAAGCGTTCACACGCCAGTAACACTTCGTTCCATGTGCCAATCCGACGACGCTCTTTGTGGTGGACGTTATCCCCGAGCTGTCAATCGTCGTCGTACCGAACGAAGAATCCGTCGATATCTGGAGCCGGTAACTCACGGCACCCGCCGAGCTGTTCCATGCCATGGAAGGAGTGACCGATACCGAAGTTGCTCCGTTTGCCGGCGTCGCGAGTGTCGGAGCTGCCGGCGGGGCGACAGTCGTGGTGAAATTCCAAACGGAAGACCATGCACCTGTTCCGCCGACATTACTTGCATCCACCCTCCAGTAGTATACGGTCGAGTTAGTGAGTCCGCTCAAGGCTACAGATGTTACTGCAAGGCCGCTCGAATCAAGCACTGTAGTCCCGAATCCGGAAGACGTCGAAACCTGAAGCCTGTAAGTGGCAGCCCCGCTCGCAGCGTTCCATGTAATCGTCGGATTCAACGCCACACCCGTTGCACCGTTCGCCGGTGCTGACGGCACCGGTGCCGGAGGAGGCGCAATGATTGTGGTAAAATTCCAGACCGACGACCATGAGCTGGTCCCGGCGGAATTGCTCGCGTTTACTCTCCAGAAATACTTCGTCAGATTTGCCAGTCCGCTCACAGTGACTGATGTCGTCGCAAGGCCTCCGGTATTGTACGCGGACGTGGCAAAAGTCGAATCAGTCGAAACCTGCAGCCTGTACGTGGCGGCACCTGTTGAGCTGTTCCACGCGATCAGCGGACTTGTGCTTACACCCGTAGCGGCATTCGCGGGGCTTGAAAGTACGGGCACAAGCGGCAAGGCAACCGTAGTGCTTGTGACGCCGCCGCTTACCAGATAGCCCCTCGGGCTCCCTTCGTTCAGGAGGAACTGCTGAACCGTGAGAGAAGATCTCCATCCGGGAGTAACCCACGGTACGACCCGGAAGCGGATGGAGAAGATTACACCCGTCGTGGTGATGTTAGTGGTACCGGCGGCCGCGACGGTGATCGTATTGCCGGAAATGTTTGGCACATAAATCCAACCGTTCGTGAGAGTTCCCGTGCTTATGATCTCCAGCGGGTGTATGACCGATGAGTCGTATGTGATCGTCGCCTGCAAGCTGGAGACAGGGTTGCCCGGATCGACGGGTGCAATGTATACGGGAACATCTACCGTATCGCCGATCACTCCGACGGTATCCGGCACCCTAATCCTCGTATCGTAGATCTGGATCTGGCCCGAAGTCCCTCTGCCGCCATACACGTCCGTGGCTTTCACATTCACAGTTCCACCTTTGACAGGACCCAAGAGGCCCGAACCACTGATAACCGCTATCGAAGAGTCCGTCGTCGACCACGAATAGGGCGGCGTTCCTCCCGAGGCTGTGAAAAGGAGCGTCTCGCCCTTCACGACGTTGCCTGAGTAAGGGCTTATGTTCAGATTTGCCAGATTGATTGTCGAGAAGTATCCGCTCTTCGCATTGCCGGACATGCTTTCGTTGAAGAGCGCATTAGCCGGCGTAATGTTGAATGACCCGTAGGACGTAGAGGAGACCTTGAACCGGACATAGATAAGCACGCCCCCTCCCGAGAGCGCGCTGCTTCCGGCAAACGAGATACTCACTTTACCCGCTGTCCCCGAGTTCACCGCCGCGGGATTGTACGATGACAGGACGGTACCGGTTTGCACGACACCCTGCACGCTCAGTATGTTTTGATTGAACGTTAGATCGAACGACCCCGCGGTCACGTTCAGACCTGTCAGATCCGTCACGTATACGGGAAGATCAAATGTCTGGCCCTGTATGATCGATGTATCAGGCGCCGTCAAGCGGAAGGCTCTGATCTCGATTTGGCTGTCCGTCGTGTCGACCGTTCCGATCGAGTCGGAAGCTATCACCTTCGTGAACCCTGCATGGAGTGCCCGGAGCTTTCCGGATGAATCGATGCTCGCGACGGTGCCGTTTGAAAGGGACCAGTGGTACGGAGCAGTGCCACCGTAGACGGTGAACTGAAGACTGTCTCCCACTGTAAGGCTTCCCGATGAAGGGTAGACCGTTATAGTCGGGGCGGGTTGCAGGTACATACTGCCGTTATGCCAAGAGATCGCAGGCGATCCCTCGTTGAAGAAGTTGTGTGCAGCATCGGTAAAGGACAGCGAGTAATAGCCTGTCCCAACGACCTTCATCCGGACGTAGAAAAGAATCCCAGTCCCGGTGAGTGCGGTTGTCCCCGCAGCGGCAACTGTGATCTTTCCCGGTGTGCCGGCATTGTAGGTGACAGTGCCGAGGGACTCGGTCATCGTTCCCGCCGTGATTATGGTGTCGGGTGCGAAGCCGTATGTGCTGTAACTGAGCTGCAGCTGGAAGGCGGTGACGTTCTGCCCGGTGAGGCTGCTGTCCACATAAACCGGAAAGCTGACCGTATTGCCCTGCACGACGGTAGAGTCATGTACGGAAATGCCGATAGCAGCGGCAGCCAGCCCGTTGAATGCCGGGAGAAGCAGGAGCGCGACCAGATATTTTAATGATTTAACCATGCTTCACCTGTAGTTATCGGCGGAACCGCGGCGCGGACATATAGCCTGTTCGCGTCGCGCTCTGTTCCACCGGCGTGATTACCTGATCAACACCAGTTTCTTTGTCTGCACGAACTTCCCCGCCTCGATGCGGTAGAAGTATGTTCCGCTGCTTACCTGGATGCCGTGGTCGTTCGTACCGTTCCAGACCGCCTTGTACACGCCCGCTCTCTTTGTATCGTTCACGAGCGTCTTGACTGTCTGTCCCAGAATATTGTAGATGACCACGCGTACCCTGGTATTGTCATCGGGCAGTTGATACTGGATCGTCGTCGAGGGGTTGAACGGGTTCGGGTAGTTCTGTTCGAGCGCAAAGGATGTAGGCCTCCCGAGTACTTCAACCTGTCCCGCCGAGGTTAGCTTCGTTAAATCACTTTCATTGGCCATGAACCTGACGATGGTTATCGGTGAGTTGACCTTTCCGCTGACATCGTCGGACGCTCTAAACTGCATGAGAGCGACTGCGCCGTCCGTATTGAGTACGCGCGCGCCCGCCATGGCCACGTTCAGGATTCCCCTTTCTTTGTCGTTTGAAAATGCCATCGAGAATCCTTCGTTTATTTCTCCGGTCGTCACCTTCTCGAAGGCGAATATCTTAGGATCGTACTTCACCGTAACCTGCACTGAGGTCACGCCGTCGACATTCATAAGGTTCACCGGAACGACGACGGAATCGCCTCTATCCACCGAAGCGCTGGCGAGGGCTAGCCGTACTCCCGACACTTTCTGGAGTACAAGCTGGTCTCTCGTTGCAGGGCTAAGTTGTTTCATATTGCCGCTGGCTTCAGCCGGGAACCCCGAGATGAGACCGACCACGTACTGCAGGACAAGCGACGCATCATAGGCTGTCACGCCGCTGGCTCCGCTGACATCGGCCACGCGCAACTGGATCTCGTTCAGCGAATCGGGGCCGGTCGGATTCACGACATATTTAAGTATGAGTGATCCGTCGTATGCCTGGACGGCACCGTTGAGGCTCACATCTCCTTCGATCGGGTTCGACGCACCGGATCCCAGGTACGGGCTGTACCTGACCGAATCGGTGATGCTCTGCCCCGTCCCGCCGGGGTTCGACGCATGAGTGGGTCCGGTGTTGCTTCCCCACCAGTTCCAGCGTGCGTCGATATTGAACGACTTGTTCACGTTGTTCACGCCGTCCCCGGAATTGCCGTAAATATCGGAATAGTTCACGACCGGGTTCGAAGCGCCGCCGGCCTTGATGCCGTCGTAATTGTTTGTGATGCTGCAATAGGTAATTGTCGGGCTTGCGTTAGTGGTCGTGATCGCCGCCCCTGAGTAATTCAGCCCCGCATACCTTATGATACAGTGGCTGAGCTGGCAGAGGTTGTCCAACGATTGATCGGCAAAGGAAATGCCCGACCAGCCCGGGTACCAGTACTGCGGGTACGTAAACACTGTAGGAGTCGAGTTCGCACTGTCAGCATTTGTATCGCCGCCATAGAAATCATCGCGCAAATCAGTGAATACGATTGTACTGTCCGGAGTCGGTCCGCCGACCGCTATTAAGCCTTTATTCACAGTCATGCCGTTACCGGGGAAGAACTTCAACACTACGCCGGGCGCGACGGTAAGGACCGCGTTGCTCGCAACCGTGTAGTTGGCAAAAACATACGGAATGTTTGTCCTGCCGGCGAAATTCCGCTTCGGCAGAGTGACATCCTGGACAAGCGTTTCGCTGATCACACCGATTGCCCTGTAAGTCGTCCCCGTTATTGAATCGGCAAGCGTGCTCCTGGGATAAGAGACAAGCGACGTTTCAAATGGACCGTAAGTGAGATCCCTGAAGAGACATGAATCGAGTGCGGGGTTCGAGACGCCGTTCAGGAACAGCCCCCAATTCGTGTGATCGAAGGTACAGTTATTAACATTGGGTCCTGCCTGCTGGAGATATATGCCGATGTCGGTGTATCTGAATAGTGCGTGCCGGACCGTACTCAGACTGTCCGTACTAACATCGTCGAAATAGAACCTATTCCCGCTTGCGATGCCGGGCTGGGTTGCGGATCCGTCACCGTTGGTATCGCCGGGATTTCCGTAGTTGTCATCACGAGGATCGGTAAACACAACCGGTTGACCGGATGTACCGGCAACCGCAATCGCACCGTCGATCGTCCAGCCTCCTCCCTTGAACACCACTCCGGCAGGTATGGTAATGACGGTCCCGGTGTTTATCGTGCAGGTGGAGTACATGTAATATGTGATGTTCGTGTAACCCGCGAAATCCCTGATCGGGACCGTCGCGTTCACGGAATACGTCTCGGGTACTATGCCCAGTGCCATGTACCCGACATTCTGTGCGGAGTTGTTCGTGAACGTCGGCGTCGAGAACATGCTCATCGAGACGGGCGTCGAGTTGACGTTGTTGATCTGGGAATTGGAGATCGTCGGGTGCGCGCTCCCGAACGAGCCTATGCCCGCCGTATTTGACTGCTCAAAGATGCAGCTGTCGGCTTTCAGGGCCGCGTTGAAGACCCGCATTTCTCCGTAGCGGTAGTAATATTCATAATAATTGCTGCCGCCGTACCTGAAGTCGCAGTGCTTGAGGGAGTTCAGCGAGTCGAGACTTGAGGCATTGAAATCCGCCGTGTTCCAGTCTCCCCTATTGGGAGTACTTGAATTGCCGTCGTTATTCGTATCGCCGCCATTGGAGTCATCTTTGAAGGATGTGAAGACGATTGGAGCGGTTGCAGTTCCGTCGGCCACAAGGGCGCCGTTCACCGTGATCGAGGCATAGTAACTGGAGAACTTCATGACCACGCCGGGATTGATCGTCAGGACCGCGCTCGACGCGATCGTGAGATTATCGATGATGTACGCAATGTTGGCAATGCCCGCCATGCTGCGGGTGATCAGGCTTGCATTGGAGGAGAGTGTACCCTCGAGTATCCTGATTCCGTTGCTCCCGTTCGCGCTGAAGGTAATGTTCGTGAATGTCGGGTTCGAAAGAAGCGACATCGCGATCGGGTCGAGCCGGCAGTTAGCTATTGTGACGTTATTTACGAGCGGAGTCGAACTGTTCTCGCATCTCACTCCGTAGTTGTATGAATCCGAGAGTGTCGAATTGGATACAACCCCTCCTGCATCCGTAAACGTCACGGCTCCCCAGCTGCTGCTGCCGCCGAATTTCACGAGGCAGCTGTCCAGGAGGCAGAACCCATCGTCGCTCGTTGCCTGGTATCTTATGGTGCTCCAGTTCCCGGCCGCCGGGGACGTTGCGGCACCGTCGCCGTTAGTATCTCCGGGATTGCCGAAATTGTCATCCTTCAGCGAAGTAAAGACGACCTGGCCTCCGGCCATAGTGCCCTTGGCCTTGAAACCGCCGTTGACGTATAACCCTGGACCGTTGGATTTTATGACAATTCCCGCGTCGACGGTCACGTTAGTGCCGGAATTAATCGTCGCGTCGGCAAGCAGGACATACGTGATGTTCGCGTAACCCGCCACAGTCCTCTGCTTCACGGTGCCGGTTGAAGCTACGTATTCTCCGATCAAACCGAGTGCAACCCAACCCGCGTTGGTGAAGGTGTTGCCGGTAAAGGTTGGATCAGCGGAAAAGGACATCGCAATCGGTGTATACTGGCTGTTGAAGATCGAGTTGTTCAGTATCTTCGGCTTCGAGCTCAGGGCGGCATATATACCGTAGACCGAGTTTCCGATCTGGCAGTTCGAAATGGTCGGACTGGCATTGATCGTCGTGATCTCGCCCTGATAGTAGTAGGTCGAGTTATAATAGTATAGGTAATACGGACTCAGGCTGGCGTAGGTAACGCGGCAGTAATTCATTACGGATGCCGTGTCGCTTCCAGGCTCGAACACGATCCCGGCCCAGTCGCCGACCTGCGGAGTAGTGGCATTCCCATCCTTGTTCGAGTCCCCGGGGTTGCCGAAGTTGTCGTCCTTTGCCGAAGTGAATACGATCATGCTGTCTGCAGAAGCATTGGCGACAAGTTTACCCTGGACCACGATCCGCTGGTAGTACTGATATCCTTTTATGACTATACCCTTGTTGATCGTCATAGTCTTACCGACGGGGACGACGACGTAATCGAGCAGCAAGTACGTGACGTTTGGAATGCTTGTCACCGACCTGATTGGAAGTGTCGCGTCGGTAGTCAGTGTCCCGCCGAGGAGTCCTATGGCATCATACGTATTGTCCGAGAACGAAAAGCTGTTGTTGCTGAATACAGGGTTCGCATCGAACGACATAGCTATGGGAACGAGCTCGCTCGATCCGATGGTGTTATTGGTGAATACCGGATTGGAGGCTCCCTGCATCATGGCGCCAAAATGGTTGTTCGCCATACTGCAGCTGTCTATCATCGGGCTGGCGTTGTACATCGTTATGCCGCCAGTACTCCCAGCGCCCGCGAATGTAACGGTGCACCTTCTCATCACCGATATAGAATCCATACTGATGTCGTTGAAGGCCACTCCGTACCAGTTGTTGGTCTGTGGCTGCGTCCCCGACCCGTCGCCGTTCGTGTCTCCGCCGAGGTTGTCGTCTTTGTACGAAGTGAAGTAAATACTCTCTCCAACCCCGGCGATTGCCACGAGCGCGCCGTTGACGACGAGATGGCCGCCGTTAAACTTCAGAATATTGGTTGAAGCGATCTGCAGCGTCTGGCCGGCATTCACCGTGAAATCACCCGGGAAAACGTAAGGGATCGAAACCGTATCCAATACCATCGAGTTCGTGGAATAGTAATTCATATAAATGCCGTTATGCGTGTTCCCGCTGAAAGTATTGACTCCGTTGAATACCAGAGAGGCGTTCCCGTTTTCCTGTATCGGCCAGGGACAGGATGAGATCGAAGAACTGCTGAAGGTTATCGTTGTCCCCGTTGTGAACTCGAGACCGTTGCCGGTACAGTTCGAGATAACAGCATTGCCCATTGACAACGATCCACTCCCCACGTATACACCCCGCGTGCTGGAAGTCGTCACCGCCGCGCCGTTGCCGTTTATCGTGACGTTGCCGCTGTAGATATAGAGCGATGCATTTCCGTTGGAACCTCCGAAACTTATCAGGCAGCTGTCGAAGGTGGCATTAGGGCTTGCGCTGTAGGAACCTATCTGGATCCCGCTCCAGTCGCCCTTTTGCGGAGTTCCGCCGGCTGTATCCTTATTTGAAGTGAAAGTCGCCCAGCGTGCCACGATATTGCCGTTGGCGGTCAATGCCACACCGGTCATGAACCGGATGACTACCCCCGAGTCGACGGTCAGCGTATAACCCGGCTGAATAGTCAGGGTGCTGACGACAACGTACGGGCTGTTCGCCAGAGTAAGAGTTGAGTCTGTTGCGATCGTGCCCGAAAGATTTGTCTGCCCCATGGCAAGTCCCCCGAAGAGGGAGACAAAGACTGCGGTAAAGAAAAAGCGCATTGCCTGCTCCTTTCTTATGTATGTACTATCAACTTTGAAATGCCGACCTGACGCTCCCGGGAAGGATTACCATACCCGGTTAAGACTACGGTGGAGATCTCCGGCTAAATCGCCGAAGGGAAAACAATGTAAACTAATTAACTCTCTGCTAAGGAAAGATATTTCTAGCCAACGTATAACCCTGACATCACCAGACAAGAGAGGGATGACCTGATGACTCGCAAAGTTACACTACGGATCAGAAATACAGCTATGACATTTCTCACAAGCTGAGCACATTTGATTTCACGAAGCACCGTACCGCTTGGGAGCGCTCGTTTATTCAGATTTGGCATATGCCGAGTTCGGTATTTGGGCATGGAATATTAAATTTCACGCATGGTTCCGGCAGAGCGTTTGCAGAAGGCATTGGAAAAATTCTTCGGTTTGAAGGAATTCAGGCTTGGACAGAGGGAAATAATAAACTCCGTAATGAACGGCTTTGACACGCTTGCGGTCATGCCGACCGGCGGGGGCAAATCCGTGTGTTACCAGCTTCCCGCCGTCCTTTCGGACGGACTGACGGTCGTGATCACACCGCTCGTCAGTCTCATGAAGGACCAGGTGGCACAGATCAACAAGAACGAACAGATTGCGACGCAGCTGGACAGCGCACTGGAACTCGATGAAATTCAAAGGCGCCTTCACCTGGTGAAATCGGGGAAGGTGAAGCTGCTTTACGTCGCGCCGGAACGTCTTGAAAGCAAGAGATTCGTCGAAGTGCTTTCCAGGATCAGAGTCTCCATGATCGCAATCGACGAGGCTCACTGCATCAGCCAGTGGGGCCATGATTTTCGTCCACACTACACCAGGATTTCAGATTTCGCGGCGGCGGTCGGAAACCCCGTGCTCCTCGCGCTTACCGCAACGGCCACACCGGATGTGCAGGACGACATAGTGGCACAGCTCAGGATGCGGTCGCCGCGCGTTTACATCCGGGGATTCTCAAGAGAAAATCTCTCTTTCCTCGTTCTTGTTGAGAAAGCAAAAACGCAGACGATACTTGATTATGTCACCCGCACCGGCGGGACCGGCATTGTTTACGCCGCTACGCGGAAGAGCGTCGATGAAATACATGACTTCCTGAAATCGCGCGGCGTCAATCCCCTTAGGTACCATGCCGGCCTGGCAGAGTCGGAACGAAGCCGGTCTCAGGCGGAGTTTCTGAATACAAATCGGGTTATGATCGCAACGAACGCGTTCGGGATGGGGATCAACAAGCCTGACGTGCGATATGTTATTCACTATGAGATCCCCGGAACCCTCGAGGCATATTATCAGGAGGCGGGCAGAGCCGGACGGGACGGCAGGCTGGCAGAATGCGTGCTCCTCTTCCACAAGAGAGATCTCGGTGTTCAGGCATATTTCATAGACACGCTTTACCCCACTCGTGAGGAATTTGTCCGGGCGTACAACTCGATCTTCGATTCGCTGTCCGTTCAAGTGGGAATCTTGCGCGACGATTACCTGACCACTTCAGCCCGGAGAATCGCCGAACTCACATCTTTGAATGTACGGACGATCGACTCGGTCCTCCGGATCCTGTCGCAGAGAGAGCTGATCCAATTGCTGCCGAGCATTTCTGCCAACGCATATGTCCGCTCGAAGGTAGACATAGACTCTTACAGAAGGGCCATCGAAAAGACCGCTTCCAACGACTCGAGGTCGGTCCTGGAGACACTCCTCAGGATTCACGGAAACGCAATTTTCTCCGAGGAGAAGGTTATCAGGATAGACGAGCTTGGTAGAAAAGCGGAAATCGGTCCGTCCAATGTGAGCCGCACGCTGGCGGTTCTGCAGCGTTCGGGGATTATCGAGTACAAGCCGCCTTCGGAGGGAATAACGTTCAAGATGCTTTCCAGACGTGACGACCCGGAGAGACTCCCGGTCAACTTGCAGCAGATTTCGCTCCTGCGCGAGCGGGCACATCAGCGCCTCGAAAGTATGGTGGCGTACGCACTGACAACCGGCTGCAGGACGAACTACATCCTCGATTATTTCGGTGCGGACGAAGTGGAAGGCGGCTGCGGGAACTGCGACAACTGCACCGTCACATTCCCATACAGGCTACCCGACCAGGAAGCCGACAGCGCGAGAAGTCCGAAGGCAATCCACAGGACGGTTCTTTCTTTGGTGAAGGACACTTCCGGGAGATACGGGCGGACCACTTACTGCAAGATCCTGCTGGGCAATGCCGGGAAGAAAGAAAGCGACGCCGGCCCGGCTTCCGACTACTCGGGCATGCTGAGCGACGTTCCGCCCCAGGCGGTCTATTCCGCATTCGATTTTCTCCTGGCACGCAAGTACCTGTCGAGGAGCGGGGTAGTCTACCCGACCGTGGCGATAACGGAGGAGGGCGAGAAGTACCTCGAGACCGGCATAGCGACAGCCGCGGCAAAACCATTCATCCTGAGGAAGGCTCTTTACAAAGCATTAAGAGACGAACGACGTGAACTTGCCGCGGAACTCGGCATCCCCGTCTTCAATGTCTGCACCGACGAGAAGCTGATCGAAATTTCTAATGAACACCCGGTTGACGAAAAGAGTGTCGCGGCGTTCCTGCCGCAAGACGCAGCCAATACCGGACTCGTGGCGAGACGGCTGCTGCAGGTATGTCTCGATTTCGCGGAGGAGCTGCCGCTCGAATTGACTGCCGCCGAACGAAGCGTTTACGAGCTCTTCCGTGAAAAGCTTACAGCTGCGGAGATCGCAGCGGCCCTGACTCTGAGCGTTCAGAGTGTCATCGAAATGCTCGAAGGTTTGAAGGAAAGGGGACTGGAGATGGACCTGAAGACGCTCGTCGACAAACGGACGTTCTCACTCGTGAAGACGGAGCTGGAGAAGACGAAGGACATCGTGGCTGTGCACGGGATCGTGCGAGACTGCGAGCTGGCCGAGGTAGCGCTCGTCGCCAGGCTTACCGGCGCGGCGTCCTGACGTAGTCAGGCTTCATTTCCGCAAGCCGCTGCTTGACCTGCGCGAAGAAGTTGTCCCACCGTTCGGGTTTCTTACCGTACCAGGCGATCGTGGAATCGAATAAGGTTTTCTTTATTTCGAACGCATTCATCAGAGAATCCACCTTCTGTTTCTGAACGGCGGAGTCCTTCCCATACTGTGCATCCAGCATCTGGAGCTGGATGTAGAATTCGACGAATTTCGACTCGGGGATCGGGGGCTTGTCAGCGCACGCCGGGAACAGCAGTGCCAGCATGAGAAGCAGGCTAATTCTTCTTCGGACCATCGATCACCATCACGAATTCCGCCTTGAAAGGGGCAACGGCAAAATTCTTGTTGATCTCCCCGAGAGTACCCCGTATGACCTTTTCCTTCGGCGTGGTCATGTCGACGGCCACCACTGCCCTGCGGTTATGCCCGAAAGCGGCGAGACAGTCTTCGATAAGCGGCTTGAACCTGTAAGGGGCTTCCATTATGACACAGACACACCCGAGAGACGACAGCCTGTTAAGGGCCTGAACGCGTTCATCTTTCTTCCTCGGAAGAAAGCCGGCGTAATGGAAAGATCCGATGTCGAAATCGCAGACGACCAGCGCAGACAGGATCGAGGATGCACCGGGCACAGGAACAACCTTGACACCTTTCTTCAGGGCAGCGTGGACGAGCTTGGCCCCAGGGTCTGCGAAGACGGGAGTCCCCGCATCCGAAATCAATGCCGCATCGGCACCCGACCTAATGCGGTCGACCGTGACCTCCGCGTCGCGGGCCTCGTTGTGTTCGTTGAGCGCTTCAAGGGGCTTGTCGAGCCCGTAGTACCTGAGGAGCCGGTTTCCCTCCTTGAACTCCTCGCAGATTATGAAGTCGACTTCCTTCAGGACGTTCAGCGCCCTCAGGGTGATATCGTCGTAGTTACCGATCGGTGTGGATACAATGTAGAGCGTCGAGCTCAATGTGCGGGCCTGATATTTCTCTCGTAATATTTTCTGAGTCCGATCAGGATTGCAGTCGTAGGTACCGCAATGAGGAGTCCGAGGAATCCCATGAAGTACCCGAACACCAGCAGGGCCAGTATAAGCAGGACCGGATGTACTCCGATCTTGGATCCTATTATTCTCGGGTAGAGGACGGCTGTCTCGGTGAGGTTCATACCGAGGAACGAGATTATGACCATCGCGACCTGGAAACCGGGGCTATCGCCGAACAGCGCGATCAATATCGCCACCGACATACTGATGATAATTCCGAAGTAAGGTATCATATCCAGAAGTCCCGATATCAACCCTATCACGAGGGGATATTTAACTCCCCAAATCGACATCAGCGATGAGATCACTATCGAGTTTATGAACGCAACCGTCAAAGCACCGCGGAGGTAGCTCCCGAGTATCTCGTCGACGATGCCGTAGATATCGGACGCACGCTGCCTGTACCGACGCGGGAAAATCATCTTCACTCTGTGCTTGATAAGCTCGAAGTCTTTCATCACGTAAAAGCTCAGGAACGGTACGAGCACAAGGTTGAGCATCTTCGTCAGTGCCGATGCAGCCTGTGCCACGAAGCTGAGTATGCCGTTCGGTATTGCACGAGTGACGTCTTCGATCCGCGCAGAGATCTCACCGATAATAGCCTGCTGCAGGTTTTGATTCTCCGGAGTAAATCCGAGGAAGCCTTTGTTGATCAGGCTGTTCAGCGAATTGCTCACCTCGCTTGTGAGCGTCGGTATCGATGTCAGAAAGTTCTGGAATTGCTGGAACACCATGGGCAGAAGCACTATCGACAACGTCACGACCGCGCCGAGAAGCGTGAGAAGTATTACGATGATCGATAGCGGCCGCGGGATTTTCTTGTGTGCCAGCGATTCCACAACGGGAGAAAAGATGAAGCTGATGAGAAATGCGATGACGAACGGGAGCACCGCCCCTGAGACTTCGACGAAGAACCACACCCCGAACACCAGCGTCGCTACAAGGATAAGGTGGCGTACTATCGACTCATGCCTGAGGGGATAAGTCGCAACGAGAAAGACGATGTAAACGAGGATCGGGCTAAACACTTCGCGGACAGTGTAACCCATGACTACAAGCAGGATGAGGGCGACGGCCAGGAGAAGCCATTCCCTCCGCCCCGTAAGCAGTTCGGACAGGTGGCTTACCTGCGGCTTGCGTTCATGTTCGGATTTTACCTCTTCCTCCTGGAGCGACATCTATTCTTCTCTTCTAATTCAGGCCTTTTTCGCTGCGGCCCGGAGCGTTTGCCTGGCCGGTCCGGGATTTTCTCATAGATAATAACGCCGAAATGTTTGCAAAGGAATGAATAAAATCACTTTTCATGACTTCCACCTTGTTCAGGTCGAGTCTTCTCAGGACGGCTCCCGCCGAATCGATACTGTAGACGGGCATCCTCGCGATGACGCCCTCGCGCGAAACCGAACCCAACCCGAACAGTCTCCTGTAGCCGGCGGCAAAAGCCGCTTCCGCGGTAATCCGGTTATACCGTCCGAACGGGAAAGAAAAGGCATCCACCTCGTTTCCGGTAAGGTCTTCGAGGAACTTCTTGGACGACGTGAGCTCATTTTTCAAGATGTCAGGCTCCAGTCTTGTCAGATCACGGTGTGAGCAGGAGTGACTCCCTACTTCGAAACCTAGGCCGGCCACTTCCCTGATCTGCTCCGCAGTCATATGCCTGAAAGGACGGTACGATAAACGGACGTCCCAGCTGTTAGTCTTCCCGACAAAATCCGTAATCACAAAGACTATGGCTTTGGCCCCGAATGAAGCCAGCGTCGGCACCACGTTTCTATGGAAGCAGTCGTAACCGTCGTCGAAGGTGAGGCATACGCTCTTTCCCGACCCGGGCGGCTCCAGACCGGATGTTATCCTGTAGCCTTGTCCGACGATACTCCCGATCTGCCTCTCGAAGGACTTCGGTCTGACGTTCGTGAGCCCGAGCTCGAACCTGTCGTCGACTTTATGGTAAGCAAGCACCGCAGTCATTTTCCGGTCGATCCGAACCCGCCTTCGCCTCTGGATGTATCGGCAAGCGAATCGGATTCCTGCCATGTTACGCGGCTGTATCTGGATATCACCATCTGCGCGATCCTGTCGCCGCGGTTGACTGCGAAAGGCTCCGTCCCGAGGTTGAGCATGATGACCTTGATCTCGCCGCGGTAGTCGGAGTCGATTGTACCAGGAGAATTTGGAAGAGTGATCTTGTCCCGGAACGCGAGTCCGCTTCTCGGTCTGATCTGGGCTTCGAAACCGGGCGGGAGCTCGATCTTGAGATTTGTGGGGACGAGCGACGGTCGCATCGGTTCGAGGACAAGAGTATCCCTTACCGCGGCATAGAGGTCCATGCCTGCGGACCCTTCCGTCATATAGGAAGGAAGCGGGAGGTCGTCGAACTCGTCGGAAATCCTGAAGATCCTTACGGATATATTATCCACACCGGCTCCCTGATAAAGAGAAGTTATTCGAAAGAATCAAAAGGGACTTAACGCAGCCAGAACCAGTACTCACATTCTCACCGGCGGCAAAGAGCTAAGCCAGGCTTGTGAGAGGAAGAATCAGGCGGCGCTCTTCGCCTGTCTCAGCAGTTCCTCTTCAAGCTCCTTCCTGAAACGCTGGACGGTGAACTTGACCGGCCACGCGGCGGCATCGCCGAGCGCGCAGATCGTGTTGCCCTCGATATTGTTTGCGACACGGACCAGAAGATCGAGGTCCTCGGGTTTACCGCCGTCATCGCTCATTCGCTGCAATATCTTCTTCATCCATCCGGTGCCTTCGCGGCACGGCGTGCACTGGCCGCATGACTCATGCCAGTAAAACTTCGCTATCCTGAGAAGGACTTTTGTCAGATCGGTATCTTCATCCACGACTATAACGCCGCCGGTACCGATCGCGCTTCCGACCGCCTTCAGCGAATCGGCATCCATCTTCACCCCTTCCAGCTGGTCGCCTCTCAGCGGCGGCATCGAGCTGCCGCCCGGAATAACCATCTTAATCTTCTTGCCGCCGGGAACACCGCCGGCGTATTTAAAAATTATGTCCGTCAGCAAGGTACCGGAGGGAAGTTCAAAGACGCCGGGTTTGTTCACGTGCCCACTGACTCCGAACAGCAGAGTACCGGGATGCTTCTCCGCTCCGATCTTTGCGAACCATTCCGCACCGTTCCAGATTATCGCCGGCACGTTAGCTATGGTCTCGACATTGTTAATCGTCGTCGGGTTTCCCCAGAGTCCGTTCTGCGCCGGGAAGGGCGGCTTCACTCTCGGGTATCCGCGCTTCCCTTCGATGGACTCCATCAAACCCGATTCTTCTCCGCAGATGTAAGCTCCGGCACCGCGGTGCACGTAGAGATTCACGGAGTAGTTAGAACCGCCTATGTTTTCTCCCACATATCCGCGCGAATAGGCTTCGGCAATGGCCTTTTCGAGTATCATATACCATTTATAGTATTCGCCGCGGATATAGATATACGCCGTCTTGACGCCCATCGCGTAGGATGCGATTAGAATCCCCTCGATGAGCTGGTGCGGATTGAATTCGATTATCTGCCTGTCCTTGAAGGAACCCGGCTCACTCTCGTCCGCGTTGACGGCGAGGTACTTCGGCTTCTCGTTGCCTTTGGGCATGAAGGTCCACTTGAGTCCCGTCGGGAACGCCGCGCCGCCGCGACCGCGGAGACTCGACTTCTTTACCACATCCGTGACGGCTTCGGGCTGCATCCCGAGCGCCTTCTTGAGCGCCCCGTAGCCGCCGTGACTCTCATAGACATCGATTTGTGCCAGGTTAGGAATTTCCGGTAGAACGATCTTCGGAAAAGCGGGATCGCCGTTCTGCGCGTAGAGTTTGGTCGGTTCGGACATTATCGTTGAGCCTGTTTCCTGAATTCTTCTATTAAGTTGTCTAGTTTCTCCGCGGAGAGATCTTCGTAATAATCGTTGTTCACCTGCATCATTGGAGCCGTTCCACAAGACCCCAGGCATTCGACTTCGCTCAGGGTAAAGAGTTTGTCCGGCGTGGTCTCGCCGACTTTGACGCCGAGCTTATGCTCGAGGTGCTCGATCAGGTTGTCCGAGCCGCGCAGCATGCACGAGACGTTCGCGCAAAACTGGATGTGGTACTTGCCGACCGGCTTCTTGTTGTACATCGTGTAGAACGTCACGACGCCGAGCACATGATTGTAAGGCAGGTCGAGCAGCCCCGCGACGTAATGCATCACTTCTTCGGATATCCACCCGAACTGTTCCTGGGCAAGCCACAATACCGGGAGCAGCGCCGCCATCGGCTTCTGATAGCGCTTCTTGATTTCTTCTACTTTGCGGAGGTTTTCTTCAGTAAACACGTTTGTCAATTCTCAATTCTTGATTCCTGACCTAAGGTCAGGACAGGTTTTGATTTTGAATTCATCGACCGAATTATGAATCTCGTTAATGCAACCGGAAGGAAATCGTTCAACTTGCTTTCCCAATTCAAAATTTACAATTTCCCGCTCAATTATTTCAAATGTAAGTGCGGGATGGCGCAAGGCGCTCACATAATTCAAAATTCTTATTTGTCCGCCTCGCCCATAATCGGATCGATGCTGCCTATGATGGCTACGACGTCGGAGATCATCTGCCCTTTCAGAAGCGTCGGCAGGGCCTGCAGGTTGCTGAATGAAGGGGAGCGTATCTTCAGCCTCCACGGGTGGCCGCTTCCGTCGCTGATGATGTAGAAACCGAGTTCGCCTTTGGAGCCTTCGGTCGCGACATAGGACTCGCCGACGTCGGGATGGACTCCGTCGTTCACGATAACGAAGTCGTGGATAAGCTCTTCCATCTTCCCGTAGACGCGTTCTTTCTTGGGAAGTACCTTCTTCGGCATGTCCGCCTTCGTCGGTCCCTGCGGCATTTTCTCGAGCGCCTGCCGGATAATCTTCACGGATTCGAGCATCTCCCGCATCCTGACCATGTAGCGCGCGAAGCAGTCGCCGCCTTTTTCGGTAATCACGTCGAATGAAAGCCGGTCGTACACGAGGTATGGAGCGAAGGTGCGTATGTCGTGTTCGACACCGCTGGCACGGAGATTTGCCCCGCTGAAGCTCAGGCTTACGGCGGTCTCCGCATCGATTGCGCCCACGCCGACGACGCGGTCGAGGAAGATGCGGTTCTTGTTCAGCATCTTCATGATGTCGCTGTGATGTTTCGGAAATTCATCTATAAACTTCGTGATGGCCTGCTTCGTCTCGTCGGTCATGTCCTGCGCGACTCCGCCGATCCTCGTGTAGCTGGTCGTGAAGCGGACTCCCGTCAGGAGATCGAACACGTCGTAGAGCTTCTCCCTCTCCCTGAAAGCCCACAGGAAGACGGTCATCGCGCCGACGTCCATCGCCATCGCGCCGATCGCCATAAGGTGAGAGGAGATCCTGGCGAGTTCCGCGCCGATGACTCTTATGTACTGTGCGCGCGGAGGAGCTTCGACACCGGCAACCTTCTCGACTGCAAGCGCGTAGGCGACGTTGTTCGCGACGGGAGAAATATAGTCAAGCCTGTCGGTATGGGGTATGAACTCCATGTACGTCGAGGCCTCCGCGATCTTTTCGTAACCGCGGTGGAGATAACCGAGCTCCGGTACGCAGTCGACCACCGTTTCGCCGTCGAGCTTGACAAGGAGCCGAAGCACGCCGTGAGTCGCGGGATGCTGAGGCCCCATGTTGAGGACCATGTAGTTCTCGAGCGGGTCCTCGAGAGTTATGCTGGTGTCTCTATCTTCGAGCGCCCTTACGATACCGGCTACGTTGTCTTTGTCATGGGATGAATTAGCCATCAAAAATTTCTCAATTCTAAATCCCTGACCTTACGTCAGGACAGGTTTTAATTTTGAATTCGATGCCGGCCTTCATTTGCGCGGCAGAGGAATAGAACCGGGTATTCCCATCAACGGGAAATCTTTCCGCAGCGGATAGTACTCATATTCTTCCGGCATGTACATCCTTCTCAAATCCGGATGACCTTCGAAAGTAATCCCGAACATGTCGAATGTCTCCCGTTCGTACCAGTTCGCGGCCGGATAGACCGAAGTGACACTTGGACACACGGGGTTTTCGCCGTCGACCTTTACTTTGATTCTCAACCTCGTCTTGTTCTTCAGAGAGATCATATTGTAGATTACGCGAAATCTCTCCTCGATAGGCACTTGAGCCGGGCGAAAATCGTGCTCGATGGCAAGATAGGCCTTCCTCGCGGAAGCATCCTCGAAATCGAGCATGTCCGCACCACAGACGTCTGAGAGGAAGTCGAACCAGAGCTCCGGGTCTTCCTTCACGAACCTGCAGACTTCCACGATGCTTTCTCTCTTTACTTCGGCCGTCACCTCGCCTTTGAATTCGGACACGGAGATTACACTCTCTCCGAATGCGGCCCGGAGTTTCTCTTCAATTTTTTCTCTCATCTGGCTTTATTCCACCAATATTTTTTCGGGCTGGCGCTGCTGGGTCCTGGTCTCGCCCGCCTGGATCTTCTTCTGAATTTCCATCAGCGCCTTCAGAAGCGAATCCGGGCGCGGGGGACAGCCGCCGACGTAAACATCGACTGGTACAAACTGGTCTATTCCCTGAACCACCGGGTAGGAGCGGTACATCCCTCCGCTCGAGGCACAGACGCCCATCGAAATAACCCACTTCGGATCGGGCATCTGATCGTATATCTTCCGAACTACCTTCGCCATTTTATATGTAGTCGTTCCCGCAACGATCAGGAGGTCGCTCTGGCGCGGGGAAAACCTGAACACTTCCGCACCAAAACGGCTCACGTCGAAGCGAGGACCGGCAAACGCCATCATTTCTATTGCACAACAGGAGATGCCTAGCGGCATCGGCCAAAGAGAATTCTTCAGCGACCAATTGAAGAGCGCATCAACAGTGCTGGTCAGGAAGCCTTCATTCTCATTCGTTCTATTTATTGCCACTGCAAGGCTCCTTTCTTAATCACGTAATAATATCCGATCAAGAGTATGACAATGAATACCAACATCTCTATAAATCCGAACCATCCTAATGACAAAAAGTTCACCGCCCAGGGGTACATGAACACAACTTCAACATCGAACAGGATGAAGAGAATCGCAACGAGGTAGAATCGTACCGAGAACCTTTCCCTGGCAGTTCTGATCGGCTCCATTCCGCTTTCGTACGTGGAGAGTTTTTCGGAGGTGGGTCGTTTGGGGCCAAGAATGCGATTTATGTTGCCCATTACGATTCCGAGGGCGGCACCGACTGCAAGCATCAGGAAAATGGGGATGTAATCACTCAGCATTTCATTCTCGTTTTAAAAAATCTACGCAACGGGGGCGTAAAAATCAAAGGATTGAGAGGGAGAAGGGGGATGGATGGAATGATGGAAGATTGGAATGGTGGAATATTTGGAATGATGGGGTAACAAAGAGAGGGAGTGATGGAGTTTTGTGGTGGTGGAGGGATTAATGGATTTATGGGGATGGGGTACGGTCAAATAATGTAGTAGTAAGGAGAGGGAGGGCAATCAATCTCAACTTTTGAGTTTTGAAGTCCGGGGACTATATTCTCAAAACCCAATCGAGGAGGAGCCCATGGTGAAACTGGTTGCGATGTTCAAGAGACCCGCCGATACGGCATCGTTCGATGAGCACTACGAAGCCGTCCACATCCCTCTTGTCAGGAAAATGCCGGGGATGAAGAGAATCGAGATATCCAGGGTCACCGGGGCGCCGATGTCCGCTCCGCAGTACTACAGGATGACCGAGATGTACTTCGACAACCAGGACGCACTTAATAAGGCGATAATGTCGCCCGAAGGAACGGCGGCTGCCAAGGACCTGATGGGTTTCGCCAGAGAAGTCGTCCAGATGTTCTATGCGGAAGTCAGCGAGTAAATGAACGAAGGCGGGGAAGAATGGAATATTGGAATTGCGGAATGATGTGGAGAGGGAGTATTGGAGTAATTGATTGACAGGGATGGGCCGGGAATGGTGGAATGGCGGAAAATTAGAATGTCGAACTAATTGGGAGCAGAGTGAAAGAACTTAAAGGAAGACCGGCGGGAAGTTTCGGATTCAAGGATATCCTCTACGACAAGAGTGGTTATCGCGCGACCGTCACGATCAACCGTCCCGAGGTACTTAATGCGCTCAATTTCAACGTCCTCCGTGAGTTGAGCACGGCATTCGAGGACGCCGCCTTCGACGACAACATAGCCGTCATGGTGGTGACGGGCGCCGGGAAGAAGGCGTTCTGTACCGGGGCTGATATAAAAGAGTGGAACGACGAGCTACTCGAGAGCCCGAACGACTTATACAAATGGATGGCCGCATTCACCGAAATGCACGACCGCCTGCGCAACATCGGAAAGGTGACCGTGGCCAGACTCAACGGGATGGTGGTGGGAGGAGGCAACGAACTCAACCTCTCCTGCGATCTTGCGGTAGCGGCTTCGGACATCGAGCTCCGCCATGTCGGCACCTCGCGCGGCAGCGTACCGGCAGCCGGCGCGACGCAGTGGCTCCCGATAGTGATCGGAGAGCGGAGAGCACGGGAAATGCTGCTCCTCGGCAAGACCCTTACGGCGAAGGAAGCAAAAGAGTGGGGGCTCGTCAACTTTGTGGTTCCGAGGAAGAACCTCGACAAGGAAGTGGACAGGCTCTGCAAAGAGCTCTACAACAAACTCCCCGATTGTACGCGATACACGCGCGAGCATCTCAGCTTCTGGAAAAATCTTTCCTGGTCGCTGACCGTGGGACATCTTCGGGATTGGCTTACCGTGCACACACCTGCGGCGGAAATACAAGAAGGGATAAAAGCCTTCAACGAACGGCGGCCGATAGACTATGCGATGCTTCGGGACCTCCCGAAGTCCGCGCCGAGAAAGTGCCGGAAATGCGGCAGCTCAGTCGCGCCGGAATTTGAGTACTGCGGACATTGCGGCACAAAATTCTGACCCCGCATTTGAACGAGTTAATCCGGCCGTATGTTACCATTTTCAGTGGAACTCTGCACGTCAGAAAATTGATCCCGCACACAGACCACAATACTCAGGAGACTTTGCCTTGACCGACCCGGACGGAACAACGCGACTGAAGGAAGCCGAACGACCGTCGCTCGCCCAGCGGCTCGGCCTCCCCACGGCAATCGCGGTAGTCATCGGTTCGATCATCGGGTCGGGCATTTTTCTTGTCCCCCAAAAAATCGCGTTGACGCTCGGGGATGCCGGATGGATACTGGCGGTCTGGATATTCGGCGGGCTCCTTTCGCTTGCCGGCGCACTCACCAATGCCGAGATCGCGGGGATGATCCCTGCGGCCGGAGGACAATACGTCTACTTCCGTGAAATCTACGGCGACTTCCCCGCCTTCCTCTACGGCTGGACTACATTTATTGTCTACCAGACAGGTTCGATAGCCGCGATCGCCGTTGCCTTCGCCAAGTACCTCGGTTTCTTCTTCCCCGGTCTGAACGCGCTTCAGATTAATTTCGGACTCTTCGTCATGCCCGAAGTCGGGGTCAAACTGGTGGCTATCGGTGCGATCCTGTTTGTTACCGGGGTAAATTATTTCGGCGTGCAGTTCGGCGGATTTGTGCAGCAGCTTTTCACCGGGCTTAAGGTCTTTGCGATAGCGGGGATCGTTTTCGCCTGCTTCGTGTTCGGGACACACACGGGGAATCTGTACACTCCGTTTTTCTCGGCAGCTTCCTACCACGGCACTTCCCTTCTCAGCGCGTTCGGCATCGCGCTTGTCGCGGTACTTTGGGCATATGACGGGTGGAACAGCGTCACGTATCTGGCCGGTGAAGTCAAGGAGGCGCAGCGGAATATCCCGATAGCGCTTGTCGCCGGGACGTCGGCGGTCATCGTTATATACGTTCTTGCCAACCTCGCGTACATGTACGTCCTCCCGGTTTCCCACATAGCGCATTCCCAGCTTGTGGCATCCGATGCGATATCGCAATTCTTCGGGACGAACGGTGCAGCGCTTATCGCAATCGCCGTAATGATTTCGACTTTCGGCACGGTAAACGCCACGACCATGACCACTGCGCGGGTGTACTTCGCCATGGCGAAAGATAAGTTGTTCTTCAAAGGGATCTCGAGGGTCCATCCGAGGTACAAGACACCGCACGTTTCACTCCTCGTCCAGGGAGCGTGGGCGTCGATTCTCACCCTCACCGGCACCTACGACCAGCTTTTCACGTATGTGATTTTTGCTTCCTGGCTTTTCTACGCGCTCGGTACATTCGGCATTTTCGTTCTCCGGAAGAAGCGCCCCGACGCGCCCCGCCCTTACCGGACGGTCGGGTATCCTATCGTGCCGGCAGTGTTCGTTATCGTCGCTGTATGGTTCGTTTTCAACACGATTATCACCGACCCCCGCGATTCGCTCATCGGACTGGGACTGGTACTGCTTGGGGTTCCAGCTTACCTGTACTGGCACAGGACCAGGACTCGGACTGCCGCCGGTAACTAGCTGCGTCCCTGCCAACCGCTCCACCGGCAATCGCCGCCGTCCCGGCCGACTTGAGCAACCGACAATCCATTCAAATCAACCGAGCAACTAGATACTTGGATTAAACCTCCACCCGACTTTATGTGTCGATTTGAATATTGCGATTACCTTACATTGTTCTGATGCGATTCGGAAACCTTAAGCCGTTCGTGCTGACGCTAGTCTTCCTTTTGATCCCCCTGATTTCATTCGGGCAGCAGCTGAAGGAAGAACACCCGAACAGTGCGGTATACAGGGATTACAAGCCGCCGGACAGGCCCGACCTAATCCGGCCCGGCGATGTGGCATACCAGCTCTGGGAGGGATTAATGCTCATGCGACGTGCGAACAACGGCGACCCTGCTGCGCAGGAGGAGCTGGGTTTCCGGTACTTTCTGGGCAAGGGATTCACGCCGGACACTGTGAAGGCCGCCTACTGGATTGAGAAGGCTGCAGACCAGAACATGTCCATCGCTCAATACAATTTCGGAGTGTTCCTCAACAACGGATGGGGCGTTCAGTGGAATCCATTCAAGGCCTACGATAGGTTTAAGGCCGCAGCGAAAGACAGTCTTCCCGAGGGAGAGTTCGCTTACGGCCTCTTTTACACAGACAATCTGGTCGTCCCGCGCGACTGGGCGACGGCCTACCACTGGCTGAAGATAGCCGAGGATGCGAAATACGAGCCCGCGAAGAAAGTCATCGACGAATTCATAAAGAGGGGAATACCGATAGCCCCGGACAGTGCCAGATCTCACGCTGCCGTGCACGACACATCTTCCCGGGCGTCGGGTCAGCCGATCGAGCCGCTGTATCTCGATTATGGTCCCGATACATCTTCACATGTCGACGACCTCACGCTTCTCAACGAAGCCTTCAGGGAAGGCAACGAGAAATTCAGGGAGGCGCTCGGCATCTCGAAGATATTCGACAAGGGAGCGGAAAGCGACACGACGGCGATGAGCGTTATCGAGTCGGCTGCTTCGGTGGGAAGCCCGGAGGCACTTGCCGTTCTCGGCCGGTGTTACGAGCGGGGGACCGGCGTCCCGCGCGACAGGATACTTGCCGCCGAGCAATATCTCCGCGCCGCAAGGATGGACTCACGGCACGGGCTGGCATTGCTTCTCAAGGTGGTTCGCGAGAAAGGTTTTGCCCAGGAAGTTGAGACTCGTACCAAAGCCGGGGACGACGATGCGGCGTTCGTGTGGGCAGGGCTGACGGAACTCGGCCTGGACAACCGCCTTCTCGACAGTCAGGCGTTCAACCTTCTCCAGGTCGCTGCCAACCACGGACACATCCCGTCGCTGATCGAGCTCGGTCGCTGCTACTACACCGGTCAATGGACCCCCCGCGACCCTGCCCTCGGTGCAAAATGCTGGGAGCGCGCGGCGGAGTACGGAAGCAGGGATGCAACAATCAGACTCGCCGCTGCTGCCGTCATAGCAGACAGCAACGCAACCGATTCGTCGCTCGCCGACACCATCCGCGTGCTGACGAGCGGTTCGGGAGACGGCTCCTCGATAGCACAGCTCGCACTCGGCTACTGTTACGAGCACGGCGTCGGCGTAGCTCAGAACACGCCGCGTGCCGTGAGGCTGTACAGGGAATGCGCTCAACGAGGGAGTGAAAGTGCTTACAATTCACTGAAGAGGATGTACGACCGGCTGAGGCCGAAGGGCGCTGAGTTCAACGTCGATTCCGTCAGCAACGCCGGCAGCTGATCCCCCCGGAGATAGTACACAGTTTAGGCGGATGGTACAGATTCACACGGAGAAGTAACGAAACGAATATAACCAATTGGAATCCGTCTTATCCGCTTCACCCTCGTTCTATCCTCCGAAGGCTCTTAGAAGTCGTAGCCGAGTGAGAAGTAATACTTCGGCGGCGAGAAATTCTGCAGGTTGTAGCTCCACGCTATGTCGAGCCTGACCAGGAAATAGAGTATCACCATCCTCGCACCGACACCGGTCCCGATCAGCAAGTCCCTGGTCTTAAGGTTTCCGCCCGGATCACGGTCGAACGCCTGGAACTTCACGTACCTGTTGTACCAGTCCCACCCCCATGCCGAGCCTACATCCAGGAATGTAGTTCCGAAGAACGTCTGGAAAAGAGGCACGGGTCCGGCGGATAGGAAGCCAAGCATCGGGAACCTGAACTCCATGTTGAGCAGGGCGAAATTGTTCCCGAACTTCGCGTTGTAGTCGTAGCCGCGCATCGGCACGACGGGAGTGAGGAACTCCAGGTCCTCCGCGTTCCTTATCGGCAGGAAGTCCCCCTGGAAATTCACGTTTATCCAGTTCTCCGTGCCGCCGATGAAGAATTTCTGGGGGTTGGAGCCGATCGAAGAGCCGGCAAACACCCGCCATGCGAACGTATAAAATGTCCCGAACAGTCTTATGTAGTTCCTGTAATCGATCATGCCCGTCATGAAGCTGATCCCGTCGCTGCCGGTTTTCGGGGTGCCGAAGAGGTAGGCATAGTACCTCGACCCGTTGATCGGAGCTATGTAACCGAAGAACGAGTTGTCGTGGACGTAGCGGAGCGCCGGCACAAAGAGGACTCTGTCCTGCTCGGGCTCATACGTCTCCAGCAGGTTCTCGCGCGTCAGGCTAAGCCAGCTCAGTCCGCCCTCGAGCCTGCTGTACCTGTCGAACGGATACTCGGCAAAGAGCGAAATGCCGTACGACTGGAAACGGTAGAGATCATAAAAACCGGTATAGGGAGACGTCATGTAAAAGAACCTCGCGACGTGCGATCCCACGATAGAGTAGTTCGTTCTCGACGGGAGATATGTGTAACCGAACGCGTAGTCGCTGTTCTTCAAATCCACAACGAGGTCTGTCAACAGGAAGATCTGGTGGTTCCCGAGCATGTCGCTAAACGCCATCACCGTACTTCCCTGCACGCCGAAAAATGTGTTGTAGCCCGCGTTGCCGTATATGATGTCCGGAGTGAAATTAACCTTGTACTTCTGTGCTATGAAGTTGCCGGAGCTGTCAAGGTTGTCTTTCACATTGAAGTTGTCGTTGAAGTTAGGTGCGGTGAACAGCGTGTCGGTCGCGGGTTTGCTTCCGCCGAACACGTAGTTGCTCAGATCGACTTGTATGTCTTTTCCGTACAGGTCCTTCACCTGCGTAGTATCGGGACCTTTCAGGGAATCGGCTGCCGCACTTATTGACGGCTTCGTGACAATCAGCGCAGCGGCCAGTTCAGACTTCCTCTGCCTGGCAAATACCGTCAGCGGTACTTCGTCCTCTTTGAGGAGGTGGTCGGCAGGAGATTTCAGGAGAAATATATCGAAGCCTCCGTTCTCCAGGCTCGAGAAGGCAAGTCTGGAACCGTCCTTTGAGATGGAGAATTGATAAATGCCGCTCAGCGAATTAGACACGGGCCGGCTTTCCCCCGTCTCAAGATCCATATAGTAGAGGTTGGCGACCCCGCTCCGGTCTGAGATATAGAAGAGATGCTTTCCGTCCGGAGCCGCGATGGGATAGGAGTCTTCGCTCGAATCCGTGCGGGACACACGCTCGACAAGCCGCGATGCCACAGAAATGGAATAGATGTGGGTCTGATTGAAATTATACTTCCACATCTTGAAGCCCTTGGCTGCCTGCCGGCGACCGACAAAGCTGCCGCGGTCGCTCGCGAAAAATACCGTCCTGCCGTCGGGCGACCATGACGGATCGGAATCGCTGAAGAGATCGTCGGTCATGTTCGCGAGGCTGCCGTTCTTCAGATCATAGATGTATATATCGGATTGCGGTCCCTTCTGCCCGACGAATGCGAGCCGGTCTCCATCGGGGGACCATGACACCGAATACACCCCGGCAAGTCCGTCAAACTCTATCTTTTCCATGTCGCCCGACCGGACGTCTATCATGAATATCGCGTCATGCGCGCCGCTCTTGACGGCGATGGCGACCCTCTTTCCGTCCGGCGACCAGGTCAGTCCCGGCGTCAGGAGATGAAGCTCCTCGAAATTCTTCGTCGTCTGACCGTCCACCAGCTTCTTTATCTCCTTCCCGTCGCTGGCACTTATGAGATAGATGCTCATATAATCTTCGCGGTCAGATATGCAGGCGATCTTGTCTCCCTGCGGGGAGATCGCCGGGCTTGTGTTATAGAAGTCCCCGATATCCTTGTGGTCGGTGAGACGCTTGGCAAAATCCTCCGGGCGCTTCCTTGCGGCTATTTCAGGCCAGTACAGGACTTTTTGCTCGTGGTCCCAGCGCTTCGACAATTCCTTTGTACCTATCCCGAGTGCGCTCCTGAAACCCTGTTCCACGCTGCGCGTGGTTCTTATCCTTCCGAGTATCTCGCCGATCTTCTCTTCGCCGTACTTGCTGGCGATATAGTACCATACCGACTGCCCGCCGCGGTAGGCAAAATAGCCGTACAGCTCGTCGATCGGGACAAGGTACTCGTTCACCGTGGCATCCAGCATGAACATGTCGGAATTGGCATCCCATCCCAGCGATTCGTATTCCGCGAGCCCTTCGTTGAACCACATCGGGAGCTGAAGAGTGATGTTATTGGCTATAACCGATTGGATCGAACCGCCGTAATACATGTCGTTCAGAACCGCATGGACGAGCTCGTGGTGAATGACGTGACGGTACAGCCTGTACGATCCCTCGAACGGAACGACGACGCGGTTCTTGAAGAGTTCGGTCACCCCGCCCACTCCCTCCTCGAGATACTCCGAGACGACGTTGGTCTGCTGCCAGTCGTTGTGCGAGTCGTAGATAACCAGCGGTATGCGGTTCGTGATATCGTAATGGAAATGCGAGCTTATGGATGTGTAGGCCGCCTCTGCCGCTTCGGCGGTGAATTCGGCCAGGTAGTATTCCTTCGGGTAGAAGTAAACGTCGAAGTGTTTCGACTGTATAAAATACCAGTCGAAATTTTTGTACTGGACTTTGTTTTTACCGAAGTCACCGACCTGGGCGTAAGCACTCCCGACGACGAGAAGCACACCCAGAAGTGAGAGTTTGCGCATGCCCGAGATCCCTTTCACGAAAACATACCAATGATTTTGACGAAATACAAGGATAGAGGCAACACGGCACTTCTATTTCATCCGGGCAGCGCGCGGGCCCTTAGAAGCGGAACCCTTCCCCCTCTTTTGCAGCACAGAGCTCGAAAGAGTATTTCAGCTTCTTCATCTCCTTCCTGCATTTCTTGACGACTTCATCGAGAGCATCGTCGTCGAGGACGGGATCGTAGTGGAAAAGGCAGAGTTTCTTCACGCCCGCTTCGGCGGCGACCCTGAGAGTATAAAGGTAGTGCGAGTGCCCCCATCCGATGTGGTCGCTGTATTGCTCCGGCGTGTATGTCGAATCGTGTATCAAAACGTCGGCGCCGCGGATGAAATCAATTATACGGTTGTTCGGATCCCCCTTGTAGTTCTCGAACAGTCTGAGGACATCCGGTTCTCCGTTCGTGAAGAGTTGCGCGTTCTCTCTCGAATATGGCTCGTTGTCGCTGATGTAAGCCAGGGTCTTGTTGTTGAAACTGATCCTGTAACCGAGTGTGAAGCCTGGGTGGTTGACGAAGATCGAATCCAGGCGCGCGTCGAAAACTTTTATCGAATCCTCTTTGAGAGGGATGAAGTTTATTCGCGCCTGGAGCTCCGACAGTTTGACCGGGAAATAAACCTTGTTCATCTGTTCGGCAATGAGCTTGGCGAGCGAGACGCCGCGCACTTCCGGTCCGACTATGGTGATCTCGTTGCCTTCAACGAACGCGGGTTTGAAGAAGGGAAATCCCTGTATGTGATCCCAGTGAGGATGGGTTATCAGGATATAAGCTTTAATCCGGTTGTTCGCGTCAGCCAGCTTGTTGCCGAGGTTTCTGATTCCCGTTCCGGCGTCCAGAATTACCAGATTACCGTCGTCGAGGTATACCTCGGTGCACGCCGTGTTCCCACCGTAACCCGTTGTCAATTTGCCCGGCGTCGCGATCGAGCCTCGAACTCCCCAGAACTTTACTTTCATCCGGTCTCCTTTCCTCAGGACCCTTTTGACATTTCAGGAAGCTGAACGCAAACGGTAATTCGAAACATAATCCACGTAATGCTGTGCTGATTCTTCCAACCGACCCAACTCTTCGTCCTTTAATTCCCTGATCACTCTTGCGGGGACGCCTGCCACGAGGCTCCTCGCCGGCACCGCGAATCCTTCCCTGACGAGCGAACCCGCCGCGACGAGACTGTGCTCGCCGATCTCGCAGCCGTCAAGGAGTATCGATCCCATCCCTACGAGACAGGAATCCGCGATGGTGCAACCGTGAATTATCGCCGCGTGTCCTACGGTAACATTGGAAGCTATAACAGCCGGGAATTTTTCGTGCGTAACGTGTATCACACTATTGTCCTGGATGTTCGTTCGGTCGCCAATTCTGATGAAACTGACGTCTCCCCGGACGACCGTGTTGAACCACAGGCTCGAATCCACGCCGATCACGACGTCTCCTATGACCCTGGCCCCCTCGGCGAGGAACACGCTCGGATGCAGCTTCGGTTTCTTCCCCAGGTATTCGATCAGCATCAGTCGTTCCACTTCGGAGGGATCCAGCCGGCGCGCCTCGCATCCATCAGCTTCACAACTACGCTGCCGATGATCACGCTGACGTTTGCCCTGAGGGGGACCTCTGCCGAATCGGCGCTTATCCAGCCGGTAAAATTTCCCGTCACCCCGAAGAAGCCGGTAAAGAATATGTGCCCCGACATCTTGTAGGCTGTCAGCGGATAGTCGAACGCCGTAACGTCGCAGTCCTCTTTCTTTTCGTTAAGCGTAAGGTCAACCTTCGATCGGACCGTATCTACGACGATCGGGATCGAAATTGATGTCCTGACTCCGTCGGCCACCCGGCTCGCCGCGCGGATGTAGTAGAAGAAACTCAGTCCGTCGGTATACTCCTTGTCCAACGGCACCTGCGCCTGCTGAGTCACTTTCCCGTTCTCCGTCCGTTTCCAATCGATGACCCTCTTCTCAAAATCGAACTTGCACGACGTATAGGACGAGTCGCCGCCGTCCCTCTGTATGTTCGAAGTGAAGAGACAGGTGAAGGTCCGCGCATTCTGGTAGGTATCGTAGGCTGCATGGAGGTTGACGAACGGTATGCCGCTGTAGGAGTCGATGTAGGCTCTAACATGGTATGCGGGAATGCTGTCGTAGACGGTTCTGCCGAGGACCTGCATCCTCACCTTCCCTATCTTGAAGAACAGATAGCTCGCTTCGTATGTCAGTTCCTCGCCTCCCTGCATAACGGAATCGGATTCTACCCAGCCGCTTTGCTTCATCCCTGATGTCAGCTCGTTGAAAATAGAAATTGCGTAGACGCTTCTCAGAACAAGGAGAGAGACGAGTACCGTCGCGACAGCGGCCGCAGCGATCCTTGCGATCTTCATTGCAAGCTTTCTTGAATCGAAACTCATTTTGCTTTCACTTGGTCTGCTAACTTTCACGGGAATCGATTGCCTATGCGCCCTGCCGGACAATCTGAACGGGAAGGATGCCGTTGGAATACCCGCATCACAACTGATGTCAAATGGGCCCCGGGCCTGATTTCCGAAATACTCGCATTGCTAATTTGACCGGCTTGCCCGCCTCTGCCGCAGAGTCCCGGCGCATACTCATGAAAACCTCGCGGCCCTGCAACAGGCCGGCTGCGGGACGCCGGCAGACAAACCGTATCCCTGCTACATTTATTCCAGGCCGGCTATCTGTTTCGCTTCCGGGAAAAGTGTCACGGCCTTCTGAAACTGGTTGTCGAGCGTCAGCACGACGCGGTACCAGCCGTCATTTCCCCAGATGTTTCGGGCAATCTGCGCTTTCAAGAGCATCGAGACATACTTGGTGTTCTTGTCGTACTCTTCCCGGGTGATCTTGATACCGGCCTTTTCCGCCCGCGAATAAATCTCGTCGAGCAGTTTATCGGTTACCTGGAATTCGCGGTTGAAGTTCTCCGCGCTCCCGTATTCCTTGCGAATCTTGTCCTGGTGCTGGCTGACATGGTTGTCAACATATTCCAGGAATATCCTTTTCACCTGGAACTGGTAGATGAAGCCGGGGACTTTGCCCATCTTCACGATATAGTCGGGAGTTATCCCTCCGCCGCCGTAGACTTTCCTTCCGTCGGCGGTCTTGAATACCGGTCTGCCGGAGTCGCTTTCCAGTGTGTGCTCGAGGTTGGCCCCGGATTTTTCGCTGCTGTCAACCTCCATCGGTTCCATGAAATATTTCGCACGGTTCTTGCCGTAAGGACGTTGTATCAGCCGCCCGCTGGGCGTGTAGTAGCGCGCTATCGTGATCCTGACGGCCGAGCCGTCGTCCAGGCTGAACTGTCTCTGCACCAGCCCCTTTCCGAAAGTGGTTTCACCCACGACCAGTCCTCTGTCGAGATCCTGAATGGCGCCGGTGACTATCTCGCTTGCAGAGGCGGATCCGCCGTTCGCCAGAACGATCAGCGGTATCTTGTTGTAACTCCCGCCGCTGGACGTGAAGTATTCGTTCGATTCCGGGATCCGTCCTTTCGTATACACGATGGTCTTGCCTTTGGGAAGGAAGTCACTCGCTACATTGACGGCCTGGTCGAGCAGTCCGCCGGGATTATCGCGCAGATCGAGGACAAGCTCCTTCATCCCCTGGGCTTTCAGCTTCGCCAGTGCATCTTCAAGCTCTTTTCCGGTCGTCTCGGAAAACCGGTTGACATAGACATAACCGACCTCACCGTTCACTATGAACGACGCGGTGACGGAGTACAGCGGTATCTTGTCGCGGATTATCTCAAACTCGAGAGGCTTATCCAGCCCGGCACGCACAACCGTAACGGTGACCTTTGTTCCCTTCGGGCCGCGAAGTTTCTTCTGCACCTCGTCGCGCGTGATCCCGACCGCAGACTTACTGTCTATGGCGATTATCTTGTCGCCGGCCTGAATCCCGACCAGCTCGCTGGGTCCGCCCGCGATCGGGGAGACAACGAGCAGCGTGTCGTTCACGACGTCGTATTCTATTCCAACCCCGTCGAAAGATCCGCGGAAGTCCTCAGAAATCTGTCGCACATCTTTGGCCGGTATGTAAACCGAGTGCGGGTCGAGCTGACCCAGCAGACCGTTGATAGCCGCATCGACCAGCTTCTGCGTGTCGACGTTGTCGACGTAGTATTTGTCCGCAAGGCTGAGGACATCCTTAAACTTCTCTATCTGTTCATATATGTTGTCGCCGCTGAAGACATTCTGTATCTGCGTACCGATCAGGATGCCGACCGCCATCAGGAGGATCGCGGCAGCCGTGGACAGCTTGCTCTTAAACAACTTCATTTCTGTTCCTTTCAAGGATTGCCACCGCCTTTCTGAAGACTTCGAGCTCATTCATTCTAAGGCCAATTTTCCGGTGAGGGGCGATACCGACAACCAAATGAATATAAAACAACCTATTTCCCACAACAAGGAACACGTGACAGAAGGCACAAATTTCACACCCTTACTAAACTGATGAGGATGAAGAGGACCGCCTACCCCTGCCTTACCCTTCCGAGGGTCAGCTTGAACTCCAGCCCGAATTCCTTCTCGAGCTCGAACCTGGAATGAAGGAAGATGACAGAGCTCTGATATACTCTTTCAAAACCGGCTTCCGAGAGGGAAACTGTCTCGATTGGGAACCTCCACAGAGTAAGCGGTTTGTCGACTTCGACAGTAGCCTGCAGGCCCTGCCATTCGTCCGATACAGAAACGAAGGTGACCTCATCCGTCGAACCCGTGCTTCTCAGCCGGGGATCCGCCGGCTTCGAGTCGTTGATCCTGTAATACCTGTCGTGCGCATCTCCCGCCATGAGGCCGAAGTTGAACTCGACACCGAAGTCCACTCCAACGGGCGAGGTTCCGAGATTGACGACCTTATAGCCGCACATTATCGTTCCGGAGCTTTCTTTGAACTCGAATGTCTTCGTTACCCTGACGGGGGCGGGTCTGTCGCCGCCGATCTTTCCGTCCCTCGTGAACTGAAGGATGGCCCTGCCGTTCTTGTGAGATATCTTTTTCAGGTAAGGTTGATCCACGAAATCGCCGAGCTCCGGGTATTTGGCGGCGGCAAACTCATCGAGCGTCGTATCGCCGATGAAATGGTCAATGAAAGAGGCGTGCCTGTACCAGTCGTAGTTGAGAAGCTTCTCCAGCCCCGCCTCCTTGGAAGCCACAATGTCGTGGATGCTGAGAACCTCGCGGTCCTTCGAGTCCGCTCCCGACGCGCGTCTCAGCTTGTCGTGGTAGCCTTCGGGACGCCTGCTGAGGATATCGAGGAAGTTGAAGGGTATAGGTTTGTAATCCAGCTCGAACATCGCCGCGCCGACCTCCGGCATGAAATAGGCGTCGAGTGTGTTAGTCTCGACAAGGACTTCATTCGAGCCGTCCATATCGAAATCTTCCGGCGTAACGGTAAGCTTCGGTTTGCGCTCGATCTTGTCCAGAGCAGTTTCGGCCTGGACGAGGCTCTTGTACACCGGGTAGCGCAGGTTCGGAAGGTATAGTCCGCCAAAAACCCCGTGCCAGTACGGGTCGTTGCATTGCGCTGCCCACACCTTGTCGAGCGCACTATCCAGCGCGGCGCTCTTGTGCTTGACCGAGTGTGCCCGTTCGGAAAGCCTTATCATTTTCTTGTGAATGTTGTTCACTTCGGGATATTTCGCCAGGAAATTTCTCCAATAACCGCCGCGCACGAACTCTTCGTAGTTCTCGAACAGGTCGGCGGCTTTTAACTTCTTTTCAAATTCCTCGTACTTCCTGAAAAGTTCTTCCGGCAGAGCCCATTGGAGCATCTCCGCGTACGAAGCGTTCTGCAGGTAGACGCGGCCGATAGGTTTCACTTTGTCGAGCACTTCCGAGAAGTGAACGATGTTAATCCAGTCCGAATTATCCTCCAGGGCCTTCAGGAAATCCGCCAGCCAGCCGTCTTCGTACACGTGCTTGTGAGTGTGCGGCCAAACTCCGAATTTTTCGCCGTCGTCGGCGTATACCGCGATTCTCGAACCGTCTTCGCTGGCGATTGACCGGAGATACTCGACAGTTTTCCCGACAGGCTGGAAAGGGATCGTATACCTCATCGTTTTGCTGATCGGGAATACGTTGAGCATCTTTCCCTGTTCCTCGGTGACATAGTATCCGAGAAGGTTCTCGTCCTTGAGCCCGACGTACTTGAAATGAGTATCGTCTATCGTCACCCACCTCACGCCGCACTCGGCTATCGGCTTCACGATATGCTGTTCCCAGACCCGCTCGGCGAGCCACATCCCGGTGGGGACCGTGCGGAAGTTCTTCCTTATATAGTCGTTAAGCTTCTGAATCTGCCCTACCTTGTCCTTGTCCGGAATCACGGCGAGGATCGGCTCATAGAAACCGCCCGTCATCATCTGGAGCTGTCCGGACTTGACAAGCGCCCTGAGCTGCACGAAGATCTCGGCGTGGTGCTTCTTGAGCCATTCGAGGAGGTACCCGGTGTAGTGCTGCGAGACCTTCACCTTCGGAAACCTGGCAAGCACGTCGAGAAACGGCTTGTACGATTTCCGGTAGGCTTCTTCCAGCACATGGTCGAAGTTGCCGATGGGCTGGTGGTTGTGGATACCCAGGACAAGGTTGATCGTCTTCAATTGGTGTTTTCTTTCTGCTATTTTTCCGGTTTCATTTGTGGGAAGAAGATGACATCGCGTATGGAATCACGGTCTGTAAGGACCATAGTGAGGCGATCGATCCCGACACCGAGTCCGGCCGTCGGGGGCATACCGTATTCGAGGGCGCGCAGGAAGTCCTCGTCGACGACCATCGCTTCCTCGTCGCCGCGGGCCTTGAGCCGTGCCTGATCCTCGAACCGAGATCTCTGGTCGAGCGGATCGTTCAGCTCGCTGAAGGCGTTCGCAAGCTCGTGTCCGTTGCACATCAGCTCGAATCTCTCCACCAGCCCGGGCTTCGAGCGGTGCCGCTTGGCCAGGGGAGACATCTCGACCGGGTAATCGGTAATGAAGGTGGGCTGGATAAGCTTGGGCTCCACGAGCTCCGAGAATATCGCATCTATGATCTTGCCGGCGCCCATAGACAGATCGACTTCCACGTGATGCTTCTTGGCGATCGCGGATAGGTCTCCTTCGGACTTCCCGGCGAGTTCCTCACCCGTCACCTCTCTTATCGAGTCGAGCATCGTGATCCTCTTCCAAGGCGGGGTGAAGTCGATTTCGTTTTTCCCGACCTTAACTTTCGCACCGCCCGTCACGGCGAGAGCAACGAAGTGGATGAGGCGCTCCACGAGTTCCATCATCCAGTTGTAATCCTTGTACGGGACATAAAGCTCCAGCATCGTGAACTCGGGGTTGTGCGACTTGTCCATCCCCTCGTTTCTGAAATCCTTCCCGATTTCATAGACACCCTCGAAGCCGCCGACTATAAGCCGCTTGAGATACAGCTCGTCCGAGATGCGGAGATAAAAATCGAAGTCGAGCGCGTTATGGTGGGTCGTGAAAGGCCTGGCCGCGGCGCCGCCGTAAATCGGTTGAAGCGCCGGCGTTTCGACTTCCAGGTACCCCTTCTCGTCGAGGAATTTTCTGACCGAGCTGACGACCTTCGCTCTCTTGACAAACACTTCGCGGACATCCGGGTTTACTACGAGGTCGACGTACCGCTGGCGGTATCTCAGCTCTTTGTCGGAAAAAGGATCGTAGACGGTTTTGTTGCCCTGTTCATCCACCTTCTCCTTCACGACCGGAAGCGGGCGCACCGATTTCGAGAGCAGCTCAAGACTCTTCGCATGGATCGATACCTCGCCGGTCTTCGTCCGGAAGACCGTCCCTTTCACCCCCACGATGTCGCCGATGTCCATCAGTTTGAACTGGTCGTATGCGCTCCCTATGTCGTCGCGCTTCAGGTAGATCTGCATCTTCCCCTTCGAGTCTCTGATGTGACAGAAGGAGGCCTTTCCCATCCGGCGGAGCGATACTATTCTTCCGGCGACGGAAGCGTCCGAGGGAGGAGCATCGTCCTTGAACGACGCCAGTATGTCCGACGAATAGCTGTCCACGTCGAAGCTGTAGGCGTAAGGATTGACGCCGAGCTTCTTGAGCTCTTCCAGTTCCTCCAGCCGGCGTTTTATCAGTTCGTTCTGTTCCTGCTCGAACGACTCTCTTTTGGAGAGACGGTCTTCGTGTTCGTTCAATTCTTTCTCCCGAGCGGTACTTCTTTATAGCTTATCAATACCAATTTCTTTTCTTTGTTATAGATTTCATCCATACCCTGGAAGGTCATCTCGGACACCGACACGAAATCGACAGATTTCAGATTTCGTGTGTGCCTCAGCTCGACTTCGAACTCGCCGCCCTTCAGAACGATCAGCGTTCCCGAGGGGATTGTATCGCCTTCAGCGGTCTGTCCACTTTTCAAGAATCCGTGCGACCATTTGACAACCTCATCCAACTTCCCTGCCGCACGACTCACAACATAATCAAAATGCCCCTTAAATTCATCTCTTTTCGACAATTCCTCGGCTCTGCCGGTGAGAACCCTGGCAGAATCGAATTGCATTTCCTTCAAAATAGATGATACTGCCGCAGTCTTCTTGGCAATCGAGTCAAGTAGCGTAAGCCTCATCTCTTCATATATAATAAGGATCGGTATACCAGGTAAACCCCCTCCCGTGCCGAGGTCAAGCATCGAGGCATCGCTATTCAGCCTCCTTGTGAAGAGAAAAGATATCGAGTTAAGTGCGTGATTGGGATAGAAGTTCTCTTCGTCTTTCCGTGATATGAGGTTGAGCTGCCTGTTCGCCGCAAGGAGCAGCCGGCGGTAAGTCTCGAACCTTGACGCCTGGTCGTCCCGAAGCTTCAGACCGTTTGCGGCACAGATTTCGACGAACCAGTCTATGCCCTTCATTCTATCGAATGGAGAATGTGAATGTGCGCGCGTGCCAGGCTAATCCGGTCGGCCGGGACTGCCGGCCCGCGGTGTGGTTTGATGAAGACTTCTGTAAATCGGCACTGAGTGCAGGTTATGGCTCGTGGCCCCGCCAGTTCCGCCTCGCTCATCAGGCATCGGTCAACCCGACGAGCTTTCGCAGGCCCGACACTTCCTTCCTTGTCAGGTTGCGCCAGCCGCCGCGCTGAAGTCCGTGGTGGTTCAATCCGGCGTAAGAGTATCTGTCCAGCTGGAGGACTCTTATCTCTATCGACTCGAAGATGCGCTTGACGAGATGGTGCTTCCCCTCGTGGACCGAGATGCCCACTTCCATCCCGCTGCTTTCGGGAAGGACGTAGATGTCGTCCGGAACGGTGACCGAGCTGTCGATCATAACTCCCTTTTTCAGCTTTGCCAGCTCGCGTTCTCTGATCGGCCGATCGAGCGTCGCCTTGTACACCTTCAGGACCCCGTGTTTCGGGTGCATCAGGCGGTTGGCGAGTTCACCGTCGTTGGTCAGAAGAAGCACGCCGGTCGTGTTGCGGTCCAGCCTTCCCACCGGGTAAACACGTTCGCGCACCTTGACTACGTCGAGGACACCCCGTCTTCCTTTTTCATCATGGACCGTCGTAACGGCATCCTTCGGTTTGTTCAGGATTATGTACACCAAGCGCGCTACGGTTCTCACCCCGCGGCCGTCGACATCCACCTTATCTTTTGTCGGATCGATCTTCGTACCGAGTTCCCTGATGACCCTGCCGTTCACTTTGACTCTTCCTGCCGAGATCATCTCGTCCGCCTTGCGCCTCGAGGCGACGCCGGACGCCGACAGATGTTTGTTGAGCCTTACGAGTCCCCGATCCACGCGCGTATTATTCTTTTCCATTGTCTGAAGGCGTCTCTGGGTTTGGTTCGGGGCCTGACGCGGGTTCTGCGGATAACGACTCGCCGAGGGCCGTGATCTCGAGCTGGATGGATTCCTCGGCACCCCTGCTCTTTATTTCCTTTATGATCTCTTCGATCTCGCGAAGTTTCGGCAGGTCTTCGAGATTCTTCAGCGTAAATATCTTCAGAAATTTCTGCGTGGTACCGTACAGCAGCGGGCGTCCGACCGTTTCCGCGCGGCCGACAACCGTCACGATTTCCTTCTCGAGGAGGTTGTGAAGAACGTAGTCCACGTTGACTCCACGTATCGATTCGATCTCCGGCTTGGTGATAGGCTGCTTGTACGCGATTATTGCCACCGTCTCCAGTGCCGAATTCGTGAGCTTGCGCTTCGACCTCTCCTTGAACAGGTTTGAAACCCACTGTGCCATGTCCTTCCGGGTGGCATACTGAAACCCGTTGGCAATCTCGACTATATGGAATCCGCTGTTGTCCGAGTCGTACTTCGCGTTCAGAGCACTGATGCGGGCCGTTATCATGTCGGGATTGACGCGGCCAAATGTGTGAGCAGCGTCGAGCACGGACTTTATAGCGGCTACCGGCAACGGTTCATCCGAGGCAAATACTATAGACTCTATGATATGAGCGAGGTCGTCGACAACCTCTTCCCTGGCAGGGTTTTCCACTTCAGAACCGTTTTCTCCCTCGCCGACAATTTCTTCCAGATCGTCAAGCGGGAAATCGGAAGACGTACCGTTCTCCGGCGCCCCCTCGGCCCGGATCGACTCTTCTTCACCTGCGGGCTCACCCACATCCGGGTCTCCTGAAGAGACACTTCCCTCTTCACCTGAACGGGAGACATTGTCGTCTGAAACCCCGGAGAACTCCCCGGAAGGCTCTTCATGCGCGTCTTCCGGCGTCACCGGATTCTCCGCATCGGGATGGCGCCCGGCTTCCCCGGACATCTCCGTCCCGTTCTCTTCGGGATTGTTTTTCTCCTCGAAATCCTCTTTATCTTCAGGGGAGTTCTGATCCTGCTCCGACATTATCCTCCTCTACTGTTTCGTATTTTGAGATTATAAAATCGTTGAATCCGCCGCCTGTCTTCACGCGCAGGATATTTCGCTTGATCAGCTCGAGCAGCGCTATAAATGTAACGACAAGCCTGATCCTTTCGTGGATCCCCACGGCAATTTCGAGAAAATGCAGGGCCGGCTTGTCTTCCACAGCGGCGACGAGGAAATCGATCTGCTCCTCGATCGTGACGTTCAATCGCTGAATGTTGTGGTACGGCGTCGTTTCGAGCCTGTCCATGGCGTGCTTGAATGCGGTTATGAGGTCGATGAGCGTCGCGTTCTTCAGCTGATCGTCTTCGGGAGTGACAAACTGTCTCTCGTCTTGTTTGAAGTAAGTGCGGTAGAACAGCTTGCTCCCATCTTCCTCGAGGTGCCCGAAGTTCCGCGAAGCTTCTTTGAACCTCGCGTACTCAGCGAGTCTGTCGGCAAGCTCTTTGCGGGGATCGTCCTCGATGAGCTCCTCTATTCCCTCCTCGTGAGGGAGAAGCATTCTCACCTTGATCTGCATGAGCGTCGCGGCCATGACGATGAACTCGCCCGCGATCTCAAGGTCGAGCATCTCGATATAATGCACGTAGTCCAGGAATTCCCGTGTGATCCGGGCTATCGGGATATCATATATATCGAGCTGGTCACGCTTGATGAAGAAAAGGAGGAGGTCGAGAGGACCTTCGAAATCGTTAAGCTTTACCCTGTAAGTCATCCCATCTTCATCGCTTTGTGGACGTCGTCCATCGTCCGTCGGGCAACCGACCGGGCCTTTTCCTCGCCTGCTTCCAGGATTTTCTCCAGGCGCGCAGGATCGTTTTCGTAACTCTTACGCCTCTCCCTGAAGGGATCGAGGAACGTGTTAATCCTTTCGGCCACTCTCATCTTGCAGTCGACGCAGCCGAGCTCACCGCTCTCGCAGCCGCGTCTGATCTGGTCTTCTTCGGAGGCGTTAAATTTCTGGTGATATGTGAAGACGAGGCAAATGTCGGGTCTACCCGGATCGCCCTTGCGTATTTTCTTCGGGTCGGTAACTGCCTTCTTCATTTTCTTTTTTACTTCGTCCGCAGCGTCCGAAAGCAAAATCGTATTGCCGAGCGATTTGCTCATCCTCTTTCCGTCAAGACCGGGCAGGCGCGAGAATTTTGTCAGCTTTCCTTCCGGTTCAGGGAACACATTTCCATATTGCCGGTTGAAATCTCTCGCAATTTCCCGGGTAATCTCGATATGCGGCATCTGGTCCTCTCCGACCGGAACAACTTCACCTTTATAGAGAAGTATGTCCGCCGCCTGCAGGACCGGGTAACCGAGGTGACCGTAACTTGTCGGGCCAAGATCCAGATCGCGCACCTGTTCTTTCAGAACCGGATTTCTTTCGAGTCTCGATTTCGTAATGAGCATGGAAAAAATCAGATGAAGTTCCGTGTGCTCTTTTATCTGGGACTGCCTGAATACAGGGCTGTGTTCGGGATCTATTCCTGCAGACAACCAATCCAGCAGCATGTCGATCGAATACTCGTAGACATGCGAAGTATCGAGGTTCGTTGTTAAAGCGTGGTAATCGGCGATCAAATGGTAGTTCGAATAACCGCCGTCGTTTTGGAGAGCAACCCAATTTTCCAGCGCACCGGTCCAGTGACCGAGATGCAACTTACCTGTTGGGCGCATCCCACTCAGAATGATCTTTCTATTAGGCATTGTGCGCCTAATTTACGAAATATTTTTACTTCATAAAAAGGTATGGCTTCCACTTTTCGTCGATTCTTCCGACGAAATGCCTTATGAAAGCCACATGGTTCGGCCTGCGCGGAACGGACAGGAGTCTCATTCCGGCTTCTTCGGGGGTGCGATCGCCTTTCTTGTTGTTGCATCTCATGCAGGCGCACACGAGGTTCTCCCACGTATCTTCGCCGCCTCGCGTCCTCGGAATCACATGGTCCACAGTCAGCGGCTGGTCTCCGTGTCCGCAGTACTGGCACCGATTACTGTCACGGCGCAGGATGTTTCTCCTCGACAGTATTACGCGCTTGTGGGGGACACGGTAGTAAACGGAGAGTCTGAGGATGCTCGGCATCGGCAATGAAGTCGACACTGAGCGCAAGATTCTTCCGTCGTAGCGTTCGATTAGTTCCGCTTTCCCAAGATAAAGCAGGATGACCGCTTTCTTCCAGCTGCAGATTGTCAGCGGTTCGTAGTTCTGATTTAGAAGTAATACCTTTCCGTAGATCCTGTCGTGATCTTCTCTCTCAATCGCATACTCACGGTAACTGAAGACGACTCCACCTCGCTTTCGTCAGATTACTCTGCACGCGCCGACAAAACTTGATGATAGTTTCTTGCTGAAATTCTTCCTCTTCCGGTCGAAGCTGTTGATACGCACAAAACCGGAAGAATGGATGAACTCTTTCCTTTTTCCAGTGTAAATAGCAACATGGTTAATTTTATCGCCATTTGTCGAGAAAAACAATAAATCTCCCTTTCTCAGTTTATTCAGATCCCTTCCGACCCGTATCCCCGATGAAAACTGCATGTCCGAGTCGCGAGGGATATCGATACCGTTCAGCCTGAAAACGGTCTGGACAAACCCTGAACAGTCGAACCCCTTGGCGCTGCGCCCTCCCCAAACGTATGAAATTCCTCGAAAATCAAGGGCTGTCTCGATTACCTTGTCCACCGACAGCTCGGCCGGGTGAATGGAATCACACACAAGCGACTTCTCGACCCATCCCGAGCCGCCGTCGGGAAGTTTTATCGACAGGAATTTCCCGTGGCGACCTGCAATGCTTAACGCCGCACCATAGACCGCCTCCCTGATCGCCGGGGCGGTACGGGCAGGGCTTTCGAGAATCTCGACCACACTTGCTGCCGCATGCGCCTTCGGCAGGAACTGATAGTCATAGAAGGCTTCTTCATTATACAGCGTGACCTGGTCGTAGGAGACCCAGCCGATGTACCCGTCGGCGTGGAGCCTGACTCTAATCCATCCGCCTTCGACTTGCAGCGTGTCGAAGCTTTCGCCATACAGGACCTGCGTAACCTGCTCGCCCGACGAAGCGGCCGACCTCCGAACGGGGGCGACACCTACGTGACAGACCCCCTTGGTGTTACTTCCTACGCTCTTATCCGGCAGAAGCACGACCTTGATTCTGAGTGCAGATCCGCTTCTCTGGTATGTCTCCGAAATGTGGATCGCATTTGAGATTGAGTCGGTGAAGATGTGGAGATAGCCCATCGCAAATTTCAGATCCAGTACCGAATATCGCGTGTCGACACGGAGAGATTTTCGCAATCTCCGTTCGAAATCAGAGCGAGAGTTCTTTTCTTGTGTGTGCAGCATCATCAAAAATATATCTACCGCGGGATTATCAGTCAACGTCCCGCGGTTGCATACCGATGTAAGACTGAACTACATAAGCACATAGAACACATACGATAGATCCCACATTCTTCGGTTTGCCCTTGCGTTTCAGCGGTTATGCCAACCTTGACATTCTGCAGGGAGCCGATTAACATTCTTAAGGTCATAGAAAAACAATTCGCTGCAGGATTGGGATTTCGGAATGACAAGGCTCTTCACAATTGTGGTCTTGCTTCTCGCGGTGACGATGCCGGCGGTCTCACAGGAAGATAGTACCCAGGCACCCGCTGATTCCGGCCTTCCGCTGGTGGAGCCTCTCCCTCCGCTTTCTCTCGCAGCCCCGCGCGACGACTCGCTGGATCTCCTCTCGGGCGGTTCCCTGACATCTCCGGAGTTCAACTCGTGGATGTCGATTCCCTCCCCGGGCGGACTCCCATCCGCTCCGTCAGAGTTCATCCCACAGAACTCCCGGATCAATCTCTCACAACAACGCGGCGCCCCTTTTCAATCGGACCTGTGGCTGCTGGAATCGAGGGCAAACCTCCTGTCGCCTCTCAGGCTCGAGCTGAAGAGCCAGGAGAAATATCAGATCTGGCGGACGATTCTTGGGTCGGTGCAGGTCGGCGGCATGGCTTATCTTCTCTATCTGCATTTCAAGAAATACGGCCTCAGGTAAAACAAACGCCCTGGATTTGAAATACTTGTAGGACGCGGCGGTCCACACCACTGAACATCGGCCGGGTGCGGCTCTTGCCTTGAAGTTCTTCACCTACGGGCCTAAATTTTCCTACACTTACCACAAATCCCGAAAGAGGTGACGAATGAAACTCTTCGTTTGTGTCAACCAGGTCCCGGATACCGAAACGAAAGTGAAAGTCGGTCAAGACGGCAAAACCATTGACCGATCCGAGATCAACCTTATTCTCAACCCGTACGATGAATTTGCGGTGGAGGCCGCGCTCCAGCTTAAAGACAAGAACGGCGGCGAGGTAACCTATGTATCGGCCGGCGGCGACTCGAACAAGGAGGTAATCCGCAAGACCCTCGCGATGGGCGGCGACAAGGGAATCCACATAAAGACCGACAATACCGGCGACTCATATTCCGTCGCATCCATGATAGCTGCCGCTCTCAAAGATGCCGGTGCCGATATGATCTTCTTCGGGAAACAGTCGATAGATTATGACGACTCCGCCGTGGGGACGATGGTCGCAGAGATACTCGAGCTGCCCTCCGCTTCGGTCGTCGTGAAACTCGACGTCGATGAAGGCGCAAAGAAAGTCGTGTGTGAAAGAGAAATCGAAGGGGGAAAAGAGACCGTTGAACTCAGTATGCCGTGCGTGATAACTGCCCAGAAGGGGCTGAACGAACCGAGATATCCCTCATTGAAGGGAATAATGGCCGCGAAGTCGAAGCCGATCCAGGAAGTGACTCCACCGGCCGCCGAACCGCTTACCGAAGTCGTGGGAATGAGAAAGCCTTCCGGTAAGCAAGCCGGGAAGATACTCGGCAGCGACAAGAGCGCGGTTCCCGAACTCGTCAGGCTCCTTCACGAAGAGGCAAAAATCATTTAACTACTGAGGAATTGAAATGAAAATCATAGCATTTGCGGAATCTGTTCACGACTCACAAACGGGCAGTGGCAAGTTTAAGAAAGTTGCATTCGAAGCAGCACACGCCGCCTCAAAACTCGCGGGAGAACTGGGGGGCGAGGCAGTTGCTCTCGCAATCGGGAAAGGCGTTGGGGCGATAGCCCAGGAATTGGGCGGCTACGGGATCAGGAACGCCTACACGGTCGAAGACGACAGGCTCAGCCTGTACTCGACGACGGCTTTCGCAAAGGTAATAGCGGCGGCTGTCGAGAAGTTGTCGGCAGACGTAGTCATCATGCCTGCGAGCGCAATGGGTAAAGACCTGGCCCCCAGGGTCGCAGCGAAGCTCAAGGCGGGCCTCGCAGCCGACTGCACCGCGCTCAAAGGCGAAGGCGGCGCTATACTCGCTACCCGCCCGGTCTATGCCGGGAAAGGCCTGATAGATCTGAAAATAAATTCGCCGAAGAAGATTTTTACGCTCCGGCCAAACGTTTTCAGCCCGGGCGCTGCGAACGGCTCCCCCGCCGCGGTCGAGAAACTCGGCGTTGATCTTCAGGATTCCGATTTCTCTTCGCACGTCACGGCAGTTACGGTGGCGAAAGCCGGCAGGCCAGATCTGACGGAAGCGAACATAATTGTGTCCGGAGGAAGAGGCCTTGGCGGGCCGGAGAATTTCGGCATGATCGAGAAGCTTGCGGACGTGCTCGGCGCAGCAGTCGGCGCATCGAGGGCAGTAGTCGACGCCGGGTGGAGGCCTCACGACGACCAGGTCGGCCAGACAGGCAAGACCGTGTCGCCGTCGCTCTACGTCGCCGTCGCGATCTCGGGTGCGATACAGCACCTGGCCGGGATGTCGTCGTCGAAATATATTGTTGCCATAAACAAGGACAAGGACGCGCCGATCTTCCAGGTGGCGGATTACGGCATTACGGGCGACGCGTTCGAAGTTGTTCCTGAATTTACAAACGAGCTCAAAAAGGCTCTTGGAAAAGAATAGTCGATTCCGCAAATTGAGCTTGAATGAGGAGGACGATAGTTGGATAAGGTGTTGGTAGACATACTCGGGCTTTCGCCGAGTCCGTCAAGCCCGGGAGCGTACGCGCTGATATTGAAAGAGAGCGAGGGAGAACGAAGGCTTCCGATCATAATCGGGCAGTTCGAGGCGCAGGCGATCGCACTCGAGCTTGAAGGGATCAAGCCGCCGCGACCTCTCACGCACGACCTGGTGAAGAACGTCCTCGATTCGCTGGGCAACTCACTCTCGGACGTGCTGATCAGCGAACTCCGCGAAGGAACTTTTTACGCCCGCCTGAATGTGGAAGGTAATTCAGCAAGCCATGAAATAGATGCCAGACCGAGCGACGCGATCGCGATAGCGATAAGGTTCGGCGCCCCGATCTATGTCGCGGAATCGGTTATGGAAGAAGCTGCGGCCGTCCCGGAGACCGACGACGGCGACGAAGAGATTGAGTCCAAGAGTGAACGGCCGAAGAAAGGCCGCGAGCGCTCGCCCGCCTACACGAAGGAGTCCAAGATGGAGCAGCTTCAAAAGGAACTGAACGACGCAATAAGCCGAGAGGACTACGAAAGAGCCGCCAAGCTCCGAGACGAGATCAGGCGGCTGCAACTCGGCGACTGATCCGCACACAAAAGGACGGAGGCCCGGATGAAATTTCTCGCACTGGCTTTCGCGGCTCTATCGATTGCCGCTTTTTCCTCACCCACCCTTCAGGACATGCTCAAGCTGAGCGACGAGCTTTTCAATAAGTTCGACAATAAGGGCGCACTGCAGCTCCTGCTCAACGCCGACAAGGAATTCCCCCACGACGCCGAGGTACTCTGGAGACTCGCCAGGGTCGAGACTCACCTCGCCGACCATATGCCGGCCGCCACCGGCGATGAGAAGGATGCCCAGCTTGAAGTTTACAAGACAGCACTCGGTTATGCGGACAGCGCGGTTACTGTGGATCCGAAAAGCTCCATGGCTTACACGTACAGGGCTGTCGCCAACGGGAAAATCGCCCTCTTCAAAGGTGTCTTCAGCGTCGGCGGGATAGTGAAGCAGGTCAGGAATGACTGCGAGAGCGCCATAGCCCTGGACCCAAACAACGCGATAGCCTATTATATCCTGGGCAGGACGCATGCAAAATTGGCGGAAAAGCCGAAGATGTTCCGCTGGCCGCTCGGGCTGGCATGGGGAAACATCGACGATGCCATCAAGTTCTACAAGAAGGCAATTTCCCTCGACCCGAACTTCGTGATGTACCAGGTCGACCTCGCCAAGGCTTACGAAGAAAACGACGAGGACGAAAAGGCGAAGGAACAGCTTACCGCGATACCTCCGATCCCGAAGCGGGATGAGGACGACGACTCGCTCAAGACTGTCGCGGCGAATATGCTTCAGGAGCTCGAGAAGAAGTAGGCGCTAAGCAGCCGTCTTCCCGTATAGCGCCTTCCCGATCTTACACCTTTCGCAGCGCTTCTCCGAACAAAGTGTGCGGTAGAGGTGGAGCGCCCCCTGCTGCTCCGCGACGGTCCCGACGACGTTGTCGCCGCCGAAAAGGCCCTCCTTTACCGTCAGGGTGATCGTGTTGTCCGCGGTCGGCGAAAGGTCGCCGAAGATTCGCGACGCGCGCTCGATCAGACCGGTGTCGTGAAAGATCCTCCCGCGCAGGTAGGTCACCGGCAACGAGACGTTGACCATTATCTCCTCTGCCCTTCCGGCCCCGATCAGCATCCTTACTTCAGTTGCCGCGGGAGTGCCGAAGGTGAAGTGCCTTGTCCAGTAGCCCTGTGAATGGACAACCAGCACATCTCTCCACATTTCAACGAAACCACGGTCCCCCTTCTCCGATGATCGCCGTATGAGTTCAGCGGCCGAGCCCCCGACAAGCTGCCGAGCAAGGAGGACTGCGACGCCGGCGATGCGCACGGTGGGGAAATTCTGAGGGCGGAGCTTGAAGAAGAGCCACTCGGATTGATCCACGTATTCCCGTTTATATTTCTTCTTCACACCCTGCCATGCCGATTCCAGCTTCGAACAGAACTCCTTCGACTCGTCGTCGAAATTTCGCGTGTCATGAGGCAGAAGATTCGCCGCACCGAACAGTACGGCCTGGATGACCTGCTCATCACCCGCGGCATGCTCGCGGAGAAAGTCGAGGGAGACGTTGCGTGCAAGCGTCCTGAACGGGAGCGTATTCTTGCTGTACCCCAGGCCTTCCATTATTCCCTCATATAGAAGCTGATCCCAGTAGCTTTCCGTCTGAAGCTCCGACTCTTCGAACTTCCTGTGCTCTATGTGAAGGTCGGCAAAATCTCTGAAGTATTTCTGCTTTGCCTCGAAGACCGCCGGCCGGTTCTCCTCGATGATATCCTTGAGTCTCTCTTCGAACTTGTTGACTTTGTGGATGAATCTCTTTTCGCCGAGGAGCCTGAGGTATTCGATCCTGACCGGAAGAGGCAGCTTACGGCTATCCTGCGTGCAGCGAAGCTGGCTCACATGTTCATCGGGTTCGAACCCCGCGAGGAATGAGGCGGCATCCCCGGAAAGAAACTTCGACAGCTCCAGTGTGTCGATCTTCCTCCCCGCCTGCGTCACGCACTCGCGGTTGTCGTCGTACTCCGCGACCACATGGAGAATTACGGAATTATAGTTCCGGTCTCGATGGTGGTTGTGCATGAACCAGTCGGAGCTTATCCTGTGGAGTTCGATGTCCCCGCGCATCGTCACGCCGTTTATTTTCACGAGGCTGTGCCTGAAATCCGGACCCGTATCGGAATTCAGCTCCCCGGCCTGGATAATCTCGACGATCTTCCCCGATACTGCTCTCAGTCCGGAATCGAATTTACGGTTCCTGAAGAGCTCCTTGAGCTGAAACTCGGAGAACTTCCCGGACATTTCACATCCTTTTCGACGAAAAGATCCTCGCCTTCCGTATTGAGAGTGCCCTGCCGTCCGCTCCGCTGAGGACCGCCGTAATCTCGTTTTCTCCCGGACTGAGGTAAACCCTCGTGAAGACTGCCGGCAAAGAATCGGAAACCACGGCCATGTCCTGCTTCACCCCGTTCACGTAAAGGAGCACGAGCTTGCGCGACGAATCGGTGTTCGTGATCAGTCTTACTGAGGTCGAATCGCCGGCGACTTCTCTATTGACCGACGCGGAATCAAACTCGAAAAAGATTCCGCCGGCAACAATAGCAGCCACGGAGTCGACTACCATCTGTCCGCGGTCGGATTTCCCGGCGTTGCCGCAGTCCTCAATGATTACCGGCAGCGAGAAGAAGAGCACCGTCACCGCCAGATAGACCGTCCATTGAAGTGCTTTTTTCAAAAAATACTTCATTACCCTCTCAACAGCGCGCTGTAGTAAAACGCTTTTTCCCTGACCTTCACTGCAAAATCCTCGTCGAACCCGGCGAATATAATATCGCGGCTCACATTCACGATGACGGGAGCTCCTTCGCCGGCCACCGCCTCTGCGACGGCTTCAACAGATCCACCCTGAGCACCGACTCCCGGCACGAGAAGCGGCAGCTGCGGATAGCTCTTGCGTATCCGCGCAAGGTGATCTCCCTGGGTCGCGCCGACCACCGCACCGATGTTGCCGTTCGTGTTCCATGATGCCAGCTTCTCCAGTACAATCTCGTAGAATTTCCTGCCGTTGACTTCAACGAGCTGAAAATCTTCGGCTCCCTTGTTCGACGTAACGGTCAGCGCAAAGGCATCCTTCCCTTTGTAACTCAGGAAAGGCTCGAGCGAATCATAGCCCATGTAGGGGTTGACCGTCACGGCATCGACTTCGAAAAAATCGAAGAAAGTCTGCGCGTACTGCTTCGCGCTGTTGCCTACGTCGCTGCGTTTGCAATCCGCAATCACGTAGATATCGTCCGGTATGCGGGCGACCGTCTCGCCGAATGTAAGCCAGCCTTTTTCGCCGAGGGCCTCGTAGAAGGCAGTGTTCAGCTTGTACGTGCATGCAACATCCTGCGTCGCTTCGATGATCCGCGTGTTGAATTCGAGGACCGGGTCATCGTACTCGGACAGAAACTCAGGGAGTTTCTCCACTGCCGGATCGAGTCCGACACAGAGGTTGCTGTTCCGCTTCTCGATCGACGCCGCAAGTTTGCTGAAGCTCATTTCTGTCCCAGGAGTTTCGAGTTGAAATTCTTCCACATCATCGATTCGACAGGCCTCTTCGTTTTCCTGTTATACTTCGCAGTCTGTTTCCTGTTATACGGGACGAGCACCTCACCGCTTATCTCGAAATAGATGAGCTGACCGATCGGCATTCCGGGGTAAATCCTGACCGGCTGCTTCACGCTTATTTCCAGCGTCCAGGTATTGCAGTATCCGACATCGCCTTTCCCGGCCGTGGAATGTATGTCGATGCCCAGCCTGCCGATGCTCGACTTCCCTTCGAGGAACGGAACAAACGCATGTGTCTCGGTATATTCCTGCGTGACGCCGAGGTAGAGCCTCCCCGGGAGGAGGAGGAAACCCTGGTGGTCGTGCATCCTGAAATATTCGAGCTCGTTGTGCTTCCGCGCATCGAGGATGTCGTCTCTGTAGACCGCCATGGTGTCGGCAAGGTGGACATCGTAGGAGTTGGAGCCCAGATACTTCCTCTCGAACGGCTTGATTACGATGTTGCCTTTCCGGATCTCCTCGAGTATGCGCTTGTCCGTAAGAATCATGCTCTAATGTTCCTTCCTGTGTGCATAGAAATTTAGGAGAATCCCGATCATCATCCAATCGGACAGTATGGAAGACCCCCCGTAACTTATGAACGGCAGAGGTATGCCGACTATCGGCGCGAGGTTGATGTTCATGCCGACGTTTATGAAGACGTGGAAAAGAAGGACCGAAGTTATCCCCACCGAAGCGAGGCTCGCGAATTTCGTTTTGACCAGCTCGGCTATCCTGATCCCCCTGAAGAAAAGGGCTCCGAAAACGAGGAGCGTGAAGGCGGCGCCGGCGAACCCGAATTCTTCACCGATAACGGTAAATATGAAATCCGTCCATCGCGCCGGCACGAAGCGGAGCTGCGTCTGGGCACCGTGAAGGTAACCTTTTCCGAACAGGCCCCCGCTCCCGATGGCAACCCGGGCCTGGAGCGCGTTGTATCCGGCACCCTGCGGGTCGAGGTTGGGGTTCAGGAAGATCTGGATGCGTTTCTGCTGGTGAGGCTGCAGAAGCTTGCGGTAGAAATACTCCATGAAGAGCCCGAACGAGACCGCCACGAAGCTGAGCGTCACCGCGAAAAGCTTCTTCCTGCTGAGGACAAAGAAGAGCACGCCGAACACCACGACGGTAATAAGAAGAGTCGCAGTGCCGGTAAATTCCGCGAACACGATGGCGACAGGTGCGATCAGTCCGACCACCACGATCGGCGGAAGCCCGGCCCAGAAGAGTATCGGGAAGAATATCGCCATGTATACGATCATCGTTCCGAGATCGGGTTGAAGCATGGTGAGAAGCATCGGCAGCCCCACGATACCGATCGAAATAGCAATCACCTGCCACTGCGGCCTTTCGTTGGATTTCTCGGAGATGAACTTGGAAAGGGTGAGGATGCAGGCGACTTTGGCAAGCTCGGAAGGCTGTCCGCCGCCGCCGAGGATTCCGAGCCAGCTCGTATGACTTGCCACCTTTTTGCCGGCTACGAGGACGAAGATGAGAAGAAGAACGGTTACCGCGTAAAAGAAATAGGCGCTGTTCTCGACAAACCGGTTGGATGAAAACATAATCCCGAAGGCGACGACTATTCCTATACTCTGCCACAACAGGTCTTTAGAGAAATAGTTGTGCATCCCGGAATTGTAAGTGGCACTGTTGACCGCGAGGAGTCCGATGCCCGCGAGGATGAGGGCGAGTAAGAACGTCTTGTAGTCGAAGGAATCCTTGAAGAAGTCGAACATCAGTGCTGCGCGACGGTTGCCACGATCCGGTTAGGTACCTTCGGATTGAGCATGCCATTCTTGTCAAGGTAATATTGTATGAGATCCCCGGCTATCGGCGCGGCATGCGATCCACCCCAGCCGACGTTCTCCACAAGAACGGCAAGCGCAATCTTGGGATGATCAAAGGGGGCAAAAGCGACGAACCAGGCGTGAGATTTGCCGTGCGGATTCTGCGCGGTACCTGTCTTGCCCGCCACCACCACTCCCGGCACCTGTGCCGCCCGGCCTGTTCCGTTCGGGCCGTTTACCACTAAATACATGCCCTCCCTAATCTGGTCAAACACGCTCGTGCTGATTGGAATCGTTCGTTCGCTGTACTGCGTGTAATAAATCTTTCCGGTCTTCCTGTCGCGGATGTACCTCACGAGATGAGGCTGGAAATATTTTCCGTAGTTCGAGATCGCCATTGTATATGCTGCCAGTTGCAGGGGGGTGACGCTGACCTCGCCCTGGCCGATTCCCAGACTCAGCAGATAACCGCTCGTCCATCTATTCTTTCCGAAGATCCTGTCGTAGTATTCCTTTGACGGCATAATGCCCGGGCTCTCTTCCCGCAAGTCTATCCCGGTTTTCGATCCGAACCCGAACATCCTGCCGAATTTCGTCCACGTATCGAAGCCGACTTTCAGCATGAGGTTGTAGAAGAACACGTCGCATGACATTTCGATGGCTTTGTCGACGTTCACGGTCCCGTGGACGGCGTCGTCCCCGAATATTCTTCCGCCGTAATAGAAGGACCCCGTACAATGCACTGTCCAGTCGGTATTGATAATGCTGTCCTCAAGCGCCGCAGTTGCGAGAACCATCTTGAAAGTGGAACCCGGAGGCAATGCCGCCATCGTGGCCCTGTTGAAGAGCGGATGATCGGGATTGTTTACAAGCTTGTCCCATTCGGCTTTGGAGGTATATCCGGAAAAGATTGCCGGGTCAAAGTCCGGCGCGCTGGCCATCGCCAGCACTTCACCGTCGTTCGGATCGAGCGCGACCACGGCGCCGCGTTTACCGACGAGCAAAGATTCGGCTTTCGCCTGCAGTCCCTCGTCGATAGACAGGTACAGGTCCGAGCCGTCCTGAGCGGGAACGTCTATTTTCCCGTCGTCGTACGGTCCCATCACCTGTCCCCGCGCGTTCACCGCCAGATACTTGTAGCCCTTCTGTCCGCGCAGGATCGTTTCGTAGCTCGCTTCGAGGCCGGTATAACCCACTATGTCCCCGGGCTTGTAGTAGTCTCCGAGGGTCGCAAGCTGGTTTTCAGAGATCTCTTTGGTGAACCCGAGGATGTGGGCGGCGCGCGCCTCGCCGACATACACCCTTTTCGGTTCTATGTCGAAGTACACGCCTTTGAAATCCTTCAGATGTTCCTCGATGGAATAGAGTGTCGCGACCGGGATATCCCGTTTCAATCTTACCGGGAAGAACGGGGAAATGGTCTCGCCTATCTGAATGCGTCTTACGATGTCGACGCTGTCCATCTGGAGGAGAGACGCGAGCGCGGGGATTTGCTCCGCCTTGAATTCGTACGGGATAACCGAGACCTCGTAAGCGGGATCGTTCTCGACCATGACTTTCCCGTTCCGGTCGAATATTTCGCCGCGGAGCGGTTGCTGTACGAACACGCGGGTGGTGATGTCTTCCGACTTCTTCCCGTATACGACCTCGTTCACGAGCTGCATATCGCCGAGTTTGGCCATTATGGCAAACAGGGCCAGGATGATTACCCCTCTCATCATTATCGATCTCGCCCGTGAGCCGAAATCGGCGTCAAACATAATGACTTTTTCTCCCGTTCACAAAGACTATGATCATCGCAAATACCGAGGTGTAGACAGTCGTTCCAACTGTGAATTTCAGAAAGACATAGAAGTAATTCAATTCTCCCGATGCGATAATCGGAAGCGCGGCAAGCTCGGAGATGGCGAGCGTGATCGCGGAAATCCAGGCGAAATTGAAAGTCTTCGCGGCCAATTCAACGTCGCTCTCCTTGAAGAAGAAGCCGGCGACGAAACCTGCCACGACGCCGACGAACGAAGTATAGCCGATGAAATGTGTCGCGAAAGAATCGTTCAGCAGTCCGACGAGGAACCCTCCGCCCATTCCGAAGAGCTGTCCCTCCCTCAGCGACAGGTAAACGACAAAGAGGATTATCAGCTGGGGAGAGACCATGTCTATGGCCGCGAAATCGTCGAGGAACTTCTGGATCAGGATGGCTGCTATCCCGAGCGTGACATAAACAAGTACCCGCTTGGTCATTTTCTGCTTCTGCCCTTCTCGTGTTCGAGCCGTGATGCTCCGGGTGGGTAAACGTACTGCATGACGAATGCCGCCGAGATAGAGGTGTAGTCGACCGCCGGCTGCACGTCGATCCTCTTGAAGATGTTCCCGGGCTCGTCGGTGGCCTTGGTTACCATCCCGACGGCTATGCCCGGCGGAACGAGACTGCTGAGCGAAGATGTTTCCACAATGTCACCCGGGTTTACGACATAGCGCCTCGAGACGTTCTTCATCGCGAGTTGTCCGAAGTCGCCCGACACTATCAAGCCGTCGGCCGACGCGTTGACGAGCTTCGCCGCAATCCTGCTATCCCCGTCGAGAAGTGTCCTCACCAGAGAGAAATCCTCGCTTACGGCGAAGACGATTCCGACCAGCCCCGTTCCTGTGACGACCGGGTCGCCCACGCGTACGCCGCTGCTGGACCCGGCATCGAGCGTCACGGAATACTTTCCCCCTTCGGAGGAGCGCCCGATGACGTCGGCCGGGATGAGTATCGTGCGGGTTTGCTGGCGCAACTTGAGCATCTCACGCAGCTGCTGGTTCTCCGCCATTGCCGCCCGGATCCTTGCGGTCAGATCGACGAGGCGTGCGTTCTCATTCTGCAGCTCGCTGTTCTTCGAGGCGAGCGTAAAATAACCTATCACGTCGTGGATCCCCGCCTCCAGGTAAGAAGTGGTGAACAGGCCGAGCACCTGCAGACCCCTGGTATGTACGTTGTTGTTTGTCGAGATCAGGAAGAAGGACAGAGAGATGAGGAGTGCAAAAACGATGTAATTCTTCGCCAGCCTAAAGAATTCATTCAGCCACTTAAGCATTCCATACGACCATCAATAGCGTCTGCTCTTTATGAGTACCTTGTTATATTCTGCGATCTTGTCGAGCACTTTGCCGACGCCGCGGACGACGGCGGTCAGCGGATCTTCGGCGACATGGACGGGGAGGTTCGTCTCCATCCTTATCCTCTCGTCGAGCCCCTTGAGCAGCCCGCCGCCTCCCGAGAGCATAATGCCGCGGTCGAGGATGTCCGCAGACAGCTCGGGCGGCGTCCGCTCGAGCGAAATCTTCACCGCGTCGACGATCGCGCCGACCGGTTCGTTGAGCGCCTCGCGGATTTCCGCGGAGCTGACCTCCGTCGTCTTCGGTATGCCGGCCACAAGGTCGCGCCCCTTGACCTGTATGGTGATCTCCTCTTTCAGCGGCATCGCCGAGCCGACCTCGCACTTGATTGCCTCGGCCGTGCGTTCGCCGATTAGTATGTTATGGTTCTTCTTGAAGAACTGTATGATCGAATTGTTCATCTCGTCGCCGGCGATGCGGATGGATTCTTCGTTCACTATGCCGGAGAGGGCGATGACCGCGATCTCCGTCGTACCGCCGCCGATGTCGATAACCATGTTGCCGACCGGCGCGTCGACGTCGAGCCCTATGCCAATGGCTGCGGCCATCGGCTCGGCTATGAGGTGAACTTCCTTGGCGCCCGCGTGTTCCGAGGCGTCGCGGACGGCACGCTTCTCGACTTCCGTTATGCCGCTCGGGACGCTGATGACGATCCTCCGGCTCGGTATCATGCCGGCGTGGACTTTCTTGATGAAGGCGCGGAGCATTCCCTCCGCGATCTCGAAGTCGGCTATCACGCCGTCGCGCATCGGGCGAATAACCTGTATGTCGCGGTGGGTCCTGCCGAGCATTTCCCTCGCCTCATGGCCGATCGCGACGATGCGTTTCGTGTTCTTGTCGAATGCCACGATAGAAGGCTCTCTGAGGACCACTCCTTTGTTGCGCATCCAGATGAGCGTGTTCGCCGTTCCCAGGTCGATTGCCAGATCGTTCGATAGAAGTCCGAAGAATCCCATTATTCTGCTCTTCTAATGTTTAAAGTGTCTGATTCCGGTAAAAACCATTGAAATGCCGAGCCTGTCGGCGGCCTCAATGGATTCGGCATCTCTCACGGAGCCGCCCGGTTGGATAATCGCGGTGGCCCCCGCCTTCGCGATCTCTTCGACGTTGTCCGAAAACGGGAAAAAGGCGTCCGAAGCAGCGACGCTCCCGTGCAGATCGAGTCCCGCCTCCGCCGCCTTCATCCGCGCAAGCTTCACGGAATCAACCCGGGACATCTGTCCTGCACCGGAACCGAGGGTCATTCCCTTCGCGGCAAATACCACGGCGTTCGACTTGACATGCTTGCAAACTATGTATGCGAATTTCATATCCGCCAGTTCGCTTTCGGTAGGCTTCTTCTTCGTCACTACCTTCAGGTCGCTCTCGTTCAACACAACATCGTCGGCAGTCTGCGCCAGCACACCGCCGCAGGAAGTGCGCATCTGGATGTCGTTCGGCAGAGGAGCTTTGCTGATAAGGAGCCTCCTGTCCTTTTTCTTCTTCAAGACTTCCATGGCCTCGCCGGAAAATTCCGGGGCGATAATGACTTCCAGGAAAATCTCGTTGAGCTGCGCAGCGAAAGCCGCATCGACTTTCCCGTTGAGCGCGACTATTCCGCCGAAGGCGCTCTTGGAGTCGGTCTTCAGCGCTCTGGTGTAAGCCTCCTGCACGCTGGCTCCGACCGCTGCGCCGCACGGGTTGGTGTGTTTTATAATTACCGCGGTGGGCCCTTTGAACTCCTGGAGCAGCCTTTGCGCCGCATCTATATCGACCAGGTTGTTGTAGGACAATTCCTTCCCGTGCAGTTTCTCGAAATACCTGGAAAAATCTCCGTAGTACCCGGCCTGCTGGTGCGGGTTTTCGCCGTAGCGCATATCCATGCTCTTGGATCCGGCGTACATCACGCTGCCGCGCATCGCTCCATCCTGAACAAACCTCTCGCTGAAAAATTTTGAGATCGCCGCATCGTAGAGAGCAACCTTCTCAAACGCCGCCGCGGCAAGTTTTGAGAGGATCGCAGTGTTGAGTTCACCGGTCTTTCCCAGTTCGGAAGTGATCTCCGGGTATTGCGAAGGATCCACAACGACTGCACAGCCCTCATAGTTTTTTGCCGCCGCCCTGATCAACGACGGTCCGCCGATATCTATGTTCTCAACGATCTCGTCCAGCGGTGCCCCTGACGCGACTGTTTCCTCGAAGCGGTAAAGGTTCACAACAACCATGTCGAATGTCGACAGCTTCATCTTCTCGAGCTGGGCCATATGATCCTTCACGTCACGCCTGGCGAGTATTCCCGCAAAAATTGCAGGATGGAGCGTCTTAACCCTGCCATCCAGGATTTCTGGAAAATCAGTGACTTCGCTAATACTCTTTGCCCGGATTTCTCCCGCCTGCAACGCCTTGAGCGTCCCGCCGGTGCTGAAAATTTCCGCGCCGGACTTCTCCAGAAACCCCGCAAACTCCACGACTCCCGTTTTGTCCGTTACGCTTATTAATACACGCTTGACCTTCACGTCCTGTTGAATCCCTCCGCGGAGATGACCACCTTTCTCCCTTTTATGGTTACCTGGTTGTTTTCAAAAAGCCTGACCGCCTCCGGCAGTAGCTCGTACTCCAGCTGATGGATCTTTGAGGCGAGACTATCCGGCGTGTCGTTTTCGGATACCGGCACACATTTCTGCAGAACCACAGGGCCATGATCATATTCGGTGTCGACGATGTGGACGGTCGCTCCGCTTACCTTGCAGCCGTAATCCAGAACCGATTGATGCACCCTCATGCCGTACATTCCCTTTCCTCCGAACGAAGGGAGGAGGGCGGGATGCACGTTGATGATTCGGTTCGCATAACTCTTAATCACTACATCCGGGATCTTTTTCAGGAAGCCTGCCAGCACAATAAAATCGATCTCGTTTTTTTTCAGAACCTCGAGCAGTACATCGCCGAATTCCCGCTCACCCGCATAACTCTTGGGGTCGGCAATCTTGGTGCGGATGCCGGCGCGCTCAGAGTTCTCAATAGCCTCACAATCACGATCGGAAATCACGAGCCTGACTTCCGACCTGATAAAACCATCTTTGTTTCTTCTAATAATATTGAGAAGGTTTGTGCCTCTGCCGGACACAAATACCGCAAGTTTCATTCAACGAAAAGTTACGATTCAAGTGGACAAATAGCAATTTTTTTCTTGGTGAAATCCCCATCCTTGCTGGAGTTAGGTGAGATTGGTTGAGAAGAAAATTCCGGAGAGCCGACGGAACCGCTTGAGTTTCTATGACTCTCGGAGAAAATCGGAAGTTCCGGCGGCCGTGATAAGGTGGACCGATTTCTGACAGTTTGTTCCCTGACTTGGCCGGTCGATAGCCATTCACCCCCGCCATATTCCGGAGGCGTCCTGCGGGATGAACATCCGCACCAATGTCCGCCCCTCATCTCACCCGTTGATATCACCGCACCGCTGATGCTTACCCTCTCAGTTCGTTGTAATTTCGCCACCTCTGCGGTATATTTTTTAAAGGATTGACGGTATACCTCCCCGGCAGAAAGCGGAACCGTCCCAAGCTAACGCACATGAATCCGGCCCGTGAATGCAGGTCGACTAAACGATAGATGGAAAAGAAGACACACGTAATCATCGCCTCGATAATTCTTTCGATACTAACCTGGCTGTCGGTATCGATGAACAACCAATACTCCGTGCCTGTGCGTATACCGTTCAGGGTCAGTAATCTATCCAACGGCATTTCACTGGCAAGCCCGGTTCCACGGTTTATAGTTGTGAGGGTCCGCGGTACGGGCTGGCAGGTCGCGTCGTCGTACCTTTCTACGACTGCGAGCATCGATTTCGACGCCTCAACCCTCACCAAGAAACAGGTCATCCTCACGAGTCGCGATCTCGGCTATTCGCTTGACGTAGGCTCCTCCGCTGAAGTTCTGGGATTTGAACCCGACACTGTCCTTATCACCATCGACTCGACGATATCCAAGAAGGTGCCAGTAATAGCAAACATCGACATCTTGCCGCGTGACGGGTTCATGATCGTCGGTCCCCCCACCGTCGATCCGGACTCGGTGACCGTGACCGGAGCAAGGAGGCTTCTCAACGGAATCCATGGCTGGACCACGCAGTTGCGCAAGTTCGAAAAGATCATAAATGAGGTCAATACCACTATCCCGCTTTCCGACACTCTCAGCGGGATAGTTTCCGTCGATGCGAGAGAGGCGGATGTCAGGGTGGATGTCGAGCAGGTGGCCGACAACACATACAAGGGAATACCTGTCAGCGTAATCGACAACTTCGATTCCACCAGGATCATCCTTCTCCCGCCGACCGTCGACGTTACCGTCAGGGGCGGGATAAACGACATGGCGGATGTTACACCCGATTCGTTCAACGTACACATAAACTTTCATCGTCTTACCCGATCAGGCTCCAATTATTTCCGCCCGACCGTCGTGGCCCCGGCACAGCTGCAGGTCATATCGGTGAAGCCGGACAGCATAGAGTTTATCATCCGGAAGTAGCGGCACAACTCTTCCGACCATCCAAAAGCACTCATTCAGGAGCAATACCAGATGCCCAACAATAAAGTTTTGAAACTCGGATTGCCGAAGGGCAGTCTTCAGGAATCGACCCTTTCACTGTTTCAAAAGGCCGGATACAACATCTCCGTGTCGTCCAGAAGCTACTTCCCAAACGTTGAGGACGACGAGTTGAAGATCATGCTTGTCCGTGCGCAGGAGATGGCCAGGTACGTAGAGCTCGGAACGTTCGATGCCGGACTGACGGGAAAGGACTGGATAATCGAAACCAACAGCGATGTCACTGAAATTGCCGAGCTGGTGTACGCCAAGCAGAGCATGCGCCCGGTGAGATGGGTACTGGCGGTCCAGGAAGATTCGCCTTTCAAGACGGTGAAGGACCTCCAGGGGAAACGAATTTCCACCGAGGTCGTGAATATTACGAAGCAGTACTTGCAACGACATGGTGTCGATGCATCGGTAGAGTTTTCCTGGGGCGCGACCGAGGTCAAAGTGCCGGAGCTTGCGGACGCTATCGTGGAGGTCACCGAGACGGGGAGCTCACTGCGCGCCAACCACCTCCGGATCATCGACACGGTTCTCCAGTCTTCGACGCGATTCATCGCCAACAATGAATCGTACAAGGACAAATGGAAGAAAGAGAAGATCGACACGATCGCGCTTCTCCTGAAAGGTGCGATCGCCGCGGAGGGCAAAGTCGGACTCAAGATGAACATCAGGAAAGCCGACTTGCCGAAGGTTATCGGGATAATCCCCGCCCTGAGGAAACCTACCGTCTCCCCGCTCTATGACGACGAGTGGGTGGCGATCGAGACTATCATCGAGGAGAAGATCGTCAGGATAATCGTCCCAGAACTCAAGCGCAACGGCGCGGAGGGGATAATAGAGTATCCGTTGAATAAGATTGTGCAGTGATTGAGACTACGAAACGATGGAGTGGAGGATGGAATATTGGAATGATGGATTCTTGGGTTGCCGAAGCTGTGAGGGAGTTCGTGCAAGCTGTGAGGGAGTTGCGCTCCCGAACGCATCAGGCCCACACGACGAACCATGAGGCAGGATTGCATTCTCAACTATCTGAAGCCAAATTAACGCATGAAGATCAATCTCGGTAAATATGAGCTGGAAAAGCCGGTCGCGCTGGCTCCGATGGAGGACGTTACCGATCTGGGGTTCCGGCTCGTCTGCAAGGAGTTCGGCGCGGACGTGGTATATACCGAGTTCATCAGCTCCGAAGGGCTTATCAGGTCGGCAAGGAAGAGCACGCAGAAACTTGTGACAGACGAGAAAGAGCGGCCGGTCGGGATACAGATATTCGGCGGGGATCCGAACGTGATGGCGGAGGCTGCAAGGATGGCGGAAGATGCGGGGCCCGATTTTATCGACATAAACGCCGGCTGCTGGGTGCCGAAAGTTGCGCAGCGCGGAGCGGGCGCGGGCCTCCTCAAGGACCTTGACCAGATGCGCGCCATAATACACGCGGTCAGGACCGCCGTATCAATCCCCGTGAGCCTCAAGACACGCCTCGGCTGGGATTCGAACTCGATAACGATTTTCGAAGTTGCGAAGATATGCGCCGACGAAGGGCTTGCCGCCCTCACCATCCACGCGCGCACGAGGGCCCAGCACCACGACGGTGAAGCGAACTGGGATTGGATCAGGCAGGTGAAGGAGACTGCCGCCCTTCCGATTTTCGGCAACGGAGATATCCGGGCAGCGCAGGACGCGCTTGACATGTTCGAGTTCACGAAGTGCGACGGCGTCATGGTCGCCAGGGGCGCCATCACAAACCCGTGGATATTCCGGGACATCAAGGCCTTGATGGGGGACGGCACGCTGCCTCCGGCACCGACGCTCGAAGAACGCGCGAAGACATGTGTGCGGCATCTCGAGATGGAAATCGAGCTGAAGGGTGAACGCCGCGGATTGATGGAGTTCAGGAAGTACTATCACGGATATTTCCACGGTGTGCCGAACGGATCGACGCTGAGGTCCACGCTAGTCAGACTTGAAACGCTCGAAGGAGTTAAAGACGCGATCGGGAGTTTTGTCATAAGGTCGGCCGACAAGCTGACGGCGGAGCTTCCGGGTCTGAAAGGAGCCCCCACCGACTCCCTCGTATAATGGACCGGGGATGCGGCCCACCCTACGTGGTCGCATCCACGAGAATCCTCCCCGCAGCGCACAAATCAAACATGTCATTCTGGGTATTATACCCATCCTGAGAGGTTGTCCCAAAACAAGGAAAATGTCATTCTGAAGGAGCGGAGCGACTGAAGAATCCACTTATTCGTTCTGAAAAATGGATGCTTCACTTCGTTCAGCATGACAGACAAGACTTTCTGGACAGCCTCGCCTCCTCATAATGACAATCGGGACTTCGTGCCGGGAACAACCCGGAGCCCACACAAATGAACAACCCAGAAAGGTTGACAATTTTGATCCAACAAGTTACACTTCGACGAGAAGGGCATGCGGATCTTTCACGTATACATCATGGCAAACAAGAGAAACGGAACCATTTACACCGGCGTCACGAACAATATCGCGAACAGAGTGTATCAGCATAAGCACAAGCTTGTTCCCGGATTTACCAGCAGGTACGGATTGGATCGGCTTGTCTATTACGAGGAGCACAACGATATAAGAATGGCCATCGCCCGGGAGAAGCAAATCAAGGGCTGGACGCGGAAAAAGAAACTGGCACTAATCGAATCGCTGAACCCACACTGGAACGACCTGAGTGACGGCTGGGACTAGTCTACAATATGAACATCAGGACAATTTGTCATCCTGAGTCCCGCCCTGCGGGACGAAGGATCCAGTCCTCAATTGCCCACCGATTCGAATTTTGCATCACGCTCCTCCCGAGTTTCCTCCTGGATTCTTCGTCGTCCGTCCGCCTTGCGGACGGCCTCCTCAGAATGACAGTGTGGAAGAAGTATCCCCGCCTCGACGCTCTAGAGCTTCAGCATCATGTCGCTGTACGACTCGTTGATCTCCTTTACTATAAACAGCGCCGCGTATCCTTTCAGCGTTTCGAGAAGCGCAGCGTCGGCCCGTGCATCTTCCGCGGATGGATCTCCGGAAGCCACGACCTCGAACTCGATGAACCTTCCGAGCCCTTTCACATCGTCGATGTGTATCCTCGCGTTCTTCAGCATAAGGAGCTTCCGCTCCTTCTCGACCACTGTCTTGACGCCCAGAGCTTTCGCGAGAAAGACTCTCAGGGACAGATCGGAGACGTGCAGGACGCTGTACCTGCTTTCCATCCCGCCGGGCGAGCCCTCATCCCTTTCGTAGAAGATTAGCTCGGCCTCCCTGCCCGCGGTTTCCCTGAGCTTCAGTCTCCCCACGGGTACGTTGAAGTAAGTATCGCGCTGGTTCAGGACACCCGAAAACACAGCGCCCTGGTGAAGGAAAATCTCTTCCGAAGAATTCAACTCCCCGACGTGCGCTTTGAACTCGAGGTTCTTCGGCACCGCGTCCTACCTGCTTATCTCCAGGATCTTGTACTGTTTCATTCCCGCGGGGACCTTGACGCTCACGACGTCCCCGACTTCTTTTCCGAGAAGGCTTTTGCCGATCGGCGAGTCTGTCGAGATTTTCCCCTTCACGATGTCCGCCTCTTCGGTCGACACGAGCTGGTATTCGATCTTCTTATCCGAAAGCATGTCCAGGAGCTGAACCCTGCTGAAGATATACACTTTGTCCGTCCTGACTTCGGTGGGGTCTAACACGCGGGTCCTGGTAAGAGTCTGCTCCAGCTGCGCGATCCGGAGTTCGAGCATCTGCATCTCCTCCTTCGCGGCATCGTACTCGGAATTCTCCGACAGGTCCCCGTGCGACCGGGCCTCCGCGATTTTCCGCGCGGCTTCCTGCCTGCCGTGAGTCTTCATCTCCTTCAGCTGAGACTCCATCTCCATCAATTTTTCTCTTGTCAAATAGACAAAGTTATTTGACATCAGAACCTCCTGGATCGTTTCGTATCATAAAAACGCAAAAGCCTTCGCTCGCAGAACCTGTGGCGAAGGCAAACCGTCTTTCCCGGCTAACCGGGAACCGACGGCGTTGTTTAAAGATAATAAATTACAGACAAATATTTCCAACTGCTGCGCAACTGCTGCACGACAAAATCCGGCATGCAGGCATTGCGCGAGACTCTCACTCCGAATCGAGGATCAGGTGCCCCAGCTTATCCCGTTTAGTCTCGAGATACTTCTGGTTCGTTTCGTTCGGCTCGATCTCGATCGGTACGCGTTCCACCACCTCGAGGCCGTATCCCTCAAGTCCGACGATCTTCTTGGGGTTGTTGGTCATCAGCCTCATCTTCCTCACTCCCAGGTCGACGAGGATCTGGGCGCCGATTCCGTAGTCGCGAAGGTCGGCCTTGAACCCGAGCTTCTCGTTCGCCTCGACGGTGTCGTGCCCGTCGTCCTGGAGCTTGTAGGCTTTGATCTTGTTGACGAGCCCGATCCCTCTTCCTTCCTGCCGCATGTAGAGCACAACGCCGGAACCTTCCTTCTCGACCATCCTCAGGGCGCGGTGGAGCTGATCGCCGCAGTCGCAACGAAGGGAACCGAACACATCACCGGTAAGACATTCCGAGTGCACGCGGACCAGGGCCGGTACGTCCCCACGGATCTCCCCCTTAACGAGAGCGAGATGGTTCTTTTTGTCGATGATGCCCTGGTAAAGGTGCAGGCTGAAGTCGCCGTAGCGGGTCGGGAGTTTGGTGACGACGATCTTCTGCACCATCTTCTCGCGCATCATCCTGTACTGGATGAGGTCCTGAATGGTGATCATGCGGATCCCGAACTTCCGGGCGAGCTCCACGAGCTGCGGCACCCGCGCCATGCTGCCGTCGTCGTTCATGATTTCGCACAGCACACCCGCGGGGTAAAGTCCCGCGAGCCTCGCGAGGTCGATTGCCGCCTCCGTATGCCCGGCGCGCCGCAGCACACCTTCATCCATTCCCCTCAGCGGGAAAATGTGGCCTGGCCTGCCCAGGTCGGACGGCTGGGTCGCGGGATCGACGAGCGAAAGGATGGTCGTAGCCCGATCTGCCGCCGAGATGCCTGTCGTCGTGCCTTCCAGCGCGTCGACACTCACCGTGAAAGCGGTCTTGTGCAACGAAGTGTTATCATCCACCATCTGCTCGAGACGCAGCTGGGCAACCCGGTCGGGCAAAAGTGCGACGCAGACCAAGCCGCGACCGTGTTTGGCAAGGAAGTTTACCGATTCGGGACACGCCTTCTCGGCGGCGAGAACGAAGTCGCCTTCGTTCTCGCGCTGCTCATCGTCGACGACGATCAGCATTTCCCCGTTTCGGATATCCTCAATACCGGCTTTGATAGTGTCGAACGCTGACATTTCTTATTCGGATAGTACCGCTCCTATTGCCGACTTTTCGACTTTTACTTTCACGTTATCTGCAATCTCGACAAGGACTGTCTTGTCTTCCAGGGCGATAACTCTGCCGTGGAGACCGCCGTTGGTCACGACTTTGTCACCCTTCTTCACGGCTTCGAGCATTTTCTGGCGCTCCTTCTGACGCTTGCTCTGCGGACGAATGATCATGAAATAGAAAATGGCAATGATGAGCGCAAACATGACGACCGTGCTGATCATCCCGCCGCCTCCGTCGCCGCCCCCCTGAGGAGCCATTAGTGCGATAAGTAAGTTGCTCAAGTTTCCTCCTTTTTGTGGCTGTTCATTCTTGAGAGTGTTCCGGCTTTGAATTCCGCAAACCGGTCGTTAAGGATGGCGATCCTGGCTTGCTCCATTAAACTAATAAAAAATCGCAAATTATGTAAGGAGGTCAGTTGTAGCCCGAATATCTCGTCGACGCTGAAAAGGTGCCGGATATATCCTCTTGTGAAGTTTTTGCACGCATAACAATCACAATCCTTGTCGATCGGCAGCTCGTCTTCGGCATACGCGGCATTTCTCAGGTTGAGCTTACCTGCAGATGTAAAAACCTGAGAGTTCCGCCCGTTGCGTGTGGGCAGGACGCAGTCGAACATATCGATGCCTCTCTCCACCGCTTCCAGCAGATTGGCCGGCGTACCGACCCCCATCAGGTAGCGCGGCTTGTTCTCCGGAAGGATTTCGGTGACAAAATCCGCGACTCCGTACATCTCCTCGGCGGGCTCGCCGACCGCCAGCCCGCCGACCGCATAGCCGTCGAAGTCCGCCGCGACAAGGTCCTTCGCGCTCTTCTCCCTCAGGTCGAGGTACGTGCCTCCCTGCACGATTGCAAAAAGGTACTGGTTGAAACCGTAAAGCGGCGATGTGCCATGAAAGGTATCGCTGCAGCGCATAGCCCACTTGCGGGTAAGTTCGATGCTCTTCGAGACGTATTCCTTCTCGGACGGGTACGGCGGACATTCGTCGAGAACCATCATGATGTCCGACCCTATTGCTCGCTCGACCTCAATGATCTTTTCCGGCGTGAAGAAGTGGTAACTGCCGTCTATGTGCGAGCGGAACTCGACCCCTTCGTCCGACAGTTTACGGAGGTCGGACAGGCTCAATATCTGAAACCCGCCGCTGTCCGTGAGTATCGGCCTGGGCCAGGACATGAAGGAGTGCAGGCCTCCAAACTTCCGGAGTATATCGACGCCGGGGCGCTGATATAGATGATACGTATTGCCGAGGATTATGCCGGCGTTTATTTCCAGCAATTCCCGCTGCTCGACCGCCTTCACGCTTCCGCGCGTTCCGACCGGCATGAAGACAGGCGTCCTGACAGTGCCATGGTCTGTATGGATCAGGCCGGCACGCGCCTTCGTCCGGCCGTCGGTTTTCTGCAACTTGAAATCTAGCATCTGGTTTCTTGTCGGAAGGACGTTATCCCTTGTTTAGTTCCGCTACAGCCGCTCCCTTTATGTTGAGAACTATTTCTACCGGAAACGCGATTGCGTTCGAGTAGAAGAGTATGACCAGCCTCCCTGTCTGACCGCTCGTCCTGAAAACCAGTTCGTCTCTCCCGGTTTTGACAATGGCTATCTTGTCCGCACCTTCGTCGACGATAAATTTTCCTGAAAGGCGCCGGAACGGTACCGGCATCCCGAGCCGGTTGATCAAAGTAGCCCTTACGACGACCGGCGACGAGCTGCTCGCAAATATATTTTCCGGCGAAGTCCGCATGACAAGGTTCGTCGGGACAAGAACGACCTTGTAACACACGATGCCGAGCAACAGCACGATTAAGATGGCGACGAGCGATTTACCGTTCATTAGTCTAACACGACCTTCCTTGCATCGGGCGCGGTAACCAGGCGCTCAAAGACATCCTCATTTTTCCCGTCGAACGGGACATACACGATCGACGCCCTCTTCCCTTTTTCGATACTGCCATAGTCGCTACCGATTCCCAGGAATTGTGCGGCGTCAGAAGTGGCGGAGGCGAATGCCGCGGCCGGGGCCAGCAAATCGTGAAACCTGGAATAGAATGCCGCGAGCTCGGCGAACATGTCGATATCGGGCGAACTCGCCCGGCTGTCCGTCCCGATGAGGACATTTACACCATCCTTCAGGAATTGAGCCACCGGCGGGGTATTCCCGGACAGTTCCATGTTACTGCGGAGACAGACCGCAACCGCGCTTCCACGTTCATTTATAATAGCAATGTCCTCCTCATCGACAAAGACACAGTGGACACAGAGAGTTTTATCATCCAGCATACCGAGAGAATCGACATATTTGACGGGGCTGACGCCCGAAGGTTTGAATTCCCAGTCGGTCACCCTGTAATTCAGAAGGTCCGCTATTCTTCCTGTGCCGGACATTACAAATTCCGTCTCGTCGGCCGTCTCCGCAAGATGAATGGAAGTGATGGCGCCGCGCGAGTTGTTGAAGGATTTAATCTCCTTCATTAGCCGAGGTGAAACTGAATACGGCGCGTGGACTGCAAGGGCAACAGAGTTCCCGTTCTCTCTGAGCGCAAGCTCGCTCGACCGCTCGAAGATCTTCATGGCAGCGGAGTCGTTTATGCCTATCTGCTCGAACTCGAAAAGCTGGTTGTCTCCGAGCGAACGATTGAGGTCGAAGTCGTTCCCAACGTTGACGAAATAACCCGTTCCCTTCTCTTCCGCCTCTCGCTTCGATCTTATGCAGTCGGGCCGCTGGTCGACGGCCAGCATCGAGGTTCTCGTGTCGACAAGCTTGATCACCCAATCGACAAAGTCGGTATGATGGAACTGATCATTTCTAAGTGCGGAGAGTTCGAGATGTGTGTGCGCGTTGATGAGAGCGGGACAGAGAATGCCGTCGTACTCACGTACGATTTTCGTGTCCGAACGGCGCACGACGTCGTCGAAACGTCCGACGTCAGCAATCGTGCCTTCGTCGACAAGAATTCCCGTGTCGTCATTTATACCATGGAGACTGTCAGCGACAAATCTCCCGCGAAGAATCACTCTCACGTTTTGAATATAAAATAGGGGATAAACGTCTTCAAGAGTGGGTGCGGCATTCCCATTTCACTCGAGCGAAGTGATCCCTGGATTTTCAGCCTTTCATCCAGCATCGCGGTCTCTCTCCAGCGGTACCCCACCAAGCTATCAGAAGGATGCAGCTGCTGGGGAATGCTCTTGACGCCCTCGGCCTGGATTCTTCGTCGTCCGTCCGCAAGGCGGTCGGACTCCTCAGAATGACATTGTTGTTCTCACTTCCCAACCAGCAGAAGTGTCATTCTGAGTCCCGCCCCGCGAAACGCGGGGTAAACTCCGGCGTGGTGAAGTGCCGCGGCGCGGCATCCCGTCCCGACTTCAGTCGGGATCCCGACATATAAATCCTGTCGACGGGACATATCCAGTTCCTATAATAATGAGCGGGAGATCCAGTTCTTAATTACCCACCAAATCGGATTTCGTATGACATTTTTCCGGACCTTTCTCCTTTCTTCCTGGATTCTTCGTCGCCCGTCCGCAAGGTGGACGGTCTCCTCAGAACGACATTGTTGTACTTGCATCTCAACCAGCCAAAGTGTCATTCTGAGTCCCGCCCTAGCGGGACGAAGAATCCAGCCCGGAGGATACTATCAATACCGTAACTCTGGATTCTTCAGTCGTCCGCCCCTACATAATATGGGCGGACTCCTTCAGAATGACAACCAACCCCTGGCATCCCCTCTTTCAAACATGTCATCCTGAGTCCCGCGACACCAGGGTGCCACTTATTGTTTCATTTATTCATCCTAATTGTTAGATTGGCTGACGAATACGAAGTGTTTCCGAGAAGTGGACCTCAACCCGAATCTTGTATAGAGAACAAGTATATCTCTTGAATCAGCAGACCGCGCTTAATCAAACAAAAAGGGAGAAGCAAATAGATGCATCTGGGCGTAGTTGATCTGAGCATCATAATAGTGTATCTCGTAGGAGTCGTCCTCCTCGGGATGCTTGTAACCAAAAGGGCTTCGAAGAACATCCAGCATTACTTCCTCGGAGGAAACGTGCTTCCGTGGTGGATGCTCGGCGTCTCGAACGCATCCGGAATGTTCGATGTGGCGGGGACTATGCTTCTCGTGTATTGGCTCACGGTCTACGGAATGAAGAGCATGTGGCTCCCCTGGCTCTGGCCGGTATTCAACCAGATTTTCCTCATGGTCTACATGTCGGCCTGGCTGAGGCGCTCGAACGTCATGACCGGCGCCGAGTGGATCAAGACGAGGTTCGGCACCGGGAAAGGCGGAAATCTCTCGCACATCATCGTGGTCATTTTCGCCCTGATAGGCGTGATCGGCTTCCTGTCCTACGGGTTCAAGGGCATCGGAGAATTCGCCGTCGCTTTCCTTCCCCCGCTCGTCACGAACCCTGCGACGCTGCTGGCACACCCCGATATCAACGCAAACCTCTACGGGCTCATACTCATGGCGATAACGAGCATCTATGTCATCAAGGGCGGGATGTTCAGCGTCGTCATCACCGAGGTTCTGCAATACGCGATACTGACGATCTCATCCGTCGCGATAGGGATTATCGCCATGAGCTATGTCTCCCCGGCGATGATACACTCGGTGCTTCCGTCCGGATGGTCGAACATATTCTTCGGATGGCATCTCAACATGGACTGGGCATCGATTCACACCGCGGCCTCATCGAAGGTGTCGGACTTCGGCAAGTGGATCGCGACCGACGGTTATTCCATGTTCGGGCTCTTCTTCGTGATGGTCCTCTTCAAGGGGATATTCATCGCGGCTGCGGGGCCGGCGCCCAACTACGACATGCAGCGCGTCCTCTCGACGAGGAACCCCGTCGAAGCGGCGAAGATGAGCTCCGCCGTCAACGTCGTCCTCAACCCCGCCCGTTACCTGATGGTCGCAGGGCTGACGGTACTCGCACTGACGAATTTCAATTCGCTTTACAGCGGTTCGGTTGCCTCGCCGAATTTCGAGACGATACTTCCCGAGGTACTCGCCCATTATATACCGGTCGGGCTTCTCGGGTTCCTCATGGCCGGTCTCATCGCGGCATTCATGAGCAACTTCGCCGCAACCGTCAACGCCGCGCCGGCCTACATCGTGAACGACATCTACAAACGCTACATCAACCCGAACGCGGACCCGAAGGTATACGTGAACTGGAGCTACGTGACGACGTTCCTTGTCATAGTGGTCGGAGTCAGCATCGGGTTCATGGTGAGTTCGATCAACCAGGTGGTGCTCTGGATCGTGTCGGCACTATGGGGCGGCTACACTGCTGCGAACGTCCTCAAGTGGTACTGGTGGCGCTTCAACGGATACGGTTATTTCTGGGGCATGCTGACAGGGATCGGCACGATGCTTCTGCTGCTCGTGCTCGACAACTTCAACCTCATTCCCTTCCTGCGCAGCTGGCCGCTGTCGAACAACGCGAGCATGAATTCATTCCCAATCATATTCGTCGTATCGATTATCGGATGCTACGTCGCGACGTACATGACGCCCGCCGAAGACGACGAAACTCTGATGAATTTCTACAAGAACGTTCGTCCCTGGGGATTCTGGAAACCTGTCAAAGACAAAGTCATGGCGGCGGATCCCGCGTTCCAGCCCAACAAAGACTTCAAGCGGGACATGTTCAACATAGTCGTCGGCATGGTATGGCAGATCACACTTATGGCGGCGCCTGTTTATCTCGTTATCCGCGACTGGTCCGCTCTCTTCATATCTCTCGCGATAATGATAGTCACAACAATAATACTTAAGGTCAACTGGTGGGACAAGCTCGAAGCCACATTCGGAGACAGGACGTCGGCGGCGGGAGCAAGTGCGCCAGGCACCGAACTAGCCGGAGAAACGAAATGAACAAGTCGCAGTTCAGCCAGAAGGCGAGGCAGCTCCTTGCCGCGCACGAGAAGCTCATCAAGAGGAAGAACGAGATCATCAAGGAAGGAAACGGGATTTTCAACCGCTACAAATACCCCGTGCTTACCGGCGCGCATGCACCGGTCCAGTGGCGGTACGACCTCGATTATAAAACCAATCCCAGTCTTCTCGAAAGGATCGGCGTCAATGCCGCCTTCAACGTCGGGGCGATCGAGCACGAAGGAAAGATACTGCTGTTCGTCAGGGTTGAGGGAGCCGACAGGAAATCGTTCTTCGCCGTCGCCGAGTCCAAGAACGGCGTGGACAACTTCCGGTTCTGGGATTATCCGATAACCATGCCGGAGCTGCCCGGGAGTCCCGACACCAACGTGTACGATATGCGCGTTACCGGGCACGAAGACGGCTGGTTCTACGGGATGTTCTGCGCGGAGCGGAAGGATCCGGATGCCCCGAAGGGAGACCTGTCTTCGGCGGTGGCGCAGTGCGGTATCGCTCGTACGAAAGACTTCGTGACATGGGACCGTCTTCCCGACCTGAAGACGAAGTCCCCGCAGCAGCGGAACGTCGTTTTGCATCCCGAGTTTATTGACGGCAAATACGGGTTCTACACACGTCCGCAAGATGGCTTCATCAGTGCAGGTTCCGGCGGAGGAATCGGCTGGGGACTGTCGAACTCGATTCTCGGAGCGACGATCGACGAAGAGACGATTATCGACGACCGGCAGTACCACACTATAAAGGAAGTGAAGAACGGGCTCGGCCCGGCGCCGATCAAGACGGACAAGGGATGGCTTCAGCTCGCACACGGAGTGAGGAACACCGCTGCGGGGTTGAGGTATGTCCTGTACATGTTCCTCACCGACCTGAACGAGCCGAACAAACAGATCGCCTCCCCTGCGGGATACTTCCTCGCCCCCGAAGGTGAGGAGCGCGTGGGCGACGTATCCAACGTCGTCTTCAGCAACGGGTGGGTAAAGAAAAAGAACGGCGAGGTCTTCATCTACTACGGTTCATCGGACACGAGGACGCACGTAGTCACGACGACGGTAGGCAAGCTTGTCGATTACGTGCTGAACACCCCGCCCGACGGCTTGAGGAGTGCGGAGAGCGTGAAGACGCGGAACGAGCTCATCGAGAGGAACCTGAAGGTAATGAAGTCGTTGAAGAAAAAATAAACCAAACTCACCGCTTGCAGAAAAGTGCCGTGTGGTGAAAGCCGGGCGGCATTTTTGTTTTTCCCCCGCTCCCGTAGAATTTGAACGCGGATTAGCAAGCTCATAATGTGAACGTCAGGAATATCCTAATACAGGATAGGCTGCGACTGTCGATCTGAAATCACATCAGTGTATTTAACGCGATAATAAGGCATTGGGCTAAATCGCAGAGGCGGTCCAGCGGAATACAAAGGATATCATGATCGCATCAGATCGCGTCCTGTTCGAGTCGAAGTGGAACGGGCATTAAATGAAGGCGATGGGATGCGATTCAGGCCAGGTCGGTTGCGACACAATGTCAAACAGAATCCGTTCGAAGCAAATCGATTGACGTTCAAAGCCGGCGAGATGTGATTCAGAGCACCTCCAATCTGAATCGAAGGCAGACATAGTTCGTGCAATGCCAGCCTTGATCCAATCATTGAGGAAGAAGCTCCTTACAATGGCAGACGCATGTGACTCGACGCATACGGCGGGTCAGTCAAGCCTGATCGCGCGTCATTCATTGCCGAATGATTGCGATTCATTGGCGGTCAAGGGACATTCCGAGCCGGTCAATTGTGACAAAATGGCACAAGAGAATCAATCGGTTGGAAGCAAGAGAGGAGTTTTGAGGTACACAGGCCAATCAATTGTTGCCGGGATCAGCAAGAAGGCAATCGCGGAAATTTCAGCGGGCACCGTTGCGGAGTCTGGCCGATTCAGATCGGTGGGGGGAGTGCGGGAAGGCGCTCTTGAAAAAAGAGCGATACAGTGCAAAGTCGATTCTTGGGTATAGTGCCGGTATGATGTTAAACCCTAAGGAATTGTGTCTATTCTCTGCACACTTTGCGCATTCTTTGGGTCGTTTGCGTTTAAAAGAGGGCCGGGAGGATTCGCAGATCGATGAAAATGATACACTACGGATTATTGACATCGATACCGGCACAGTTTAAATTCGGGCGACGGCGGATAGAGATAGCAACACGGATTCAGGCAGACCTGGCAGGCAGAGGTTAATTCATTAAATCAGGACATTCGATCATCCGATCATTCGGCTGACCAGAGTGGAGAAGACGCGTTCTCTTCAAATTGCCGAGAGGAGTCGGGGCAAGTGAATGGAAGGACGCGGGAGGATTACAACTTTACAAACGGAGGAGGATAGGAAATGAATGCTGGGTTGGAGGTCACAAATGAAGGCAAGGATCGCTGTATGTCGCCGGGGTTGTTCGAGGTGCTCCGGAAGGAGTTGCGTCTCAGGAACTACTCGCACAAAACAATAAGTGCCTACAGCAGTTCGATAAGGGGTTTGGCAAGGTACTTCCGGCCCCGTCACCCTCGCGAGTTATCGTCTGCCGAGATTCGGGGCTATCTCCTCCATCTCATGGACGATGAGCATGTGGCGGCATCGACGATAAATCAGATTCTGAACGCGCTGCGATTTCTGTACGTCGAGTTGTACAAGAAGCCTTTCATTCTGGGGGAAGTACCGCGGCCAAAGAAAGCCAGGCAGTTGCCGGTGGTGTTGAGTCTGGAGGAAGTTCAGCAACTTTTCAAGGTAGTTGGGAATCCCAAGCATCGCTGCCTGCTGATGGTGACATATTCCGGCGGGTTAAGGGTGAGCGAGGTAGTCAAGATGAAGCGGGAGGATATAGATGAGACGCGCATGCTCATCCATATCCACAAGGCGAAGGGTCAGAAGGACCGATACACTTTACTTGGGAAGGCAACGCTGGTCGAATTGAAGAAGTACCTTGCCGGCTGCCCTGTTTCGGAGTGGGTTTTCCCGGGTGAACGTGAAAGTGGATACCTGAGCGCGGAGAGTGCTCAAAAGATATTCAAGTCTGCGGCGAGAAAGGCGGGGATAGTAAAAAGCGTGTCGATTCACTGTTTGCGGCACAGTTTCGCGACCCATTTGCTGGAAAGTGGTGTTGACCTGAGGTATATTCAGGAGTTACTGGGGCACAGTAGTTCGAGAACGACGGAGATATACACACATGTGAGCAAACGGGTGATCGGTCAGATAGTGAATCCTATAGACAAATTGTATGAAGTATAATTATGTAATACGCATTTTGTCCATAGCCAGTAGCAATTATGTAATACGTAATTACGGGAGTTAGTTGCAATTGCCCGCTAGGGAGATTTTGGGAGTGAGACACTTGCGCCTCATTTTGTCTGCATTGATTATCGTCAGCCTTGCAAACAAGAAGCTACCTGCTCAGTGGTTGGAGACGAATGGACCTTATGGCGCAACTGTCAGTGCTCTCGCCGTTGATGGCCAGGTTGTCTTTGCGGGTACATACAACGGGCTCTACATTACCTCCGACAATGGCATAAGTTGGACAAAGCCCGATAGCGGGATTGCTGCGACTGTTTCCATTTCCACATTTGCTGTCGATAGCGATATCGTCTTCGCGGGAACATATAACGAGGGGGTGTTCCGATCAACAAATGACGGAATAACCTGGATCCAGACCAACCAGGGTTTGACCGATTTACGCATCATGTCGCTTGCCACCATTGGCAACAATGTACTTGCAGGGACGAATCAGGGCATCTTCGTTTCTTCGAACGAAGGAAGCAATTGGACACATGTTGACTCAATGGGTGGCAACCTGAACTACGTAGTCTCCTTTGCAACCAAAGGTACAAAAGTGTTTGCGTCTGCATATGGAGGGATATATGTGTCTGCCGATTCAGGCGCGAACTGGGTGAGGGTAAGCGACTCTCCGGACCCCGAGACTTGGTGGCCTCCATCTCTTTGCATTTCGGGGAGAAACTTAATAGCAGGAACCGCAAGGGGAATCTACATGTCCACGTCGGGCGGCACTAGCTGGACCCATATCACATCGGGGGTACCCGACACTGTATCACACATTTTTGCGGTCGGCGAGGGACGCGTTTACGCAACGTGGTACAGCCACGTCTATTGCTCAGAAGATAGCGGCAGAGCTTGGACCCCAACTAACGGCGGTGTTCCCAATCTCCCGTATGTCTTCTCTTTTGCTGCTGCGGGGGATAGACTCTTTGCAGGCACGTACAGCGGAGTCTACACTTCGACCGATAACGGGCTGAGTTGGAACAACGCTAGCGCGGGTTTCCCCAATGCCACCAGCTTCACTTTTGCGACAAGCGGAACAACCATTTTTTCGGGTTCATACGGCGGCGTTTACTTGTCTTCCGACGGCGGGTCAAATTGGGTTCCTTCCAGCTCAGATATCAACGATCCTGAAGTCGATGCTTTGACCTTTCTGGGCAACGCTCTATACGCAGGCACTTATACGGGGGTTTACGCTTCATCCAACTACGGCGCAAGCTGGAATCCGGCCAGTAATGGGCTACCTTGGCCTGCTCAGATAAGTTGTCTTGCCACGATTGAAGGTAACATCGTAGCGGGGTCCTCAGGTGGAATCTACGTTTCCACAGATTCCGGTAAATCTTGGGTGGACGCAACGCCCACAGCTAAATATCTTGAAGTGTCGTCATTTGCCCTGAATGGGAATCTGGTGCTCGCGGCCACTAATTATGGATTATACTTCTCAAGGAATCACGGCCTTGAGTGGTCGCTCGTTCAAGGATCTCCACCTATCTCTACTCTTTGCGTTAGTGGAACAACAATCTTTGCGGCGGACGATTACGGCGTAATTGTTTCGACCGACCAGGGAAGAAACTGGGAACCTGGAAATACTGGATTACCAGCCGCCGTCCCAAATGCTTTTGCTGCAGTTGGCGGGTACGTCTTCCTTGGGACACTTGGAGGGATCTACATCTCAAGCGATAACGGAGCCACCTGGACATCAGTCAATTCCGGTGTCTCATCGGTCGGCACCGTAACGTCGCTTGCCATTTTCGATGGATACCTTTTCGCAGGTACGTCTCAGGGCGTGTTGAGACGCCCCGTTTCAGAAATGGTCAGTGATTTTCCCTTCCCTTCAGACCTCAAACTGGAACAGAACTATCCTAACCCATTCAACCCTTCTACGACTATACAATACAATCTGCCAAACCAAGCCCAAGTCAGTCTGAAGCTGTACGATGTGCTTGGAAGACTGGTGGCGACATTGATTGACGAACACCAAACGGCGGGCATCCATTATGTCCATTTCAATTGCAAAGGATTGCCAAGCGGAGTGTATTTCTATCGGCTTCAAGCTGGCACGTTCACCAAAACGAAAAAATTGACGGTGCTGAAGTGAGCGGGCAACTGCAACTAACACGCCGCATCACGACGCTTCCCGACTTGAAACATGTCGGGACAGGCTATTATGGATCTCGCTTCATGCCGCGCACATAGAAAGCCGAAAGGAACGCGGCACGAACGTGATGCGGC
>JAHECO010000014.1 GCA_024641705.1 Candidatus Kryptoniota bacterium
TCAGACTCACAAGATGGTACTGATGAAGTAGGGTTGGATGAAGCACTCCATTGAACGAATAGGAGGAAAATGGAAATGAGATTTGCCGGAATAGTAACTGCCGTTACGTTCATTGTGCTCTGTCCTCACAGGGAGCTTCTGCCCAGTGTGACAACTGCCCCTCACTGGAAGTCGTGCTCTATGGCGTCCAGATGAACGTACCGCAGTTGCCACCGGACGATTCGCTCGGGCAGTACACGAAACCGTCGAGCCAGCAAGCACTTCTCGATTGGATCGCGTTGGGTGACGCGCAGGTGTCGATGGCGGGCATCTTCAACAACGATCCCGAGAAGGATTGTGTCCAATGGGTTGATGGAACCATGGGTCAGGAGCTTGCCGCCAACCCCGATATGAATGTAATAATACACCTTCAGAATTGGTCCACCGGAGACGTGCCTCCATCCGGCCCCGTTGATGGTGTCGACTACCTGGTGTGGAGTAGCATCGACAGCTCAGGCGGTCAATACCATTTCCACGTTTATCTCGAGGACGCATACAGCAGGAACACGATCGCATCCGGCGAAGCTGATTTCACCGATCCGAACAATTCTCAGCAGGCCGCGCAAACCGCGGTCTCTCAGATTGAACCTATCTTCGACAAGATCAGAGCGTATCAGAAGGTTGAGCGCGACTTAAACGGTGAAAATATGGCAATCCACGCCAGGATTACGGTGGTCCCGGCGAAGGGCCAGGTGAAAGGGGGCGAATCAGTCGGTGTCCAGTTTCTTCTGAACGATTGCGACGGCTCACCACTGAGGAACCGTTGGCTCAAAATAAAAGCGAGCCAAGGCCACTTTGACGCGGACAGTGTACAGACCGACGCCAACGGGTCGGCGACGGCAAATTTCATCGCGGACAATGTCACCGCAGTCGCTAACCTGAACGCGACATACTACCCTTATTTTACACCTTCGCACAAAACCAACGGGGCCTGGGGTGATACCACGGTCAACATCAACCTGGCGCCGACGAGGAATTGGGTGTTGTACACAACCATGAATCAGAAAAAGACCGACAGTTATACAAACGCGGCCGGCGGGTACAACTCATACGGTAACAGCGAAAACCAGTCAGACGCCAGCGTGACACAGTTTGCCGTCGGCGACTTCAGTGACAGCAGTATCTCCATAGACGGCGTTGTCGGCGGGAAGGGCGAAAGTTACGGATACAGCTTCGCGCGCGACGTACAAATAAATTCTCCCACCGGTTCGTTTTACTCGAATACCACTATTTCTCAAATTTCGGAGACCGATCCCGGTGAAAATTTCAGCCAGGATCCTCGCCTCAGGGATCTCAGCCAGTACGGTTCATATGACGGAATCAGCGCCTCATCGGCAATAATGGTGGACCAGACACAGCACACGTTCTTATACAAAGCAGGAAGTACGGTCTCTCCGGATCCGAGTACTTTCAGCCTGACACTCGATAACACGGGGGTGCCGGACCAATACGATCTGTTCATGGTGGGGTCTGATGGTCTCGGCGACGGACTAAACGCGACCTGGACGAAAACTGACAGCGGATTCCTTTTCAAGGGTGACATTGTTCAGGATACAACGATTACCTCCTCACCCTCCGGCGGCACATATCTGGAGCAATATCACAAGGAGGAACATATCACAATCTACATCAGGCCTTACGGCAATCCCACCGGCATTCGCCCGCCGGTTCTGAACTCGATACCTGACGGGTACCAACTATCTCAAAATTATCCTAACCCGTTCAACCCTGCTACTTGGATCCGATACCAAATTCCGACGACGAGTTTTGTCACACTCAAAGTGTACGACGTGCTGGGAAGGGAAGTGAGGACTCTCGTGAACGAAAGGCAGGGCCCGGGGTACTATTCGGTCAGCTTCAATGCGAGTGGTCTCTCGAGCGGGATATACTTTTACCGTATCCGTGCAGGAAGCTTCGAGAAGTCCGGGAAGATGATACTGCTAAAATGAGTTTTCAAATTGCGCCGCGAAAGGTTACATTTGCCATTGAGTTGTGTTTCGATGGCATGCAAAACAATCCAAAAGCTCCCGAGCTCAATCGGGGAAAAACAAAAGGAGGTAATTCAAATGACGCGTTTGAGGTATGTTAAGGCGTTCATCCTTGTGGCATTGCTGGCGGCTACTACATCCGGCTGCGGCGGATGCTTTGGGGGGTACAACATGCTTGGAATCCCCCTCTTCTCGATGAAAATCGAAGTGCGTGGACCGAACAACGCCGCGCTCATCGGCGCCGTCGTCAGCTGCAGCAGCGGTGAGACGGTTACAGTTGATTCTTCCGGTGTCGCGAAACTCAGTTTCTCCGATGCGGGCCCTTACTACATCTCCGTCCGCTACCAGGACAATATGATCGCTTCGTACAACGTGTCGATGCCATCCGACGGCGGCAAGACGCTTACTGCGAACTACGTCCCCTCGGCCGCTCCGACAGGCGGAAGCGGGGCAGCGATGGGCGGCGGGAGCAACGCATTTGCGATGATGGGTGCACGCCTCTACCCGATTCTCTTCCAGTATGTCTTCAATGCATACGGGTACAGCATGGACCTGAGCGCATACACGCCGGGCCAGTTTACCCAGTGGCAGATCACTTCCGACGGCGAGAAGGAGTACTCGACAAGGAAGGCTTTCCTGACGAAGCTGCCCAACGGGCAGGAGTGGTGGCAGGTAAGCTTCGTATCGAACGACAAGGATTCGCTTCTGATGGAAGTTCTCTTCAGCGACAAGCATGAATCCATAAGAAGGATGAGACAGAAGTTTCCGAACGAATCCCCGAAAGAGGTCCCCGTGACGGAGGGGTGGTACACGACCCCGATGCAGCTGACTCCGGAATCGATTGAAGGTTCGGTGGTGAAGAGAGGCGTAAGCGTGACGGTTCCCGCCGGAACCTTCACTTGCGATCAGCTCGAGTTCGGTGTCGCGCCGGGAATGACGCTGCGGTTGTTCAGGGCAGCCAACGTTCCGGGCGGAGTCGTGAAGTACGAGATGGTCGGCCAGGACAAAGATATGTACAAAGGTGAATTGATGTCATATGGCAACGGGGCCGCTACGGAACTCGGCTCCTACTAGGTTTGCCACAAATAGGAGTCGCGCTCTCACCTTGGCGTTTACCTCAAACGCAAAAGCGTGGGGGCGCGATTCTTTTTTTGACCCTCCTCTATCCGCCATGACCGGACGCCCTACACAGGGACATGCTCTCATCAGCCAAACTTTTCCCGCCGGCGTACTGTACATTTCCGTGGTTCGTCCTTAATTTGCGTTGTCGGGGCAATCCCCGGCCAATGTTCAGGAACCATCAGATTCGGTGATGCTTATTTGAAGCTCTTTCTAACCTTTTCAACCTGCCTCTTCCTCCTCTTTGCGCGATCGTCATGTGCGCAGGTACTCCCGGTCCGCGACTACACTATGGTGGACGGCCTGATTTCGGACGACATAAACGCGATGTGCCAGGACTCTTCCGGGTACATCTGGATGGCAACGGCGGAAGGCTTGAGCGTTTTCAACAGCAACAGTTTCACAAACTACAGCGTTGAAGACGGCCTCCCCACCAACAACCTTAGCTGCATATTGGCGGACAGACACGACCGCACCAGGATCTGGATAGGTACACTCGGAGCCGGAGTCGTCGAGTATGTAGACGGAAGGTTCATCCGATTCGGTGCGGGGCTGAAGCAGAAGTACAGGTCGATAAACTGCCTGTACATGGATCCCGAAGGAGTGCTCTGGTGCGGCACGGACAGCGGCCTTTTCCGAATCAGGGATGGAAAGATTGTCATGCTTCCTCGACGGGCAAATGTCGCAGGCGTGAATTCAATTTCAGAGGATGTCCAGGGCGATATACTTATCGGAGCCGACAGCGGGTTCTATGAGTTGCGTGCGGGGGGAGACCGGTGCATCAGACAGAATGTGCCGGTACGGAAAGGCGACGTGATCGCAGACGCGATGCCCCTCGGTCATACCTCGGCGCTTGTTCTGACGAGAAGGGGAGTCCTCACAAGGATAAGGGGTGGTAAGCAGAAGAGCGTTGTGCTCAGTCCCTACGGTCGTTTCACGGGGCTCTTCGCGTCCACCTCCAAAGAAAACGTGTGGGTGGCATCTGACCACGGACTGTTCACCGTGAATACGGAGGACCTCACCGTGAAATCGCAGTGGACCAGGAAGAACGGACTCCCGGGAGACAACATCCAATCCGTCTTTGTGGATCAGGAAGGTGTAATTTGGCTGGGTACGAACGGCAAAGGGGTCGCCAAGCTCGTCTATCCGAACCTGCTGAGGTTCGATATCCCGGAGTCGCACAAGGACGTTTACAACGTTTCCACCGTCGTCGACTCTCACGGCCATGTTTGGATCGCAACCTCGGACAGGCTTATAGAATTATGGAGGGATAAGGGATCGAGGTGGCATCTCTTCGGACATCTTGATTTCGAAGCCGACCCTAAACACTCCATCGGCAAATTGTGCCTTTCGGGTCGCTCCGATCTTGTCTTGACATTCAGCGGCGGCACGGTGGAAGAGTTCAGGATAGCGAACCCCAATCCGTCATCGTCGCGTCCTTCCATCCTTGTCCGGAAATGGTCGACGAACCTGGGAAACAAGTATAAATTTTATGATCTATACGTCTGCATGGCTGACAGCTCGCGGCGTATCTGGGTTAGCGCAATCGACCTTGGTGTAGTGGTGTTGAGCAACACCACGCCGCCGCGAGTCCTGAAAGTGTATACGACGGCTGACGGCCTTCCCGACAACTCTATAAGAAGAATATTCGAGGACAGCAGGGGCAACTACTGGTTCGGCGGGTATAATGAAGGGCTTGCATGCTTCTCGAGGGACAAAGTTCAAAAGGGTCTCGGCCTCGAATCCGACAGCACCGGAAAAAAGGCCGCGTTGTACACAACCGGGGTCGGGCTGCCTGACAACTCGGTGAGAGCGATAACCGAGAACGGACGCGGCGATATCCTGGTCGGTACCCGCTACGGCGGACTCGCGATTTTCAATCATGAGATTTTCAGAAAAATCTCGAGGGTTGACGGGTTATTCAGCAACGGCATATGGGATATCGCTTGCACACCGAGTCATGGGACGTGGGTGGCGACTCAATCGGGAATACAGAGATTGAATGGCGACAGCACAATCAGTTACGAGCTTCGCAATGTAATGCCGCGCATACCGTTCTACTCCATTTCGATGGGAGCCGGACATTTCATCTTCGCAAACCCGACTGAAGTGTTTGTTTACAATCCGGACGAGTCGCACCTTCGGAGAGTCCCGCCGCCGGTCCTCATTAGCAGCATCGCCGTAAACGGAAGGCGGGTAGCAACGCGGAGCCGTATTGAGCTGCCCGACAATCAAAATAATGTGACTATCGATTTCGTCTCGGTCAGGAGCGTGGATGCCGGCGAGAGGTTTTACGAATATCGTCTTCTCAACGAAGGACACGGCTGGACAAGGCTCCACAATCGCAACTCAGTGACGTTTGTATCTCTCAGGCCCGGTACGTACACCTTTCAGGTAATCGCGCTTACCGACGACGGCCTGAAAAGCGATGTCCCCGCTGAGGTAACCTTCAAAATAGACTCTCCTTTTTTCCGGGAGTGGTGGTTCGAGGCTCTCGTTCTGCTTGCAGTCGTCTCCATCATCGTCGGCATGGTGAAGTCACGCGAACGCAGGCTCCTGGAACTCGAGAGGGTCAGGACGAGAATCGCGGAAGAATTGCACGATGAGATTGGATCGGGCCTGACAAAGATCGCTATCCTGTCTGAACATGCCATGCACGCGAGCGGCAGTCCGGCGAATAAGACGACGGAGAATACCGAGGTAAGCCCGAGCTCGAAATCGATTGAACGGGTGGGGACGATTGCCAGGAATCTCGTGGATCAGATGGCTGATGTAATCTGGTCCATCGATCCGAAATACGATCGGCTTGAAGACTTCATAATACACTTCAAGAAGTATGCATACGAGGTCTGTGAGGCGAGGGACATTGAACTGCGTGTCGGAACCGGGAACATAGATAACGTGAAGCTGGATTCTCAGACCAAAAGGAAATTACACCTGATCTCCGTCGAGGCCCTGAATAATGCCCTGAAACACTCGCGATGTTCGCGTATCGACTATCGCCTCGGCGTAGATGGTGGTGCCATCAGAGTGGAGTTCGCCGATAACGGAAGAGGATTGACGATGGAAATGATCGGCAGGGGGAACGGGCTTATTAACATGAGAAAATACGTCGAGGAATTGAAAGGAACTATTGATTTCGGTTCAAATGAGGGCACAGGGACATCGATCAGAATCAAAATCCCGCTGAAAGGATGAGACTATTCATTTGAATAGTTGAAAACCGCAGACAAGTATGGCTAAATTACCCCTTCGAAAACGAGCGACAATGAATTCCCAAGAAACCGTCCGCGTGGCGGTGCTCGACGACGATGCTGAGTTCAGGGAGCTGATTTCGATCACTGTCGACAACAGCAACGGATTGAAATGCGTGGGACTCTATAGTACCTGCGACGAAGCTCTTGCTAAGATCGGCGAAGACACTCCCGATATTCTGCTTCTCGACATTGCAATGCCCGGCAAATCCGGGATCGACAGCATAAGAGAAATTAAACGTGAGTACCCGTCGGTGCATGTCCTCATGCTCACTGTGCTGAGCGATGACGACAAGGTGTTCGAGTCTATCCGCCGCGGCGCGGACGGCTACATATTGAAGAAGAGTCCCTCCAACAAGTTGCTGGAGGCAATCAGAGAGGCTCACGAAGGCGGAGCACCTTTCACCGGGGAGATAGCGCGCAAAGTGCTGGAGTACTTCAGGGCTCCGCTTATCGACTCTTCACAGGCCGCTCTCTCCGCCAGGGAACAGGAAGTCCTCGAATTCCTGATTGAAGGACACGGTACAAGGAACATAGCGGATAGGTTGTACGTCAGCGTGAACACTGTTCGTTTCCATTTGAGGAACATCTACAAGAAATTGCACGTGAATTCCAGGGCCGAGGCAGTCGCGAAGGCTTTGAACAACAGGATAGTCTGACAAGCCGTTTCCTACCGCAGCCTGCACCTGCCTCATTCCTCAACGTAAGGCCGAATCTCCCTTTGCCACAACCGTCGCGAGCGGAGTGCGATAGCTCACTTCTTTGCCGGACTATCCAATTGAATAGTTGTCTGGCCCTGTTTACGGGGATAAGTTGATGCGAGGTTTCAATGGTTCGATAGAGCCCTTTTCTGTTGCTCCACCGGGCCACGAATCGTTGCCGAGCAGTCGTTTACGTAATCAAGAAAGGTGCAAGCGGGAGATAACTCATGTTGTATAAGCTTAAGAGATGGGGATGTAACACGCTGGCGGTTTGCCTGTTTTGTGCAGCGATGCTTGCGGCCGGACCTGCGGGTGCTGCAACTTTTGAAGTGACAAGATATGCCAGATGGAGCCAATTCCAAATCACGAAGTATGACACGGTAATCGTCGACACAGGGGCTACGCTGACCGTCGACGTTGGCAGCATGTACGGGTATTCGGTCTGCAGCGCGATCACCGTCAACGGCGTGCTGCAGTTCGGTACTGACGCGTATACAGACTTGTTGCGAAGGCGGATAACGGTCGGGAGTTTGTATCGGTGAAGAAACTGTTGTTGATGAAATAGTCGATGCGGCTGACCGTCACGTGCGCCGAGTCCTTGAGCATGGAAAGTGACGGTCACCGCATGTTCTTGCCACAAATAGGAGTCGCATCCTCACTTCTGCGTTTAAATCGGACGCAACGATGTGGGGGTGCGATCCTCTCTTTTGCCCTCTCAAGCGCGGTAGAGACCCGGGCATCCTGTCGACATTTCCTCGATTGATTCTTATCGGAAGCGGGAATTATCTTCCATCAAAAAAGGAGCTGCGGGATGAGCACTCGATCAAGGGTTGACATGGTTCTCTTGTCCTCCGCATTTGTGTTGATCTTCGGCATCGAACACGCTGCCGCTCAGAGCCCTTGGACATTGGACACGGTCGTCTCCGCCGGCTCTAATTGCTTCGGCGTAACAGTGACACCTGACGGACAGAAGATCCTGGTGACGAACAAGGACACATCCAGCACCGTCACAGTACTCTCTGCCGCCGACTACTCCGTCCTCGCGACGGTCCCTATGTACGGCGACTATCCTGCCGGAATTGCGGTTGTCCCGAACGGTGTGAAGGCTCTCGTTACTTGTTCCAGTCCCAACGCCGTGCGGCTTGTCGATTTGCTGGGCGACTCCGTACTCGCTGCGTTCTACCCGCCCTGTAAGGCGACTACGCTGTATGATATTGCCGTTACTCCGGACGGATCCACTGCCGTGATGCCGGACCTTAGCGATCAGTGCGTTCAGGAAGGAATAAGATGGTTCGACACGTCGGGCAAGACCAGCGGTTCAACTTTCGTCTCCGTGAATACTGCGGGCGTGACCTACGGCATCGCAGCGGCCCCTGACAGCGTGACTGTCCTCGTAACCACCAATGTCCTGACAACCGGGATAAAAATGGTGAACCTCGCAACTTCTGCCGTGCAGAACATTCCGAACGTGGGGCCGTCCTACGGCGTGGCAATCACGCACAAGGGAGACCGTGCGGTGGTCACTTCAGACTCGGTTAAGATCATATCTCTTTCGACAAACGCAGTCACCGGAGTGGTCCCATATACGTCGAATTCCTCCTTTCACAACGTTGCCATAACGCCTGACGATAAGTTTGCCTTTGTCGTAGGTGATTTCGACGTCGCGGTGATCTCGCTCGACGGCGATTCGGTTGCGCAGACGTTCTCCGGGACCGGCCAGAACGTCGCGATATCACCTGACGGGATGAAAGCTTACGTGACCGATAGTTACAACGGTGACCTGATGGTGTACAAGTACAACGGAACCGGCACCGGCGTCAAGGACCCCTGGAGCGGAGCACGAGTCCCCGGGACACTGGAGCTTTCGCAGAATTATCCGAACCCGTTCAATCCCACGACGACGATAAGCTATCAGCTGTCGGCGGTAGGCCGGGTCTCTCTGAAGGTGTATGATGTTCTCGGCAGAGAGGTGGCCACGCTCGTCGACGCCCGGCAAGCGGCAGGACGCCGTACGGTGACGTTCGATGCGCGCGCGCTTCCGAGCGGAGTGTACATTCTCCGGATCGAGGCCGGCGGGATGTCACAGGTCAGAAAGATGATCTTGATGAAATAGGCAAGGCCCGGCATGCTTTCGGGCGTACCTCTAAAGATCGGTGCCAAATATCCGATATAATCACTGTTGGAATATAGGTGGGCCTCGGATATTCCGGCTTTTTGCGGGAAAGCTGGCCTGAGCTTCTCCTGTACTTTGAACACAGACGGGTCTTATTCATAAGTAGTGTGGGAAATTTCTCCATGCATTGCCTGATATTGCCGATAGGTCAATTCAACCAGCCGCCCTTCCTGCTCTCCGAATTGCTGCCGGAACATAAGCCGTGAAGATCGTCCCTCCGTTTAGACCGCTCCCCGGAGACACGAGGGAAAGAGAAGATCTGGCAAAGGCGATCTACACTTTCATGTGGATCGAGATCGGTGTGCTCACGCTTATGTGGCTCTCCCTTTCGTTGATTTATCCGGGCCGGTTTGCAGGATGGTCCGCCTTCTACATACCTTCACTGGCGGCTTCGCTCTTCGGCCTCTACCTCAACGGGCGCGGCGAAGCACGACGGGCAGTTGTCGTGATCCTCGTCTCGTTCTGGATCGTGATAACTGTGTTTGCCGTGGCATATTCAAACATAATCCCTCCTAACAGCAACAGGTACGTGCTGGCGGTGGTTGCCGCCGGCTTGATGCTCGGCAAGAGGGCCGCGGTGTTGACCGCTGCGGTCTCCGGCCTGGCGGAAATCGTGTTTGTCCTTCTCATGAATGCAGGGATCATTAATTCGACTCCAGGCCATTTCTCCCTCTTCGGACTCTTCTTCCACCTGTTTGTACTTTGTCTGGCTGCCTTGCTGCCGACACTCGCCACGAGGAGCGTGAGGAACGCCCTGCGATCCGCCAAGGAGGAGCTGGATGAGAGACGCCGATCGGAAGAGATCGCACTCGAAAATGAAGCACGATTCAAGGCGCTGGTCGACAACTCCCCGGATGCCATCATGATCCATCGTGACGGACGCTTTGTCCATCTGAACTCCGCATCCCTGGAAATGTTGAAGGCCAGCTGCCCCGACGAGTTCGTGGGGAAGCCGATCATGGAAATCGTTCACCCGGATTACAGGCATTTTGTCGCGACCGTGCTCGATCAGATGCGGAGAACCGGGACTTCTTCCCAAATACGCGAAGGGAAGATGCTTCGGCTGGACGGCTCGGTGGCAGACGTCGAAACCGTAAGCATGCCCGTTACCTTTGACGGCAGTCCCGCGATACAGACGATTGTAAGGGACGTAACCGACACGAAGTTGCTTCAGGAGCAAATGCGCCTGCAGGTGACGGCTCTCAACTCCGCTGCCAATGGCATAGTCATCGCTGACCGTCAGGGTACAATCCTTTGGGTGAACGCTGCCTTCGAGACTCTCACCGGCTACACGTTCACGGAAGCCGTAGGGAAGAACCCGCGCGACCTCGTCAAATCGGGGAAACAAAAGGCTCCGTTCTACAAGGATATGTGGCAATGCATCCTTGCGGGGAATGTATGGCGCGGAGAGCTCGTGAACCGGCGAAAAGACAAAAGTCTGTACACCGAATACATGACTTTGACTCCGGTGCACGATGAACACGGCGAGGTCACTCATTTCGTCGCGGTGAAGCAGGACATAACATCGCAGAAACTTCTCGAGGAGCAGCTCCTGCAGTCTCAGAAGCTCGAAGGGATCGGACAGCTTGCTGGGGGCGTGGCCCATGACTACAACAACATCCTGAACGTAGTGGTCGGGTACGGCGAACTTCTGAGGCGCAAAGTGGCGAAGGACGACCCGTCCCGGCAGCCGCTCGATGCGATCGTGAGCGCGGCCAGAAGGGGAGCGGATTTGACCAGGCAGCTCCTTGCATTTGCGCGGAAAGAAATCGTCTCGCCTAGAGTGGTCAACATGAACTCTGCGGTAGATTCGATACGCAATATGCTCCAGAGGATCATTGGTGAGAACATCAGACTTGTGTTCATACCGGGCAAGGATTTGTGGAATATGATGATGGATGCGACGCAATTCGACCAGATTCTCGTAAACCTTGCGACGAACTCCAGAGACGCTATCAAGGACATCGGGGACATAACGATCAGAACAGGGAATGTGCACGTGACCGACGGATACGCCAAAGATCTGTCCGATCCGGAAGGCCGTGAATTCGTACGCGGGCTCTCGGACATCGCAAGCGGCGAGTATGTCAAGCTGACTTTCGAGGACAATGGGAAGGGCATGGATGCCGAGACTCTAAAACGCATCTTCGAACCTTTTTTCACCACGAAACCGAAGGGCCATGGAACGGGCCTCGGCCTTTCCACCGTTTACGGAATAGTCAAACAGAACGCCGGCGCGATAAATGCTGCGAGTGAATTCGGCAAGGGATCCTCATTCTGCATATACCTCCCGCGCTTCGTCGGCGATGCCCCCGAACCGGATGAAGAACTCCCGGACGAATCCCTCAAGGGCACAGAGACAATTCTGGTTGTGGAGGACCAGGCGGATCTACTCAATCTTGCCAAGACTTCACTCGAGGAATACGGTTATAACGTAATGACCTCCCTCGATCCGGCGGACGCGGAGCTGCTGTCAGAAGCATACGCGGGTGAAATCCACTTACTTCTATCCGACATCATAATGCCGAAGTTGGGAGGAAGGGAACTCAGCCGGCGAATTACCGAAGGCAGGCCCGGGATGAGAACCCTGTACATGTCGGGGTACGGGTCCAAGGCGTTCGACTCCGACAACGGCCCCGAGAAGGAGTATGAGTTCATCCAGAAGCCCTTCAGTCTCCAGGAACTTGCCAGGAAGATACGCGAGGTTCTGTCGGCGGCGGACGGGAAGCCTCGGTAACGATTTCTTCCCGGAAGTGTTACGCTTGCGTGACGCCCGCCGCACAGATCCCTGAGGCATGGAGCCTCACGCGAGTATTTGGCGGTCGCCCGCGGCATAATTGTTGTCCTGAACTGTCAGAAAGTATAGTCGCGTGAGTTTGAAAACAAAGAATCGGTCGTTTGCTAGAATGTCATATAAAGAGTTCTCGTCCATCAAACCTACAGGTCTATGAAGATTCCTAACCTCCCCGGCATCAGACCTTTCTGGAACCCGTACCTCAAGACGGTCGACGGCAACGCACCTTTTGCAGGAACCAGCTTCACCGACTGGCAGGTCGTCCTGTCGAGGGACAAACAGGTTCTCGAAGTGAAACAGATGAGCATTGACATGCCGAATACCAGGCTGAAGCCCGTCTATTCGACGAATGGTGACCTCACCATAGTGATTCTTGCGGAGTCAAAGAAGGCTGCGGAAGGGAGAGGTCAACGCATCGCCGCCCGCATTGCCGACGCAGGACTCTGGGGCCTCGATTTTCTAGATCTGGTCGACCTCGATTTCGACAAGTAGTTTTGATTACTCTTCGTTGATTCGCTACGTACCCGCAGATCAGCCATCACGTTGAAAACATCAACACATCGGGAATTCTATCTCACGACAATCAGTTATCCGGGTGCACAGACTGCCTATGCAGAGACACTGGTCGCGGACGCTTGCCATTCTCTTTTTGAACCGACTTGCCGAAGAAGTGATATGAGGAGGCAGCAACACTGGAGTTGTAAGGTTCGGGGAGCAAGGCTTTCCAGCAGAATCTCTTCTCGTGGCCGGATGCATCCGGTCAGCGAATCACTCTCAGTATGCAGCCTATTGAAATGACTTGTGCGAGAAGCGGCGACAGTGTTAGAACTAGCCATCGTTCTATGGCCGCATGCGGCTGACACCTGTCCGGATTACGAAATTCAGGAGCAGTGATGCAGGAGACCGGGAGCACGACCATCAAGATAATTCATATAGAGAATGACCCTTCTGACGCGGAACTTGTCCGCACGACGCTTGAGGATGCGGGCCTGACTTGCCATCTGACGGTGGTGAAATCCCGGCGCGAATTCGCCGATGCCGCCAGGACAAACAAATTTGATCTTATACTTTCTGATTTCTCCCTCCCCTCATTCGACGGAGCCGAAGCGTTCAGGATCACGCGCAACGTCTCGCCCGAGACCCCGTTCATTTTCGTATCGGGTACTGCCGGAGAAGACGCTGCGATCCAGTGCCTCTTAGACGGCGCAGCAGATTATGTACTCAAGTCCAAGCTGACAAGACTGGTCCCCGCCGTCGGAAGGGCCCTTCGCGAAGCGGATGAAAAGAGGAAGCTGGGACTCGCCGAGAAGCTTCGTGAGACGGCACTTGAGGACCTCAGGAACAGTGAGGCGAGGTTCAGGGGAGTGCTCGAGTGTGCCCCTGATGCTGCCATCATGGTTGACTCGGGAGGTAAGATAGCTTTTGCGAATCAACGCGCCGAAGCCCTCTTCGGTTACGGCAAGGATGAGTTGATCGGGAAACCGCTCCATGTCCTGCTCCCCGAGCGGTACCGAAGGATCCACGAAAAGCACGTCTCCGAGTTCAACAGTCTACCGCACGCCCGCGAGCTGGGAGCAGGCGTCGATCTTTACGGGCGGCGAAGCGATGGGACTGAGTTTCCGGCGGACATAATGCTTTCCCCCCTCAACATGGACGAAGGGATGTGGGTCCTGGCTATGATCCGGGACGTCACGGTGGCAAAGAAGGCCGAAGAATCTCTGCGTCGTTCCGAAGAACGCTATAAGAGGCTGGTCGACAGCGCCCGCGATGCAATCTACACGATGTCTGCGGAGGGCGTCCTTCTGACTCTCAATCCGGCGTTCGAGACATTGACCGGGTGGGGAATAGAAGAATGGATCGGAAAGAGCTTCACGGGGTTGATTCACCCGGACGACAGGGAGAATGCCGTCAATTCCGTAAGGGCGACACTGGACAAGGGCGAGGAAAAAGTCACGCAATACAGGGTCCTGAAGAAATCCGGCGGGTATGCGGTCGGCGAATTCAGCACAACGCGGTTCCGCCTTGAGGACGGGACCGTAGGGTTGCTGGGCATCGCCAGAGACGTGACTGCGCAGATTGCCATGGAGGAGCAACTGCGTCAGGCTCAGAAGATGGAAAGCGTCGGTACACTCGCCGGCGGGATCGCACACGACTTCAACAACATTCTCGGGATAATATTGGGCTATGCGACCCTGACAATCCGGTCCGTGAAAGAGGACAAAGCCCTGACGAGAAACCTGCAGTCTATCGAATCTGCCGCGCAGCGGGGAGTCGGTCTTGTCCGCCAGCTCCTGATGTTTGCCAGGAAGCAGGAACGCAGTCTACAGATGGTTGTGATCAACGACCTCGTGGCCGACTTACAGGAAATGATCAGCGAGACGTTTCCACGAGTAATCTCGGTCAGGTTAAAGCTTGCCAAGGAGGACCTGCTCGTATACGGAGACCAGACAGAAATCCACCAGGCCGTTTTGAACCTGTGCGTGAACGCCAGGGATGCCATGATGGATCGCCCCGACGGATCGTTGTCAGGCGGAACTCTGACGATTAGTACTGCCCTGGAAAAGGGGAGCGATGTCAGGCGACGGCACTCGTCCGCACTGGATGAGGACTACGTCAGCATTTCCGTGTCTGATACCGGCGTCGGCATGGACGAATCCACTCAAGCCCGGATATTTGAGCCTTTCTTTACCACCAAGGAAAGGGGAAAAGGAACCGGCCTGGGCCTGTCGACGGTCTATGGGATAGTCAGCGCCCAAAATGGGATTATCGAAGTTGAGAGCGAATATGGATCGGGAACCAGCTTCAAGATATTCCTCCCGGCGCGCAAGTCTGCCGACGTTGCCTCTGATACCTTTCAAGCTCAGCCTCCGGATTCGCTTGACGGGAAAGAGACGGTGCTCGTCGTTGAGGATGAAGCAGGCTTGCGCGATCTGCTCTACGACATACTTGCCGGCCGCGGCTACAAAGTTCTCACGGCCGAGGACGGCCAACGGGCGCTAGCCACCTTCCTGGACAACAAAGGCATCGACCTCGTTGTCTCGGACATCGGGCTCCCGAAAGTCGGCGGTCTGGACCTCTTCCAGGCGGTGAAGAAGATCAATCCGGATGTGAAAGTGATACTGGTAAGCGGGTTCGTGGATGAAGCCGAAAAACAGAATATGATCAGGAAAGGGGTAAACAAGTTCATTCAGAAACCATACCACCCGGTCGAGGTCCTCAGCAGGATCAGGGAAGTGCTGAATAACGGTTAGACTCGGTGCCTCAGGCCCGAAGACACAAGCGGCAGCGTGTCTGAACGCCTGGTTTGATTCTGCAGCCGTCCTCAGGTAAATTTGTAAGGATGCCCTTACACACCAGACACTTTGAACTCGAGGAAGCCCGCTCGCTGCTCAAATCCATTCACCCCGATCTCTCCAGGCTCGTTGAGCTGAAACGCAAGCTCAACTCAAAGAACTACGATGTCTACCGGCATCAGTACTTCGGAGGGGCAGGGCCGAACGGAACGGGGCAGTACCCGCCGGAACTGGATGAACTAGTGACGGTTGTCAGATCGATGGCGGAGAAGGGAATACTCGTGAAAGGGCTCGATGATGGGTTGATCGATTTCCCGCATATCAAAAGTAATGGGGAAGAGGTCTACCTTTACTACAAACTTGGCGAGGAGGACATACTTTTCTGGCACCCGGTACAATCGGGCTTCGCCGGAAGAAGGAGCACAAATCAACTCTAACCGGAGAAATAATGAACCCGCTGAACAATTTGATTGTATCAACGCTTCATCTCTTCCCAAAAGGATTCGTGAAGCGGTTCGCGATGCGATACATAGCAGGCGAACAGATCGAAGATGCCAACAGACTCGTCGGAGAGCTCAACTTGAAGAAGATGCTTGCGACTATCGACGTACTCGGAGAAAACGTGAACACGAGAGAAGAGGCGATCGTGTCCTCCGACGCGGCCGTCGCAGTCCTTCGAATGATCGACAAGAACAAACTGAACGCCAACCTTTCCATCAAGCTTACGCAGTTCGGTCTGAACATCGACAAAGACTTTTGCTTTGACAACGTGAATAAGGTCATGGAGACGGCACGAAGTTTCGGAAACTTTGTCCGCATCGACATGGAAGATTCCAGCGTCACATCCGCCACGCTGGCTATCTACGAACGTTTTCGCGCTGCAGGATTCGACAACACCGGCATCGTTATACAGGCGTATATGCGGAGGAGCGCGGAAGATGTCAAACGCCTCGTCGAAATGAAAGCGAGTGTGAGGATCTGTAAAGGTATTTACATCGAACCGGAAGCCATTGCATTCAAGGGGCGCGACGAGATCCGGCGCAATTACATCGGACTCCTGCGGATGCTTATCGAGGGGAAGTGCCGGGTCGGTATCGCCACACACGACGACTTCCTTATAAGGGCCGCATACGACATAATCAATCAGGACCACGTGACGCGCGACGATTACGAGTTCCAGATGCTGTACGGAGTCCGCTCCGACCTGCGCGACAAGGTCGTCGCAGATGGGCACAGGCTCCGCGTGTACGTCCCGTTCGGAAAGCATTGGTACGCGTACTCGATGAGGAGGTTCAAGGAGAACCCCCAGGTCGCAGGGTACGTTTTGAAGTCGGTGCTTACGGGGAGATAAGGCTGAAACCTTGTCAAGGTTGAAAGCGAGGGAGTACCTCGTACGTCCGGGATTTACCGAACCCTGACAAGGTTTACCAGCCGCGGGTGTTTCATTTTTCCCGCGCTTACGGTTAGATTTATGGGAGGAGCAGGTCAGAGAACTCGATGGTAAACAAATTCAAGCTTGTGTCTGAGTATAAGCCATCCGGCGATCAACCTGGGGCTATTCGTGAACTGACGGAAGGTCTGGCAGGCGGTCGTGCCTTTCAGACACTCCTCGGCGTGACGGGGAGCGGCAAGACCTACACGATGGCGCAGGTGATCCAGGACGTCAATAAGCCGACGCTTGTAATTTCGCACAACAAGACCCTCGCGGCGCAGCTCTACGGCGAATTCAAACAACTTTTTCCCCAGAACGTGGTCGAGTTTTTTATTTCCTACTACGACTACTACCAGCCTGAAGCTTACATCCCGCAGACAGATACGTATATAGAGAAGGACTCATCCATTAACGACGAGATCGACAGGCTTCGTCTGCGCGCGACGAGTTCCCTCCTGAGCGGAAGGAGCGACGTGCTTGTGGTCGCCTCGGTTTCTTGCATTTACGGCATCGGCTCGCCCCACGACTACAAGAACGAAATGGTCCTTATACGCAAGGGGGAGAAGATGGGGCGGCGCCATCTCCAGCAGCTCCTCATCGAAAGCCTGTACTCAAGGAACGATGTGGAATTTCTCCGCGGTGTGTTCAGAGTGCGGGGCGACGTGGTCGAGATTTTCCCGGCCTATGAGCTTGACGAGGCCGTGAGGGTTGAATTCTTCGGGGACGAGATAGAGTCGATCAAGACGTTCGATCCCCTGACCGGCGTGCCGGCACTGGAGATGGAGGAGGTCGCGATATATCCTGCCAGGCATTTCGTGACGAGCGAAGAAAACCTCCAGCGCGCCATAGTCGGAATAGAGGCCGAGCTTGTCGAGAGGCTGACCGACCTGCGCGCGATGGGGAAGTATCTCGAGGCACAACGGATCGAGCAGCGCACGCGCTTCGATATCGAGATGATGAAGGAAGTCGGCTACTGCAGCGGCATAGAGAACTATTCAAGGCACATCACGGGGAGGGAACCTGGTCAGAGACCATATACGCTTCTGGACTACTTCCCAGAGGATTACCTGATGTTCATCGACGAATCTCACCAGACAATCCCGCAACTGCGCGCGATGTACCATGGTGACCGTTCCAGGAAGGCGACGCTCGTGGAGTACGGTTTCCGACTCCCGTCGGCTCTTGACAACCGCCCCCTCAAGTTCGATGAGTTCGAGACTATGATCAACCAGACTGTCTTTGTCAGCGCCACCCCGTCGGACTATGAACTCGAAAAGAGCAGCGGGGTTATTGTCGAGCAGGTGATAAGGCCTACAGGCATCGTGGACCCCGAAGTCGAAGTGAGGCCGGTCAAGAACCAGATGGACGATCTCCTTCATGAAATCCGCGGCAGAGTAGAGGCTAAAGAGCGCACCCTCGTCACTACGTTGACCAAGCGAATGGCGGAAGATCTGACGGAGTACCTCCGCGGGCTCAACATACGCGTGAAGTACATACATTCGGACATAGACTCGCTCGAGCGCGTTTCGATCCTTCGCGACCTCCGGCTTGGCGAATTCGATGTGCTTGTCGGAGTGAACCTGTTGCGGGAAGGGCTCGACCTTCCGGAGGTGTCTCTCGTCGCGATCCTGGATGCCGATAAAGAAGGATTTCTGCGCTCGGAGAAAAGCCTTATACAGACCGCGGGGCGCGCAGCCAGGAACATCGGGAGCAAGGTCATCCTCTATGCCGACACGATCACCCGCAGCATGAAGAAGATGATGGACGAGACCGAACGGCGAAGGAAGATACAGAGCGATTACAACACCGAGCACAACATTAAGCCTAAGTCCATAGTGAAATCGACAGAAGAGATCATGGCCTCGACTGCCATAGCGGATGTCCGTGCGGAGGGCGAAGAGAAGACTAGACGTCTCCAGCAGGCGAGCGTTTCCGAGTCTCCCGGGAAATACCTGACTGAACAGCAAAAGGGGGACCTTATCCAACGGCTCACGAAGGAGATGTATCAGGCCGCGAAAGATCTCGAATTCGAGAAGGCTGCGGAGCTGCGCGACGAAATACACAGGTTGTCGGAAAAGAAATGAACGGAATCGTCGCTCTCCGCAACGTCGTTGAAGCCTTCGTGAATTTCGTCTACCCTCCTTTTTGTTCGACATGCGGCAGGACCCTGCGGCGCGGCGAAGAGTATGTATGCGCAAGTTGCTGGGAAAGCTTCGAGCGGGTGCCGCGTACGGAGACAATCATCCAGCTTGTTGAAGAGAAGTTTCTTGCAGACGAGGCGGTGGACGGCATCGACTCGGTTTTTCTTTTCGAGCAGGATCAGCGCGTCAGGGAGGCAGTCCACCTGCTTAAGTACAACGGCGCGGAGGTGATCGCTGAAAGGTTCGGACTCTTCATCGCGAAGAAGATCGTAAACGACTCGAAACTTTCCATGTGTGACACGATCGTACCTGTGCCGCTCCACCCGGCGAGACAGCGTGAGCGCGGCTACAACCAGAGCGAGCTGATTACGCGAAGCCTGAGCACGATCCTGGGGATAAGCCACTCGCCTCACTTGCTGATAAGGGTGAGGCAAACGAAAACTCAGACACTCTTCGACGCCGAGGGGAGACAAAAGAACATAAAGGGAGCCTTTGCGCTGGGGAGAATTAGCCTGGACGATATCGGCGGGAAGAAAGTCCTCCTCGTCGACGATGTCATCACGACCGGATCTACGATCAAAGAATGTGCGAGAACGTTGAAAATATGCGGAGTATCGGAAGTGTATGCAGCATCTGCGGCAGTTACAATCTGAGATAGCACGCCACATCAAGGGAGTCGAGAACGTGCACAGCGCGGTGGCCAATCCCGACCGCTTGGCGGAGTTCTATGCCGCTTTGTTCGGTTCTCCCAAGCATCAGGATGGAACATGGTCGGAGTTTGAAGTTGCGGACCTGGATATTGCCGTCACTGCCGGGTCATCCGGAAGAAGCGTAATCACTTTCAGGGTGGAGGATCTTCCCAGCTTACACTCGCTCCTGGAAGGGGGCGGGTTCCCAGTCACAGGTATTCAGCGCGGCGAGTACGGCGATTACGTGGAACTCTCACCGGGCGAGGGCTTTGTCTTCCATTTCTTCGAGCCGAAGAAAAAGTGCGGGACACCATCGGGTCGATAGACTAAGGAGTAAGACTTTGGTTTTGCAGCTGTAGTGGAACCCGTCACAAGATTGTTGAAAGTAACGCGTGAAAGAACAGCTAGTTAAACTGTTGAATGAAAGTCTTCAGATGGCCTGCGAGTCGGGCCAAACCTTTCAGATTTTCAAAAGAAGTCTAACCCCTTTCCTGTGGGACCTTGGGATGAAGCTGGATAACTATTCAGAAGAAGGTGGTAGAAATTCATGTGCCCCAAATCGACTTGACAACAAGAAACTCACGACGAAAAATCTGGAATTGATTTACCGTACTTTTGGTTCGTTCTATTATGGAGTTCAAAGATTCGCCGCCATGACTGAGAATAGCAGAAGCAGACCATATTGGGAATATGATGTTGTAGTCGACCGCAATACTTCAGCCTTATGCAAAACGTTAGTGGACAAGGTCTTCTTGTTCGATAGTCCTTTCTGGGAAAAATTTTATCCGCCAAATCATCCTGCGTGTAGGGCATTCATTAGAGCATTTACAAAAGAGGAGTTGGATGGCCGCAACTTAACGATCTGCGACGGATCAGGTATTATTCATCCGCATCCAAGGTGGGCGTTCAATCCCGGAAGAACTAACTGGAAAGCGTTCTTTGACAACCTTGTTATCAAAACTCTCGGCCTGTAATCCCGCTTCTTACAACTCTCATTCTTGTATAACGTTTCTTCCCGATGCTATCGGGTGACGGAACCGATGCGGTGCCACTGGGCCATGAAAGTTAACATCAGCAATTCCCCTTGCTTGTTCGTATATTTCATTAAACTTATGACAACTAACTATAAAATCCTCGCCGCCACATGGATCCAACCCAGATAGCGTTCACTTTTCCTGTATCAGATGAGCCAACGGTACAGCTGGCCGATACGGTTCCGATAGATACTTTTTTTCCGGAAGAGGAAGCAAACACGCTCGCTGAAATAGAATCATTCAACAAGCATCTGTTCAGACCGAATACTTATCTGCATAAATGGTGGGCTCGGCGTTCGGGCACTACTTTCCGGTATATATTGAAGCAGCTTGTTCCCAATCTTTCAAAGAGGGATTACTATGTCCCCGGGGGACTTGAAGGAGTCACAATTCTCGACCCGATGATGGGCGGGGGAACCACGCTGCACGAGGCGATCCGGCTTGGCGCCAACGTCATCGGCTATGACATCGACCCTATCCCGGTTTTGCAGGCGAAGGCATCTCTGGCTAACCTTCCACTCTCCGAAAAAGTCAGGGTCTTTCGTCCCTTTCAGAGCGCCTTGGCTAAAGGCATTTCGAAGTACTATAAGACTGCTTGCCCCACATGCGGCGGCACAGCCGAGATTCAATTCACGCTTTATGGGCAGCGAAAGAAAAGCCCAGACGGTGAAGTCGTCGTCGTAGACTCATTTACGTTGCGGGAGGAACCTGACGACACTCACAAGAGTCTTGAGGATTTCTATCCTTCGCTGGAACTCTCCGTAAAAGGGCATTCCGTGCCGATTATCGATAGAGAAAGGGCGCATAAGCAGGGTATCAACGGGAAGTCGTCGGATATTCTCTCCATTCCATTTGCGGAACGCTATGTTCCATTAGTGATTGTCGGTTTCTGTGACGTTCACAAGAGTTTCTTTAAGAAGGTCGATCCTGCCGACTACGATTCCATCAAAACGGCGGCGCGCTGGGCAACGAGAAATGCAAGATTCTCTCCGCAAGATTTTGAGGTACCTCAGGGACCAAAGTCGCGCGATCTTATTAACAGGGACATCCATCATTTCTATGAACTCTTCTTCCCTCGTCAACTCGCGTATATCGCACAATCACATGCAGTCCTGCAGACTGTTCCCCGGGAGCATATGCTCTGGCTGGCATTGCTTCTGTCCACGTCCCTTGAATTCAATTCTGCGTTGTGCGGTTACAAAGGCGCTGCGAAGAGGAGACCCGGTGCGATCAGGCACGTCTTCTCTCACCATGCGTATTCGTTTCCCTATACCGCGTTGGAGAATAATCCCGTCTTCTCCCGAAGCACGTCGGGCACTCTCAACAATCTCTTCGAGAGCCGTATCGTGTCAGCAGGGAAGTGGGCGAGAGAACCTATTGAGAGACAGTTTGTCAATAGAACGTGGGCAAAAGCACCTATCCCGAGTGAAGTCGACATCGGACAGGAAGTCTCTTCTCTCGACGAATTCATCGGTAAGAGAAGGATGTATCTCGTTGCTCAGAATGATTCAACCCGCATATCGCTCCCTTCCGAATCGGTAGATTTCGTAGTAACTGATCCGCCGTATTTCAACAATGTTCAGTACAGCGATCTCTCGCATTTTTTTCGCTGTTGGCTCAAGACTTTCTTACCAGAACAAGCCAGATGGCAGTATGCAGCGCAGGATTCCGCTGTTGCAGAATCTTCCCAGAACGAGGAAAAGTTCGGCTCTGTCATAGGCAGCATCTGGAAGGAGTGTAATCGAGTACTCAAGCGTCCGCACGGCCGTCTAATTTTTACTTATCACCACTGGAGGCCCCGCGCTTGGGCTCAACTGACCATAGCCTTACAGAAGGCCGGTTTTCTTCTGGCAAATGCCTTTGTTGTACATTCCGAGAATCCTATATCTGTGCACATCATGAACCTGCGGTCCTTGAAACATGATGCCATACTGGTGCTGAAGCCGAGGAACGGCCGTGAGCCTCTTCAGTGGGAGAAGCCAGAGCCGATTGTTGATTTCGACAGTTACTCATTTTGTCAGGCATGCGGCCAAATGACGGGATGGATACTCCAAAACGACCTATCTGACCCAGAGATTGAGAAAGCCTGGGTTTCTTTCATGAAAGGGTGAACGATGTCGAAATACCCATCTGAAATCTTTGGATATCACTGGGAGAATACTTCCCGTGTTGCGGCGACAGCGAGACAGAAATATCGCTGTCCCTTTGTTGGAAAGGAGTGCTACAAAAAGAGTCGCCTCGTTGACTATCCCTTTGGTGTCTGCTCTGCCCATGTGGATCAGGATGACATAGCTCTTTGCCCGCGACGGTTTCTGGAGAGTCATACTGTCTTTCAAGACATAGCCAAAGTCCATTTCGGCACCATCGACAACATTTTGATCTTCAGCGAGGTTGGCTTACAAGGCATAGGTAACTTCGATTTTGTGATGGTTAAACATAAGCCCATGAGCGATGTGGTGGAAGATTTTGCCGCTATAGAATTTCAGACTGGTCAGACCACAAGCACGGGGAAGCTCGTGGAAGGCTTCACCGATTTTATGAAGAATCGCACATTCCGGAGCGGCGCCACCTACAATTTCGGCATCAATTATTATGACATATGTATGACATATGGAAGAGAACGTTTACCCAAGTCCTTAATAAGGGAATAATCCTGGAGAAGTGGAACCGCAAAATATTCTGGGTCATCCAACAACCTGTGTTCGATTATTTTTCGAATAAATACCGTCTTGGAAAACTCAATTATAACAAGAAGCACTCATCAGTTTTTATGACTTATGACCTCCAGCCTTTGGGAGCCGATCTTCACTTGAAACTTACTGATATGGTCTCATCAACGGTAGACAATCTTTTCGATGCTTTCAGAAAAAACGACGATATTCCTCCTGTAGAGAAATTTGTTGAATGACTTCAGGATAAAGTGAACTCGGAGATTAAGTCAAGTGTTCAACTTGACATCGCTGGGCATCCATCGCACCTTGATGTTTCCGGACCAACTGATTCCGGCAGGACGAAGGAAGACAGAATGGAATACAAAGATGAATAGACTCGCGTTCTTACGGGAGGCTACGGCACTTGTGCATGACAGTGGATGGTTGCGAGTCAAACCGCTCTCCAGGTCAAAATACGTCCCACCAACAATGCGGGCCATTTCCTTCAACCGACGGAAAAGCATGAAAGTCCGGCTCGCTGACAGGCTTTGGAAATTCTGAATACAGTCTTTAAACTACTCTATGAAAAGATCCGCCATTTTGCTTCTGGTAATGTTGACGATGAGTTCTTGTTCGCGCAATTCGAAGAAGGAGCAAGCGCAGCAAATGCAGGGGAGTGAAGGGCAGCAGGTTTCTAAATTGCAGATGGTACCTGTCCCGAAGTTCGACCCGGAATCTGCGTTCGGGTATCTTGTTCGGCAGGTCGATTTCGGACCGCGCGCTCCCAACACCGGCGCGCACGAACAGTGCCTTGCCTATCTTCAGCAGCAGTTGACGATGTATGCCGATTCGGTCAGGTTGCAGAGATTCGATGTCCCGGGTTACGACGGCGTCGTCCTCCACCTCACCAACATAATTGCGCATTTCAATCTCAAGTCGAAAACCCGGATCCTGCTGACCGCCCACTGGGACAGCAGGCCCCGGGCAGACCAGCAGCCGGGCGGTCCCGTGGACAAACCGATCCCTGCCGCGGATGACGGTGCAAGCGGTGTCGCCGTCCTTCTGGAGATGGCACGGGGATTCAAAGAGTCGCTGCCGCCGGTCGGCGTGGATATTATCCTTTGGGACGGCGAGGACTACGGCAGGGAAGGAGACATGAATTATTATTGTCTCGGTTCAAAATACTGGGCAGCGACGAAGGAGTTTTCATACCAGCCGCTCTTCGCGATCAACCTCGACATGATCGGACAGAAAGGCCTCAAGATCCCGAAGGAGGGATATTCGGTTCAGTACGCCCCTGATGTCGTCGATCTGATCTGGACCACCGCGGCAGATATGGCCGTGCCACAGTTTGTCGACAGGACAAGCGACCCGATTTACGACGATCACCTGCAGCTCGACAACGTCGGGATCAAAGCGGTCGATCTCATAGATTTCGACTACAAGTACTGGCATACTCTTCAGGACACCCCCGATAAGTGCAGTCCGGAAAGTCTCGCCGCCGTCGGGCATGTGCTTTTGCAGGTTATTTACAGGAGTTTAAACACTTACCCGTATTTCCGCTATGAAAGATAAATTCTTCCAGCTATCAGTCTCGGCGGACAAGCCGGTCAACGATCTTGTCATCGGGTTTCTCAGCGACGTCGGAGCGGAGGGCTTCATTGAGGAAGAGAGCGAGTTGAAATGCTACTTCGCCGAGAGCAAGTGGAAACCGGAATACCGGACGGATGTCATGAGGTTTCTTGGACACCTGAAAGAGGAAGGAAAGATCGGAAGTTTCTCGGTAGATGTCTCCGAGATCATGAACCAGGATTGGAACACGAAATGGGAAGAATCCATCGTCCCGGTCGACGTAACGGATAACATAGCGATAAAGCCGAGCTGGAAAGAGTACAACGGCAACGCGAAGATAGTGATCGAAATTGACCCGAAGATGTCGTTCGGCACGGGACATCACGAAACGACGCGAATGATGATACGACTGCTGGAGAAGCACGTCAGGGGAGGCGAGAAGATACTTGACGTGGGCACCGGGACGGGCGTGCTGGCGATCGCCGCCGTGAAGCTGGGAGCGGCTCGCTGCGTCGCGGTCGACAGGGACGAATGGTCGATCGAAAACTCCCTCGAGAACATCAGAAAGAACGGCGTAGCGGATAAGGTGAATCTTTCACGCGGGGAAGTGGCTTCGGTGGCGGAGGAGGACTTCGACCTGGTCGTGGCAAACCTGAATCGCAACACGCTCCTCTATATCGAACCTGAGCTCAGGAAACGATGCAGGAGAGGCGGCATCCTGCTCCTGGCCGGCATTCTCACGCTCGATGAGAGAGACGTCGTCGACTCGTACTCGAAATCCGGTTTCACGCCGCTTGAAACGCTCCACGAGGCGGAGTGGTCGGCACTCGCCCTGAGAAAATGAAGTATGCTTCCATAGACATCGGGACGAACACGATCCTGATGCTCATCGGTGAACTGGACGGGGAATCCTCGATAATACCGATCAGAGATTTTTATGCCGTTCCGCGGATAGGGAAGAGTGTTTCATCCACGGGGGAGCTCGACAGTGGATCGGTATCCCGCGCTCTTGAGGTGCTCGGCGAATACCGCAAGGCGGCGGAAAACTACGGTGTCAGGAGGATCGTGGCATCTGCGACGAGTGCCGTGCGGGACGCCAGAAACCGCGACGAATTCATAAAGCTCGCAAGGGAAACGTGCGGAATAGACGTCGAAGTGATCCCGGGTGAACTCGAGGCGCGTCTGGGATTCCTCGGCGCCGTTAGCGGAATGTCCGATAAGTCCCTCTCTTCACTGGTGATCGACATAGGCGGCGGGAGCACAGAGTTCAGCTACGGGATCGGGATGGAACCGAGCCGAATTGCCAGCTTGAGCATCGGCGCGGTCCGGATTACCGAACTCTTTTTCAGGCATAACCCTCCCTTGCCAGAGGAATTGCAGGCGGCGGCGGATACGGTCGACAAAACGCTCAAGTCTTTTCCATTTTCCGAGATAAGGCCGGACCGAGTGTTCGCCGTGGCCGGGACGGCGACGACTATCGCGCTCATCGCGCAGAAGAAATATGACTTCGATGCCGATGCCGTCAACAATTTTCGCATGCAGGCCGATTCGCTGGGTGAGGTCTTCGACTTACTGAAAAAGAAAACGCCGGCCGAAATCAGGACTCTTACAAACGCTGCCGAAGGAAGAGAGGATGTGCTCCTTGCAGGCGCGCTGATACTTATGAAATCCCTGGAAGCGGCGGGGGCACGCGAATTCATCACCACGGACCGCGGACTCCGGTACGGCTATCTCCTGCACAAGCTTGCGCAGTTGAAAGGGAAATGAGTACCTCCTCGCTCGCGGGACACACGATAGAGTTGCTGGACCGGGTCGTCAGGAGCGGTCTCCCCTCGGACAGGGTCGTCCACGATTTTTATAAGGAGCGAAGGTACCTCGGTTCGCACGACAGGCGCTGGATAACGGAGAAGCTCTACGGCATCATCAGAAACTTCATCCTGCTGCAGGATATATCCGGGAAATGCACCAACGCCCAGAGCCCGTTTCACACCTTTCTGATCTACGAGATGGCAATTGCCTCTTCCGGGTGCGAAGAGTTGGATAAGAATTACTCACAGCTGATCGAGACGTACAGGGCGGCGGGGGAGAGGATTGAACTTGAAGAATTGGCCGGCTGTGTCACAAAGAGGCTTGAAACTGTGAACTCAGATCCGGCCGCGTCCCATTTGCGGAACTCTTTTCCCGACTTTTTCACGGAACTGCTCCCGGAGAACGTGCGTATTGACGCGGTTCCTATAATGACGGCCCTCAACCACGAGGGACGTGTATGCATCCGGGTCGACACGAACAGGATCAAGCGCGACGACGCTGCCCGGGTTTTCGGCGAAAAGGGAATCGAGACCGGGCTGACGGAATATTCCCCGCTCGGGCTCTACCTCCCCAAGCGGATCAATCTCAACAATGAGCAGCTCTACAAGGACGGTCTGATCGAGATACAGGAAGAGGCGAGCCAGATGGTCGGTATCCTCGTCGACCCGAAAGAGGGGGAGACTATTGTCGACGCGTGTGCGGGTGCGGGGGGTAAGAGCCTTGAGGTCGCCGCGCTTTCTGCGGGGAAGGCCCGCGTGTACGCCCTGGATGTCGATGCCACCCGCCTCAAGAACCTCGGTTCACGTACAACGAGGTGCGGCTATACAAACATTACATCGGTGAAAGTATCCGACGCGAATCTGGGGGAAGCAGTGTCGCTGGCAGGCAGCGCGGACAAGGTCATCGTCGACGCGCCGTGTTCCGGCAGCGGGACGATCCGCCGCAACCCGGACAAGAAGTTCCGGCTGACGAGGGCCGCTGTCGAGAAGCACGCAAGATATCAGGAGACGATTCTGAAACGCTACGCTGATCTTGTCAAAGTGGGAGGTCTTCTGGTATACTCGACCTGCAGCATCTTCTCGGAAGAGAATTTCGGGGTGGTAAACGCGTTCCTTGCCTCCGACGGTCGCTTCACGCGTGAGGATGTCTCGCTCTACCTGGTGGGAGAGAAGTTTTCAGAAATGATCGATGACGGCTTCCTTGCGATCTATCCGCACCGTCATGAAATGGACGGTTTCTTCGCGGCCGTTATGAGACGGGTGAGCTAAGCTTCTTTCTCTTTCCGATTCTTGCCACAACTCCGGCAAAGACGTCGATTGCGGTCCGCACATCATCCTCCGTCGTGAACCTTCCTATCGAGAAACGCACAGTGGCCATTGTCGTTCTGTCGTCCCTCCCCAGCGCCTTGATTACGTGTGAAGGCTGAAGGCTCCCGGAGGAACATGCGGAGCCGCTTGTCACGGCGATCCCCTCGAGGTCCATGTTTATTATCAGAGCCTCGCCGTCGATTTCCATCACATTGCTGTCAATCGAGACGCTCAGGATTTGCGGGACGCCTCGTTCCACGGGAGAATTGAACAGCGCCCCCGGGATCGTGCTTTCGATTCCGCTGCGCATGATCCTGTTGAGAGTCGTCAGCCTTTCACGTTCTCGGTCGAGTTCGGTGACTGCCAGCTCGGCTGCCGTGGCGTAGCCGACAACAAGCGGGATACTCTCTGTGCCCGGCCGCCGATTGCGTTCCTGTGAACCTCCATGGAAAGCAGCCTCGAAGTCGATCCCGCGTTTGATATAGAGAGCGCCGATTCCCTTCGGACCGTAGATCTTGTGCGCCGTGAATGAGGCAAGGTCCACGTCGGTCTCGGCAACATTGAAATTTATCTTGCCGAGCGACTGCACGGCATCCGTGTGAAAGAGAGCGCCGCGTTCATGCGCAATTCCGGCGAGTGTCTTAATGTCCTGGACCGCGCCGGTTTCGTTGTTGGCGTGAATTATGCTCACAAGAAAAGTCTCTTTGCTGATCGCTTTCTCCAGTTCTTCTGGAGAAACGAAGCCGTGCGAATCGACTTTCAGAAGCGTTACGGAAAACCCCTTCGATTCGAGGTACCTGGCAGTGTGCAGGACGGCGTGGTGCTCGATTGCGGAGACGATGATATGTCTCCTGTCCCTCGTGGAATACTTGGAAGAAATACCTGTCAGCGCGGCATTGTCGGATTCGGTTCCCCCGCTCGTGAAATATAATTCGGATGGCTGTGCCCCGATGAGTGATGCCAACTTTTCGCGGCTGTTTTCGAGTGCAGCTTTTGCCTCCCTGCCGAACGAATGTATGCTGGATGCGTTGCCGAACGCCTCGCCAAAACAGGGCAGCATGGCGTCGATGACGCGTTTGTCGACGGGCGTGGTTGCCGTATAATCCATGTATATCCTTTTCATCTGCCTCGATCCTCTTTCAGGGTCATTACTCAATATAAAACCTTACCGGCGAAGAATTAGTTCATCCCAAGTTTGCCGGGGTGGAACGGGTGCACGGGCGACGTTGACTTTCTATCGGGGTGCATCTATATTTTCTTTGTTCAGTCTGATCCAAATTCACTAACGATTAATCCGGGAGCACTGGCATGAAAGAAGCGATGGAATTTCTGAAGAATGCTCCGATTTTCGAGGAGCTTGAGGAAAGGGATTTTGCGCGCATCAGTGCTTGTGGCGTGAGGAAGACCTATAAAAAGGGCGACGTGATTCTCATGGAAGAGGAATCCGGGTCCGCCCTGTTCGTCATCGTGAACGGGGAAGTGAAGGTGGTAAGGATCGGTGAGGACGGACGTGAAGTTATCCTGAGCATCCTTGGTGCGAGCGACATCTTCGGCGAAATGGCTCTCCTCGACGGGGAAACACGGTCTGCCAGCGTCGTGGCCCTCGACAATGCGGAACTGTTCATGATACACCGAAAAGATTTCCTCGCTCTTCTACATGAATACCCCAGCATTGCAATTTCACTTCTCAAACATCTGACGCAGCGGCTCAGAAGGGCCGACGCCCTAATAAAGAGTCTGTCCCTGAAGGATGCATATCATAGGGTAGGCTATGTCCTCCTGCAGTTCGCCGATGAACGCGGCCGTATCCGACAGGGCAAGGTAGAAATTGATAACTTGCCTGTTCAACAGGAAATCGCGAACATGGCAGGTACGACCAGGGAGACGGTCTCCCGTACTCTCAGCAAGATGGAAAAGCTGAAGATGCTGCAGGTCGAGGGAAACAGCGTCGTGATACTGGATTACGACACCTTCAGAGAAAAATTTACCTGAAATAGTTGTGGAACTTTCCGGAAACCAGAAGAAAATAGACTTCCATACTCATACCGACGCTTCCGACGGAGCCTTGAGCGTCGGGGAGCTCATCGAGGAAGCCGGGCGGGCGGGCATCAGCGTGCTGGGAATCTGCGACCACGATACGGTCTCTTCCCTCGACGAAGCCGTCGCCATATCCGAAACTGGTGGCATAACCATCGTGCCCGGGATCGAGGTGACTTCGAGTTACAGGCGATTCCAGCTTCATTTCCTCGGATACTTTCTGGATTATACCGAGAAGGTATTCCTCTCACGATTGAGCGAGCTCCGCGACGCGAGGATACGGCGGGCGAGACGGATTGTTGCCAAGCTCAACCGCATAAAGATTCCGCTTACATTCGAATCGGTCATGGAAAGAGTGGGTGGGCAGAATTCTGTCGGCCGTCCCCACATCGCGAACACGATGGTTGAAGAGGGGTTCGCGCGGACTTATGATGAGGTCTTTCACAAATACATAGGGATAGGCCGGCCCGCTTACGAGGCAAACTTTCCTTTTCCACCCGAAGAGGCGATTGCGATGATAGCGGCGGCCGGCGGGCTGAGTTTCCTCGCCCACCCGTCGCACTATGTCAACGAGAACCTCCTGGGGTATCTTATGAAGAAGGGGCTCGATGGGATAGAGGTCATCCATCCCTCGCATAGCCCCGAGGAAGTGGCATTCTACGGCCAGTTCGCCGACAACAACTCGCTCCTGAAATCGGGCGGGAGTGACTTCCACGGAGGACTGAAAAATGACGGCGAGAACTTAGGGAGATACGTGATAGATCGCAAATGGGTCGATGGGATGCTTGCCAGACTGGGTAACTGAAAATCTAAATTTGCATTGAAGGAGAAAAGCTTGGTTAATCATGAAGGGCAATATGACGGCAGCGGACTGAAGTTCGCCGTCGTCGTGAGCAGATTCAACGGCCATGTCTCCGAACGATTGCTGGAAGGTGCGATAGACGGTCTGGTCCGGCACGGAGTGGCTGAGAATAGCATAGACGTTTACCGGTGTCCCGGCGCGTTTGAGATCCCGGCAGTCGCGAAAAGAGTTGTCGAATTGAAAAAGCACGATGCAGTGATATGTCTCGGCGCCGTGATCCGCGGTGAGACCCCCCATTTCGATTACGTGGCATCCGAATCTGCCAAAGGGGTCGGACAGTTGTCGTTGAGCAGCCACATACCCGTGATCTATGGGATACTGACGACCGACAACATGGAACAGGCTGTCGACCGTGCAGGCGGTAAAGCCGGCAATAAGGGATTCGATGCGGCCTCCAGCGCGATCGAAATGGTCAACCTCATGAAGCGGATGTAGCGCTTCTGATGCGAGGAAAACTTCTTTTCCTGTCGTTGTGTATTGCCGCGGCATCACCGGCGGCGTCGCAGACCTTGGTCTGGAAGAATTATTCGAGTATGTATCAGGTGGCCGGCGTCGCCGTTGCGGGCGGAAAGGTATGGGCTGCCACAACCGGCGGGGTGTTCTCGTATGTCCCGGGCACGGGCGAGTTTACCGAGTATACGACCACGGAAGGCCTTTCGAATATCCAGGCGACCGCAATCGTGGCGGAGTCGGGCGGCAGAGTTCTCGTCGGCGAGGCTGACGGCTCGATAGACGAGCTTGATTCCGCCGGAAATGTCGACAGGACCCAGGGTGACATTGCCAAATCATCGTCTATAACCAAGCAGATAGTGTCTCTTTCGGTAGCCGGCGATACGGTTTTCGCATGCACGCCGTTCGGAGTTGTGCTGATCTCGCGTTCCACCTTTGGAGTTCTGGATACTTACTCTCATTTCTATGCTCCCAAGGCTTCCGTACAGGCCAACGCTGCGGCCGTGTTCGACGGAAACATTTACGTGGCGAGCCAGTTCGGATTGTCTTATGCCGCGAGATCATCTGTGAACCTGGCGGCCCCTGATCTTTGGAGTTTTTCGGACACGCTCGGACTCGGAGGCGGCGTCAATGCCTTGATCGCATTTGGCGGCGCGCTCTATGTCGGTACTGCGCAAGGCCTGTTCCATACGACAGATGGAAGCCGCTTCCAGCCGACCCCCGGTGCGCCGTCCGGGGCAGTGTACGGCTTTTCTGCAGGTTTCGGTTATCTCCTTGTTAACTCGGCAAGCGGCTTGTACAAGATGAATTCAGGAGGATCTTATTCCTCCCTGTACAGCGGGGGGGTAACTCTGAACGGGGCCTCTCAATACTTGGACACGGTTGTTGTCGGAGCCACTTCCCGCGGACTCTTAAAGATAGGTTCGAGTGCAAACGAAGTCCTTCCACCCGGGCCTGCGACGAATGTAGTCTCCGATCTGGCAGTTGACAGTGCTGGAGACTTGTGGTGTTCCACGGGAAGGTCGACCGACGTCGGAACTGCGTTCATGAAGTTCGACGGGGAAACGTGGAAGAACTTCAGCATGTCGAGTGATTCCCGGATAAACACGGACAATTATTATAAGATGAGCGCTGTCGGGGGGAACGAGCTCGTCGCGGGCGCGTGGGGCGGTCCTGGCACGGCAAACCGCGGAGGTGTAGCCTTCATCGATGGTGATTCGATAAAGGTGTTCAGCAGTGGAAACTCGACCCTTGTTGGAGTACCCGGAGACTATACGTATGTCCTCGGCGGCGGCGCTGCGGCGGATGCGTCAGGAAATATTTGGATTACGAACCCACTTTCATACACGAACAACCCGATTGTTGCCTACTCGCCTTCCGAAAACAAGTGGTATAGCTTCCATAACAGCTACTCACCCGTGTCCGGGTTCGTGCCTCTGGCGGTCGACGCCTACGGCGGCGTGTGGGCGGGAGACCAATACGGCCAGGCATCGGCGACCAGCTATGTAGGGCTGTTCTATTATAACGCCAACGGTACTCTCGGCAATATCTCAGACGACAAGAGCTATCTCTTTAACCAAGGGGATTCGCCACTACAGAGCAACCATATAAGCGCCTTACTGGTCGACAATGAGGACCAGGTTTGGATCGGAACGGATCTCGGGATGTATGTGATGTATGATCCCGATCCGTCCGGTAACTTCTCCATCCAATCCATCTACTCCCTTTTGGATCAGAACATAAACGACATTGACTACGATGCTCTAGACCAGAAATGGGTCGCCACGAACACGGGGGTATACGTGATTTCCCGGGACGGCAACACGCCCGTCGCGAGTTACAACATGACCAACAGCCCGCTCCCGACAAACGAGGTGCTCGCGGTGGCGTGCGACCGTGAGCAGGGTATCGTGTATTTCGCGACGCAGTACGGTGTGACCGAGTTGAAGACCGGGATAAAGCAGCCTCTGCAAAGTTTCTCGAAACTGAAGGTATTCCCCGATCCGGCACGTATCCCTCTAAGCCAGCCGATACACATCGAAGGCCTCGCAGCAAACAGTGAGATCAAGATATTCACCGTCGACGGCAGACTGGTCGACCACTTCCTCGCTCAAGGCGGAAGGGTCGCCTACTGGAATGGGACCGATATGAGCGGCAGCCTCCTCCCGAGCGGGGTCTACATCGTTGTCGCGTATACGTCCGACGGAAGCCAGAGCGCTGTGACGAAAATCGCACTGATCCACAGGTAGTCCCTCCCTTTACCTATGCAATTCCCGGTTGTGTGCCCGGCATGATTCCGACGAGACAATCTGGCGTACGGGCGCCAGTTCGCGGGATGACCGAGTTCGGCGTGCGACAGGCATGGGGATAGGGTACCGGTTCGTTGCGGACCGATGCAGGATAGCCGTACTTGTCCTCGGCTTCATCGGTGCCATCTTCGTCTTCAAGTACGCGGGAAGACGCGCTTCGATAATGGAGGTCGGTGCTTTCTTCTACTTGATAGCTTTTGTCGCTGCCGTCCGCTTCCTATCCATGCTTGCAGACAACTATAAACTCCCGGTTTCGGCAAGAAGCTACCTGCTGTTTCTCTTCTTGGTAACCCTTGTTTCCGCGGTGGCAGTTGTGGTCCTTCCGGAGAAGAGCGGTGTCACCAGACTCCCGGCCTTGTCCGGATGGCTCCGCCGTCTTCTCAGCGGAGAGTTTCCTTACGGCATTGCGCAAAATCCATCTGCCTTCCCGGCACTTTTCCTGATAGCACTCCCGTTTTACTGGCTCGGAAACCTGGGATTGCTGGAAGTCGTCGGGATACTGATCTTTGGCCTATCACTTTTGTCGTTTGAAGGACGGACCTCCAGGATTGCCTGGATGCAGCTGCTGGTCCTGCTGTTGCTCCCTACAACTTATTATGAAATTGTAACGAGGAGTGAGTTGTTCTTCAACATGTCCATGATCCTCGCCTTGCTAATCATGGCAAACAATCAACTGGACTTGCGGAAACTTGATTTCAAATTCATCGGGGTCGCAATCCTTATGGGGCTGGCACTGTCGACCCGGTCGGTGGTCGGCCTGGTTTACGTCATTTTCGTTGCGTACAGCTTCAGAAGGGGAAAGTTTCGGAATGTGCTCCTCTTCTCTGTCGTTGTCATGATCGTTTTCTGTCTGACTCTGATCCCGTTTGTGGCGTGGAATTTTCGTGTCTTCATGAGTCACGGGCCGTTTGCCATACAGTTCAGCTACGTATCGACATGGACCATTATAGGGGCAATACTGCTCGCCTTAATTGTCGGAGTCTTGGCGAGGAGCCTGACAGATGTTGTCTACTATTCGGGTCTGCTTCTTTTCGGAATTGTGTCGGTTGCTTTCGCCGCAGATGTGGCAGATATCGGTCTTTACTCCGCGGTTTTTAGAAATGGCTTCGACGTCGGGTATTTCATCTTTTGTGTGCCGTTTCTGGTCTCGGTTCTTGGCACCAGCCAGCATTGCGGGAATTCGATCTCGTCCAAACAGCTGCCGTAGTTTTGTGTATAATGTAGATGGCAGCTGTTGCGCTTTTCATCTGACCCGGATCTTGCTGCCTGATCGTCCATAGTCAGGACGTGTGAGCCGCGAGAAGAGATTCCGGGAGTCTTAAAGAGTCGGCGAAGAGAACGGCCGCGCTCAGTTAGCATTTTCGTAACCTATCGTTTATATTAAAAAAACCTATGGAAACAGTTTCCACATCCACCAACAGGAGGCAGACTCGATTGGATCTATTCCAAAAATGCTATGATTATACACTTGCAGACGAGGTAAAGAAGCAGGGCCTGTATCCCTATTCACATCCGTTCCAGGAAAACGAAGGACCGGTCGTGACCATAAACGGCAGGAAGGTCATAATGGCCGGTTCGAACAATTACCTCGGTCTGACCACACATCCAAGAGTTCAGAAGGCGGCTAAGGCAGCCATCGAGAAGTATGGCACCGGCTGTTCCGGTTCGCGTTACCTCACGGGTACTGTCGACCTGCATGTCGAACTTGAAGAGCGACTTGCCAAGTTTATGGGCAAGGAAGCTTGTCTGACATATTCGACAGGTTTCCAAACAGCGTTGGGAGTTATATCGACGCTCGTAGGCCATGGTGAGTACGTCATATCTGATCGGGATAATCATGCCTGCATTGTTCTCGGGACACTGATTTCAAAAGGCCAGACGGCAGACCTTGTTCGGTACAAACACAACGACATGAAGAATCTCGAGGCAGTGGTCTCCAAGCTCCCGGTTGAAGCCCCCAAACTCATCGTTTCCGACGGAGTTTTCTCGACCTCGGGCGACATACTGAATTTGCCTGGAATGGTTGAGGTGGCGAAGAAGTACAACGCGCGGGTTATGATCGACGACGCGCATGCGGTCGGCGTTATCGGAGAAGGAGGGCGCGGGACGGCAAGTCATTTCGGTCTCCAGAAGGAAGTGGACCTGGTGATGGGGACATTTTCGAAGACCTTCGCGTCGCTCGGTGGGTTCGTCGTCGGCGACAGGTCCGTCATAAACTATCTGCGTCATAATTCTCCTGCTTATATATTCAGCGCGAGCCCGACACCTTCATCAGTGGCCGCCGCGATCGAAGCGCTTAAGATTCTCGAAGAGGAACCGCAACGCGTCGACAGGCTTATTGAGAACGCTGAGCGCGTGAGGAAGGGGCTGAAGAATCTGGGCTTCGATGTGCATGAGAACAGGACCGCGATCGTGCCGGTCATAATCGGTGACACGATGAAGACACTCCTCTTCTGGAAGAAACTGTTCGAAGCGGGCGTCTATGCGAACGCGTTCGTTAGGCCGGGTGTTCCTCCGGGAAGAGAGATGCTGAGAACCAGCTACATGGCTACCCATGAGCCCGAGCAGCTGGACAAGATCGTCGAGTTATTCGGAGTTATCGGGAAGGAACTCGGAGTCATCGCTTGATCCCGGGCCCCTTTTCCTACCATACATTCAGACGTGGAGCACAAAGCAAAGGGAAACAATGAGCGCAATCAGTATTGAGCCCGTTCGCACCAAGAAGGACCTGATGTCCTTCATAAAATTTCCTTGGAAAATTTATGATGGCGATCCACACTGGGTCCCACCGTTGTTGATGGACCGCAAGAAATTGCTTGATACGAAGAAGAACCCGTTCTATCTCCACTCGGAAATCGAGATGTTTCTCGCTAAGAAAGACGGGGAGGTCGTCGGAAGGAATGCGGCGATTATCAATCGCAATCACAATGAGTTCCAGGAGGAAGAGATCGGCTTCTTCGGGTTCTTCGAGTCGGTAAACGACCAGAGTGTTGCCAACGCTCTCTTCGACGCCTCGAAGGATTGGATCAAAAAGAAAGGGTTCTCAGCCATGCGCGGGCCGATGAACCCTTCCACGAATGATGAGGTCGGACTTCTCGTGGACGGGTTCGACAGCAGCCCGCTCATCCTCATGACTTACAACCCGAAATACTACCTCGACCTTTTTGAAGGCTACGGTCTAAGGAAAGAGAAGGACCTCTACGCTTATCATGTAAACAAGGACAAGGTGTTCACCGATAAGCTCGAGCGCGTGACAAGAATGATTACCCACAAAGAGGGCCTTACTTTCAGAAGTATCGACATGAAGCATCTTAGCGAGGAAATCAAGAAGGTCAAGACAGTATACAACGATGCCTGGAGCAAGAACTGGGGCTTCGTGCCGATGACCGACGAAGAATTCGATTTCCTCGCGGAGGACCTCAAGCAAGTAGTGGAGCCGGACCTCGCAATCTTTGCCGAAGTGAACGGCAAGCCTGTGGGCTTTGCGCTGTCGCTGCCGGACATTAATGTTGCGCTGAAGTACAATAAGAAGGGTCATCTGCTCCCGGGCGTTTACCATCTTCTTACGAAGAAGAAGAGGATCCACTGGGTGCGCATAATGGTCCTCGGCGTGATTCACAGCTATCAGCAGACCGGGATTGCGGCGGTGTTGTTCTATGAGACAGCGAAACGCGCCGTGAAGCTTGGGTATTATGACGGGGAGGCTTCCTGGGTGCTTGAAGACAACCTGATGATGAACAGGAGTGCCGATCTGCTTAACGCGACAAAGTACAAGACATACAGAGTTTACAAGAAAGATTTCTAACGGAGGTTCCTGAATAATGGCAGTCAAGAAAGTCGAAAAGATATGGATGAACGGAAAACTTGTCGATTGGGATGATGCCAAGATACATGTTCTGTCTCATGTTGTACACTACGGCTCGAGTTGGTTCGAAGGGATACGCTGTTATGACACGGCAAGAGGTTCGGGAGTTTTCAGGCTGGATGAGCATTTGAAGAGGCTCGAGAACTCCGCCAAGATCTACCGCGCGGAGATCCCTTACTCCCGGGAGCAAATAAAGGAGGCGGTGCTCGACACGATCCGTGCGAACAAGATGAAGGCGTGCTACATCCGCCCGATAGCGTTCAGAGGATACGGCGACGTCGGCGTCAACCCGGCACATAATCCCGTGGATTTGACCGTCGCGGTCTGGGACTGGGGCCAGTACCTCGGCAGCAGCGCGGTTAACGACGGGATCGATGTTTGTGTCTCGAGCTGGAGGCGACCGCTCCCCGACACTTTCCCGACCATGGCGAAGACAGGCGGGAACTACATGAATTCTCAACTCATCAAGCTCGAGGCGATAGCAAACGGTTATACGGAAGGCATCGCTCTCGATGCCAGCGGGTACATCAGCGAAGGAAGCGGGGAGAATATATTTGTGGCTCATGACGGCGTTCTTTTCACGACGCCCCTTCGTTCGGCTATTTTGCCCGGCATTACCAGGCTTAGCATCATGGATCTTGCCAGGGATGCGGGGTTCGAAGTGCGCGAAGAGGTGATGCTGCGCGAGATACTCTACCTCGCCGACGAGGTGTTTTTCGTCGGTACTGCCGCAGAGATCACCCCGATCCGCTCTGTCGATAAGATAAAAGTGGGGGACGGTAAACCCGGCCCCATAACTCGCGAGATGCAGAAAAGGTTCTTCAAAGTCGTGAAGGATGGAGAAGACAAGCACGATTGGCTGACGTTCGTCTATGACTAATTCCGCGAGCAATGACAGAAGAAATACCGTCACAGAACAGCATCTGGCATAATTTCTTCAGAAAGCGTTCTGAAGAAACCGGCTCTCTCGAAGCGCTGCTGTCGAAGGTGCCCATCTTTTCGCAGCTGAGTGAGAGGGAGGTGCGCCGTGTTGCCTCGATAGTCCACAAAAGGGAATACTCGGCAGGAGAGTTCGTCTTCAAGCAGGGGGACCCCGGGCTCGGCATGTATGTCGTTGAAGCAGGCCGCGTAGGAATCGTCCTGACTGAACCGGACGAAGAGGAGAAGGAACTTGCGACGCTGAGTTCCGGCGATTTCTTCGGCGAACTTTCACTCCTCGACCAGTCCCCGCGCAGCGCCTCCGCATTAGCAAGGACCCATTCGACGATTATCGGTTTCTTCAGGCCCGACCTGATAGACTTGCTGAACCGCTCCCCGAAATCGGGCACGAAAATCCTGTTCAAACTTGGCGAGGTCATCGGCACCCGACTGCGTATCACCAATGAACAGCTGGGACAAGTCAGCGCCGAGTTGGATAGCAGACTGAACAACAAAGGGGGAAGACGCAATGCCAACCGTCAACCTTAAGAAAATTCTGGTGCCTCAGGATTTTTCCGAATACTCTCTTCACGCCCTGAAGTACGCCGTCACTTTCGCAGAGTTCTTCAAAGCAGAGCTCCTTGTCCTTCATATCGTCGAACCAATCGTCTATCCCGCGGACTTCAGCTTCGGGCAGGTGAGCATACCGGCCATGGAGGAAGAGATCCGCAAACACAGCGAGGAACAGCTGAGCGAACTTGTGGGGAAGGAAGTCCCTGCCGGCATCAAAGCCACACCGCTCATAAGAGTGGGGAAGCCTTTTATCGAGATAGTCGAGGTTGCCAAGGGGGAGAATGCGGACCTCATAGTGATCTCCTCACACGGACGCACCGGGATGGACCACGTACTTTTCGGCAGCACCGCGGACAAGGTTGTCAGGAAAGCACCCTGCCCTGTGCTTACGGTGCGACCGCACGAACACGAATTTGTGGTACCCTAGAGGGGAAGACTTACTTCCTTACGTGCGATGTCGTTGGAAACGTGGGAGGCGGGGGAATGCTGTGAGGTGTCCGATCCCGATGTCCTATCGCCTCATCTGCTTATCTTGAAAAGTGTGGGACGACCTAAAGCCGCGGGTGTTGCCGGCGCAAACTTCTAAAGGCCGTACTTCTTGCGTTTTCTCCACAACGTGGCGGGGTCGATGCCGAGGACGTGCGACGCCTCCTCCACGGACGGCGTTTCCCTGATAACCCTCGAGATGTATTCCTTCTCAAGCTCTTCGAGTGAAACCAGCCGCTTGCTTTCTTGTCCCCGGATTTCCTCGGGGAGATGGTGGACTTCGATCTTCCTTCCGTGAGCCAGCAGCACGCAGCGCTCGATAACGTTTTCCAGCTGGCGAACGTTACCCGGCCAGCGGTAGTTGGCAAGGAGGCCGAAAGCATCGGGGTCGATCTCCGGTACGCTGTCTGCGCCGAATTTGCCCACGAAGTGTTTGATCAGAAGCGGCACGTCGTCCGGTCTGTCTCGGAGCGGAGGAAGCTTTATGGTCACACCGTTAACCCGGTAGTAAAGGTCGTCGCGAAAGGTCCCTGCCGTGAGCACCTCCCTTAGGTCGCGGTTCGTCGCAGCGATGAACCTGACATCGACCTTGAGTGTCTGGGAATCGCCGACTCGCTCGAACTCACGGCTCTGCAGGAAGCGGAGAAGTTTCGCCTGCGTCGTGGTCGGTATCTCGGTGATCTCGTCGAGGAACACCGTTCCCCCGTCAGCCATTTCGAAGCGTCCCTGCCTGTCCCGCACCGCACCCGTGAAAGCCCCTTTCACATGTCCAAACAGCTCGCTCTCCAGCAGGCTCTCCGACAGCGCGGCACAGTTCACGGTCATGAACGGGCCGGAGCCCCTGGAGCTCGAGTTATGAATGAACTTTGCAAGGAGCTCCTTGCCGGTCCCGCTTTCACCTTCGATGAGAACGCTGATGTTCGTATCGGCGACCTCTCTCGCGAGATTGATGAGCGAGAGTAGTTGCGGGTTTGTCGTTACAATATCCTCCGCTGCTTGGTACTTGTGGAGCTCCTGCCTGAGATCCTTTAACTGTTTCTGCAAGAGAAAATGATCGTAGACCTTCTGCGCGAAATGCTGGAGCTCCTGGAAATCGAAAGGCTTCTGGAGGTAATCGTAGGCGCCCTGCTTGATGGCCTGGACGGCAGTGTCCACGGATCCGTGCGCGGTGACGATCACCACGATTGTGTCCGGAGAGTATCTCTTTACTTCTTCCAGGAGTTTCAGCCCGTCTATCGGGTACATCTTCAGGTCGAAGAATGCGATGTCGAATTGTTTTTTGGAGGCCAGCTTCAAAGCCTCCTCCGGTTTCGAAGTGGCAGTCACCTCCAGACCGATCGATTCGAGACAAATGGTCATGGTCCGGAGGATATTCTGTTCGTCGTCGACGAGGAGAACGGTTGCCTTCATGCCGAGATTTTTCTTTCGTGGGCCATGCGCTTTCTTACGGGTATGGAAAATGTAAATACGCTTCCTGTGCCGACCCTACTGTCCACCCATATGCGTCCTCCGTACAGCTCGACAATTTCCTTGGAGATCGATAGTCCGAGCCCTACGGATCCGGGAGAGGGGTTCGAAGAGTCGCGGAGCTGGACGAATTTGTCGAAAACCTTTTCAACCTCCTCCGGCTCTATGCCGCAGCCCGTATCCCGCACGGCGACCAGGAGGTCTTCGTCGTTCATCGTTGCATCGACCGTCACGCTTCCGCCCGGGTCGGTGAACCGCAGGGCGTTCGTGACAAGGTTGGAGATGACCCATGAAAGCTGCTGCAAGTCGGCGATGAACTCCGGTATGTTTTCGTCGGCGTTCAAGACCAGACGGACGTTCTTGTCGTTGAACTGCAACAGGACCGGCTGGACTGAGAAATCTATGAGGTGCTTTATATCTATCGTGTCCTCCCTCAGCTGGATCTTGCCGGATTCAAGACGGGAGAGCTCGAGGAGTTCGCGGACCAGCTTTGTCAGCCTTTCGGCGTCCTGCTTGCCCGCCACCAGAAGTTCATGCTGCCTCTTGTTGACGTGTCCGATGTGCTCGTCCTTGAGGATGTCCAGGGTCATGTTGATGGAGGTCAGCGGGGTGCGGAATTCGTGCGAGACACGCGCCATGAATTCCGATTTCATCTTGTCCAACTCCTTGAACTGGGTGACATCCTGCAGTATCAGAACGACGCCCGACACCCTGCCGGAGTTGTCTTTGGAGGCGTTCAACTTTATCCTGAAGTACCTATCCTCCTGATTGAAGCGGAGTTCGAAATAAGGCGGGATGTTCAAGGTACTTTCGCCGTTGAGGCAGCGAGCCACGTACTTCGCGAGGTTGGCGTTCCTGACGACCTCCCGGAACTCCTGGCCCAGCGAAGCTTCCTCCGAGACGTCGAATATATTCTCCGCGAGCTGGTTCATAAGCACTATCCGCCCTTCGCGATCCATCACGATTATGGGATCGGATATCGTGCCGACTATCGCCTCGGATTTCCGCTTTTCGTACAGGAGCCTCTCTATGTTTATCTCTTCATACTTCTTCAACCGTTCAGCCATCCGGTTGAACTCTCGAGCCAGCTCTCCTATTTCGTCGTTGGAGTTGATGTCGGCCCGCACATCCAGGTAACCCCTGCCTAGTTTCCTCACGGTATCGGTAAGTTTCTCGGCGGGATCCAGTATGTATTGCGAGAACTGCCAGCTCGCAACTATGCTGAGCACGATGGCCAGCAGGGCGGCCCCGAGGACTGCCACGGTCGCCTGGTTCGATATGTCGCTGGCCTTGGTATCCGTGGCAATCATGGCATTGTGGTTCATGTCAAGGAGCTGGAAGCACTCATCCTTGATCTGGTTGAACAATGGCAGGACGTTCTTGTAGTGGAAATCCTGCGCATAAGCATGACCATGTGAGGTGAGAACCGTGCGCAACGAGTCGGTTGCATCTGAATATTGGGCGTAGTATCTCTTGATATCGTCAAGGATGTCCATGCCTCTTTCCGACACGTTGGAATTCACCGCCTGCTGATACCAGACAAAGAAATCGCTGTGGTTGTCCTGGAACTGACGGTACCCCGTGTCGACGTATCCGTTGAGCATGAGGAGCTGGGCACTGTTGTCCCTTTCGAGAGCCACCACCATGTTCTGCGCGGCGATGACGTTCTGGTAGTTTTGTTTGATCATCCGCGTGATAGCCTGCGTCAGCTGGTTGAAATTGTAGATAGACCACACGCTGACGATCACGTTTATGATCACCAGGACGGTGAACCCCGCTGCAACTTTTGCTCTTAGCGTGCTGAACATGGTTTCGGTTTGGTATTCTCTTCATAAGTTTACAAACTGACGAATAATTTGCAATGAACTGGGGAATCGAGTCGTAGGCGTCCTTAGATGCAATCCTTCCAGCTTGGAGCAGGCTTTCCGCTCGTTTGCGGTAATATTCCGCCCGGCATTTAAGGTAAAATGACGCAGGGAACGCGGCTCTGCGGGGCATGGGTCCGCAATATCCCGCAGTGCTTGCAGTTTTGAGGGCTTTCAGATATCTGTGTCCCGGCACGCAGGTTGATAAAAGTAGGGCGAAATGAGAGAACCCGATAACGGCCTCGTCCTCGGAATCATGACCGACGAAGATGCAATGTTCGAATTGCTCGGCAAGTTCCTCGGCAAAGAAGGGTACGAGACAAGAAGGGTGTCCTTGGAAGCTTCGGAGACCGAAGACCTCGCTCTAGTCATACTTGCCGCTACGAGAGATCCGGGTCGATCGAGAAGCTGGTTTGAAAATCTGAAGAAGACGAGATCTGCAGTTCTGATTGTGCGGTGTTGCGACGAGGATTATTCGGACGCTGATGGAAGTGCCGTGATATTGAAAGAGCGTCCGCTCAACCTCAAGCAGTTGAGCGAGACTATAAGACTGACCCTCGAGAAACGGGGAAGTCTTGCCTCCTCCATCAGGTGACGGATGAAGTAGAGACCTTCGAGGCTGCCCAGAAAGTCTTGTCTGTCATGCTGAACGAAGTGAAGCATCCATTTTTCAGAACGAATAAGTGGATTCTTCAGTCGCTCCGCTCCTTCAGAATGACATTTTCCTTGTTTTGGGACAACCTCGAGTACTACAAATGATCCTTTGACCGGAACAATCAAAACCGTCTTCATGAGTTTGCCAAATGGCAAAAGGGTTTTGGGCTGCTGATTTATCTAAATGCTACTCGCTCAGGGGAAGGCACTGCCATATCTCGGCGGCCCAAAAAAATCTTAGTAGTTAAGAACGATCTCTTCTTTCCTCCTCCTGCTGCTGCCAGGTGACCTTCACGGAAACCTGGCGGCAGCCTCTTTTTAAGGGGTGTGGAAACTTTGCTCACAATGTGCCATAAAACCACACGAATGGACACAAACGCCCACAATAAGTTCTTGGTCGCTGCAATTTCACATAATTTGGGCTGATTTTGCCGACGAATCCACCCGAAGGCGGCACAGTCCTTGAACATAACCTTACAAAATGAAATCTGAAGACCTTTCCAAGTTCGACAAGCTTGTCGTGAAGAAGTTGCGTGAACTTCTTATCACGCGGCACAAGGTTGTAGTCGATGAAAGCAAGCAACAGGTGCTTGAGGCGGCATCGAAGTTCGACAGCCCGGATCTCAACGAGCTTGTGTTTGCCCTGCGCCGCATTGAGAAGGGCATCTACGGCCAATGCGTGATCTGCAGACACGATATTCCGGCGGACGTACTCGAGGCTAACCTGACCGCGAGACTCTGTCCGTCGTGTCAGACCGCGATGCACGAAAAGAGTGACACTTCCAGATGAAGATTAGGCTGATAACTCTTCTCCCGGCAATTCTGCTCTTCGCCGCTTCTTACTCCACCTCGTATGCCGGCTCAAACGACGATTGTCTGGCCTGCCATTCCGATTCCACCCTGACGATGCAGAAGGGCGGGAAGACTGTCAGCCTGTACGTGAGCGGTCATGAATTTGACTCCTCCATCCACGGAGATGCCGGCGTGGGATGCACGGATTGTCACCAGGGATTCAGTGCGGATGACGTGCCTCATAAACAGACTGCGCCGAACGTCGACTGCAGCCAGTGCCACGATGTCCAGCTCAACGCGCCGCAGGGTGCAAAATATCATATGGCCCATTCGTCGGTGAAGTGCTGGGACTGTCACGGCACGCACAACATCCAGGCAGCTGCGAACATAGCGGTAGACGGGAAATGCATCTCGTGTCATTCGCGCGAGAAGTCGTTCCTCACTTCGGCCCACGCTAAGTCGAAGATAGACCACAAGGCATTCACATGTGAATCGTGCCATCAGAAGGCTCACACCGTAAGAAGTGTCGAGGCGATCAGAGGGACGCAAGTCGATTCGCTCTGCTCCCAGTGTCATCAGGGAGTTGAAGCGGACATAAACCACGGGATACACAAGAAGGCCTTTGCCGAAGGTGTGATCACTTGCGTGTCCTGTCACACAGCTCACGAGGCGCAGGTTTCCAAAGACGCGATTTCCCAGAACGCTTGTTTCAAATGTCACACGAATCCGAAACTCTTTGACGGCGTGAAGTCGGACGGCGGCAAGGAACTGACTTTGCTCGTTCAATCGTACGAGCACAGCGTTCATGCCCGGTCTATAAAGAATAACGGGCAAGGAGCCGCCTGCGTCGACTGCCACGGCTCGCACACCATCAAGCCGGCAAGTGATCCGACGTCGCCTGTCAACAGGGCCAACGTCGTGAAGACGTGCGGTAAGTGTCATGCCGATGTCGAAAAGAGTTACATGAATTCCTCGCACGGGAAAGCGTTGGCGGCAGGGATCGGTGTTGCTCCGGTTTGCACCGATTGCCACAAGGAGCATTCGATCGAATCGGTCGACAACCCCAACTCGCCCGTCAGCAGGGCAAGAGAGCCGGAGATATGTCTCAACTGCCACGTGAACAATAAAGAGGTGCTTAAGCTCACCGGTGTCTCAGCAGCATTTCTTCTGAGCATCAAGAGCAGCGTGCATATTCGCGCCCTGGAATCGGGGAACCTCAAGGCTGCGACGTGCAGTGACTGTCACGGTGCCCACGATATGCTTCCCGCCGGCGATCCTGCTTCCAAAGTTTTCAAGGACAACATCCCTTCCACTTGCGGCGCGTCGGGCTGTCACAAAGGAGTGGAAGACAAATACATGACGGGTATACACGGCAGCGCCCTCGCACAGGGCAACAAGAATGTGCCCGTGTGCACCGACTGTCACGGAGATCACCAGATCCTTGCTCCAAGCAACCCGAAATCAACGGTCTACGCAACAAATGTTGCACAGTCCTGCTCGAAATGTCACGCCTCTGTCCGACTGACTGAGAGGTACGGGATGCCGCCTGATCGCGTCGTCAGCTACATGGATAGCTATCACGGACTCGCAGTAAGGGAGGGGTCTACGACCGCCGCCAACTGCGCGAGCTGCCACGGTGCCCACGACATACTTCCGTCATCCGATCCCCGTTCGTCGATAAACAAAGCCAATCTTGCAGCGACATGCGGGAAATGCCACAACGGTGCCGATGTCCGTTTCGCCTCGACCCCGGTGCACGTTCTTCCCGCGTCCGGACAGGAGCCTTTGCTCTACTGGTTGTCTCAAATATATGTAGTCCTGATAATTCTCACCATCGGGCTGATGTTCCTTCACAACCTCATAGACTTTATCAGGAAGTCGAGAAGGAAGCTGCAGCTGAGAAGAACGGGAGAGCACAGCGTCCGCACAAGCGGAAGACTCTATCTCCGGATGACGCGGAGCGAACGGCTCCAGCACCTGGTGATGCTGGCGAGCTTCCTGACGCTGGTGTTGACCGGTTTCATGCTGAAGTTTCCGGATTCGTGGTGGGTGAAAGCGATAAGAGAAATTGTCGGTAATGGATTCGCCGATATGCGCGGTGTGATACATAGAATCGCCGGCTCTGCAATGATAGCGGTGAGCATCTACCACGTGTTTTACCTGATCTTCACCGAGAGGGGCCGCAAATTCTTCAAGGACATGATGCCTAAGATCCAGGACGCGAGAGATCTGGTCCAGGGAGTGAAGTATAATCTAGGATTGAGCAAGGAGGGACCCAGGTTCGACCGGTTCAGCTACGCCGAGAAAGCTGAATACTTGGCATTGATCTGGGGAGTGGTAGTGATGTCCGCAACGGGTCTGCTCCTCTGGTTTACAAACTTCTCCCTCGGTTTCGTGACGAAGCTGGGCCTGGATGCCGCGACTCTGATTCATTACTACGAGGCTATCCTCGCCAGTCTCGCGATACTCGTATGGCACTTCTATGCGGTGATCTTCAACCCCGACATTTATCCCCTCAATGTTGCCTGCATCAAGGGTACGTTGAGTGAGGAGGAAATGGAAGAGGAACATCCCCTGGAGCTGGAGAAATTGAAAGAGGCTGAGGAAACTGAAATAGTCGTAGAAAATGGGACCGATGATCAGAAACCGAAACACGGAAGATGATCTTGTGCAGGCGTTGCGGCAAGTAGGGCTGCTGCTGCAGGACGGATCCTCACCGGTACCCGAAGTCCAGGCATGATTCGAAAGGGAAGTCATGGACAATAAAATACCAAGGTTTTCGCGGAGCTGGCGCGTCCAGCACATGCTCCTCATGGTGAGCGTGCTTCTGCTGATGATCTCCGGATTTTCTCTGAAGTACTCGGAGACCTTCTGGGGGAAGGCGCTGATTTTTCTGGAGGGCGGGTTCCAGGCTAGAGGCTCATTGCACCGATTGTCCGCCGTCCTCCTTTTCATAACGGCCGTCTACCATTTGCTCTATATATCCCTGACAAAAGAAGGGAGGAGCGAGTTCAGGGGACTCCTGCCACGGAAAAGCGATTTCGTTGATTTGAAAAACGGCATCCTTTATGACCTGTTGCGGAAATCCGAGAAGCCGGCTTTCGGGCGATATTCCTACCGCGAAAAGATACAGTACTGGGCGTTCTTCATTTTCATCCTGTTGATGCTCTTGTCGGGTATCATATTGTGGTTTCATGATTACTTCTTCGCCTTCCTTCCGAAATGGGCGTTCGACGTCTCGTTCATGCTCCATGGCGGGACCGCCATTCTCGTGATCCTCTTTCTTCTTCTCTGGCATCTGTATATCGTTCACCTCTCGCCCGGGAATTTTCCCGCGAACTCATCGTTCTGGCACGGCTATGTCTCTGAGAAGTGGCTGAAAGAAAACCATTTGCTCGAATATGAGGAGATGAAGAAGAAGGGAATGACGACGACGAAGGACGAACGGGAGGCTTGATATGACGGCGCTCTTGACTATTCTACTTGCGTTCTTCCAATTGGCCCCATCGTCGCAGAATACACGATGTTTCCTTTGTCATGGGAAAGAGAGTTTTGGAGTAACGGAACAGGGACAATTCCGCTCTCTCTTTGTCTCTCCGAGGGAATTTGCGGCTTCAATTCACGGTAAGTTCACCTGCGTTCAGTGCCACGTCGACGTCAAGGTGATCCCGCATTTCATCAGGCCGCAGAAGATAAGTTGTCTCCAGTGTCACTTCGAAGGGAACACGGCCGGCGCTCCGGTAAAATGGATGCCGGAGAGGTACAAGGAGAGCGTTCATGCCAAGGCCCTGGAGGCAGGAAACCCGAACGCCCCTGATTGTGAGACTTGCCATACTACCCACTATGTGAAGAGCCCCACCGATTCTACGTCGACTACTTATAGGAAGAACGTTCCCGAGCTCTGTGGGAGATGCCACAAGAAGCAATTTGAAGCCTACAGTAAATCTATACATTACAAAGCACTTGAAAGTGGAGTGCTCGGGGCGGCTGTTTGTACCGATTGCCATCATGAACATGATGTTTTGCCGCCGAGTGATCCCAGGTCGTCCCTCAGTCCTGAGGGAGTTGTTCGCACTTGCGCGAAATGTCATTCGGATACGCTGTTGATGGAGAAGTCCGACGTACCCGTCCAGCAGCCCCAGGCCTACAGTGAAAGCTTTCATGGCATAGCCCTGGAAAACGGGATGGTCAAGGCCGCGAACTGCACGTCGTGCCATGGTCACCACGACATCTTGCCCGCCAGCAATCCGTCTTCTCCGATCAATCCGAAGAATCTTCCGAAGACATGCGGCAAGTGTCATCCGAACGCGGATCAGAACGTCGCCAAGGGGAAAGTCCATATCATTCCCGGTGAGAAAAGTGCCGGCGTCGTTTATTATGTGTACACTTTCTTCAAATGGTTTACGCTCATAGTCCTCGTTTTCCTGTTCGTGCATATAATTCTTGATATCTCGGGGTACGTAAGGCGGAAGTATGCGAGACACGAGTAGAGACGACAAGAAGCTAGACGACCTGACCGAAGCCGTGATCCGTGAAGTCGAAGCGGACGAGAACGTCAAGCTTGACGAGGAGTTCAGGTCCGGCCTGAAAGAGGAGCTGGTCCAGAAAGTCAGGCAGCATCTCGAGGCGAAGCGCAAGCTTGAAGAGATAAGGAAAAATAAGGAAGCGAAAGCCAGGGAAGAGAATTTCCCGCGCTTTGGCCTGAATTTCAGGCTGCAACACCTGACGCTGGCGATCGGGGTGATAATCCTGATTATCACGGGCCTGCCGATAAAATTCCACGATTCGGTCGTGTCGAAGTTGTTTTTCGAAATAACGGGCGGAATTACGGTATCGAGAATTATCCACAGGATCGGAGCGACGCTTCTTATTATAGTTTCGATCTGGCATATACTTTACATAACCGCATCGAAGACCGGCAGGAACGACTTCAAGCAACTCATCCCGACACCGAAGGATCTCAAAGATTTTCTGCAGAACATGAAGTATCTCCTCGGTTTGTCGAAAGAAAAACCGAGATACGGCAGATTCTCCTACATCGAAAAATTTGACTACTGGGCGGTCTACTGGGGAATGGTGATAATGATCCTATCGGGCCTTCTCCTATGGTTCAACAATTTCTTCCTCGGCCTTGTCCCGAAGTTTGTCCTCGATGTGGCAACGGAGGTGCACTCGGACGAGGCGATGCTTGCCACGCTTGCCATTGTGGTGTGGCACTGGTACAACGTACACTTCAACCCGGAGGTGTTCCCCTTCAATGCGACTATTTTCACGGGCAAGATCTCCAAAGAGAAAATGATCAAGGATCATCCTTTGGAATATGAACAGATGAAATCGAGATCCCGGGAGATGCATGCGGACGAGAAGTGAGAATGAAGAAATTTAGAAGAACGATTGCCATTGCGTTACCGGTATTCGCCATATACGGCTTTTTTCTCTTTCTCAGGGCTTCGGATGATCCGAAGTTCTGCGCTTCCTGTCATTACATGGAGCAGTATTACAACAACTGGCTCAACTCATCGCACAACCAGGTCTCGTGCGTGAAATGTCATTACGCGCCGGGTGCGGGAAACTACATAAAGGGAAAGATAAGGCTGGCGTCGGAAATCCTGCGCTACTATATAGGAGCGTACTCGGCCGAGGTCACCTCGAAAATCAATGACGGCGCTTGCCTGCAATGCCACAAGAAACAGGATTTCTTCTCGAAAGACATAACGTTCGACAAAGGCAAGATCACATTCAATCACGCGGATCATTTCAACAGCTCGAGGGTCAATTTTACATTCAAATGCCAGACATGTCATGCGGAGCTTGTCCAGGGACAGCACGGCGGAGTCTCGACGCGGATATGTATCCTGTGCCATTTCGCAGGTTCGGATATGCGCGGTGGGCCGGTAGGCGGATGCGGCGTATGTCACGGTCCTCCGAAGAACGAGATCTACGTCTGGAACACACCGTTCAATCACTCGAAGTACCTGAAGAGCGGGGTCAACTGCCAGACTTGCCACCTGCACGTAACCGCCGGAACGGGAAGCGTCACGAGGGACAAATGCCTGGAATGTCATGTCAGTGTTCCAGACACGTTTCCCGATATGAAGAGCATGCACGAGGAGCATGTGACGAAAGACGATATCAAATGCTCCAAATGCCACGGGGTAATTACGCACGGGAAAATACAGATGTATGATGTATTCACTCCCGACTGCCAGCAATGCCACGGCAACCGGCACAGCATACAGGAACAGGTGTATTCCGGGTCGGGTGGAAAGAATATACCTGTGATTCCGGATCCGATGTTCCTGGCGGACGTAACGTGTGAAGGCTGCCATAGCTCGATGGGACCGGGAATTGCCGGAGTCGCCGCTACCGGTATGAGCGATGTTGCGATGACCGGACGGATGCCTGCAGCCTCGTTGTGCAGCACCTGCCACGGCGAAGCGTTCGACAAGCTCCTCGGTATGTGGCAGGGCAATGTGAAATCCAGGATGCAGGAGCTTGAAGCCGAGAAATGGAAAAACTTCCTCTTCAGCGGGAAGATGGATTCTGCCAACAGCGACATCGAGCTTGTGAAGAAAGATGGGAGTCTGGGTGCTCATAACAATAGGTACGTCAACCTTCTTCTCGATGAGGCTGCAAAAGAGTTGAAAGTCGTGAGTAAGAAACCGGACGTCGAGACGCTCTATGAACGTAACTCGGCGTGCCTGAGCTGTCATTTCGGGATTGAGAATGTGAAAGTTGAAGTGAAGGACCAGACCTTCCCGCACGGGCCGCATCTCTTCTCGCAGAGATGTGTGAATTGTCACGTAGACACTTCACCCTCATCTCCGGAGCACGGCAAACTGACGGCGAAAGGCGGTTCCTGCAGCGACTGCCATCATCAGGCCAAGAATCCGAAATGCGAAACCTGTCATCCGCAGCAGGCGGGTTTTTACGCGGGGACATTTCTCGCGGCTTCGCCCGATTCCATGTCGAGCTCGGGCATCGCGTGTTCGGATTGTCACCTCGCTGCCGGTAACTATCCGTCCATTCCGACAGCCGATGTTTGCGCTAGTTGCCATGACGCGGGTACGATGAAGGCGCTTCAGGCGGAGCAGACGGAGGTAAAGACGGCTATTTCTGAGTGGGATCGGATGTTTCCCAAAATGGTGGCGAGCTACGGGACGGATCTCAAAGGGGCCGGCGTGGATAGTCTCCGTGCCATTGAGCGCGACGTGGAGAACTTCAAAAAAGAGGGCTCGTATGGAGCCCACAATTCCCCTTATGCGAAGTTGCTCGTTCGAAGGATTGGTAATTTTCTCGGAAATTTTAAATATTAGTGTTGCAAGGGATGCGAAAACGTTTGAAGAGTCAGGAAAACGGGATAACGGTCAGCTATCCGAAGGGAATAATATGAGAACCAGGGATTCGATTGATGACAAGGCGAAAGCCCAGTTTGAATCGCGGTTGAGAAGAAGGATGGGTGTGCTGCTCCAGATGATGTACCAGCATCCACATGAGCTTGTCGATCTCGAAAGCGGCGAGAAATACATCTGTACCGTTTGCGACATGGAGTTCAAGCGGTGTGAAGTCGAACCGGACTACAGGTGCGAGCCCGCGCGGAAAGAAGAGACTGAGCTGAAGGAAATTGAGCTCGCACTGCGGCGGCTGCGTAACGGGACTTTCGGCTATTGTATGAGCTGTTCCAGTTTCATCGGCATCAAAGCGCTCGAAGACTCGCCGACCCGCACCTATTGCGATGGATGTGCGAAGAAAAATTGACCGGCATACTACTCTGTCGGACTATAGTTGCCAAATAAAAATGGAGGTATGTAGTAAATGAAAACCCTAATGACAATAGCAATGGCGATCGCTCTGACGTCCGCCGTTTCGTTGGCGGCAGCGCCCACCCACGATTACGTCGGCGTCAGCGTCTGCAAGATGTGCCATCAGACTGCAAAGAACGGCGAACAATTCCAGAAATGGCAGGCCAGCAAGCACGCTCAGGCATATAAAACCCTCCTGACACCCGAAGCCGCCAAGATAGCGGAGGCGAAGGGGATCAAGGGGAAACCGTCCGAAGCGAAGGAGTGCCTCGAGTGCCACGAGACCGGCTATGACGTCGCTGCCGCGAACCTCGGTCCCAAGTTCAATAAGGAAGACGGTGTCCAGTGCGAAACGTGCCACGGTGCAGGCAAGGACTACATGAAGATGAACATCATGAAAGACCAGAAACTGGCAGCTGCGAACGGCTTGGTTCTTCTCTCCGTGAAGGACGGCAGCGCGCAGAAGTTCTGCGAAACCTGCCACAACAAGAAGAGCCCGACATTCAAAGGCTTCGACTTTGCCAAAATGTGGGCCCAGATCGCGCATCCGGTTCCTAGTAAGTAGGTCTGAATCGAACGACTGTCTGCAAAGGCAGCTTTCGGACATGTTTAATTTCATCTCCATAAAGGAAGGTGGGTTGTGAAAGGTATCCCGGAAATGGCGTCAGAAAGCCGAACTGCAAGTCGGCGCCTTGAGCGCGGTGCCGACATATTCTATCACAAGAATGACACGGTGGCTTCGGCACCGCGGTCCTGTAGAGAAGACAGGAAGCATATGCCGGGCCGTCGGATTCGCGGTTTCCCGATGATGTTTCCGGGATTACCTGTCATCCTTTTCCTCATCCTGGCAGTTTCACTCGGGCCGGAAGAGGCGCGCGCCCAGATGGTGAGCGGAAGGTTCATGACAAGCTTTTACTCATTTCAACAGTATGATACGTCGAACACCGCCAAGATGAGCTTGAGGGGGTTCGAGGCAATGCAGCTTAATTTCGGTGCAGGGAACTACCAGCTGCATACCTACCTCCTTGCGACCAACGACTTCATAACGAAGCAGCCGAACGATCCTTTGCTGCGAGCGGCCAATCTGTATTTTGAGGCGAGGAAGATCGGCAATATCGTTAACCTCAAGCTCGGGAGACAGCCCGTCTTTTCACGCGTCGGGGTTTCCTCTTTCGACGGCCTCAGTGCCGACGCGAAATTCCTCGACGACAAGATCTCTCTCGTGGCTTTCGGCGGTGCGCTCCCTCCGATGAACGAGAAACTGGAATTGAACTCCAACCTCAAGGACAACATGCTCTACGGGGCGCAGGCATACTACTCTCCCTTCGACAACTTCCGTATCGGAGGCGCCTACGTCAACAAGAGCTTCAAGCCGCCGAGCTATTACACTTACAGACTAACAGAATTGCATACGAACCCCGGTATCCAGGACAGCATCCTGATTGATCCGTCCGCCATCGCGAACCAGTTCGTGTCGGGGGACCTCTTCTACTACACCGACAGGATCTCCGGATACTTCAGGCTCGATTACGATCTGAATTTCTACCAAATCAACAGGACGGAAGTCTCGTTCAGGTATTCTCCTTTCCGCTCCTTCTCTGCGAATGTCGGGTATTTTCACCGCGATTCGCGCCTTCCTTACAACTCTATATTCTCTGTGTTCGATCACAGCGGCACTGACGAATTTGACCTCGGCGCGAACTACATGTTCACCGAGGACATCAGCGCCTTCGGATCGTACAGCAGGATATTCTACACGGGAGATAATTCGAACCAGTTCACTATAGGCACGAACGTCTACCTCTTCTCTGTGAGCTTCTCCCACAACGACGGTTTTGCGGGAAATCTGAACGGCGTAAATGCCCAGTTCATCTATCCGTTCATGGATCGGAAATTCGTGCTGATAGCATCTGCATCGGCAACGAATTACAAGATATTGCAGCAACTCTCATCCTCGAACAGGCTGTACAGCGGTTCGCTGGGACTGACTTACCGCCCCATAAACCTGCTGTCGATCAGCCTGCAGGGACAATACTACCAGGACCCCGTGTATAAGAACGACTTCCGTGGGTATCTGCAGGTGAGCTACTACTTTTTCAAAAACTTCAGTTCGAACTGACGGAGGCGCAGATGAAAACGATAAGACTCTTCGGATTTGTCGGCTTGGCGGCGCTTCTGTCGATCTCGACGCTCTTCGCGAGCAAGGATGCCCCGAAGCCCGATAACTCGAAACTCATAAAATTTTCGCATACGAAACACATCAACGACGTCGGGGCGGCGTGCGCGGACTGCCATACCGCCGTCACCACAAGCACGGACGTCACAGAGTACCTGATCCCGACTATGCAGACGTGCTACACCTGTCATGATCAGTCGTCGACCAAGTGCGAATTCTGTCACACTTCTGCGGACAGCACAACCTACCAGAAGCTTACTCAAATTCCCGGTCCCGTATATTTCTCGCATAAACAACACGCAGGTACACTGAAGCTGAAGTGCGAGACCTGCCATCAGGGAATCGACAAGGTCGCCTATGCGGAGGATGCTCCCAACAATGGGCTTCCGAAGATGGAGCAGTGCGTCGTGTGCCACGGGCAGGGAGAGACAAATTTCAGCACTGAGAACGTGTCCCACCCGATCACCGCTGCACCGGGCGCGTGTGAAAATTGCCACAGAGACCTTGTGAACCTGGTGCCTGAGTCCCACAAGGAAGTGGGATGGATGAAAGAGCACAAGAACTTCGTCAACATGAGCGGTCCGCAGAACGATTGCAAATCGTGTCATACTCCGGCCACATGTCAGGAATGCCACGATGCGTCGAATCTGGCGAAGGACCTGACGCCGGGTCAGTTGTACGTACCGTCGACACCGTCGCTGTCACCCCTCACGACGCATAAGAACCTGACCATCAATAAGGTTCATCCCGACAACTTCCGGTTCACGCATTCCATTGCCGCGAAGGGACGCGAAAGCACGTGCTACACTTGTCACGACGAGCGCACGTTCTGCGTGCAATGTCATAATTCCGAGGCCAACGGAGCTTTGATAAAGCCCGTCTGGCACGACGGCGGCGGGTTCGTGACCAACGGCGTCGGAAGCGGAGGCGGAAGACATGCGCAGTATGCCAGGAAGGATATCGAGAGCTGTGCAAGCTGCCACGACGTACAGGGCGGCGATCCGGTCTGCATAACCTGTCATACCGATCCTGACGGGGTTCAGCACGACGACCCGCGCACTCACCCCGCGATGTTTATGCATGACGTTCACGGGAGCTGGCACACCGATCTCGGTGCGGTCTGTTATACATGTCATACCGATCCCAACGCCCATCCGGGCGGCAAGCCGGGCATCGGCTTCTGCGGTTATTGTCACGGCAGCAATCCGGGAGACTGAAGATGAAAACATACATTGGATTAGTTTTGATAGTTGCTGCTGGTCTCGTCTTCGCGTCATGCAGCAAATTACAGAGCGATAATGTGCTCGCCACAGCCAACTGCAGCTCCTGCCACGGCAGCGTGATGAGCCCGGCACCCCCGCCCGATCCGGCGGGCAATACAAGTACGTCGACTCCCACCGTTGGCGCGCACCAGGTACACCTCAACGGCAGCGCGTTCGCGTCGAAGGTGGCGTGCTCTTCGTGCCACGTGGTGCCGCAGTCTGCGGGGCCGGGAATCCATCCCGACGGTCCCGGAAGCGGAAACATCGTGATGTTCGCAGGTGTTGCTCTTACTGAGACAAACACGCCAGGTACGCGCTTCTACGACAGCTCTCTGCCAACCGTGGTACCGCAGCCCACCTTCAATACCCAGACGCTGAAGTGCCAGAATACTTATTGCCACGGCAACTTCAAAGGTGGAAACAACTTCAGCCCGACCTGGACTGTGGTGAATTCCAGTCAGGATTCATGCGGAAGCTGTCACGGTCTTCCTCCTGACGATGCGACCCATCAGGGAAAGGGGATAACACTGCAAACCTGCTATTACTGCCACACTCCGATGATCGGAGCAAACGGCGTCATACTGGATGATTCGCTGCACGTCAACGGGTCGCTTGAGTTGTATGGAAAGACCGTAACATCGTGGTAACGCCGCTGTTGCACGTGGATCTCGCGGCCGAGCCGATCTAAGTGCCAGTGTAACTCAGAGTCAGCCAGGGACGTTGCTATTCATCGTCCCTGGCTTTTTTTTCGAAACCAGCCGACGCGCTGCACGTCCGGTGAAGATCCAGAACCCAAGAGAGCTGGAGAAGGCCATAGGTCTGGATTCTTCACCACGCTGCGCGTGGTTCAGAATGACTTGTTTCAATTGGTATACAAAGAGCCTCAATTGTCATTCTGAGGAGTCCGGCCGCCCTGCGGACGGACGACGAAGAATCCAGAAATCGTGCCGAAGGCAGATTCGCCTTCGGCGAAAATCCAGATTTGCAGGACTGATCGTGTCTTTCGGAAGTTCATTCTTCGCCCCGCTTGAGGTTACCCCGCGTTCGGCGGGGCGGGTCTCAAAATGACAGAGAGGGGGAGCGATGTCGGGATTGCGGACAAATCAGGACATTACTCCGCCTTTGCATTATTGGAAGGCATTGGTATATTTTAGAAATCAAATTAAACCACTCACGACCGTTCTGAGCGAAACCAACGGAATCGACTATTGAAGAAACTTGATGAGATAAAAGGCTGGCTCATTGACCTTAACGGCACGGTTCACGTTGGAGATGTACTTGTTCCCGGCGCGGCCGAATTTATCCGGTGGTTGAGAAAGACACACCGGTATTTTCGTCTTGTCTCAAGCACGACGACCCTCTCCCGGCGTCAGATTGCAGAAAAGATCTCCACTCTCGGAATCGATGTCAGACCTTCTGAAGTTTTCACGGCCTCTTCTGCGGTGGCGGAGTTGCTCAGGAGCTTCGACGGCATGAAGTGCTACCTTCTCGTGTCGAAGACTGTCCTGGAGGAGTTTGACGGCATCGAGATATCGGAAACAAACCCGGATTACGTTGTCCTGGGCGACATTGGTGAAGAGATGGACTACAGGAAGCTCAACAAGATATTCCGTCTCGTGATGGGGGGTGCGGAGTTGATCGCTCTCCAGAAAAACAAGTTCTTTCGGGATGCCAACGGTCTCCAGATCGACACGGGCGCATTCGTCGCGGCGCTCGAATATGCCTCCGGGAAGCAGGCGAAGATTATCGGAAAGCCGTCCCGACAGTTCTTCAACCTTGCGGTGCACGATATCCGGGTTGAGGCAGGACAGCGGTGGCTCTCCGCCGACTTCGCTATCGTGGGCGACGATGTGGAAGCTGACATCAAAGGCGCCCTCGATGCCGGCCTTGTGGGCGTCCTGGTGAAGACCGGGAAGTTCAACAACTCTTACAGCGAGCATTACGGCATTGTACCCGATTTCACTTTCGATTCGATTAAGGAGCTCGGAGACCGGCTAGGCTGACCCCCTTGGCCGCGGGATGCGGCACGCGTGCGGTATGGTTCTGTTTGCCGCCGGGGATGATTGAAACTCTTTTGAACTAAGGATAACTTCATCGGAATGAATATGAAAAATCTCCACGTGATCGAACATCCCCTGATAAAGCGGGACATAAGCATTCTCCGCGACAAATCTACAGCAAGCGAGGACTTCCGAATCGTTCTCAAGCGGCTCACTTCGCTGATGGTTTATGAAGTGACCCGGGACCTGAAGCTCCACTCACGTGCGCTGGAGACGCCTCTTGAAAAGACGGAGGGCTTCACGACTGCCGACGAGGTGATACTCGTCCCGGTCCTGCGTGCGGGTTTGGGTATGGTGGAGGCCTACCTTGCGTTCATACCGGATGCCAAAGTGGGACACATCGGGTTATACCGTGACGAAACCACGCTCAAGCCGGTCGACTATTACGCCAAGTTCCCGCCCAACCTTTCGAACAGCGTCGTAATTCTTGTAGACCCGATGCTGGCCACGGGCGGCAGCGCCTCGGCCGCGATACGATACCTGAAGGACAAGGAAGCAAAGAACATCCGGCTGAACTGTGTAGTCGCAGCGCCGGAAGGTGTTGCGCTGCTCGAAAAGGAACACCCAGACGTCAGGGTGTTTGCGGCCGTGCTCGACAGGGAATTGAACGATCGCGGTTACATCGTTCCCGGGCTGGGCGATGCGGGAGATAGAATATTCGGAACCGTGTGAACGGTTAAACACCTGCTGCTGCGCAGCCTACAAGTAGATTCTCTAAATCGAATATTTCCCCGGTGCAGTGAGAAAGGCTCCTGTTAGCCGGCGAATAGTCTTCCCGCGATAAATGTTGCCGCCGCCGCAAGGCCGCCGATCGCCATGCTTTCCAGACCGCTCCGCCAGGTGTTCTTACCGGTCACCACTGTCTTGGCGGCACCCACTCCAAAAAGAACCGATAAGGTCAGGACTGCGCTCGCTATCAGGCCGGTCGAAGGCTGCATGAACAGGTACGGGATAATCGGCATCAGCGCTCCGAAGGCGTAGGCCCCTCCCGTGGCTATGCCTGATTTCATCGGCGAGACGGTCTGGTCCAGAGAAAGACCGAGTTCTTCCTGCATCATGATATCTACCCATCGATCCTTGTCCGACGTTATGTGAGAGATTATCCTGTCGAGCATTTCCCCCTTGAACCCCTTCGCTTCGTATATCTCCCTGATCTCCTGTCTTTCTACCTCGGGAAAGTTGTCCACCTCGTAGCCTTCACGGTTCATTTCACCGCGGTAATACTCTATCTGGGATTTGGTGGAAAGGTATGCTCCGAGCGCCATCGAGATGGTTCCGCCGATCAGTTCGGCGAGGCCCGCAATGAGGATCACCTTGCTCTGCACCCCCGCGCCGTTGACACCGGATGCCACGGCGAAGGCCGCAACGAGGCCGTCATTTGCCCCGAAAACAAGCTCTCTGACAATACTCCCGCCCGGGATATGGACAGCTTCCGTGTGCGAGCCGGTGTCCTTGCTGCTTAGAATTCTTCCTCTCCATGACCATTTTGCCATCACAAATCCTTTTTTGAAATTTATTACCAAAAATTCATTTAGCAAACTTCAAATAGATGCTTGCGTTGATTTATGGCCCCTATTTGGGCCGCCCGTGCGGGTGGCAGGTCAGAGGCAGGGTAGCGCCTTTTTCACGCGGAATTTGGCTTTACCTTGACTGGTTTAGGCCCATTTGCTATATTACTAGGCAAAATTCGGAGAAAGAATTGTCAGCTGAATATTTAACGAAGAGCTTCAAGAAAGAGGACGTGCAACAGAAGTGGTACGTCGTCGATGCGAACGGGAAGACTCTCGGAAGGCTCGCAACCAAGATAGCGAGCATGCTCCGGGGGAAGAACAGTTCCAGATTCACGCCGCACAACGACACCGGCGATTTCGTCGTGGTTGTCAATGCCGGCAAGGTGAAGGTAACGGGTAAGAAGGCCGATACGAAGGTCTATTTCCACTACACCGGATACCCGGGCGGGGCAACCTACGTGAAATACAAGGAGCTGATCGAGAAGAAGCCCGAGGTTGTCATTGAGCACGCGGTGAAGGGGATGCTTCCCAAGAATCGTCTGGGCGCGCGCCTCTTCATGAAACTGAAAGTCTATGCCGGATCGGAGCATCCGCACGCGGCGCAGAAGCCGACAGTAATTGAAATATAATCAGGAGTTTTGATGGCATCGGTACATAATGCAAATGTTGCCGTAGGAAGAAGGAAGACTTCCACCGCGAGAGCGAAACTCGTTCCCGGAACGGGAAAGATATTTGTCAACGATCAGCCGCACTTCGAGTATTTCCCGGTTGTGTCGGTGCAGAACGAGCTCTTCAGGCCGTTCGAGGCGACCGAGACGCAGGGTAAGTACGATGTGTACGCGATCGTGGACGGCGGAGGATTGTCGGGCCAGGCAGGTGCGCTGAAGCTCGCGATAGCGAGAGCCCTTCTGAAGGAAGGGGAGGAAATGCGCCCGCGGCTGCGCGCAGCCGGTGTGCTGACGCGTGACCCGAGGATGGTGGAAAGAAAGAAGTACGGCCGCAAGAAAGCCCGCAAAGCTTTCCAGTGGACGAAGCGTTAATCATCCGTATCGCTTTTTCTTAGTGCCGTTAGGCAGTCGGTGCTTCATTGAAGAAACTGCCAAATGAATAAATAAGCATACTTTCCGGGTCGGCATGCTCGATCAAGACGAGCGCGACCCGAGGTTGTCCCAAAACAAGGAAAATGTCATTCTGAAGGAGCGGAGCGACTGAAGAATCCACTTATTCGTTCTGAAAAATGGATGCTTCACTTCGTTCAGCATGACAGACAAGACTTTCTGGACAGCCTCAATTTGCGCGGTGGTGTGGCGCCGAGGCGTCATTCCGTGCGAAAGCGAGGAAGGTAGAAGAAACAACCAAAGGAGCAACAATGCCAAGAGTGACTGTAGAAACACTCCTCTCTTCGGGTGCCCATTTCGGACACCTCACACGCCGTTGGGATCCCAAAATGAAGCCCTACATCTTCATGGAACGCAACGGTATTCATATCATAGATTTGCGACAGACGCAGCAGCTTCTCGAGGAGGCGTGCGACGCGATGGCAGCCCTGGCTGCGGAGGGAAAGAAGATTCTTTTCGTCGGCACCAAGAAGCAGGCGAGAGACATCATACGCCAGCAGGCTGAACGGGCGGGGGTTCATTACGTGACGGACCGCTGGCTCGGAGGCATGCTTACGAACTTCAGCACGATCCGGAAGAGCGTCCGCAGGCTGCAGCACATCGAGAAGATGGAGACCGACAACACGATCGAGAGCATGACGAAGAAAGAGGGACTCCATCTCGGAAGGGAAAAACAGAAGCTGGAGAAGATCCTTTCCGGCGTAAGGGAAATGAACAAACTTCCCGGAGCGATATTCGTCGTCGATATCAAGAAAGAACATATCGCCATAAAAGAGGCTGAGAGGCTCGGTATACCGATCTTCGCCATGGTCGATACAAACTGCGACCCCGATCCGATAGATTACGTGATTCCCTCCAACGATGACGCGGTCAAGGCGATCGAAGTGATCACCACGGCCCTTACCGACGGATATATCGAGGGGAACCAGCGGGACCGCGAGACGAAAGTGGAAGCAATGATGGAACATTCCGCAGATGCGGCCAACCCGTCTGCCAAAGGAGAAAGCGGAAAGTAAAAATGGAAATCACTGTAGAGATGGTAAAATCACTCCGCGATGTAACCGGTGCGGGGATGATGGAGTGCAAGAAGGCCTTACAGGAATCGAACGGCGACATCGAAGGTGCCAAGAAGATCCTTCGCGCGCGTGGTGCCCAGGTTGCGGAGAAACGCGCCGGTCGCGAGGCGAAACAGGGTGTCGTCGAATCATATATTCATGCCGGCGGCAGGATCGGTGCCATGGTCGAAGTCAATTGTGAAACCGACTTCGTTGCGCGTACCGACGAGTTCAAGCAGCTGGCTCGCGATATGGCGATGCAAATCGCTGCCATGAATCCCCTGGTGGTGAACAGGGAAGAAGTACCGAAAGAAATTGTTGAGAAAGAACTGAAGGATTACCGCGAACAGGCACATGCCGAGGGCAAGAACGACGAAGTCGCCGAGAAGATTGCATCCGGCCATCTCGAGAAGTATTACCAGGAGATAGTGCTGACGGAGCAGGCTTTCATCAAGGATCCACAGAGGATGATAAAGGACCTTGTTATGGATATGACGGCGAAAACAGGTGAGAACGTCTCCATCCGTAGATTTCAAAGGTTCGAGCTCGGGGTTGATGGAATCAAGTGAGGATCAATGCCACCCCGGTGAAATACTCGTAACACGGGCAAGCTGACCTTTTGAAGCTGCACTTGAGTCTGTCGCGAGTGCAGCTTTTTTTATAAATTGTTACATTAAACCGGAATATGGAGCGAGCGTGGATCTGAAGTATAACAGGATACTCTTGAAGCTCAGCGGGGAATCGTTGATGGGTGAGAAGGGGTACGGGATCGACCCTGCGATGCTTGAGCATTTTTCGGGCGAAATCGCAGCCGTCCACTCGCTTGGGGTGGAAGTCGGAATTGTCATCGGTGGGGGGAATATTTACAGGGGGATAGCAGCCGCCGCAGACGGCGTCGACAAAGTGGTAGGCGACCAGATGGGCATGCTCGCGACCGTCATCAATGCCCTCGCACTTCAGAACGTTCTGGAGAAAAACGGCATCTACACGCGGCTGATGAGCGCGATCTCGATGGAAGAAATGGCTGAACCCTACATAAGGCGTCGTGCAATAAGGCACCTTGAGAAAGGTCGCGTGGTCATCTTCGGCGCGGGTACCGGCAATCCTTACTTCACCACCGATACGGCGGCAGCTCTTCGTGCTGTCGAGATCAAAGCCAATGTCATTGTCAAGGGAACGCGCGTCGACGGAATTTACGACTCTGATCCTGAGAAGAACCCGGCCGCGATCAAATTCTCTGAAATCTCGTACATGGATGTTCTCAAGAAAGACCTGAAGATCATGGACCTCACCGCGATTACTCTTTGCCGGGAAAACAAACTGCCTATCGTCGTGTTCAATATAAACGTTCCCGGTAACCTCAGGAGGATCGCGATCGGAGAAGAAGTGGGATCGACGGTTCAACCGTCGTAATCAATCGATCAATAATCTGGAGGAATTTATGCTGGACAAGATTGTTCACGAAACGGAAGACAAAATGAAGAAGGCTGTCGAATTCACGAGACAGGAACTATCGAAACTCCGTTCCGGGAAAGCAACTGCGGCGATTCTCGACGACATAAGGATTGATTACTACGGCAAGAAAATGCCGATAGCGCAAACGGCATCGATCAGTACGCCGGACGCTCACCTTATTACAGTGCAGCCGTGGGACAAGACTCTCATTCACGAGGTGGAGAAAGCCATCCTGGCTGCCAACATCGGCCTCACTCCTGCCAACGACGGAACCGTCATCAGGCTCCCCGTACCGCCACTGACGGAGGAGAGGAGAAAGGAACTTGTCAAGGTGGCGAAGAAGTTTGCAGAGGACGGCCGCATCACAATAAGAAATATCCGGCGCGACTCCAATGAACATCTGAAGAAGGCGGAGAAAGAAGAACATGTCTCCGAGGATGAGCGAAAACACGGTGAAGGTGAAGTGCAGAAGCTGACAGACAAGTACATAAAGCAGCTTGATGATATTCTTGCCGGCAAGGAAAAAGAAATAATGGAAGTCTGACCCAAGAGGTTAAATACACTGAATCTCCGGAAGCGGCGAAAGCCGCTTTCTTTTTTTCGACGGTTCTTTCATGCGGTGAAGGGAGCCTCTACGCCTTCGGAGGGGACATGATCGGACGGCCCTCACGGCGAGTCGGCAGCTGGATGTTTACGGTGGTACCTTCACCTTTGACACTGTCTATGCTCAGGCTGCCCCCGTGAGCCTCGATGAGATACTTGGATATCGAGAGCCCCAACCCCGTTCCCCTATGTGCACCCTCCGAAGAACGTGATTTGTCAGCCCGGTAAAACCTGTCGAATATGTGCGGAAGATCCTCGGGGGCAATCCCGATTCCCCTGTCGATTATCTGTACCTTCGCCGAGTCTCTGCCGGGGATCAGAACGACGCGTATGAGGGAGTTGTCGCTTGAGTACTTGATGGCGTTGTCCAGAAGGTTGATGAACACGCTGAGGAGTTTGTCTTCGTCCCCTTCGAGGATAACCTCCTCACTTTCTTCGCCGGAGGCGTCGTGGATTTCGAAATTGATGCCGATCGAACGCCGCGAGGCGTACGCGGATGTCTTGGACACGGAATCGAGCAGGATCTCGTCGAGCCTTATTGGGAGCTTCTGCATTTGCAGCTGCCCGCTCTCCAGTCTCGCTATTGTCAGCAGCTCATCGACGATCTTGGTGATCCTCCTTATCTCTTCTACCGCGCTCTTGAGAATCTTGACGTAGTCTTCCGACTTTCTCGGGTTTGCCAATGCGACTTCAATCTCACCAAGAAGTATTGTCAGGGGCGTTTTCAGCTCGTGAGAAGCGTCGGCCGTGAACTGTTTCTGCAATCTGAACGCCTCTTCAATCCTGTCAAACATTGCGTTGAGCGTGCCTGAAAGGCGTGTGACTTCGTCGTCGACTTTGCCCGTCTCCAGCCGCCTGTCGAGATGTTCGGCGGAAATCGACCGGGCCGTCCTGATGATCTTGTCGATGGGGTCGAAGGCTTTCTTCGCGATGAAGAGGCCGCCCAGAGCCGCAGCGAGGATGGCGAGAGGAACGGAGATGAAAAGGAGCAGACGAAGCTGCAGCATGCTCTGCTCCAGCGTCGCGGTGTTCGCCGCAACCTGGACCAGGTATCTGGGCATGAGGTCTTCAAATACCGGGTACGTAACCATCCGGAGCCGGCCTTCCCCGATCAGTGCCCTTGTCGTCCGTCTGTCGAGTGTTTCGAAGACCTGATGATGACCCAGGGCCAGTGCCAGGACATCCGGGGTAACCGGCAGAGCGGTGTTCTTCAGATCGGATGACCTCATGATCACGTTCCCGCTGATTGAGATTACCTGAACGTACCTGTTAGTACCGAAGTTTGCCTGGAGAGGTTGGTGGATCAACCCGGAAATGATCTCCTGCTCGAGGAAACTGTCCCCCTTCACCATTCCGACTATCGCAAGGGCATCATTGCTGAGGCTCAAATCGAAGTTCTGTGCACTCTGCCTGGCGTACAAGAAATACAACGCGCCGGAAAAAACGGACAGTGTGAGTCCGAATATTACGACGAACAGGAAGATTATTTTTGTTCTAATCGTCCGAATCTTCATCGCTCAGCACGTATCCCGCCCCGACCATCGTCCGGATCAACGGAGTGTCGAAGCCCTTGTCAATCTTCTGGCGGAGCAGCTTGACGTAGACATCGATCACGTTCGAATCCATGTCGAAGCTCACGTTCCACACGTGCTGCGCGAGATTGGCCCGCGAAAGGATCTGTCCTTTGTTTCTGAGGAAATACTCCAGGAGGGCGAACTCCCGGCTGGTGAGCCTGATCTGTCTGCCGTCGCGTTCGACTTTGCGCGTGACGGGGTCGAGCACAAGCTCCCCGGCCTGCAGCACCGCCGACTTGTCCTGACTCTTTCTCCTGAGAAGCGCGCGCACGCGGGCCAGCAGCTCCTCGAAATGGAACGGCTTCGTCAAATAGTCGTCTGCGCCCGAATCGAGACCCCGCACCTTGTCCTCCGTCTCACCCATGGCTGTTAGCATGAGTATGGGCGTGTCGATTTGTTTCATCCTGATCTTCTGGCAGGTCGCGATCCCGTCCTGCTTCGGGAGAAGCACGTCGAGTATGATCGCGTCGTAGTCATTTTTTAGTGCCAGCCGCTCACCGTCGAGACCGTTAAACGCTGTCTCCACCACGTACGACTGTTCTTCGAGTCCCTTCTTTATGAACGAAGCGACCTTCTTTTCGTCTTCAATTACAAGTATTCTCATCAGTATCCATCATCGTTTGGAAGCCGGTAGTCTGCCACGGCTATGAAATCCTGCTCACCTTTCTTCCGTCAGCGCTTCGATCACTGCGTTGTGCACCGCCGGCCTCACGAGGGAAATCTTGTGATTATTCCTCGTCGGACAAACGCGGTCGGTCAGAAGAACTACAAACAGCTTCCTGACGGGATCAATCCAGATCGAAGTGCCGGTGAAGCCGAGGTGGCCGAACGATGTCGGCGAGAAATACTCCCCGGCCATAGAGTGCTCGGGTGCCTTGGTGTCCCAACCGAGCGCCCTCGTGCTGAGGCTTGAGTGTTTCCGCGTGAAGAGGGCGATAGTCGCAGTCTTGAGGTACCTTCTCCCGTCATAGACTCCGCCGTTCAGAAGCATCTGCGCGTAGACGGCCAGGTCCTCACTTGTGGAGAACAATCCCGCGTGTCCGGCAACTCCTCCAAGCGACCTCGCGTTCTCGTCGTGTACCACCCCCTGGAGAAGGCAGCCCGCTGCCGAGTCATACTCTGTGGCGGCACAACTTGGCCAGAGGTAACTCGGCGGCGTGAACATGGTGTGAGTCATCCCGAGCGGTTTGTAAAGACTGTCCTCGACGTATTTGTCCAGGGGTATGCCTGTAATCGTCTCGATTACCTTTCCCATCACTATCATCCCGATGTCGCTGTAAACCATCTTCGTGCCGGTCTTGTAGACGAGCGGCGTCGCATAGAGGCTGTCGCACATCGCCTGGTGAGCCGCAGCGAAGTTGGTGCCGAATGAATCCGCGTAGACAAAAGCGTGTGGGTCGTGCAGCAGCCTCTGCAGCTGCTCCGGAGCGATCAGGGAGTCGTACCACAGGTAGCGCGGGGGATCGGGAGGAAGACCCGAATCGTGGACGAGGAGGTCGGTGATTGTAATGTTCTTTTTGCCGTTCTGCCCGAAGGCGGGAATGTACTTTATAACCGGGGCGTCCAGATCGAGCTTGTCTTCGTCGTAGAGTTTCATCACCGCGAAAGTTGTCGCGATGACTTTGGTGAGCGAGGCCAGATCGTACATGGTGTTCGGCTGAACGCGCCGGGCGAAGAGGGAAGTGTCGAGCGTTCCGAAATCCTTGTCGTATACAATCATCCCGTCCTTTGCGACGAGGAGCTCGGCCCCGGGGAAAGCACTGTCTGCCGCCCAATATTGCATGATGGAATCGAGCCGGTCGAGCCGTTGGGGATCGAAGCCCGCTTCCCTTGGAGATGCTATTCGAAGACTTGTCTTTGGTAGAGCTACTCCGTCGCCGTAGGCCGCGGTGTTCGGAATTGTGATCGGGAGTTTTCCTGTCACACTGATTTCCCCGAACAGTGCTTCTACTGCGGCAGTCACCGTATACTTCGCCCCGCTGTACGCACAAACATAAGCGGGAACTATCGGGACGCTTCTCAGGAGGTAGGGATTTCCGAACGAAACCATGACGCAAGGTTTCTTGAGAGCTATGACCATGTTGAGGAAATCGCGGACCGGCTGAGTTAAATCCACCGTACCCTGTCCGCTCCTCCAACGCACATACGAAGGGATGATGATCAAGTCTGCTCGTTGCGCCATCTTGTAAACGTCGTCAAAATTGAGCTGGTTCGACGTGGGATCGATCTGTGCATACTGCACGTTGTCGCATCTCTGGGAGAGTTCCTTCCGGAACTGGGCGCCGATGTCCGGATCGCTGTTGTCGGCCACCGTAAGGCAGAGTATCTGCTGAGGCTGATGGTACTGAAGAGGAATGATGTCTCCGACGTTGCGTACAATCGTGATGGACCTGCGCGCCGCCTTCTCAGCAAGGAGTTCGTGTCTCTCGGTTCCCACGACTTTACTGATCTCGTCAACGTCTACGTACCGCCTGGTTGCCAGACCGAGTTCAGACTTGACGGTCAGAATCTTCTTCACCGCGGCGTCGATGACCGCCGGATCGATTTCTCCCCGGCGCACCGCTCTCACCACGGCATCGATGGCGATCTCCTCATCCGGAGGTATCAGTAGAATGTCTGCTCCCGCCTTGACGGCCCTGATGGCTGCTTCTGCCGCCGAATACTCCTTTGTCACGCTCCCCATCGTAAGCGCGTCGGTCACTATCAGCCCGTGGAATCCGAGCGAGTCACGGAGGAGTCCCGTTGTGATTTTGTTTGAAAGAGTGGCAGGCACGCCGTCCTCGCCCTGAAACTTCGGGAACGCGATATGTGCCACCATAATGGACCTGACGCCGGACTTGATCGCATCGCGGAAAGGTACCAGCTCTACCGTGTCCAGCCTGTCGTAACCGAAGTCGATTGTCGGAAGCTGCGAGTGGGAATCAACCTGCGTGTCGCCGTGCCCGGGGAAATGCTTTGCCGTCGCGAGAACCCCGGCGTCCTGAGTGCCTTTGACAAACGCTGTCGCCAGGCTCCCCACAAGCTTCGGGTTTTCGCCGAACGACCTTACGTTGATGATCGGGTTCTCCGGGTTATCGTTGACGTCGGACACCGGGGCAAAATTCTGGAGCACGCCGACGGCTCGCGCCTCTTCGCCGATCGTCCGTCCTATCCTGTAGACGAGAGACGAGTCCCGCGTGGCAGCGAGCGCCATGTTGCTCGGGAATGATATTCCACCGTCAAGACGCATTCCAAGACCGTACTCGTAATCGGCCGAGTAGAGAAGAGGGACCTTTGATATCTCCTGAAGTCTGTTAAGCAGCATTGCCTGCTCATATACATTGCCGAGTGAAATCGCGAAGCCGCCTACATGCAGGTCCTTCACAAGGTGGACGAGGCGGGAGTACCTGTCACTGCTGTCGCTCAAGTAGGGGGAATACGTGAACGGGACGATCATCTGGGCGACCTTGTCGCGGAGAGAGAGGGAACCTAGTGTGCTGTCGACCCACGACGTATCGGCTGCCCAGTTGTAGACGGCGGTGTCGTCTACGATTTCGTTTTCCCCTTCCGGGACGACGGCGCCCGGGCTCCGTTCGGGTGCTTCGACGGGCTTTTTCGTCTGGTACCGCCCTGTAGAGCAGGAGACTAGGAATAGGGAGACTAGAAGTATGGAGAGTAATCTTATCATCAGGGGCTTTCTATTTTCAGTGCGAGAAGCGCAGCGCCGAGTGCGGGCGGGCGTTCAGGGTTCCGGATTGTGATTTGCGGGAATTCTTTTCCGATCTGTTCTTTGACCATTTCCGAAAGGAAGTTGTCCGTCGAGAGGACACTCCCGATGAGTGCCAGAGAGACTGGGAGTTTCAAATTCGGCAACGCCGCACGGACGTGTTCGACCAACGCCGCGGATGCTTCTTCCACTATTTCGTGCGCAACTTCGTCCCCTCGTTCTGCGGCTTCGATCACAATCGGGGCCAGTGAAGCGATGTCGAGGTTGTTCTGGTAAACCTCGGCGATCATCGATTGTTGATTCTCAATCCCCTTGCGTTCTTTCAGGAGTTCCGACAGAAGAGTCCACTTGCCCCGCCGATCGATATGTTTGGACACCGCCGACAAGCAGGCACGTCCTATGGCGTACCCACTACCTTCGTCTCCGATGAAACGTCCCCAGCCGCCGACCCTGTGTATGCGTTCCTGTTCGTCTTTGGCAAAGAGTATCGAGCCCGTGCCCGAGATCAGGATCATCCCCGGTCTCCCGGCGAACGCTCCCTCCAGCGCCGCAATTGCATCGCTCCCTATGCGGACATCGGGAACCGGGTAGCCTTTTTTGGCGAGATACTCGATGAACGCGTCCCGCATCCTGTCCGCGTCCTTGATTCTTCCCGCCCCGGTGAGACCGAGGTACACGGCCTTTATCTGGTCGAACCGCGTTCCGGATTTTGTGAGAAGAGCCTCCGTAGTCGCCAATATGTTCTCAGATGCCTTCTCTGTTCCTATGATTTGGAAATTGGACGGGCCGCCCGTCGCTTCAGCTACGACATTGCGGTCCGAATCGATCGCTACTCCGGTGGTCTTTGTCGCCCCTCCGTCGAAGCCGAGGAATATTGAGTTCTGCATTAACAAAAAAATATCGTCTCCGACATTCAAAATCAATTTATGCGGCGGCATGAGGATTTAATCTACAGGTTGACGCTTTCGCGGAAGTTGACCATATTGAATTCGGTGTGTGAACAGAAATGGGGCGCCGGCTATCGTGCCTGACCGGTTCGCTTGACGATTCAATTCCATCGGAGAAATCATTGTCTCGCTTCCTTTTAAAAACAGAACCGTCGGTCTACTCTTTCGAGGATCTCTCTCGTGAGGGAGAAGCAGTCTGGGATGGGGTCACTAATAACCTTGCTCTCAAGAACCTTCGTTCGATGGAATTCGGGGACGAATGCCTGATCTATCATTCGGGCAACAAAAAAGCGGTGGTCGGCATCGCGAAGGTTTCAAAGTCCCCTTACCCTGATCCGAGAAAGAGAGACGAGAAACTGTCGGTGGTCAGTTTGAAACCCGTCAGGAAGCTGAAAAGGCCGGTCCTCTTGTCGGAACTCAAGAGCTGTAAGGAGCTTGAAAACTTCGATCTCATCAGACTCCCCCGGCTGTCGGTAATGCGGGTTCCGGAAATCGTCTGGCGTCTCATAGATAAACTCTCGAGGGAGGAGAAGTAAATGGGCAAGCGGGTTGAATTTGAGATCAGAGAGAAGGTCGCGTACCTGACTCTCAACCGACCGGACAAACGGAACGCGATCGACGATACTACCGTGTCGGAACTTACCGGGTGTTTTGCCGACGCGGATTCCGACACCGATGTTAGAGCCGTAGTCTTTCGGGGAGAGGGAAGTGCATTCTCAGCCGGCGCCGATCTGGATTATCTCCGGAAACTCTCCGCTAACTCCACGTCGGCAAACTTCGAGGATTCATGCTTATTGAAGGACTTGCTGCTCGGAATATACAGGAGCCGCAAGCTTACCTGTGCGGTTGTAAGAGGCCCCGCGCTCGCTGGCGGATTTGGGCTCGCGCTCGCATGCGATGTCATCATCCCCTCCGACAAAGCGAGGTTCGGCTTCACGGAGGTCAAGATAGGGTTTGTCCCCGCCATCGTTTTGAATTTCGCGCTTCGCAAGCTCAGGGAGTCGGACGTGAGGGAGCTTGTCCTCACGGGAAAAATCATCGAAGCATCGGCCGCTCTCCGGATGGGACTCTTCTCTCAGATAGTCGCCGACAATGAAATCGAATCGCATACCGGTCAGTTTTTGAAAGACTTCATTTCCGGAACCAGCGCCGGCGCGGTCGCTCTGACGAAAGAGATACTGGCCGAGGTCAGGGACATGCGTCTGGATGAGGCACTGAAGTACAGTACCGCGATGAACGTCGCCGCACGTTCTACCGAGGATTTCCAGAAAGGCGTAAACTCATTCTTGAACAAGGAAAAACTGGAGTGGCAATAGTGGACATTGAAGCGATCATCAGGGCGGTCCCCGATTTTCCGAAGAAGGGGATCATGTTTCGTGATATCACGACGCTCTTGAAAGACAGTGAAGCATTTAACTACGTCGTCGACAAATTCTACGAACACTACAAGGACAAGAAGATCGATAAGGTTGTGTCGGTCGAATCACGCGGCTTCATTTTCGGCAGCGTGCTGGCGTACAGGCTTGGCGCCGGCTTCATTCCGATCCGCAAACCCGGCAAGCTTCCGGCGGAAGTGATCAAGCAGGAATATCAGCTGGAATACGGTACCGATTCCATGGAAATTCACAAAGACGCGATCAAGCCCGGCGAACGCGTACTCGTGCATGACGACCTTCTGGCCACAGGCGGGACGGTCGCGGCCGCGTGCAAACTCATCGAGCGTTTGCAGGGAGCGGTCGTAGGGATTTGCTTCCTCATAGAACTCACCCCTCTGAACGGTCGAAAGGCGATTCCCTCCAACGATGTCTTCTCTCTGATCCAGTACGACCGCGACTGACTGATCCTGCGCGTCGGGGTCCGGTGGGGGAACCGGCCCCCTCCTTCATCCCGGGGCATAATACAGATGTGAGGTTCTGACCGCCTGCAAGGGATTGCCCGGAACATGCGGTGAGGCACTTGTGCGGCTTGCATCGAAGACTCACCGTTCCTAATTTGGACTGGTCAGTTCAATTTACAGAATGGTTGGTAATATGGTGCCCAGGAAAGAGCGGGAAATCGAATTCCGCAGGAGGACGATCGTGGACGCGGCGAGGGAAGTCTTCTCGGAGAAAGGCTACGACGGAACCACGATCGATAATGTCGCGGAGAGATCTGAATTCGCCAAGGCGACGCTTTACAAGTTCTTCCGCACGAAAGAAGAGCTGTACATGAGTGTTGTCGAGGATGTCTTCAGGGAAATTAACGATATCGCGGAAAAGGCAATGCTTGAAGACCTGCCGGTGCGCGAAAAATTCGCCCTCTTCATCGAACTGCTGATCACGCACTTCTCCGATCACGCCGACTTCTTCAGGCTCCTGATGCGGGAGATCGGCCGCGTCAATATGGCGGGATGGAAAGGAAGTCCGCACGCACTTATTCATGAAAAGCTCAACGAGATCCTGGCCCGCGAACTCGAACGGGGCATAAAGACCAAACAGATCAGAAAAGTCGATACGCTCCGGGCCGGACAGATCTTCAACCATATGGTTTATGCCTATCACATGAACAACCTTTTCTTCGAACATGATGAGCAGATGAAGAAAGAGGCCGTCGGATTCCTCGTGTCCGTATTCTTCGACGGCATCGGAATTAAAGGCAGGGCGAAATGAAGAAGAAAGTCATCGTGCCGGGCTCCCTGGCGGGAGCCGTACTGGTTTATATTCTATACAACACGATCTTCGTGCATCAGAAGGTTTCCGTTACCACCGTTAAGAAAGGAAATCTTGTGACGGTCGTCTATGCAACCGGCAACGTAAACGCGGATTCGACGGCAACCCTCCGGTCCGAAGCCGGAGGGGTCGTAACGTTTGTCGGTGCTCACGAAGGGATGCACGTGAACCGCGGGGATGTTCTGCTGAAGACCGACGAGAGCGACGATCTCCTCCGAGTGGAGCAGGTTAAGGCGGATCTTCAGTCCGCAGAGATAGACCTCCGGAACAAAACACAGGACCTGGAACGCGCCAGGGCCCTTTTCGAAGTGAGCAGTGTGACGCAGAAAGCGTTGGACGATGCCCAACGGGATGTCGACCTAGCGGCAGTGACCCTGCAGCAGCGGAAAATCGCGCTTGACATTGCCAGGGAACAGCTTTCCAAGACGCAGGTAGCCGCCCCGTTTTCCGGCGTGATAATCTCCGCGAGCGCCAAGCTGGGAGATTATCTCCTTCCTAATGCCGTCTGCTTCCAGATGATCGCGCCTGCCTCGATACTCGTCGAGGCCGAAGTGGATGAGCAGGACTTTGCCCGCGTGAGCAGGGGACAAAAATGTGTCGTCGCGTTCGACGCCTACGGAGAGCGCAGATTTGACGGCTACGTTTACAGGATTGTCCCGAAGACCGACGAGGCAACGAAGACTTCCAAGGTGTTCGTGAAGCTTGCCGATCCGCCCGCAAACCTCAATGTCGGCATGACAGCTACCGTAAATATCATTACCTCCGAGCTTCACGACGTCGTTCTCGTTCCGCGGACGGCCGTAATGCAGCTCGCCGACTCCAGCATCGTTTACACCGTCCACGATGGAAGGGTAAATGAGGTTAAGGTGAGCCTGGGAGCGACAGACGGGAAATTCTCCGAGATAACCGGAGGAAATCTCCGGCCTGGTGCGGAAATCATCTCTCAACCGGCCCCCGGTCTCAAGGCGTGCGTGCGCGTCGAAGTGAGCAGATGATGTTTCTGAAAGCCCGGTTTATCCTCGGTATCGCCCTGCGGCATCTTACCGGGAAGCGCCGACAGACCGCGCTCGTCATCGCGGGTGTGGCTGTGGGCTCGATGGTGATGATACTGACGTTCGGGCTCGCCGAGGGGGTCATGACGGATATCAAGAACAAGATCATCGACATCTCTCCGCTCATAACCGTGAAAGGCGAGAAGATCCGGGGAAAGCAGCGGCTGTTGATGACGTCGTCCCCTTATTCCAAGAACCATTTTGAGATTGTCTCCAGGATCGTGCCGGACGAGAAAAAGGAGGTAAAACCTTACACCGAGGTCGTATCGCTCGTTGACGCCCTGCCGGGTATCGATGCGGTCTCGCCGTTCGTCGCCACGCGCGGCGTCCTGCGATATTCGACACTCTCCCGTCCGTGTATTGTGAAGGGAGTGATCCCGGAACGCGAGGCAAGAATAGGCAAGCTAGGACAGAACATACGAACGGGAAGCCTGAACGAGCTCTCTTACACCAAGAACGGCATACTCCTGGGGATCGGGCTCGCAGGCAAGATCGGGGCCGGCTATCATGACCTTGTCCGGTTCACGGGTGAGAACGGGAAGGTCTATGACCTGGTAGTCGCCGGGACCTTCGCGAGCGGTTTCGGCGCGGTCGACGACAACAACGCCTTCATCAACCTCCGGCTCGCCCAGACGATCAGCGGATTTTCGGAAAATGTGGTCTCGGCGATCGGCATTCACACCGAGTCACTCGAGGACGTGAATCCTCTCTCCAGGGAAATCAGCCGGCTGACGGGTTATAAGACCGAGACCTGGGAAGAGGCAAACGCGAATCTCCTTTCGCTCTTCGAGAGAAACAACAACATTACATTCTTCCTTGTAATCTTCGTCTTCGTCGTGGCAGGATTCGGGATAGCGAACGTCCTCATCACGATCGTCCTCCAGAAGCAGCGGGATATCGCCGTGATGAAATCGATGGGGGTGAGCATCGGCACGCTCGAGCTGGTCTTCCTTGCGGAAGGCATGATTCTCGGGATCGCCGGCGCTGTCATCGGTGGTGTGGCGGGGCATTACCTCACCAATCTCATCTCCGCACTTCCTGTTTCATACGGGCCGAGCGCGGTGGTGCGCGGCGACCATATAGTCACCGTACAAAAACCCGTGTTCTATGTCCTTACGACCCTTTTTGCAATTCTGGTCAGCGCGGTTTCCGGCTACGGTCCCGCGCGCAGGGCAGCGAGGCTCAAACCGGTGGATATCCTGAGGGCGTGAACGTGAAATTCAATTATCACCTGATCATGATCGCCTTCAGGCAACTCCGCAACAGGAAGCGGCAGACTTTCCTCACGCTTCTCGGGATCAGCGTCGGCGTCATGGTGCTCATTACGGCGGTCTCGCTTATGGACGGACTGCTTCAAAGTTTCATTCAGAAGATAGTGGAAATCGCGCCGCACGTGATCGTGTCGGGTGAGAAGGTCAAGCCGACTGTCCCGGACCAGCTTGTCGCTTCGGGCAACGGAACCCACGTCACTTTCATCAAGAACGTCAGCCGCGACGATCAGGAGGTCATAAAGAATTATCCGCGGGTGGAGAGCCTCATCGCGTCCGACTCGCTGGTCCAACTCGTGTCGCCTTCCGTATCCACGGATGTTATAGGAATGTTCGGGACGGTTTCCGAGCCTATACAGTTATTCGGAATCATCCCTCATGTAGAGGATGGAATCGAGAAGTTTTCGCAGAACATGGTGAGCGGGAATTTCGATGAGCTCGGGAGGACGCCGGATGGAATAATGCTGGGAAGTACAACGGCGAAGGATTTCACCGCGCAGGTCGGAGACAGAATGCAGATCGTTTCGCCCTCCGGACGGATCTACAGTGTGCGTGTGGTTGGTATCTTCATGACCGGCATTAACGACATCGATGACAACTGCTACGTCAACATCAGGCTCGGGCAAAATATCGGCGGGTTTTCACCCGACGAGGCGAGCAACCTGTACATACGTGTGAAGGACCTCCCGAAAGACACGCTGGTCGCGAAAACAATAGAGCGTGAGACCAATTACAAGGCGATCACTTGGGAGGAAAAGGCAGCGAGCGTAGTGGCCCTCTTCAAAATGATCTCGGGGATCGTGTACTTCCTCGTCTTCTTCGTGATAATGGTAGCAGGCTTCGGCGTTGCCAACGTCCTGATAACCAACGTGCTCGAGAAGGCACGCGACATCGCCATCCTGAAGTCCCTCGGTTTCAAGAAGTCCGAGATAACCTGGATCTATCTCGCCCAGGGCCTCATCGTCGCCCTCGTCGGGGCCGCGGTCGGTTGCCTGCTCGGTTATGTCCTGATCGAGGTTATGTCGTCCATCCCGATGGCGTCTTCGAGCGCAAGCGCGATCAGGACAGACAGGCTCATGATGGGGAAGAGTCCCATGTACTTCATCGGAGCTTCGATGTTTGCGCTCATCGTGAGTCTCATCGCCGCAGTCGGCCCCTCGCGGAATGCCGCCAAAGTCAACCCGGTCGAAATACTTCGAGGAGAAAGATGATGGAAGATGCCCTGATCAGGCTGCGGAATGTCAAGAAAGAGCTGGCCATCAGGAACGGAGGCGAAGAAATCGTCACGACCATCCTGCCGGACATAAGCTTCGACATTACACGCGGGGAATTCACCGCGATAACCGGACCGAGCGGCTCGGGCAAGACGACTCTACTTTACCTGATGGGCGGACTCGACAAGCCGAACTCGGGAAGCGTTTTCCTCGATAACGAGGAGATAAGCGCCATGACCGAGGAGGAGCTTGCCGAAATGAGGAACGCGAAGCTGGGATTCGTATACCAGTTTCACTTTCTCCTGCCGGAATTCACCGCTGTCGAGAACGTCATGATGCCGATGCTGGCGAGGGGACGGGCCGGCGTGAACGAGGCGCGAAGACGGGCGGTCGAACTCCTATCGGAGATGGGGCTGGCTGATAAACTCAACAACAAACCGAACCAGCTCTCGGGCGGCCAGCAGCAGCGCGTCGCCGTTGCGCGCGCACTCGCGAACCATCCGATGGTGCTTCTTGCCGACGAGCCTACGGGCAATCTCGACTCGAAGAGCGCCGAAGTGATTTACAGGCTGTTCGCGAGGTTGAATGAAGAGACCGGGCAGACCATCGTAGTCGTCACACACGACGAACACTTCGCCTCCGAAACCGGTCGCATCCTCCACATTCTGGACGGCCAGCTCGACAGCGACAGAAAACTGAGGTAAGGCTCATGTCGAGGGAGTGAAGCCCGCCGAATTCGGAAAATAGCGGCGAACTTTTTAACTTGGATTTGAAGGTCGCGGCACGCGATCGGCGAATTTGCCCGTTCAGTCCAGCAAGTTCAACTTCGAAAGAGAGAGGAAAATGGAGAAGGTAATTACAAAAACCGATTTCAAGAATCTTAAGCTGTTCCAGCGCGGCAAGGTCCGCGACATATACGATCTGAACAATACATTACTTTTTGTGGTCTCGGACAGGATCAGCGCGTTCGACGTCATCCTTCCGAACGGCATTCCCTTCAAGGGGAAGGTACTGAACCAGATCTCGAACTTCTGGTTCGACTTCACGAAGAAGATCGTGAAGAACCATGTTGTCGCTGCGGAAGTGGAAGACTATCCGGCCGAATGTGCACCCTACTCGGAGGACCTTGCAGGTCGCAGTGTCATCGGTAAGAAGACCAAACCGCTTCCTGTGGAGTGCATAGTCCGCGGCTATATCACGGGGTCGGGATGGAACGATTATAAGAAGACGGGTGCCATCTGCGGCATCTCGCTTCCAAAGGGACTCCGCGAATCGGAGAAGCTTCCGGAACCGATATTCACGCCGTCCACGAAGGCGGAGATTGGAGTCCACGACGAGAACATCAGTTTCGATGCGGTCGTGAAACTCATCGGCGGTGATCTGGCCGAAAAGATCCGCGACTACACTATCGCGGTTTATAAGGCCGCGGCCTCATACGCCGAAAGCAAGGGAATCATTATAGCCGACACGAAGCTCGAGTTCGGACTCGACGAGAAAGGGGAAGTGACGCTGATCGATGAAGTGCTGACTCCGGATTCGTCAAGGTTCTGGGACAAATCGAGATACGAGGTCGGGAAGTCTCAGCCGAGTTTCGACAAGCAGTTCGTGCGCGATTACCTTCTTTCGATCAGCTGGGACAAGAAGCCGCCGGCACCGAACCTGCCCGATGAAATTATCAAAGAGACGAGCGCGAAATACCTCCAGGCTCTCAAGGTGCTTGCAGGCATCGAACTGAAATAACCTGCGGTAAGACGCGGAGATTGCGGGTTCGACTGCACGCCGGTGAGTGACCGATTCGACGAGCGTCCGGTTACGTCGTCAGTTGTTGAGAAGGGAAAGGGCCGCCTGTTCCACCAGTGGCGGGATCGTTTCCATCATACACCTGAAATGCCGGCGGGGACAAGATCCCAGCCCCACGTGCGAGCACGGACGGCAGGTAAGTCCGGTGACCTCCAGGACCTTCAAGTCCACCCCATACGGGAAAAATCCGAACTCCCTCACGCTCGATCCGAAAATAGCGACGACCTTCTTGCCGAGTGCGTTCGCGGCGTGCATCAGGTAAGAATCGTTCGTTATAACCACCGAAGCGTGGCGCATCATGGCCGTGCTCTCCATCAGCGACAACCTGCCGCAAAAATCCGCTACGTTCGGGTTGTCCAGTATCTCGGAGAAACTCTCGGAATTCCCCTGTCCGCCGAGAAGAACGATGCGACTGTTGACGGCCAACCTTGCCGCGAGCTCACTCCAATAGGCCGCAGGCCAGCGTTTGGTGAAATGTCTCGCGCCGGGACACAGGAATATGGCGCGGCCCGGTTCCGGACCCAGAGAACTCCACATCTCATCGGCTTTCGAGACGCACTCCTGCGGCAGGAAAATCTCGGGCCGCGGGACACTCGTAATTGTTCTGTCGAATGTTTGCGCGTATTTCATCGCCACGGAACGAACCGACGAGTAGAGATTGAGCTTCGTGTTCACCAGGAGAGCCCGCTTGAAGATATCTTTCTTTATGACCCGTATGTCGCGCGATGTCCCCCTTCTAAGGTAAACGCTCCTGAAGTTGTTGTGAAGATCGAGAGTCATATCGAATTTCTGCGCCGCCAATTTCAATCTGGTTTCTTCCAGCGCGTGAACGGTGGGCTGATCTTGAACTAAATGAATTTCATTTACGTTAGGATTCAAGCGAATGAGGTCGGCATATTGTGACTTTACGACGAAATGTATCTCGCTATCGGGTTCTCTTCCCTTCATTAATCTAAGCAGTGGGGATGTCAAAAGGACGTCACCGGCGGAACTCAATCGTATAAGGAGCTTTTTTGACTTCGGCATTGTTAGAAATTATGAATTTGACGATGCAGTTCCAATTATCGCACGGCATTGACAAGAGGAACTGGTTTGCTTTTTGGAATGCGTGGAAATAAATTCTCAGCAGAAACGAGAGGGAATAGATGAAGCAACAGGCTCGGACGATCGGTGAGCTGAGGAAGAGCGATTACAAAGTCCTTCCGGTCAAAGAAGAGATTAGAAGAAATCTCGTCGACAAACTCGGAAAGGGCGAGGCATTATTTCCGGGGATAATCGGATACGACAAGACGGTGATTCCGTCGATAGTCAACGCGCTGCTTGCCAGGCACGACATGATCTTGCTCGGCCTGCGCGGTCAGGCGAAGACTCGTATTGCCCGGAGCCTTATCGCACTTCTCGACGAACAGGTCCCGTTCATAAAGGGGTGCGAGATTAATGACAATCCGTACAAGCCGGTATGTAAGCACTGCACGGACCTCGTGAAGGAACACGGCGATGATGTGGAAATAGACTGGCTTACCCGTGAACAGAGATACGGCGAGAAGCTGGCCACTCCTGACGTGACGATAGCTGACCTGATCGGCGATATCGACCCGATCAAAGCGGCAGTCCAGAAACTGCATTACTCTCATGAAGGGGCAATTCACTTCGGCATCATTGCCAGAACCAACCGCGGCATCTTCACCATAAACGAACTGCCGGATCTCCAGCCCAGGATACAGGTCGGCCTCTTCAACATCATGGAAGAGAAAGACATCCAGATCAGGGGATTCAACGTGAGAATACCTCTGGACATAATGATGGTATTCACCGCGAACCCGGAAGACTACACGAACCGCGGCAACATTATTACGCCGCTCAAGGACAGGATTGCCTCGCAGATCCTAACGCATTACCCGCGCACGATTGAAGAGGCGATGAAGATAACGGAACAGGAGGCATGGCTGCAGAGAGACGGCGGACGGGAAGTCGTCATGCCGCACTACCTGAAGGAGATCATCGAAGAGATTGCCTTCCAGGCTCGGGGGAGCGAGTTCGTCGATCAGAAAAGCGGGGTGAGCGTCAGGATGACGATCTCAATCATGGAGAACCTGATAAGCAGTGCCGAGCGGCGCGCCATCGTCAACAATGAGAAGACGATTGTTCCGCGTATCTGCGATCTTCAGCAGGTGCTGCCCGGTATGACGGGGAAGCTCGAGCTGGTTTTCGAGGGCGAGCAGGAAGGTTCGGTAAAAGTGAGCCGTGCCCTGATCGGCAAAGCCGTAAGGGAAACGTTCAAGAAATATTTCCCGGACCCGCTGCAGAAGAAGATCCGCACTCCTCAGGGGGAGGAACCCAGGAAGCGTGAAGACGAGTATACTCTGATCATTTCATGGTTTGAATCCGGCAATAAGATAGAAGTAGCCGACGACATGCCGTTCAGTGACTACTACTCGGAGCTCTGCAAGGTTTCCAACCTCAAGGAGGTGGCAAAGCGGCACATGAAGGTTGAGGAATCGAAGAAATATGAGCTGGCCACTTCGATGGAATTTATCCTGGACGGCCTCCATCAATTTTCCAGGATCGCGAAGGACGATACCGACAACGTGATTGCCTACAAGGATCTCGTCGGGAGCATATTCCCGCCCAAAGGCAGGTACGAGGAGGACTGAATTGCCGACAGCTTTCCTGCACATCGAGAAGTTTGAGGACGGCCCGGTTTGGACGATCGGGTACCTCGTTTACGATACGGCTCCCGGTGAGGGTATTGTCATAGATGTTCCGATGTGGTCCGCCGAGAAAATTTATAGGCGGGTGCGGGAGCTGGGAATTTCGGTGAAGTATATCGTGGCGACGCACGGTCACTGGGATCACATTGGTGAGATGGCGAAACTGAAACAGTTGACCGGAGCCGCGGTCTGCGGAAACGGCGCTGACGAGTGGATGATGCGGGACCCGAATGGGATGGTAATTCCTCCTCCAGAGAAGATCGAGCCGGTCGAGGTGAAGGAAGTATTGTCCGATGGAAACGAGCTCCTTTTCGGCCGGATTAGGCTGAAGGTCATCCACACTCCAGGGCACTCGTTGGGTTCGATCTGTGTGTACGACGAGGCTGCCGGGGTTCTATTTACCGGCGATACTCTCTTTGCCGGATCGATCGGCCGCGTCGATCTTCCGACCGGTTCCATGGAGGAGATCTCGAAAAGCATTCCGGACAAAATTATGACGCTGCCGGATGAAGTGAAGATTTACCCCGGCCATGGCCCCGACAGTACACTGGGCCGGGAGAGGGTGGAGAACAGGTTCGTTCAAATGATGTTTGCCGAGAGGGGATAAGCAAAGCTTCGGTGGTCCCGGGAGGCCGAAGAAGACGGATGACGCCGAAATACGTGCCGGAATTCGTGAAATTGTCTTTGGTTGCTGATCGCGTCAGGTGTTCGTTGCGAACTATGATGAGGTAAGTCATGAGATTCAGGTATTCGAAGTGGACGGAAAATTCGATGACGGACGAGCAGCGGCTGCAGAACATGGTGTCGCTGTTCAGCTACCTGCTTCTGCAGACCAACGGGGACGCCGAGGAAGCCCTCGACTGGATGCGGCAGCTCGGACAGGAATACGAACTCTTCGACGAGAACATGAGCCTGGACGACTTCATCGAAAAGCTGAAGGAACTCGGATACATCGACGACGCGAAGGATGTCATCGTGCTCACGGCCAAGGGTGTCCAGCGGATCAGGGAAGATGCACTGCGCGAGGTGTTTTCGAACCTGAAGAAGAGCCCGGAAGGCTCGCACGAATCGCCGCATACCGGGCAGGGAGTCGACAGGCTCAGTGAAACCAAGAAGTACACTTTCGGTGACCAGCCGACCAACATCGATCTGACATCCACGCTGAAGAATGCGCTGCAGCACGACACGATCGAGGATTTCAAGCTCAAAGAAGACGACATAGAAGTCTATGAGACCGAGCATCTGACGAACTGTGCAACCGTGGTCCTGCTCGACATAAGCCACTCGATGATACTTTACGGTGAAGACAGGATTACGCCTGCCAAGCAGGTCTCGCTCTCGCTCGCGGAGCTGATAAGGACAAAGTTTCCGAAAGATCACTTGAATATCGTCGTGTTCGGCGATGACGCCAAGGAGATAACTCTGGCGGAGCTCCCCTTCGTCACGGTCGGCCCTTACCATACAAACACGCTGGCCGCTCTGAGATTGGCCAGGAGCATCCTCCGCCGGAAGGGAAACATCAACAAGCAGGTGTTCCTCGTGACGGACGGGAAACCTTCGGCAATATTTGACGACTCCGGGAGACTTTACAGGAATTCGTTCGGCCTCGACCCGAGGATCGTTAACAGGACTCTCGACGAAGCGCTGGCTTGCCGGAGGGAGAAGGTGGTAATCAGCACGTTCATGGTTGCCCGCGACCCTTACCTGATAAATTTCGTGGAAGAGTTGACGCAGGCAAACAAGGGCAGAGCTTATTACTCTTCTCTGAACAAGTTGGGGGAGTACATCTTCGTGGATTACATCCGTAATAGAAGGAAGAAGTTCAACAGTTCCTTACCTTGAAGAACTGAATCCTTTGGGGTACCTGAATCACACAAACTGAACCGCTGACTTCGGGGTCATTGCATCCCACGACCTAACTCTATCGCGGACAATCCTACCTGGCAATTTCTATCGTATCGCAGGGCTGGAGGCATATGAAATTGTCATTAACGCATACGGTGAGTAGCCAACGTTCTGAACGCTCGTATAGTACACACGGTACTCTTCGGGCGTCCGGACCAGGCAGGGATAATCTATCTCGAGAAGGTTTCTGCCCGTCTGGCTTATCGTATAGACGGGCTGTGACGAACGCTTCGTCCAGTTCAGACCGTCGTTCGAATATGCGATTCCGTACGCGGACCTGTTCGAGTTCATGTACAGCATGACAAATTGACTGTCATCATATATTACGGACGGATATGTGACTCCTGCTCCTTCCCAGCCCGCCGTGGCCGACAGAACCGGATTACCCGAATACTCTGTCCAATGTATCCCATCCGGGGAGGTCGCCACGTTTACCACCCACGCGTCGTAGTTGTAGACCGGAGAAGAATTGTAGTACAGATAGTAGGTACCGTTAACCTTAAGTACCGAGTTGGCACCTAGGTGATAATTGAGGGAGTCCGGCGTCAAAACCGGAACCGGGTACTTCTGCCAGCTTATCCCATCGGCTGACGTCGCCAGACCGACCGAAGATTGTCCGTATGAGGAGCGTATGGCGTTGTAGTACATTCTGTAAAGACTCCCGTCTTTCATGACCGCCCCGCTCGCTATGAAGTAGCCGTAGTCCCAGTAGACACTGTCGGTCGTGTTGAGGATGGGGAGAGAAGTCTTGTTCGTCCAGTTGACACCGTCATTCGACTCCGCGTACCACAGGCTTGTCGCGTAAGGCGAGTAACTTGCCATGTACCACATCTTGTACATCCCGTTGTCGAGAATCACTTTTGCCTCGGAGATGTTAGCCGGGTTGGAGGGGTTCTGCGCGGGAGTGAAGACGGGGTTCGACAGGTAGTCAGTGAACAGGAGCTGGCCGCTTCCCCAATTAACGGTTATTTCCACATTCCCGGTTGCCGGCTGAAGCGTGAGAGATACCTGCGTCGTCACGCCGCCGCTGACCATCACGTCCGTGCTGCCGGAGTAAAGGACATAGCCGCCGTTGTCGAGGGCGTCGACTCTCAGGTGCCACTGGCCGACCGGAATGTCCGTCATGGTGATGCTCGCGCTCGAGTCGTACACAAGGCTAAGGCTCGCTTTGAGCGTGTCATAGCCGCTCCTGCTCAGATACGCGTTTATGGTAGTCACGCCCGAAGGGGCGGTTGCCTTATCCAGTCTTAACGAAAGGGACCCTTGACCGCCATAACTCGGAGATACCGGAGAATTTTGCGTACAGCTGTTCAACAAAGGAACAACCAATGCGAGAAGGATTACCGCCAACTTCTTCATTTCATGCTCCCGGTTTTTCCCACTTGTATAAGTTTAGAGAATTCCCAATTTGAAAGCAAGTCCAGCCTTTTTAGAGTGTGCGGATGTCCTGTTCAGTTCGGGTGGTTCTATGTCTGTTCCATCCCAGAGCTCTTCCGCCCCTTGGAGGAATTGTCTGGTATGGATTGGCTGACGCGGAATGCCTGATTCCATTGATTTGGTTTCGTCGGAGTTGTGTACTGACGTTCGGTCACCAAGATTCTGAGTACTCGCCGCATAAATACTACCCGTCTTACATCTTTGCAGAATATATACCGTGTACATCGGTTGTCGGGGCGGTGTCCGCCGAAGGCGGAGAACCCACGACCTTGGCGCGAGACGCGCCACGCTCTAACCGTGGTGATTGCGGTCGAGCCCCTTCAGGTATCTTTCCGCACCACGTGCCTTTATCTTGCCTTCTTTCCTGATGGCGTCAGCGTGTGTGGGAAATTCCTCGAAATGAACCAATTGCCAGGGAATGCCGGATCTTGTGGATTTGGTTTCGCCAGAGTTGTGTACTGCCAAGCGATTGTCCAAATCCTGAGTGCTACCCGTATAGTACCCACCCGTTTTCTTACTCTGCAGAATATATACCGTGTACATCGGTTGTCGGGGCGGTGGGATTCGAACCCACGACCTCTTGGTCCCGAACCAAGCGCTCTAACCGGGCTGAGCCACGCCCCGTTGTACGACCTAATATAATCCACGACGGCTTCAACAAAAAGAGAAATCCTGAAGATCGTTCTCATCTTTTGACTTTTGCCCTTTGACTTTTGATATTATCCCCGTGTATCTGAAAGTCAAAGTCCATCCGAACGCAAAGAAGAACGAAGTAGTGACGAAAGCTGAGGACAGCTTTGAGGTTCACGTCAGAGCTAAGCCGGTAGAGGGAAGGGCAAATGATGCGGTCCTCGATCTGCTCAGTGCGTTCCTCGGCATACCACGAAATAGACTCCGACTTATTCGCGGCTCAACGTCGCGTAACAAGATCGTGGAAAGAATAGACTAGCGTCCCGGTAAGGTGGAACAAATCAACGTCATTGTTATTGGCTTTGTGCCTGTGTCCCTTTGTACCTCTGCGTCTGCACCGTGCTTCTCTTTCGTACTCCCCAGGATTCCGGTTATGAATTATGACGCCCTCAAACTAAATTGATTCGTGAAACAGAGAGCAGCCCGCACAATCTCTTATATTCTTATGCCGACAACATTTGCACTTGTCGCTTTCATGCTCCTTGCTTTTCTAACGCGTCAGGGTGCGAACAATATGTCGGTCGCAGTGGTCTCGGTGTTCTTTGGGGCGGCACTCCCCTTCGCGTACCTGCTTCTGCTCCTGCGAAGAGAGAAGGTGACCCACATTGATGTACCGCTCCGGCAGCAGCGGACCGTACCTTACCTTATATCGGTCGTGATTTATATGGCCGGGTTTGCGGTGCTCTACCTGATGGGCGCTTCGGTGACGGTATATGCGTTGATGTTTTGCTATGCCACGAACACGTTCGTCATATCTCTTGTCAATACACAATGGAAAATCAGTGCGCATGCGATGGGGGCGGCGGGTCCGCTGACCGCTCTCGCGCTTACTTTCGGTTGGCAGATACTGCCGTTCTTCGTGGTCGTTGCAGTCGTCGCCTGGGCGAGAGTTGAACTGAGAGCCCACACGAGGGCGCAGGTGACTGCCGGCGCGTTGCTGGGCGTAGCTCTCACTGCGGTCCAGGTTGAAGCTCTGTACAGAATTGCGGGGACCAGGTAGTGGACAAGAAAGAAATAATCGGCGTATTGGAAGAAATCTCTTCTCTCCTCGAGCTGAAGGGGGAAGACAAGTTCAAAATCAGCGCCTACTCGCGCGCGGCCCGGTCGATTGCCCAATCGACTTCAGATGTCATAGTTCTCATTAAAAAGGGAGAGGCGAAGAAGATCCCGGGAGTAGGCGATGCCTTGTCGAAAAAGCTTACTGAATTGGTAGAGACAGGCAAGCTTGCATTTCTTGACGATCTTCGCAAATCGCTGCCCGAAGGCCTTCCGCAGTTATTCAGTATACAGGGGCTCGGTCCGAACAAGGTCCGCACGCTCTATGAACAGCTCGACATAAAGTCGATTGCGGAGCTCGAGTATGCCTGTAACGAAAACCGCCTGGTAACGCTGAAAGGGTTCGGACAGAAAACGCAGGATAAAGTTCTTTCCGCAATAAGGAAGCTCAAAGCCGATAGCGAGTATCACCTGCTGGATGTCGTTCATGAGACTGCGACGGTCATTGCCGGCATGCTTGAGAAGCTGTCGGGGGCGGAGCGCTACCAGTTTACAGGGAGCTACAGGCGCAGAAGGGAAATCATCCGCGACATCGACTGCGTGATCAAGTTCAAGTCCGGCGAGCGGGACAAGTTGTTCGCGGCACTCAAGAAACTCAGGGGCGTGAAGAAAGTGGTCGATGTCCAGAACGACCTGGTCTCGGTGGTCTGGGAAAACGGTATACCGGTCGAATTCATAATAGTGAACAAGGCGGAGTATCCGTTCGCGGTGCTCCACTCCAGCGGGAGCAAGGATTTCTTTGCCGGCCTGAGAGAATACGCCTCCTCCCGCGGGTACAACCTCGGCGTCCGTGAGCTGAAGAAAGGGAGAGACAAGATCCATTTCGAGTCGGAAGAAGAGATTTTCGGCGAGATGGGCTTGCAATACGTGCCCCCGGAACTGAGGGAGACCGAGGAAGCTGTCACGGCAGCATCGAAAGGCGAGATACCGGAGCTGGTGAAAGAGGAGGATATTCTGGGCCTCTTCCACGTCCACACGAACTGGAGCGACGGGGCGGAGCCACTCGAAGACATGATCGCCGCAGCGCGTAAACTCGGCCTGCGGTACTTCGGGCTCAGCGATCACAGCAAGACAGCTTTCTACGCGAACGGCCTCGATGAGAAGAGGCTGAAGGAGCAGGGACAGCTTGTCGACAAGATCAACGCCGGTCTCACAGATTTCCACGTCTTCAAAGGGAGTGAAGTAGACATTCTTGCAGACGGCAGACTGGATTTCGGCGATGCCGTCCTGAAAAGTCTCGACTTCTCCGTCGGGTCGGTGCACAGCAGGCTCAGCATGAATAAGGAAGAGGCCACCAAGAGATTGACGGCGGCGCTGAAGAATCCGTACATGACTTTCCTGGGACATATGACGGGCCGTCTCCTTCTCGGCAGGAGCGGTTACGAAGTCGACATGGATGAGATCATCAAGACTGCAGTACGGAACAAGAAGGTTATTGAGATCAACGCAAATCCTCACCGTCTCGATATGGACTGGAGGTTCCTTAAGAAAGCGAAGGAGGCTGGAATCAAGTTCTCCATTAACCCCGACGCCCACTCGGTGGACGGACTCTCGGATTACAGATACGGACTCTCGATCGCGCGGAAAGGCTGGCTGACAAAGGACGACCTGCTGAATACGATGGACACTGAACAGGTGAAGAAGTTCCTCAGGAATGCCAAAAGTTAGGTTCGTCCCGCTCAACAGGACTGTCGAAATAAAGAAGGGCGAGACGCTTTTCAAGGCCGCCCGGGTCAACGGCATCCCCCTCGGTAGCTCGTGCAGAGGCGACTGCGTCTGCGGCTGGTGCAAGGTCGAAATTGTCGATGGGATGGAGAACCTCTCCCAGCCTGAAGAATGCGAGCAGAAGCTTATGAGAACGGGAAATTACCGCAAACACGAGAGGGTCGCCTGCAGCACGAGAGTATTCGGTGATGTGAGCATAACGACGGGATACTGGTAGGAATAAGAATTTAGAAGAATGAGGTACGAGCGACACATATTCATTTGCACGAACAGAAGAGATGAAGACGACCCAAAGGGATCGTGCGCCCAGAAGGGAAGTGAGGAGATACGCGCGCTATTTAAGAAGGAACTCCACGCGCGCGGTCTGAAAGCCAGGGTGAGGGCCAACAAGGCCGGCTGCCTCGATGTCTGTGAACACGGGCCGAACGTGGTGATTTATCCCGAGGGCGTGTGGTACAGTCATGTGACCAAAGAAGATGTGGCGGAAATTATAGAGCGGCATATAATCGCGGGGCAAGTCGTTGAGCGGTTGTTGCTGGATGATCCGAGGTACAAGCCGGATAAGCCGGTTTACACTAAGTTGGGCGAAGAGGATCTGAAGACTCCTCGGGGCTGAGGGGCTGAATAAAGGGCTTGCATTGATTCATTCCCGGAATTAGAATTTCTCGTCAGGGGAAGTGTGTACACTTCCGGAAATATGAGAATCGTGCAACATTAAAAAGGGGGTTGTATGGAGCGGATTCTCGGGACCTCATTTCTTTGCGCAGCGATCGCAGCCGTAACGCTTGAGTTCGGCTGCACGAATGCAGTTTCGCCCGACAAACAGCTGCAGAGCCTTAATCTCAATTCCACGGAGAAGCAGGTCGTTTCTGCCAGCGGCTCCTTTGGCCTGAATCTTTTCGGAAAGATCGCCGAACAGGAAAGCGGGAAGAACTTCTTCATATCGCCGCTGAGCGTATCGACGGCGCTGGCAATGACGTTAAACGGGGCGGCCGGGCAGACTTATGACGACATGCGGAAGACGCTGGGTCTTGACGGTCTCTCCAATGACGAGATCAATCAGTCATATCGGAATCTCATATCGCTTTTCGGCGGTCTGGACCCGAACGTTAAGTTCACGATAGCGAATTCGATCTGGTACAGGAACACCCTTGCGGTGGCCGACTCATTTGTACTGGTCAACAAAGACTATTTCGATGCCGAGGTTTCGCCTCTTGACTTCAACGATCCGGGTGCCGCGAACGTCATCAATTCCTGGATCAGCAACAAGACCAACGATAAGATCCCCAAAGTGCTTGAGCCCCCGATAGATCCCACGGTTGTGATGTACCTGATCGATGCGCTCTACTTCAACGGAACCTGGCAGTATAGGTTTGACAAGGAGCAAACCAAGCCACTGCCTTTCTATCTCTCGGATGGGAACTCAAAAGACGCTCCGATGATGGCCGTTCGCGATACCCTCAGGTACTTCAGCAATTCTGACATGGGCGTGGTCGAGCTTCCGTACGGGAGAGGGGATTACAGTATGCTGATCATCCTTCCAGACAGTACTTCATCTCTGAAGTCCTTAACAGGCGCATTGACGGATGGCGCGTACCAGACTATCCTCGATGGTCTTCATGTAGCCGATGTTCAAATAACGATGCCCAAGTTCACCGTGAAATATGACTCACTCCTGAACAGCGCCCTGACATCGATGGGGATGGGAATTGCCTTTGATCCAGATCAAGCTGACTTCAGCAGGATGGAGACGGGCGGAATCAAGGGCAACATATACATATCTCGGGTCATTCACAGCACCTATCTGGATGTCAACGAAGAGGGGACCGAAGCCGCCGCTGCGACCGTAGTCGAGCTGTCCTACAAAAGTGGTGAAGACGGGTCTCAGGTGGGACCTATTAAGTTCAATGTGAATCGCCCGTTCGTATTTCTGATTAAGGAGAACCACGAGAACACGATTATGTTCATGGGGGCGATCGCCGACCCGACGATCTGAAGAATTGTGGATGCCGGTTGGAGATATCCAGGCTGGACTTCCCATGCAGCAGAAGTATCGACGGAACTCTCGCCGGCATCCTCTGACACTTAGGGCCGGAAGGGGTACGGTGGAACTCTATATTGCTTGAATAACCCTTCGGACC